>CAXTAO010000004.1:0-161686 GCA_964242625.1 uncultured Caulobacteraceae bacterium | reverse complement strand
CGCCAGCGCCATCCACCTCAACATCTTCGGCCCCATGCCGATCGTGAAGTTCGGCTCGGAGGCGCAGCGCGAGGCGTGGCTGCCGCCTTTGATCTCCGGCGAGACCAAGATGTGCTTCGCGGTGACCGAACCCAACTCGGGGCTGGACACCGCGAGCCTGGAGACCCGGGCCGAGCGCGACGGGAACAACGGCTGGGTGTTCAACGGCCGCAAGATCTGGACGACGGGGGCTCAGCGCGCCGACAAGATGCTCCTGATCGCGCGCACCACCCCGCGCGAGGCGGCGAAGAAGCCGACGGACGGGCTGTCGCTGTTCTACGTCGACCTCGACCGCGCCAAGGTCGACGCCAAGCCGATCCCCAAGATGGGCCGCCGCGCGGTGGAGTGTAACGCGCTCTTCATCGACGACCTGCGCGCGCCCGCAGACGCGCTGATCGGCGAGGAGGGCCGCGGCTTCCGCTATCTCCTCTCCGGGCTGAATCCCGAGCGCGTGCTGTTCGCGGTGGAGGCGATCGGGCTTGGCCGCGCGGCGCTGCGCAAGGCCGCCCAGTACGCGCGCGAGCGCGTGGTGTTCGGTCGGCCCATCGGCATGAACCAGGGCGTGCAGCATCCGCTGGCGCGCACCTGGGCCGAGCTGGAGGCCGCCGACCTGATGGCGCAAAAGGCCGCCGCCCTCTACGACGCGGGGCTCGAGTGCGGGGCCGAGGCGAACGCCGCCAAGTACCTGGGCGGCGAGGCGGGCTTTCGCGCCTGCGAGGCGGCGGTCCTGGCCCATGGCGGGATGGGCTACGCCCGCGAGTACGACGTGGAGCGCTACATGCGCGAGTCGATGATCGCGCGCATCGCGCCGGTCAGCCGCGAGATGATCCTGAACTACATCGCCGAGCGCGTGCTGCACCTGCCGAAGAGCTACTGACGCCGGCTTGAGCCGCGGGTCCGGGGCGGGTAACCGCACCCGGTGGGCGGCGGAGACGGGATGATGGATCGCAGGCGGGTGTTGATCGGCGGCGCAGCGCTGGGCGCCGCGCCCGTGACGCAGGCCTGGAGCCAGGCGGCGACGCCGGCCGCCGCCGACGGCTGGCGCGGATACGAGCTCACGACCAGCGTCGACCTGCAGGCTCCCGCCGCGCCCGCCGACGTGTGGCTGCCGGTGGCCGCGCCCGCGCCTGGCCCCTGGCAGGCGGCGGAGACGCCGCGCTTCGAGACCACCGGCCGCGCCGAACTGGTGCGCGATCCGCATTACGGCGCGCTCATGCTGCACGTCCGCTGGGCCGAGGCGGCGCCCGCCCGCACCGTCACTGTGCGCCAGCGCATCCGCACCCGCGACCGGCAGGGCGGCGACGGTCGCCCGCTGACCCCCGCCGAGCGCGCCTTCTGGACGGCCCCGGCTTCGAGCCTGCCCACGGGCGGGATCGTGCGCGACACCGCGCTGCGGATCACCGCCGGCAAGTCCGAGCCCCGCGCGAAGCTCAGGGCGATCTACGACTGGGTGGTCGACTCGACCTTCCGCGACGCGGCCACGCGCGGCTGCGGCACGGGCGATATCGAGAACATGCTCACGACCGGCCGCATGGGCGGCAAGTGCGCCGACATCAACTCGCTCCTGGTGGGGCTGTGCCGCGCCTCGGGCATTCCGGCGCGCGACGTCTACGGGGTGCGGCTCGGGCCCTCGCAGTTCGTGCACGTGCTGGGGCCGTCGACGCCCGACGTCACCAAGGCGCAGCACTGCCGGGTGGAGGCCTGGCTGCCGGGCGAGGGCTGGCTGGCGCTCGACCCCGCCGACGTGCGCAAGGTGGTGCTGGAGGCCAAGCTCCCGGTCGACAGCCCCGAGGTGCGCGCCCAGCGCGAGCGCCTGTTCGGCGGCTGGGAGATGAACTGGGCCGCGTACAACAGCGCGACCGACGTGGCGCTGCCGGGCGCGCCTCGGCCGCCGGAGGAGAACTTCCTCATGTACCCGTTGGCCATGACCCCCGCCGGCGAACTCGACCAGCTCGACCCGGTGAGCTTCAGGTACACGCTGACGTCGACGGCGGTGTGAAAGGTGCTCCGGCTTGCTGTGATCTCCTCCTCTGCGCAGAAGAGAGGGCGGCAAGGCCGAAGTACGGGGCGCTTCCTGCGCTTCGTTCTGTGAGCGCGGAGGGGGCCGCCGTGCTCGGGCGCGTCAAGGCGACCTGCTGCGCAGGAGCGGCTGCGCCGCTGCCTTGACCCGCCCTGCGCGCGACGGCTGACCGCAAGGGTCGGGACGCGGGGCGTCTCTTCTTGATAGTTCGACTTGGCCTGCGGCCCGCGTCGAACGCAGGGCTGAGGCGTGCCGGAGGCCGCCATCGGCAGGCGGCGCTGCCAGGAGCGACGGGGCCGCTCGGGCTCAACCGTCGTGCTAGCCGCCTACCGTCACAGGTATAGCCCTGTGTTCAACCCGCCGGAGGCGTTGTCGAATTTGATCGGAGGGACGCCCCGCGTCCCGACGCCCCTGCGTCAGCCGTTGCGCGCAGGGCGCGTCAAGGGCGCAGCGCAGCGGAGAGCGAAGCGTCCCTTGACGCGACCGAGCACGGCGGCGCCACCCGGCCTCAGAACGAAGCGCCGGACACGCGATCTCCGGCGGCTTGGACCCCCAACCCCGGCAACCTTCCACGGCTGCGCAAGGCAAGAGGCTGTAGCGCGGCGATCCTCATCGCCGCGCCCTGCCGTCGTCAGCAGCTGTAGTACATGTCGAACTCAACCGGATGCGGGTGGAGCTGAAGACGGCGGACTTCCTCCATCTTCAGGTCGATGTAGCCGTCGATGAAGTCGTCGTCCATCACCCCGCCCTTCTTCAGGAACTCGCGGTCGGCGTCCAGCGCGTCCAGGGCTTCCTTGAGCGAGCCGCACACTTCCGGCACGTTCTTCTGCTCCTGCGGCGGCAGATCGTAGAGGTTCTTGTCGAGCGCGGGGCCGGGGTCGATCCGGTTCTCGATGCCGTCGAGCCCCGCCATCAGCAGCGCCACGAAGGTGAGGTAGGGATTGCCCATGGGATCGGGGAACCGCACCTCCAGCCGCTTGGCTTTCGGCGAAGACACGTAGGGTATGCGGATAGACGCAGAGCGGTTGCGCGAGGAGTAGGCCAGCTTCACCGGCGCCTCATAGCCCGGCACCAGCCGCTTGTAGCTGTTGGTGGTCGAGTTGGCGAAGGCGTTGATCGCCTTGGCGTGCTTGATCACGCCGCCGATATACCACAGGCACATGTCCGACAGGCCCGCGTACTTGTCGCCGGCGAAGAGCGGCTTGCCGTCCTTCCAGATCGACTGGTGGCAATGCATGCCCGAGCCGTTGTCGCCGAAATAGGGCTTGGCCATGAAAGTGGCGGTCTTGCCGTAGGCGGCGGCCACGTTGTGGATCACGTACTTGTAGAGTTGAAGCCGGTCGGCCATGGTGAGGAGGTCGGAGAACTTGAGCCCCAGCTCGTGCTGGGCGGGCGCCACCTCGTGGTGGTGCTTCTCCGGGTCAATGCCCAACTCGCCCATGACCGCCAGCATCTCGCCGCGCAGGTCCTGGCCGGAGTCGATCGGGTTGACCGGGAAGTAACCGCCCTTGGGCCCAGGCCGGAAACCCATGTTCCCCTCGGCGTAAGTCTTCTTCGTGTTCACCGGCAGCTCGACCGAGTCGAAGCTGTAGCTGGTGTCGTGGTAGCTGGTCGACCACTTCACGTCGTCGAACACGAAGAACTCGGCTTCGGGACCGAAATACACCTGATCGCCCACGTTCGTCGACTTAGTGTAGGCCAGCGCCTTCTTGGCGATCGAGCGCGGATCGCGCGAGTACGGTTCCATAGTGTCGGGATTCAGCACGTCGCAGAACAGGAACATCGTGGTCTGCTGATAGAACGGGTCGATATAGGTCCGCTCCAGGTCGGGCATCAGCAGCATGTCGCTCTCGTTGATCGCCTTCCAGCCGGCGATGGACGAGCCGTCGAACATGGTGCCCTCGGTCAGGAATTCTTCATCGACGAGCGCGATGTCGAAGGTCACGTGCTGCAGCTTGCCGCGGATGTCAGTGAAGCGGACGTCGACGTACTTGACGTCCTTCTCCTTGATCTCGGCTAGGATCTCGTCGGCGGTCATACGGGGGCTCCTGGAGGATTTCGCCGCTCACGGTCGCGGCGCAAAGGGGACTGTGGGCGGCGCGCGGCTAGACGGCGGCGGCGCCGCTCTCGCCGGTGCGGATACGGATCACCTCGGCGATGTCGGACACGAAGATCTTGCCGTCGCCGATGCGCCCGGTGCGCGCCGCAGCGACGATCGCCTCCACCGCGCGGTCGAGCTGGTCGTCGCCGACCACCACCTCGATCTTGATCTTCGGAAGAAAGTCGATGACGTACTCGGCCCCGCGATACAACTCGGTGTGGCCTTTCTGGCGGCCGTAGCCCTTCGCCTCGAGCACGGTCATGCCCTGGACGCCCAGCTCCTGCAGCGCCTCCTTCACCTCGTCGAGCTTGAACGGCTTGATGACGGCTTCGATCTTCTTCATGCGGAGGGGTGCCGGCGGCCTCGGCCGGGTCGGCCGCGGCGCAACCGAGCACGTGGCGCGCCGCCGCTCAAGCGCGTCGGGGACGTCCTCCGGCGAGCGCTTACGGCTACGCTCGCGGGGTAGGCAATGGCGCCCGACGCTTGGGCGCCGGCCCCCGGACCCAGCCCGGTGAGGCTCGAAGCCGAGCGGATCGTCTCCGTTGCCGATCTCGCCGCCGCCGATCGCGCGGCTGCATTCGCAGGGACGCCCGTCGACGTCCTGATGGCCAGGGCGGGCGCGGCGGTCGCCACCGCGATCCGCGCGCGCTGGGCCCCGGCCCCCGTCGCCGTCCTGTGCGGCCCGGGCGACAACGGCGGCGACGGCTACGTCGTCGCACGCCTGCTGCGCGATGCGGGGTGGGAGGTGCGCGTCATCGCCTCCGCCGCGCCGGTCACGCCGGCCGCGCGGGCGGCGGCGGAGGGGTGGGGCGGTCCCGTGAGCGATCCGGCGGGCGCCGACGCCGCGCTGGCGGGGACGCGCCTCGTGGTCGACGCCTTGTTCGGTGCAGGTCTGTCGCGCCCGCTCGCGCCGGAGGTGGGCTTGCTCCTGGCGAAAGCGGCGGCCCGGGCGCCTCTGGTCGCCGTCGACCTGCCCTCGGGCGTGCGCGGCGATGGGGCGGAGGCGGGGGAGGGGACGCAGCCTGCGACGCTCACCGTAACCTTCGCCGCCCGCAAACGCGCCCATGTGCTCGAGCCCGCGGCCTCCTTGGCCGGGGAGGTGGTCGTCGCCGACATCGGACTGGGGCCGCACCTGAGGCCCGGCGGGCCGCCGCTGTGGCTGAACGGACCCGCGCTGTGGGAGAAGCGCTTCCCCTGGCCGCCGGCCGCCGCCCACAAGACGACGCGGGGGCGGCTCCTCGTGGTCAGCGGGGGCGCGCACGCGACAGGGGCGGCGCGGCTGGCGGCGCGCGCGGGCCTGCGGGTCGGCGCGGGGCTCGTGACCGTGATGGCCCCGCCGTCGGCCGTCCTGGTGAACGCCGTGGCGCTCGAGGCCGTGATGGTGCGGCCGTTCGCCGACGCGGCCGTGCTGGGCGAGGCGGCGGCGACCGCTCAGGCGGTGGTGGTCGGCCCGGCGGCGGGGGTGGGCCCGCGCACCGCCGACAACGTCCGCGCCCTGGCCGCGACGGACGCCGCGCTCGTCGTCGACGCCGACGCGCTGACGAGTTTCCGCGACGATCCCGCCGCGCTGTGGTCGCTGCTCGACGAGTGCGACGTGCTGACGCCGCACCCCGGCGAGTTCGAGCGCGTGTTCCCGGGCCTCCTCGCCGGCTCGCCCGAGCGGGTGGCCGCTGCGCGCGAGGCGGCCCGGCGCTCGGGCGCGGTAGTGCTGCTCAAGGGGCCGGACACGGTGGTGGCGCATCCCGACGGCCGCGCGGCGGCGAACACGGCTCGCGCGCCCTGGCTCGCGACCGCGGGCTCGGGCGACACGCTGGCGGGGATGATCGGCGGCCTCCTCGCCCAGGGCATGGCGAGCTTCGAGGCGGCGTGCTGCGCGGCCTGGCTACACGCCGAGGCGGGGCGACGCGGCGGTCCGGGGCTCGTGTCGGAAGACCTCGCCGAGGCGCTGCCGGCGGTGCTGCGCGATCTACACGACCGACAGCCGCCCGCGCGCTGACCGTCACGCGGCCGTGGTGCGGATGAGAGGGCTCGAACCTCCACGCCGCAAGGCGCTGGAACCTAAATCCAGTGCGTCTACCAGTTCCGCCACATCCGCACGCGGCCGCGCGGCGCACGGTTAGGCGAGGGGACGACCGCCCGCAAGCCGCGCCTACGCGCGCTTTGACCCGTGCGGCCCCCGATGACATAAGTCCGCTCTTCGCCGCCGCCCGGCCCGCCCGTCGCCGGCGCCTCCGTTCCCACCGCGGACGCCTCCGGTCGCTGAATGCGCCCGCCGCGCGCCCCGAGCCTCGAGAAGATCACCGCCATGCCCGTTCAGGTCGTCGAGAAGTCCGGCGAGGGTCTCAGCCGCGTGTACGGCGTCACCGTGCCGGCGGGCGATCTGAAGACGCGGCTTTCGGCCCGGATCGAGGAGATCCGCCCGCAGATGCGCGTGAAGGGCTTCCGCCCGGGCAAGGTGCCCGCCGCCCACGTCAAGCAGATGCACGGCCGCCAGCTGATGGCCGAGGTCGTGCAGGCCGCCTTCGACGAGGGGCAGAGCCAGGCGCTGGAGCAGGCGCGCGCGCGCCCCGCCGCCCAGCCGGAGGTGAAGCTCGAGAGCGACCTCGACAAGGTGATGAAGGGCGAGGCCGACCTCGCCTTCGACCTCGACGTCGAGCTCATGCCCGAGTTCGAGCCGACGGACGTCGCCTCCATCGCGATCAAGCGCCCCGTGTACCAGGCGACCGACGAGGAGGTGGACGCTCAGGTGAAGGAGCTCGCCGCCTCCAACCGTACCTACGAGACCAAGGCCGGCAAGAGCGCGCGCTCGCCCGCCAAGGCCGACGAGGGCGACATGGTGGTCGCCGACTTCACCGGCCGCATCGACTGCGAGACCTTCGAGGGCGGCTCGGCCGAGAACGCCGAGATCGTGATCGGCTCCGGCCGCTTCATCCCGGGCTTCGAGGAGCAGCTGAAGGGGGCCAAGGCCGGCCAGACTGTGACGGTCAAGGTGACCTTCCCTGAGGACTACAACGTCGACACGCTGAAGGGTCGCGCCGCCGAATTCGAGACCACGATCAAGGAGATCAAGGCCCCCTCCGAGGCCGGCGAGCCCGACGACGCCTTCGCCGAGCGCATCGGCCTGCCGAGCCTGGAAGCGCTGCGCGACGCCGTGCGCTCCCAGCTCTCGGCGCAGTACGCCTCGGCCTCGCGCTTCAAGGCCAAGCGCGCGCTCCTGGACGTTCTGGACGAGCGCCATGCCTTCCCGCTGCCGCCGCGCATGGTCGAGGCCGAGTTCGCCACCATCTGGCGCCAGGTCGAGGGGGAGCGCGAGCGCGGCGAGCTGTCCGAAGAGGACAAGGGCAAGGACGAGGCGCAGCTCAAGTCGGAGTACAGGAAGATCGCCGAGCGCCGCGTGCGCCTGGGCCTCGTGCTCGCCGAGATCGGCCAGCGCGAGGGTGTGCAGGTCACCGACCAGGAGCTGCAGGGCGCCTTGTTCGCCGAGGCGCGCAAGTTCCCCGGCCAGGAGCGCGAGGTGCTGGAGTACTTCCGCCAGAACCCGCAGGCCGCCGCCCAGCTGCGCGCGCCCGTGTTCGAGGAGAAGGTGGTCGACCTGATCCTCGGCCGCGCCCAGGTGGAGGACGAGCCCGTCTCAAAGGAAGCGCTGTTCGAGGACGACGAACTCCCCGCCGGCTACGGCGAGGGCTGAGCGCGCACGCGCAAACGCCCCGGCGCGGGTCGCGCGCCGGGGCGTTGCTAACGCTTACGCTATGCGCGTTCAGGCGGCGGCGAAGCCCACCATGCGGCGGCGACGCAGCGCCGCGCCGGCCAGGCCCACGCCCGCCGCCATCAGCGCCCACGTGCCGGGCTCGGGCGCCGCCGAGGTCGACTTCACCGCGATGTTGTCGACCTCGAACGAGTTGCCGTTCGAGGCGAAGGTGACGCTCGTCACCGGGTCGGCGGCGAAGTCGAAGGTGAAGCGGCGGTTGGCCTCGCCGCTGAACTGGTCGCCATAGCCGCTGGCGATCAGGTCCGTGCCGGTCAGCGTCTGCGAGAAGCCGCCGGGGCCCGCGAAGGTGATCGCGTTGTAGGTGTCGATCGAGCCCAGGTAGACGCTGAGCGCAGCCATCGGCGCGTCGCTGGTGAAGGTGGCCGTCTCGGTCTGGGTGACGGCGAGATAGTGGCTGTCGTCGCCCGCGGGCGGCGCGGCGACGCCGACCACCAGCGCGCCCTGGTGCAGTTCGCCGCCGGTCACGGCGTAGCCCGCCGCGGTGGGCGCGTCGAAGGTGGCGACGAGCGTTTCGCCCGCGCCGGGAGCGGCGTCGAACGCCACGGACGAGACGCCGACGGCGGCGTGGGCGAGGGCCGGCGCGGCGAGGGCGGCGGCCGCGGCGAAGAGCGCCGCAAGAGTGGAAGAACGGTGCATGTGAGGTCCCCTTGAAGTTGCGGGGACGTTCAGCGGCTCGCGGAGACCGCCGCAATTCGACTCATTTCGCGCGGGAAATACACGCGGAAATAACTGTGAATCTTCGCCTGCTGGGAGAAACCGCCCATCTGTCGATCAGATCGCGCCCTATAAGGCGTTAGATCTGGGCGAGCAGGGTCTCGGCGCCCGACACCTCAAAGGCCCCCGGGTTGGCCTCCACGTTCAGCCGGTCCACCACGCCGTCGCGCACCAGCATGCTGTAGCGCTGCGAGCGCACGCCCATGCCGAACTTGGAGGCGTCGACCGACAGGCCGAGCGCGCGCGCGAAGTCGCCGTTGCCGTCCGCCAGGAGGGTGAAGCGCTCCGCCACGCCCTGCTCGCGGGCCCAGGCGCGCAGCACGAAGATGTCGTTGGTGCTGGTCACGGCGATCTTGTCCACCCCCTTGGCGGCGAGCGCCTCGGCATGGTCGCGGAAGCTCGGCACGTGCTGGGCCGAACAGGTGGGCGTGTAGGCTCCGGGAACGGCTAACAGCGCCACCATCTTGCCCGCGAACAGCTCCTCAGCCGAGACCGGGGCGGGACCGCCGTCGTCGCCCAGCGTCATGAAACTCGCGGGGGGGAGGCGGTCGCCGACGGCGATGGTCATCGGAAGAGGCTCCGCGGTGGTGAGCGCCGTCCGGCGCATGGCGGGCAGATAGAGGGTGGTCGCGGCCGCGTGCAAGCCGGCGCTTGCTCCCGGGCGCCCGGGCTCCGATGTTGCGGCCATGACGCCCGGCTCCGACCCGACCGCGCCCGACGCCTTCCTGGCCGGTCGGCTCCTGATCGCCACCCCCGGCATCGGAGATCCGCGCTTCGAGCGCGCGCTGATCCTCATGTGCACGCACGGGCCGGACGAGGCGATGGGCGTGGCGGTCAACCGACCGCTCGAGGGCTTGAGCCTCGCCGAACTCTTGGAGCGGCTGGGCGCGGCGCCCAAGATGCGGCTGGAGGACCAGCCCGTGCTGGTCGGCGGCCCCGTGGAGCGCGAGCGCGGCTTCGTGGTGCACACCGCCGACTACGACAGCGCCGACTCGACGCTGCCCGTCGGCGACGGTTTGGCGCTCACCACCACGCGCGAGGTGCTGGAGGTCTTGGGCGACCCGGTCGCGCGGCCGCGACGCGCGCTCCTGGCGCTGGGCTACGCCGCCTGGTCGGCGGGCCAGCTCGAGCAGGAGCTGAAGGACAACGTCTGGCTGACCTGCGAGGCGGACGAGGCGCTCGTGTTCGATGACGATCACGGGACCAAGTGGGCGCGCGCACTGGGCAAGATCGGCGTCGCCGCCGCCCAGCTTTCCTCCCTTTCCGGCCGAGCCTGACGGGCGCGGGCGTCGCATTGCCAAACGCTGAGGCCGGCCCTAGCTTCCGCGCCCTTCGCCGCCCCGGCCCGAACGGCCGTGGGCGGCGTCCGCCTACCCGGAGTTACGATGTTCGCCTCCACGGCCTACGCCCAAGCGCCCGGCGCCCCCGCCGGTGGGGGCGGCCCGCTCGACACGCTGGGCCCCTTCCTGCTGCCCGTGGCGCTGTTCGCCCTGTTCTACTTCATGGTGCTGCGGCCTCAGCAGCAGCGCGCCAAGGCGCACCAGGCCACGCTGGGCGGGTTGAAGCGCGGCGATCCTGTGATCCTTTCCGGCGGCATCCACGGCAAGGTCGTCAAGGTCGAGGGCGAGGACGTCCAGGTCGAGATCGCGCCCACCACGGTCATCCGGGTGGTTCGATCGCAGATCTCGGAAGTGCGGGGACCCAAGCCGGCCGCGCCCGCCAACGACGCCAAGAAGCCCTGAGCGCGTAGACCCCGTACATGCTTCAACTCCGCGCCTGGAAGGTCGCGCTGGTCGTTGTGGCGGCCGTGTTCGGCTTCCTCTTCGCCCTGCCCAACCTCCTGCCCAACGCCCGCCTGCCCGCGCCCTTGAACCAGCGGCTCAACCTCGGGCTCGACCTGCAGGGCGGCTCCTACCTGCTCTACGAGGTCGACACCGCGGGCCTCCTGCGCGAGCAGCTCGGCCAGTACGCCGAGTCCGCCCGCACCGCGCTGACCGCCGACAACATTGGCTTCACCGACCTGGGGGTCGTGAACGGCCAGGTGCGCGTGCGGGTGACCAACGCCGCCCAGCTCGACGGGGCGGCCAAGGCTCTGCAGGACCTCTCCCAGCCGCTGCAGGGCGGCGGCGGGCGCGACCTCGACCTCGTGCGCGGGGCCGACCAGCAGCTGTTCCTCAAGCCCACATCCAACTGGGCGGCGGTGAACGGCTCGCGCGCGGTGGAGCGCACCATCGAGATCGTGCGCCGCCGCATCGACCAGCTGGGCACGCGCGAGCCTACCATCATCAAGCAGGGCACGAGCCGCATCGTGGTGGAGGCTCCCGGCGAGAGCGACCCGGAGAAGCTGAAGGCGGTGATCGGCAAGACCGCCAAGCTGACGTTCCAGATGGTCAGCGACCTGCCGATGACCTCGGTGACCGAGGGTGTGGCGCCTCCCGGAACCGAGGTGATGCAGGGCTCCGCCCCCGGCGAGCCGCCGCTCCTGATCAACCGCCGCCAGGTGGTCTCGGGCGAGGACCTCGTCGACGCGCGGGCGAGCTTCGACCAGAACGGCGGCCCGGCCGTGGGCTTCCGCTTCAACGGCCGCGGCGCGCGCCGCTTCGGTGACGCCACTGCTCAGAACATCGGCAAGCGCTTCGCCATCGTGTTGGACGGCCGCTACATCTCGGCGCCCGTGATCAACGGCGCCATCCTGGGCGGCAACGGCATCATCGAAGGCTCGTTCACCCAGGACCAGGTGAACCAGCTGTCGCTCCTGCTGCGCTCGGGCGCCCTGCCGGCCCCGCTCAACGTGATCGAGCAGCGCCAGGTGGGGGCCGAGCTCGGGGCCGACGCCGTGCGCGCGGGGACCATCTCGCTCGCCATCGGCGCGGTGGCGATCATCGCATTCATCGTCCTGGCCTACGGCCTCTTCGGCGTGTTCGCGGCGGTGGCGCTCGTCGTGAACGTTTTCCTCCTGATCGCCATCCTCTCGCTGACCCAGGCGACGCTGACCTTGCCGGGGGTGGCGGGCATCATCCTAACGCTGGCGGTGGCGGTCGACGCCAACGTGCTGATTTACGAGCGCATGCGCGACGAGGCGCGGGCCGGGCGCACCCCGCTTCTGGCCGCCGACCACGGCTTCCGCCGGGCGCTGGTTTCGATCGTGGACGCCAACGTCACGACGCTGATCGCGGCCGCCATCATGTTCCAGTTCGGCTCCGGCCCCGTGCGCGGCTTCGCCTGGACGCTGGCGGTGGGCGTGCTCACCTCGCTCTTCACGGCGATCTTCATCACCCAGGTGCTGATCGGCTGGTGGTTCCGCGCCGCCAAGCCGCGCGCCCTGCCGATCTGAGCGGAGGCCCGAACTCATGGCCGCGGCCTTCCCCCTCTCGCGCCTCCTGCCGCACGAGACCACGTTCGACTTCGTCCGGCTCGCGCCCTTCGCGGCGGTGCTGTCGGGGCTGGCGATCCTGGCTTCGGTGATCTCCTTTGCGACCGTCGGCCTGAACCTCGGCATCGACTTCCGAGGCGGTACGGTGATCGAGCTGCAGACGCCCGGCCCCGCGCCGCTCGGCGCCATTCGCAACGCGCTGGAGCGCGCGGGCGTGCACGACGCGCAGGTGCAGGGCTTCGGCGCGCCGACCTCCTCCCGCGTGGGCTTTGCGCCGCGCGGCGACGCCGCAACTGAGGTGGCGCAGGTGAAGGCGGCGGTGAGCGCAGCGGTGCCCGGCGTGCGCTACACCTCGACCTCGACGGTCGGCGCCAAGGTCTCGGGCGAGCTGTTCCGCTCGGGCTTCATGGCGCTGGGCTTGGCCATAGCGCTGATGCTCCTTTACATCTGGTTCCGCTTCCAGCTGCAGTTCGGATTTGGCGCGGTGATCGCCATCTTCCACGACATCCTGCTCACCATCGGCGTATGTTCGATCTTGCGCATCGAGTTCTCCACCACCTCGATCGCCGCGTTGCTTACCGTCATCGGCTATTCGATGAATGAGAAGGTCATCACCTTCGACCGGCTGCGCGAGAACCTGCGCAAGTACCGCCGCACGCCGCTGCGCGAGGTGATCAACCTTTCGGAGAACGAGCGGCTGTCGCGCACGCTGATCACCGGCACCACCGCGATCCTGGCGCTCCTGGGCGCGCTCCTGTTGGGCGGGCCGGCGCTGTTCCCGCTGGTCTTCACCATGACGTTCGGCATCCTGATCGGCACCTACTCGTCGATCTACGTCGCCCTGCCGGTGATCCTGCTCTGGGGCGTCAAGCGCGACGAGGGGGCGGCCGCGCCGGTCGATCCCAACCCCTCGCGCCGCACGCCGACCGCCTCCGCGCGGCGGCGCTGAAGTGGCCCCCGTCCTGCGCCAGCCGCCTCGGATCGAGGGCTGGGGCGCGGGCGGGTTCACGATCGGCGGCGTGCGGCACGAGGGCTCGGTGCTGCTCCTGGACGACGCGGTTCGCCCCTGGCCGCCCCGGAGCCTCGCCGCTCTGACTCCGGACGACTTCGCGCCCGTGCTGGGCGCGGGGCGCGAGCAGGTGGAGTTCGTGGTGCTGGGCGCAGGCGCGCGCACGGCGCCGGCGCCGAGAGCCGTGCGCGAGGCGCTCGCCGCCGCCGGGCTGGGCCTGGAGCTCGCCTCCACCGCCGAGGCGTGCCGCCTCTACAACGCGCTGGCCCCCGAGGGCCGCCGCGTCGTCGCAGCACTCCTGGCGGTCTGAACCCCCGCCGCGCCGGGCGGTTTGAGCGCCATGCCGCCTCCGCCCGCTTCCGAGCCCCCGGCCGCCGCCGCCGCGCCGGCGGACCCGACCGACCTCGACGCACACGTCCGTCACGCCGACCCCGACCGGTGGCTGGCCGCGCGCCTCGTCGCCGACCCGCAGGCGCGCACCTCGCTCCTCGCGCTCTATGCGCTCAATGACGAGTTCGCCCGCGTGGCGACGAGCGTCACCCAGCCCATGCTGGGCGAGATGCGGCTGGCCTGGTGGCGCGAGGCGCTGGAGGAGGCCGCGCAAGGTCGTCCGCGCGGGCACCCGGTGCTGCAGGCCGCGGCGCCCGCCCTGCGGTCCGGGGCCATCGAGCTGCCCGCTCTCGCCGAGATCCTCGACGCCCGCGTCCTCGACCTCGAGCCCCAGCCCTTCGCCGACGAGGCGGCCCTCCTCGCCTGGATCGACGCGACGGCTGGCGCGCTGATGCGTGCGGCCGCCCGCCTGCTCGACCCCGCGGCCGAGGACGCCTCCGTGCGTTCGGCCGCGCGCGCCTGGGCCTGGACGGGGCTGATGCGGGGGGAAGCCGCCTGGCGCGCCCGAGGCGGCAGCTGGACGCCGCACGATTGGGGCGAGGTTCCGGCGGACACCGCCGTCGAGCGCGCCCGCACGCGGGCGAAGGCCGCGCTCGACGCCGCGCGCCACGAGCTCAAGTCGCTGCCGGTGGCGAGCTTCCCCGGGGTGGCCTATGTCCGCTTCGCGCGCGACCGGCTGCGCGGGCGCGAGCCGGGCGAGCTGGCGCGCCGCGCCCAGCTCCTGTGGGCCTCCACGGTCGGGCGCATCTAGGGCCGGCGGGTGAAGGCGCGCATGTGGGGCCGCTCGGCCAGCGCCAGCATCTCGCGGTCGCCGGAGGTGTCGCCGTAGGCGGCGAGGAGGCGCACGTCGTCGCCGAACGCCGCGCGCAGGCGCTCCACCTTCTCCGGGCCGCGGCAGTTCGCGCCGTCGAACGCGCCCGTCGCGCGGTCGGTCGCGTCGAAGGCGAGGCGGGTGCCGATCAGCCGGTCGGCCGCGAGGCGCCGGGCGAAGGGCGCCACTACCGTCTCGGGCGAGGCGGTGACGATCACGCGCAGGTCGCCCGCCTCGCCGTGGGCGCGCCAGGCCGCCAGCGCGTCCGGGCGCAGGAGGGAGGGAAACTGGGCCTCTGCAAAGGCGGCGGCCTCCCGCTCCAGCTCGCCTCGCTCCGCGCCGCGGAGGAAGCGCCGCGTGGCCGCCGCCTTGAGCGCGCCGCGGTCGCGGTCGAGCGTCCAACGCCCGAGCGCCGGAGCGAGCGCCATGAGCCCCGTCGCGAAGCCTGCCGCTCCCGCCCGCCAGCGCAGGAAGGCGGTGTAGCTGTCGTGGGTCGTCAGCGTGCCGTCGAAGTCGAAGGCGGCGATGGATCGGCCGCCTTCGGACGGCTGGCGACGGCGCTCAGGAACACCCATCTTTGCGCCGTCGGCCCCTGCGGCCGTGCGCCCCTTGATCGGCGCGGTCGGCGGTGGTCGTATGCGCCGATCGGGGGCGGTCGGAGTTTGGTAAGCCTCCCGGCCCATATCCTGCAAGTCCGGCCCTGGGTCGGCCGTTGCGGGACGGCCGGCGAAGCGGGCGGCGGCGTGCATCCTCCCCGGTGCGCGACGGCGTGCAAAGAAAGAAGCGCCTGATGACCAAAGCCGCCAGCGGCGACTCGAAGTCGACCCTCTACTGCTCCTTCTGCGGCAAGAGCCAGCACGAGGTGCGCAAGCTCATCGCCGGGCCGACCGTCTTCATCTGCGATGAATGCGTCGAGCTGTGCATGGATATTATCCGCGAAGAGCACAAGATCGCCTTCGTCAAGTCCAAGGACGGGGTGCCCACGCCGAAGGAGATCCGCGAGGTTCTCGACGACTACGTCATCGGACAGGATCATGCCAAGAAGGTGCTGTCGGTCGCGGTGCACAACCACTACAAGCGGCTGAACCATGCGGCCAAGAACAACGACGTCGAGCTCGCCAAGTCGAACATCATGCTGGTGGGCCCGACCGGCACCGGCAAGACGCTCCTGGCGCAGACGCTGGCCCGCATCATCGACGTGCCCTTCACCATGGCCGACGCCACCACGCTGACCGAGGCCGGCTACGTCGGCGAGGACGTCGAGAACATCGTCCTGAAGCTCCTGCAGGCGGCCGACTACAACGTCGAGCGGGCGCAACGCGGCATCGTCTACATCGACGAGATCGACAAGATCTCGCGCAAGTCCGACAATCCCTCGATCACCCGCGACGTTTCCGGCGAGGGCGTGCAGCAGGCGCTCCTGAAGATCATGGAGGGCACCGTGGCCAGCGTGCCGCCGCAGGGCGGGCGCAAGCATCCGCAGCAGGAGTTCCTGCAGGTCGACACCACCAACATCCTGTTCATCGTCGGCGGCGCCTTTGCGGGGCTGGACAAGATCATCTCGGCCCGCGGCCAGGGCAAGTCGATCGGCTTCGGCGCCAAGGTCGCCGATCCCGAGGAGCGCCGCACGGGCGAGGTGCTGCGCAACGTCGAGCCTGAGGATCTGCAGCGCTTCGGCCTGATCCCCGAGTTCATCGGCCGCCTGCCCGTGGTCGCCACGCTCGAGGACCTCGACGAGGTCGCGCTGGTGAAGATCCTCACCGAGCCCAAGAACGCGCTGATCAAGCAGTACCAGCGGCTGTTCGACATGGAGAACGTGGGGCTGAGCTTCACCGACGACGCGCTGAAGGCGATCTCCCGCAAGGCGATCACCCGCAAGACCGGCGCGCGGGGGCTGCGCTCGATCATGGAGGCCATCCTCCTGGAGAGCATGTTCGAGCTGCCGACCTACCAAGGTGTGGAGGAGGTCGTCGTCAACGCCGAGGTGGTGGAAGGCCGCGCCCAGCCGCTCGTGATCTACAGTGAGCGCCGCGACAACAAGGGCGGGGCCGCCTAAGGCCCGCGCCGGCCGTCGTCAGCCCGCGGCGCGCGCGACGGTCTCGGCCGCGGCGCGTTCCAGCGCGGCGGCCGGGCTTGCGCCAGGTGCGATCTCCGCCGCGCCGACGGCGAAACTCACCGTGAAGGGCGGACGGTCCGCCCCCGCTTCGAAGGCGGTGCAGCCGATCACCGCGGCGATCCGCTCGGCCGCCGTGCGCGCGGCGTGGAGGCGCGAGTCGGGCAGCGCCAGGGCGAAGACGTCGGGCCCGAGGCGCGCGGCGGTGTCCTCGAGCCTGACGAGCCGCCCCACCATCGAGCCGATCTGCGGCATGGCGCGGTCGAGCCAGCCTTCCGTCCGCAGGGCGTGGGTCGCAGGCCGAGGCGAGGCGCGCAGCACCGCGACCGACAGCGCGCGTCGCCGCGCGGGCAGGGCCTGCGCCAGCCGATCGAGGTGGGCGGCGAAGAGGTCGCGGGTGAAGAGGCCGGTGGCGCCGTCCATCAACCCGGGCTCGCGGCTGGCGGAGAGGGCGTTGCGCAGCGCCTCGCCGCGGCGGTGGGCCCGGGCGAGCGACAGGATGCGCGCCGCGGCCGCCACGGGGCTGACCTCGGCGTGCGCCACGTCCGAGAGCCCGCGCGCGAAAGCGTCGGCTGCGGAAATCTCTACGCCCGTGCGGCCGTAGAGCACGGTCGGGATGTGGTAGAGGCGTGTGTTGCGCCGCATGCCGCCCGCGATGGAGAGCGCTTCCGCGTGGGCGGCCCCCGTCCACAGCACCACGGCGTCGAAGCTGCGTTCGTGGAGGTAGTCGAAGGCGGTGTAGGGGGTCAGGGCCGCGACCACCTCGGCCCCGCCGCCGCGCAGGGCGTGGCTCAGCGCGAGGAACTTGGGCGCGGGCTCGCCCACCGCCAGCACCATGAGGGGCGTGGTCTCGACCGGCGCGGGCTCGGCCACGCGCGCGCCGCGGGCGCCGAGCGTGCGCGCGCGGAGCTCGAACTCCTCCTCGCCCACCGCGGCGCGCACCAGGGTCTCGAGCCGGGCGGCGATCTGGGCGGGGTGCGCCGGGAAGGCGAGCACGAGGTCGAAGGCGAGCGCCTCGACGGCGGGGCCGGGCTCGGCCAGCGCCAGCACCGGCAGCCGTCGCGGGCGGGCGGCTTCGCGCAGCCGCGAGGGGAGGGCGGCCAGGCTCGCGGCGCCCTCGGGGATCACCATCACCGCATCAAGCGGCAGGTCGCTCGCGGCCGCCAGCGCGCCTTCCGCCTCGCGCGCCCAGAGCACGGGCCAGCCCAGCCGCTCCAGTCCGGCGGCGAGGTCGAGCCACGGGGCCGGGTCGGCGGCGACGAGCATCAGCCGCGCCGCGGTCAGGACGGCCAGTTCGTTCCGCAACCGCAGCGCTCCCACTCCACCGCGCCGATCGTAGGGCGTCGGCCTTAACGGGGAGCTTGCGCGCCCTGCGGCGTCCGCGCACTCCGGCGCACCCGGAAGGCGAACGCGCCGCGCTCCAGGGCCTCCTCGCCGAGGAAGACGTGGCCGCCCTCCCGCGCGAAGTGCGGCACGTCCACCCGCGCCAGAGGATCGTCGGCCAGGAGGCGCACGCACGCCCCGTCGGGCGCAGCGGCGAGCGCGCGTCGGAGCCGCAGCGTGGGCGTGGGGCAGCGGTGCCCGCGCGCGTCGACCTCGATCTCGCCGGTCATGGCGCGGTGTCGCGCGGGCGGGGCGGGGCGGCAAGCTGAACGATTCGCGCGGGCGCGGCGTTGGCCGGGCGACGCCTCCCGAGGAGCCCTTCATGGCCGCGCGCCCGACCTGGCAGGGCCACCTGCGCCTGTCGCTCGTCACCTGCCCGGTGGCGCTCTATGCCGCCACCTCCAAGGCGGGTGACGTGTCATTCCACCTGATCAACCCCAAGACCAACAACCGCATCAAGATGATCACCACCGACCCGGACACGGGGCCGGTCAGCCGCGGAGACCTGGTCAAGGGCTACGAGGTGGAGAAGAATCGCTACATCATCGTCACCGACGAGGAGATCAAGTCGGTCAAGCTGGAGTCCACGCGCACCATCGACATCGAACGCTTCGTCGCCGCCGACGAGATCGACCGGCTCTACTGGAACGACCCGTACTATCTCACGCCCGACGGCGGGGTGGCGGGCGAGGCCTACGGCGTGATCCGCGACGCCATGCGCGAAACGGGGCGGGTCGCGATCGGGCGCGTCGTCCTGCACACGCGCGAGCGCCTCCTGGCGCTCGAGCCGCGAGACAACGGCATCGTCGCCTGGAGCCTGCGCACCAAGGACGAGGTGCGCGATGCGGGCTCGTTCTTCGACGACGTGCCGGACTCGAAGACCGACAAGAACATGCTCGCCATCGCCGAAAAGATCATCGAGCAGCAGGAAGGACCGTTCGATCCCTCCACCTTCAACGACCGCTACGAGGAGGCGCTGAAGGGGCTGATCGCGGCCAAGGAGAAGGGGCAGACGCCCGTCACCGCCGAGCCGCCCAAGGACACGGAGGTCAGCGACCTCATGGAGGCGCTGCGCGCCAGCCTGCAGGGCGGCCTCAAGCCCGCGCCCGCGCGCAAGCCCGCAGCGCCGCGGGGCAAGGCCGCGTCGGCGCCCGCCACGGCGCGGCGCGGCGCTGGGACGGGGCGGCGCAAGGCGGGCTGAACCTCGCGCGGGCTGTCGCGCGCGCGTCGCATTGCCCGCGCGCCCGAGGGGCGTAAAAGGCGCTAACCCTCGCAGCTCCAGCCGGTCCGCCGCCCATGAACGCTCCCCTGCGCGACCTTCGCCCCGACGCCGGCTTCTTCGCCGCCGATCTCGCCGCCGCCGACGCGGAGGTGTTCGGCTCCATCGGCCGCGAGCTGAAGCGCCAGCAGGACGGGATCGAGCTGATCGCGTCCGAGAACATCGTCAGCCGCGCGGTGCTGCAGGCGCAGGGCTCGGTCCTCACCAACAAGTACGCCGAGGGCTATCCCGGCCGCCGCTATTATGGCGGCTGCGAGTTCGTGGACGAGGTGGAGCGGCTGGCGATCGCGCGGGCGTGCGAGCTCTTCGGCGCTCGCTTCGCCAACGTCCAGCCCAACTCGGGCTCCCAGGCGAACCAGGCGGTGTTCCTGGCGCTCCTCAAGCCCGGCGACGTGTTCATGGGCATGGACCTGGCGGCCGGCGGCCACCTGACCCACGGCTCGCCCGCCAACGAGAGCGGCAAGTGGTTCCGCCCCGTTTCCTACGGCGTGCGGCGCGACGACCAGCTGATCGACTATCACGAGGTGGCGGCCATCGCCGAGCGCGAGCGGCCCAAGCTGATCATCGCGGGCGGCTCGGCCTACTCGCGCCCGATCGACTGGGCGCGCTTCCGGGAGATCGCCGATGCGGTGGGCGCGATCCTGATGGTCGACATGGCGCACTACGCGGGCCTGATCGCCGCGGGCGTCTACCCCTCGCCGGTGCCGCACGCCCACGTCTGCACCACCACCACCCACAAGACGCTGCGCGGCCCGCGCGGCGGCATGGTGCTGACCAACGACGAGGCGATCGCCAAGAAGATTAACTCGGCCGTCTTCCCCGGCCTGCAGGGCGGCCCGCTGATGCACGTGATCGCCGCCAAGGCGGTGGCCTTCGGCGAGGCGCTGCGCCCGGATTTCCGCGTCTACGCGCAGGCGGTGGTCGACAACGCCCGCGCGCTCGCCGCCCAGCTCGTGGACGACGGCTTCGACATCGTCTCGGGCGGCACCGACAGCCACCTTATGCTGGTCGACCTCAGGCCCAAGGGCGTGACCGGCAAGGCGCTCGAGCAGGCGATGGAGCGCGCGCACATGACCGCCAACAAGAACGGCGTGCCGTTCGACCCCGCGCCCTTCACCGTGACCTCCGGCGTGCGGCTGGGCACGCCCGCGGCCACCACCCGGGGCCTGGGCGAGGGCGAGTTCCGGGAGGTCGGCCGGCTGATCACCCGGGTGGCCGAAGGCTTGGCCCGCGCGCCGGAGGGCGACGCCGCCGCCGAGGCGGCCGCCCGCGAGGAGGTGATGGACCTCTGCCGCCGCTACCCCATTTACGCGTGAACCCCCGCATCGCGCGGGCGCCCCGCGGAGCCATCCCCTAAGTGCGCTGCCCCTTCTGCGGCCACGCCGAGAGCCAGGTGAAGGACAGCCGTCCTTCCGAGGACAACACGGCGATCCGCCGCCGCCGCGTCTGCCCCGAGTGCGCCGGCCGTTTCACCACCTTCGAGCGCGTGCAGCTGCGCGAGCTGATCATCGTCAAGCGCTCGGGCCGGCGGGCGCCGTTCGAGCGCGAGAAGCTCGTGCGCTCCATCGAGATCGCCCTGCGCAAGCGCCCGGTCGATCCCGAGCGGGTGGAGCGCATGGTCTCGGGTATCCAACGACAGCTGGAGAGCCGCGGCGAGACCGACATCGCCTCCTCGGTCGTCGGCGAGGCCATCATGGCCGCGCTTAAGGCGCTCGATGAGGTGGCCTACGTGCGCTACGCCTCGGTCTACCGCGACTTCCGCGAGACTTCCGACTTCGCCCGCTTCCTCGGCGAGGAAGGGCTGGACGAGGGCGGGGAGGGCGCGCGCGCATGACCGGGCCGGCTCCCAGGCTCCGCGCCCCCGCCTACCAGGACCGCTCGGTCGCGCGGCTGGCGGCGGTGCAGGCGCTTTATCAAATGGACGTGGCGGGCGCGGGGGTGGAGGCGGTGGTGCGCGAGTTCGCCGACCACCGCTTCGGCGGCGACCTCGAGGGTCACATCCTGGCCGAGGCCGACGAGCCGCTATTCGCCGAGATCGTGCGGGGCGTGGTGGCCGACCAGGCGCGGGTGGACAGCGCGGTGGCGCGTCGCCTCGCCCAGGGCTGGAAGCTGCAGCGATTGGACGCCACCGCCCGCGCCATCCTGCGCGCGGGCGCCTGGGAGCTGATGCGCCGGCCCGAGACGCCGACGGAGGTCGTGATCGACGAGTACGTCGAGCTCGCCAAGGCGTTCTTCGAGGGCGCGACCGAGCCCGGCTTCGTCAACGCCGCCCTGGACGCGGTGGCGCGGGACGCGCGCCCGGCGGGCTGAGCCGCATGGGCGGGAGCGACTTCCCGGGCCGCGACCCCCCTGGTGGAGACCTCTCCGGCGGGGACCTGGACGAGTTCGGCGAGATCGCCCGGCTTTGGCGGCCCCTGACGTGCGGCGCGCCCGAGGCGCTGGACCTCCTGGACGACGCGGCCGTTCTGCCGCCGCAGCCGCACGGCCTCGTGGTCACCACCGACACCCTGGTCGAGGGCGTGCACTTCCTCCCCGACGACCCGATCGAGGACCTCGCCGCCAAGCTCCTGGCGGTGAACCTGTCCGACCTCGCGGCCAAGGCGGCGGAGCCCTACGGCTGGCTCCTGACCGCCGCCTGGCCCGCCCGGATCGACGCCGGCGCGCGCGCGCGCTTCGCGTCGGCCCTGGGCGCTGAGCAGGCGCGCTTCGGCCTGAGCCTGTTCGGCGGCGACACCGTGCGCACCCCGGGGCCGCTGACGCTCGGCGCGGTCATGTTCGGGCGCGCGGGAGAGGGCGGCATGGTGCGCCGTGCGGGCGCCCGGCCCGGCGACGACCTGTGGGTCTCGGGCGCGATCGGCGACGCGGGCCTGGGGCTGCGCGTGCTGACGGGGGCGCTGGCGCCGCCCCCCGCCTATGCGGATTGGCTCATCGGCCGGTATCGCCGCCCCGAGCCGCGGCTCGCCCTGCGCGACCTGCTGCGCTCCCATGCCGCCGCCGCGGCCGACGTCTCCGACGGTCTCCTGGCCGACGCCGGCCGGATCGCGGAGGCGAGCGGCTGCGCGGTGGAGGTCCGGCTGGAGCGGACGCCGCTGTCGGCGGCCGGCCGCGGCTGGTCCGCGGCGCAGGCCGACCCCGCGCTCGCGCTCGCGACCCTGGCGACGGCGGGCGACGACTACGAGGTGGTGCTGGCTGCGCGGCCCGATCGGCGCGCGGCCCTGGCCGAGGCGGCCGCCCTGTGCGGCGTCGCCCTCACGCGTGTAGGGCGCTTTGAGGCGGGGGCGGGCGTGTCGGCGACCTTCGGCGGCGCGCCCGTGGCGGTGCGCGGCACCGGCTGGCGCCACGGGGCCTCCTCAACCGGCGTTTAGGGCTTGAGCGCTAGACGCAAGACATGCGCCCCCTCGCTTCCGCCGCCCTCATCCTCGCCGTCCTGGCGCCGCCCGCCTTCGCCAGCGAGGGCAAGAGCGCCGCGCCCGCGCCCGAGCACTTCGTCGACGTGTCCACCGTGGCGCTGCCGGTCGTCTGGCGCGGGCAGGTGGTCAACTACGTTTTCACCAACGTGCGGGTGAACCTGCAGCCGCACGCCGACGCGACCAAGCTCAAGGAGCGTGAGCCCTATCTGCGCGACGCGCTGGTGCGCGCGGGGCACCGCACGCCGTTCGTGCGCCCCTGGGACTTCACCCACGTCGACGACCGCGGGCTGGCCGCAGCCCTGCGTCCCGAGGCCGAGCGCATCCTGGGCCCGGGTCAGGTGGTCTCGGTGGTCGTGGTCCAGCAGACGCCCAAGCAGACGTCGGGCCTGCCCAAACGGCCCGCTCCCGGAGACGCCGCCCAGGCCGCGCCTGCCGGCGCGGCTGTCGGCGACTAGCGGCCGCCGCGCGGGTTGCCCGGGTCGTTGTCCTGCGGGAGCACGCCGCCGCGGCCGATGGTGCCCAGCACCTGCTCGACCCACGACAGCGAGCGGCCACGGGTGGGCGTCTCGGCCCGGTCGTAGGCGATCTGATAGCCGTCCTTCAGGGTGAGGTGCTTCACGTCGGCCACCTTCTCGTCCTTGTTGAAGGTGATCCGCACCACGTCGCGCGTGCGCACCCGTGGCTTGTAGTAGGCGTACTCGTCGGTGATCTGCGAGACGTAGTACCAAACGTTCGGGTCGAAGGCTGACTTGGTCGAGGGCGAGCCCAGGCTGGTCAGGACGGTGGACTTGGTGTCGACGCCGACCTTCACGTTCTGCGGCTTCTCCTCGCGCGCCTGAAAGCCGTTGTAGCTGGTCACCGGCGCGCAGGCCGTGACGGTCAGCGCGACGGCGGCGGCGGCCAGGGCCAGGGCTGGGGCGGGGCGGGGCATGAAGGCGGTCCGGGAAGGCTGCGGCGCGTCGCGCGGAATAAGGAAACGTCAGGCCGGGCTTTGACCTACGCGCCCCGGCCGCCTAGTTCAACGCGGGCCGCTATGGCCCAACGTCGCGGCCGAAAAGCGGCGTCGCCCCTCGGCCCAACGCGTTCATGTTCAACCGCCTCCTCCCGCAGCGTCTGTTCGCCCAGCGCCCCGCCTATGCGGCGGGCCAGGCCTTGTACGCCGCCGCCGCGGCCCAGGCCCGCAGCCCCGCGCTCTACCGCGACCTGGGCGCGCCTGACACGATCGAGGGGCGCTTCGAACTCTACCTCGTGCACGTGGCGCTGCTGGTGAACCGGCTTCGGGGTGAGGGCGCCCGCGCGCGGGAGACAAACCAGGTGCTGTTCGACGCCTTCCTGAAGGGGCTCGACGACGCCCTGCGCGAGATGGGCGTGGGCGACCTCTCGGTCGGCAAGAAGATGCGCCGGCTGGGCGAGGCGTTCTACGGCCGGGCGAAGGGCTACGCCGCGGCGCTGGAGCCGGGCGCCGATCCCGCCGCCCTGCCGTCCCTGATCGGCCGCACCGTGTTCGCCGACGTTCCCGACCCGGAAGCGACCGCGACGCCGCTGACGGCCTATGTGCGTCACGCCGCTGTTGCACTGTCGAAGCAGGAGGTGCCCGCGCTCCTGGCGGGACATGTCGTCTTCCCCCCGGTCGAGGAGAGCCTGCCATGAACGAGGCGGCTTGGTCGGTCCCCCTGTCCGCAGCGGACGCGGTGCGCGGCCGTGAACTGGACTTGGTCGCCGACGAGGGCGCGCGCGGGCGTCTCGCGGCGCTCTTCCAGCTCGCGGCGATCGAGCGCTTCGCCGCGCACGTCCGCACGGAAGCCTGGCTCGACGGCGTGCGGCTGCGGGGCGAGTGGTCGGCGCAGGTGGTCTATACGTGCGGGCTGACGCTCGAGCCCTTTCCGGCGGACCTCGCCGGCGCCCTCGACCTCAAGCTCCTTCCGGAAGGCAGTCGGCATGCGCCCTCGCCGGATGCCGAGTCGCTGGGTGATCCCGATCTCGAGGACCCGCCCGAGATCTTCGAAGGCGAGCGGATCGACGTCGGTGATCTTCTCACCCAGCACCTCTCCGTCGAACTCGATCCGTTCCCACGCAAGCCGGGCGCGAGCTTTGAGCCGCCGCCCGCGAAGGCCGAGCCGTCGCCCTTCGCCGCCCTGGCGGCGCTCAAGCCGAAGTCGTGAGCTCCGCCTGCCGCGCGCTTGCATGGCGAGGGGCGGGCGCTAAGGTCCGCGCCCACTCGCTCCGGCCCGCGCCGGCCGCGATTGGAGCGTGATCCCCAAACCCGTGACCGCGTCCGCGTCTTCCGCTCCGCATCGCTCCGCTCCGCTCCGCATCGCGGTCGACGCCATGGGCGGAGACCTTGGGCCGCCCGTCGCCGTGGCGGGCGCCGCGCGCGCGCTGGAGCGGCTGGACGGGCGCGCGGTCCGCTTCGCCTTGCACGGCGACGGCGCGCGGATCGAGGCCGAGCTCGTCCGCCGCCCCCGGCTGCGCGCCGCCTGCGAGATCGTCCACGCCGAGAAGGTGATCGCGGGCGACGAGAAGCCCGCCCAGGCGCTGCGCCGCGGCAAGGGCTCCTCGCTCTGGAACGCGGTGGAGGAGGTCAAGGCGGGGCGGGCGCAGGCGGCGGTCTCCGGCGGCAACACCGGCGCCCTGATGGCGATCTCCAAGCTCCTCCTTCGCATGACGGGGGCGCTGGACCGGCCGGCCATCGTGGCGAGCTGGCCCACGCTGACCGGCGTCACCTCCGTG
Organism: uncultured Caulobacteraceae bacterium; assembly: GCA_964242625.1. GTDB lineage: Bacteria > Pseudomonadota > Alphaproteobacteria > Caulobacterales > Caulobacteraceae > JASLDZ01. Next base: position 136,545 of record CAXTAO010000004.1, on the reverse strand, counting down.
CTCGACGTGGGCGCCAACATCGACTGCGACGCCGACCAGCTGATCGAGTTCGCCGTGATGGGCGAGGCCTTCCACCGCGCGGTGCACATGGGCGGCGTGGGCGAGCCTTCGGTCGGCGTGCTGAACGTCGGCTCGGAGGACCAGAAAGGTCATGAGGAGGTACGCGAGGCGCATCGCCGCCTGCGCGAGGGGGCCGCGCCCATCCGCTATCGGGGCTTCGTCGAAGGCGACGGCATCGCGCGCGGAGACGCCGACGTGATCGTCACCGACGGCTTCACCGGCAACGCCGTGCTCAAGACCGGGGAGGGGCTGGCGCGCTTCTTCGCCCAGACCCTGCGCGAGACGCTGAAGGGCGACCCGCTGGCGCTCGCGGGCGGGCTCCTGGCGCAGGGCGCGCTCAGGCGCATGAAGGCGCGGCTCACCCCGCCGGGGGGCGGCCCGCTGCTCGGGCTGAACGGCGTCGTGGTCAAGGCGCACGGCGGAGCCGACGCCGAGGGCTTCGCCGACGCGCTGGTCATCGCCTGCGAGCTGGCGAGCTCCGACTACGCCCAGGTCATCGCGCGCAATATGCAGGCGGTGGGGGCCGCCGCCCTGCCGGTGGAGGCGACTGCGTGATCCGGAGCGCCGTCACCGGCGTGGGCGCGCACCTGCCGCCGACCGTCGTCAGCAACGCCGAGCTGGCGCTTTCGATCGACACCACCGACGCGTGGATCCGCGAGCGCACGGGCATCCACGAGCGGCGGCGCATGGCCGACGACCAGGGCGTCTCCGACCTCGCCACCGCCGCCGCGCGCGAGGCGCTGGCGCGCGCGGGCCGCGACCCCGCCGAGGTCGACCTGATCGTGGTGGCCACCACCACGCCCGACCTCACCTTCCCCGCCACCGCCGCCATCGTGCAGCGCAAGCTGGGCGCGCCTGTCGGGATCGCCTTCGACGTGCAGGCGGTGTGCTCGGGCTTCGTCTACGCCATGACGGTCGCCGACGGCTTCGTCGCCCGCGGCCACGCCCGCTGCGCCCTGGTGATCGGCGCGGAGGCGATGACGCGGCTGATGGACTACTCCGACCGCACCACCTGCGTGCTCTTCGGCGACGGCGCCGGCGCGGTCGTCTTGGAGCCGGTGGAAGGCGAGGGGACCACCGCCGACCGCGGCCTCCTGGGCTTCGCGCTCCGCTGCGACGGGACCAAGCAGGACCTGCTCTACGTGGACGGCGGCCCCTCCACCAACGGGCGCGTCGGCCACCTGCGGATGGCGGGCCAGCAGGTGTTCCGCCACGCGGTGGTCAACATAGCCGAGGCGGTGGAGGCCGCCGCCGCCCACGCCGGCGTCCCGGTCGCCGCGGTCGACTGGTTCATCCCCCATCAGGCCAACCAGCGCATCCTCCAGGGCGTGGCGCACCGCCTGGGCGTGGACGAGGCGCGGGTGATCTCGACGGTGGCGCGCCATGCCAACACCTCCGCCGCGTCCATCCCGCTCGCCATGGCCGAGGCCGTGGCGGATGGGCGGATCCGGCCCGGCCAGCTGCTCCTGATGGAGGCCATGGGCGGCGGCCTCACCTGGGGCGCCTGCGTCGTCAGGCTCTGAGGGGCTGCGGCGTCGCGTCGCCCGCCACGCGCAAGCCGCTGACTTGACGGCGTTTCCGTGGGCGTGCTGGCTTTCTGCGCGAGGGGATTGAGATGACGGGATCGACGCTGACCCGGGCCGACCTGGCCGAGGCGGTGCTGCGCGAAGTGGGCCTCGGCCGCAACGACTGCGCCGCGCTCGTCGATCGCGCGCTGGCGCTCATGTGCGAAGCCATGGCTGAGGGCCAATCGGTCAAGCTGTCGGGCTTCGGCGTGTTCGAGGTGCGCGACAAGCGCGCCCGCATGGGCCGAAATCCCAAGACGGGCGAACCCGCCGCCATCGAGCCGCGGCGGGTTATCAGCTTCCGCGCCTCCCAGCTCCTCAAGGCTCGCATTGCGGCGAGCCAGGGCGCACGGTCGGCGACGACGATCGAGAGCCCGCGACTGGTCGCCGGAGCCGGCTAGCGCCATCCATGTCCAAGGGCCCGGAAGCCTTCCGCACCATTTCGGAGGCCTCGCAGGAGCTGGGCGTCCCGCCGCACGTGCTGCGCTTCTGGGAGACGCGCTTCTCCTTCGTGCGCCCGATGAAGCGCGCGGGAGGCCGCCGCTTCTATCGCCGCCAGGACCTCGAGCTCCTGCGCGGCCTGCGCGTCCTGCTCCACGAGGAGGGCTACACGATCAAGGGCGTGCAGCGCCTGCATCGTGAGCGGGGGGTGGCGCGGGTGACTGCGGCCGGATCGGCGCCCCCGCCCGCCGTTCCAGCCGACGACGCTGAAGCGGCTATGGTCACGCCTACGCCGACAGAAGATGGCGCCGGCGCCCCGATGCGCCCTGTGCTGGGGGCGGAGGCTCGCCAGCGGCTCGAAGGCGTCCTGGACGACCTCGAGGGCGCGCGCGCCGCCATCGACCGGCTGCTCGCCGCGGCGTCCTAAGCCCTCGCAAACCGCATTGCCCCCACGGGGGGCGGCGCCTATAAGGCCGCTCCCGTGATCGGAGCGTGGCGCAGCCTGGTAGCGCACTTGACTGGGGGTCAAGGGGTCGCACGTTCGAATCGTGTCGCTCCGACCACGGGTTTCCAACCCCCTCCTTCCGTAGACGAGCTTGGCGTGCGGCCGCGGCGCTATGGTCTGCGCAGACGCGAGCAGCCCTAGGCGCGCGTTGGGAGACGCCGCATCAGAGCGGGCGGACCCTCGGCGTCTCGTCCGGGGCGGACCCCAACGCATTCCTGAGCGGCCGGCCGAAGCCCTCGGCCTCCACTTCGAACACGTCGCCGGCCTGCGCCCGGAACCCGTCGGCGAACGACAGGGTGGCGGTGCCGAAGAAGTGGACGTGCACGTCTCCCGGCCGGCGGAATTGGGCGTACTTGAAGTGGTGGTGCTCCAGGTTCTCGAGGCTGTGGCTCATGTTGGCCTCGCCGGAGAGGAAGGGCCGGCTCCACACCACCGACCCCTCGCGTCGGATCCGGCTCTCGCCGCGCACGTCGTTGGGCAGGGCGCCCAGGCGCAGCTCGGGCCCGAACGATGCGGGGCGGAGCTTGGAATGCGCGAGGTACAGGTAGTTCTGACGCTCGGTCACGTGGTCGGAGAACTCGTTGCCCAGCGCGAAGCCGAGCCGGCGCGGCGTCCCGTCGAGCGCGATCACATACACCCCGGCGATCTCCGGCTCCTCGCCGCCGTCGAGCGCAAAGGCGGGGGAGGGCAGGGGCGCGCCGGGCGCGACCACCGCGTCGCCGTCGCCCTTGTAGAACCATTCGGGCTGCACGCCGGCGACGCCGGGAGCGGGCTTGCCCCCGTCCATGCCCATGCGGAACATGCGCATCGAGTCGGTCATCTGCTCGGCTGAGACCGCCTCGCGGTGCATGCTGTCGCGCGCATCGGCCGAGCCGAGGTGCGTCAGGCCCGTGCCCGTGAGCCAGAGATGCGCCGGGTCCGGATGGTCGATGGGCGACAGCACGCGCCCTTCGGCGAGGCCCGCGTCCAGGTCGAAGCTCTCGCCCAGCCCGCGCGCCTCCACCGCCGCCTGGAGCGACACGTCGTGCGCGATCGCCTCGAGCGCCAGGGCGTACACGGAGACGACGCCCTCCATCACGCGCGCGTCGTCCCCGACCACGGCGACGACCCCGCGAGCGCCCGACGTGTGAAGCACCTGAACCAGTCTCACGAAAGCTCCCGAGGCGCGGCCGTGCCTTGGCCTGTCCGAGAGGCTGCCACAGCGGCTTGGGCGGTGGAAGCGTCCGCCGTCCGTACGTGGGCGAGGGCCGTGCGGCGCGTCGGGGAGCGCGACGGTCGGCTCCGACCGCACAGAGGCGCGAGCGCTCGGGAACGGGGTCGGGCAGCCCCCGTTGCAGCGGGAGTGATGGAGATCGACATGGCCGATTACCAAGCCGGCGCCGGCGCAGGTGCCACGACGGCGCTCAACGACGCGAAGGCCCGCCTCCTTGGAGGCTTCACGCGGGTGCTGGATGCGGTGGAGCCGCAGATCAATCGCGCGCCCGCCGACATGCAGCCTGCCGCGCGCAAGGCGGTCTCGGTGGCGCGAGCGCGGCCGCTGCTCACCATGGCCGGCCTCGTCCTAGGCGCCCTGATGCTGACGCGCGGCGCCCGCCGTCGCTGAGCCGCGGGCGAGCCGGGCGGTTTCGGCGTTCACAGCGCGGTCCGCCGCCAGCTCGGCGAGAGAAACCACGATGAAGATCACCCGCAACGCCTCGGCGCCCTCCCGACCGGGGTCCACGCCCGACAACTTCACGGGCGTCGTCCGGGTCGACAATGTCGCCATGCCCGAAGCGCCGGGCCGCGCCTCGACCGCCAGCGTCACCTTCGCCCCCGGCGCGCGCACGGTGTGGCACACCCACCCGGCCGGGCAGACGATCGTCATCACCGCCGGCCAGGGCTGGGTGCAGCATGACGGCGGCCCGGTGGAGACGGTCGGGCCGGGCGACACCGTCTTCTTCTCGGCCGGGGAGAAGCACTGGCACGGGGCGACGGCCCACTGTGGTATGAGCCACCTCGCCGTCACCGAAGCCGTCGACGGCGTGAACGTCGACTGGCTCGAGCCGGTGAGCGACGAGCAGTACGGGGCGTCGGCGAGCGAGCGCGCCTCGTAATCGGCCTCGCGCAGAGGGCGGCGCTAAGCATCGCGGCGGAGGGCTGGGACTCGTCCGCGCGGGTCCGCTTTCTAGCGTGGCGCGGGGCGATCCGGCGGCGCGCCGTTCATCCAGCGGATCAGCGGCAGGAGCGGCAACCCCCAGCTCAGGCCGACCACCGCGAAGTAAGCCAGTCGCGCGAGCGGATGCGCGGGCACGAACCTGTAAACGGCCCCCGCAACGCCTACGTACAACACGATGAACACCACCACCGCGAACGAGCCCAGAAGCTTGCGCAGCCGCGTCGGCATGGGGTGGGGCGGGCTCCTGGCGAGCGGGGGACGGGGCGACCTTCATGGACGCCACGACGCCCGGGGTCTAGGGAGCGGCCCCCTGTCGGGAGAGCCCATGCGCTGGAGCTACAACAAGGAGCGGTCGCGGTCGGTCGCCGCATGGCTGTTCCTCCTGGCGGCGCTCGTGGTGGCGATGGTGGTGGTGGGCGGCGCGACCCGCCTCACCGGCTCGGGCCTGTCCATCACGTCGTGGAAGCCGATCCGCGGAACCCTGCCGCCGCTCTCGGCCGCCGACTGGGCGAGCGAGTTCGCCGCCTATCAGCGCATTCCGCAGTATCGGCTCGTCAACGCCGGCATGACGCTGGACCAGTTCAAGGGCATCTTCTGGTGGGAGTGGAGCCACCGCCTGCTCGGCCGGGTCACGGGGCTCGTGGCCTTCCTGCCGTTCTTCGTCTTCCTGGCGCTGAAGCGCATCCCCCGCCGCCTCGTCGGTCCCTGCGTCGGCATTCTCGCGCTTGGTGCGCTGCAGGGTGTGGTGGGCTGGTGGATGGTGGCGAGCGGGCTGCAGGACCGCATAGCCGTAGCGCCGGAGCGGCTGGCGACGCACCTGGGACTGGCGCTCCTCCTGTTCAGCGCTTGCCTGTGGGTCGGGCTGGAGGCGTGGGAGGGCCGCGGACGCGCAGGCGGCTTCGCCTCGGGCCGCCTGAACTGGGCGCCCCCCGCGCTCCTGGCGATGGCCTACTGCCAGTGTCTCCTCGGCGCGCTTGTCGCCGGAAGCCGGGCCGGTCTGATCGACGGCGACTGGCCCCGCATGGGCGGGCGCTGGTTCCCGGAGGACTATGTCGCGCCCGGCGCTTCGTGGCTGGGCTCGCTCCTGCACAGCCAGCCGGCGGTGCAGTTCAACCATAGGCTCTGGGGCTACGCCCTGTTCGTCGCCGCGCTGGCCTTCGCCGTGGCGCTGCGGCTGGGCCGCGACACGCCTCCCACGGTGCGCGCACTCGGCCACGCGCTCGCGGGCGCGGTCTTCCTCCAGATGCTGTTGGGCATTGGCACGCTCCTGATGGGCGACCCGGCGTGGATGGGCGGCGTGCACCAGCTCGGCGCTGTGGCCGTGCTGGGGCTGGCGCTGGCGACGGCTTGGCGCGCCCGTCGCGTATGACGAAAATGGGTAGCGGAGTACCGCAGGGCTGGACGGCTTGTGGCGCAAGCGATTGCGCGTTCCGCAACGCGCGAACTTGACACGCGGGCGTGGTCTCCCGTACACGCCCGTGCCTCCAGCGCCGCCGTTTCTCGGCCGGCGCGGCTCCATGACGGACCACCCTCCATGCTGAACAAGACCACGGCTTCGCTGAAGCCGGCGGCCGTCGAGAAGAAGTGGATCCTGGTCGATGCCCAGGACGCGGTGGTCGGCCGCCTCGCCTCGTTCGTGGCCATGCGCCTGCGCGGCAAGCACCGCCCCGACTACACGCCCCATGTCGACTGCGGCGATCACGTGGTGATCGTCAACGCCGACAAGGTGCGCTTCACGGGCAACAAGCTGACCCAGCAGATCTACTACTGGCATACCGGCCACCCCGGCGGGATCAAGGAGCGCACGGCCGAGAAGGTCCTGGGCGGCAAGTTCCCCGACCGCGTGATCCGAAAGGCGGTGGAGCGCATGCTGCCCAAGGAGAGCCCGCTCGCCCGCAAGCAGATGACGCAGCTGCACGTGTTCGCCGGCCCCGAGCACACTCACCAGGCGCAGTCGCCCGAGGCGATCTCCTTCGCCGACCTCAACTCCAAGAACGTGCGGGGCGCCTGATGAGCGACGTTTCGACCACCGAGATCGACCAGGCCGCCTCGCAGGGCGACCGCGGCCAGGGCGTCACCCGCGGGCAGGGCTTCGACGCCCTGGCCGGCCTGTCCTCCAACCCCGGCGCGCTGGCCGAGGCGGCGGTGATCCGCGAGCCCAAGATCGACGCCCAGGGGCGCGCCTACGCCACCGGCAAGCGCAAGAACGCCATCGCGCGCGTGTGGATCAAGCCCGGCCACGGCCGCATCACCATCAATGGCCGCGACCAGGAGACCTACTTCGCCCGTCCCGTGCTGCGCATGATGATCGCCCAGCCGCTGGCCGTCACCGACCGGCTGACGCAGTTCGACGTGCAGGTGACTGTCGAGGGCTCAGGCCTCTCGGGCCAGGCGGGCGCCATCCGCCACGGCCTGTCCAAGGCGCTGACCTATTACGAGCCCGGCCTGCGCGCGGCGCTGAAGCCCCACGGCTTCCTCACCCGCGACAGCCGCGTGGTCGAGCGCAAGAAGTACGGCCGCGCCAAGGCCCGTCGCTCCTTCCAGTTCTCCAAGCGCTGATCGGTCCCGCAAGGGACGATCGTTCTGGCGAGGGCGCTCCGGGGAACCGGGGCGCCCTTTCCGCATCCGCATCGGAGGCCCTCATGGCGGTGCGCGTGTTCATCGACGGCGAGGCGGGCACGACGGGCCTGCAGATCCGCGACCGCCTGGCCGGCCGCGCGGACGTCGAGCTCCTGTCCATAGACCCCGCGCGCCGCAAGGACGCGGGGGCCCGCGCCGACCTCTTGAACGCCGCCGACGCGGTGGTGCTCTGCCTGCCCGACGACGCGGCGCGCGAGGCTGTGGCGCTGATCCGCCAGCCCGGCGTTCGGGTGATCGACGCCTCCACCGCCCACCGTGTTTCGCCCGGCTGGGCGTACGGCTTCCCCGAGCTCTCGCCCGCGCACGCCGAGGCGATCCGCGTCGCCGCCCGCGTCTCCAACCCCGGCTGCTATCCCACAGGCTTCCTGGCGCTCGTACGTCCGCTGGTCGACGCGGGGCTGGTCCCGCGCGACTGGCCGGTGAGCGTCAACGCCGTGTCCGGCTACTCCGGCGGCGGCCGGGCCATGATCGCCGAGTTCGAGGACTCCGAAGCGCCGGAGTACGTCGAGACGCCCTACAGGCTCTACGGCCTGCACTTCGCGCACAAGCACGTGGTGGAGATGCGCGACCACGCCGGCCTGACCCACGACCCCCTGTTCGCCCCCGCGGTGGGCCGCTTCGCCCAGGGCATGCTGGTGGAGGTTCCGCTCCAGCTCTGGGCGCTGCCGGCCGCGCCGCGCCTCGCCGACGTGCATATGCACCTGGCCGAGCGCTACGCCGGCCAGCGCCACGTCGAGGTCGTCGGTCTCGAGGCGGCGCGCGCGCTGAAGACGCTCGATCCCGAGGCGCTGAACGGGACCGACCGGCTGCAGCTCTTCGTGTTCGGCTCGGAGGAGACCCGTCAGGCCCGTGTGGTCGCGCGCCTCGACAACCTCGGCAAGGGCGCGAGCGGCGCGGCCGTGCAGAATCTCGAGCTGATGTTCGGGCTCGACGCCGGCTAGGGCAGGGGGCCCGAGCGGGCCAGCAAGGCCCGCAGCTGGTGCTGCCAAAGCGCGGCCCAGGTATGGGTGCCGTGGCCGTGAGTCTGCGCACTCGCCGGAATCAGTACGAATCGGCCGTGAGCGATGCGCTTCACGTCCTCCTGCGCGAGGCCGAGCTCGGGCGGGTTGATGAAGTCGTCGCCCGAGTTGACCCAGGTCACGGGCGCGGTGATCCGCTCCAGCCCGGGCAGGGGGTCGTAGTCGCGCGAGGCGTCCACCTGATAGATCAGGTCGTCGGCGTCGGTGTCGGCCACCGCCTTACGCTCGTAATCGTGCAGATAGGCGTCGGCCTTTGCGGCGTTCGGGTAAGCGTTCTGCATGGGCAGGGGCGCCGAGCCCGCGATCAGCAGGAAGTCGGCGGCGTCGCGCAGGCCGTTTCCCGGCTCGGCGGCGTAGTCGCCGCCGCGCCACGCCGGATCACGCTCGATCGCCTCCACCGTCATGCGCCGCCACATCCGGTTGCGCCCGGCGATCTCGCGCACGTTGCAGGCGAGCGGCATGACCGCCTGCGCGAAACCCGGGTAGGTCTCGGCCCAGACGAAGTCGTGCATGCATCCCATGGACGTGCCCATGAGGAGCCGCAGCTTGTCCACGTGCAGCCCCTCAGCCAGGAGGAGGTGCTGGGCGCGCACCATGTCGGCGTAGCCATAGTGCGGGAAGCGCATCCGCAGCCCGTCCGACGGCTTGGACGAGCGGCCGTGGCCGATCCCGTCGGGCAGGATCACGTACCAGCGGCGGATGTCGAGCGCGCCGCCCGGCGCAAACAGCACGTCGGCGAACTGCGGCCGCAGGAACTGCGCGCCCGTCCCGCCCGTGCCGTGGAGCACCATGACCGCGTTGGTCACGCGCCCCGCCGCGTCGCGCCGGAGTTCGCCCAGCGTGGTGTAGTGCAGGCGCAGCTCCGCCAGCATCTCGCCGTCGGCGAAGCGGAAGTCGTGCGCGACGTAGTCGCCCTCGTGCGTCGGCCACTTGGCGGGTTCCGGCGGAGGCGCGGCGCGCACGCCCACCGCGGGCGGCTGGGCTGCAACCGCCGAAGCGGCGAGGAGGGCGGCGGCGAGAAAGGCTGAAGCGCAACGCATGCCCGATACGCGCCCGGCGGCCTCGGCTTGGCAAGCCGCCCGGCGGACCGCTGAGGCGCGAGCCTCAGGCGAAGGGGCGGCCGCGTCAGGCGGCGACGACATCGGACCGCACCTTCACATAGCTGCCCGGCGCGTCCTCAATCGCGGGCAGCGGGCCGGCGGCGGGATCGCGCGCGGGCACGCGCGGGCCCGAGCGCTCGGCCAGCCAAGCGCCCCAGTGCGGCCACCACGAGCCCGGATGCTGGGCGGCGCCCGCCAGCCAGTCCTCGACCGTCGAGGGCAACTCGGCGTTGGTCCAGTGCTGGTACTTCTTCGCGTCGGGATGGTTGATCACGCCCGCAATATGGCCCGACCCCGCGAGGATGAAGGTGGTCGGACCGCCGAAGAGCTTCGCGCCGCGGTAGACCGAGCGCATCGGCGCGATGTGGTCCTCGCGCGAGCTCTGCACGTAGACGGGGGTGGTGACACCCCCGAGGTCCAGCCGCTCGCCGCCCAGGTCCAACTCGCCGCGGGCCAGCTTGTTCTTCCGATAGAAGTCCTCGAGATACTCGACATGCAGCCGGCCCGGCATGCGCGTCTGGTCCGAGTTCCAGAACAGAAGATCGAAGGCGGCGGGCTCGCGGCCCAGGAGGTAGTTGTTCACGAAGAACGACCAGATCAGGTCGTTGGCGCGTAGCGCATTGAAGGTGTCGGCCATGGCCTTGGAGGGCAAGACGCCGCCCGCCGCCTCCATGCGGGCCTTGAGCTCGGCCATCCAGTCGTCGGAGGTGAACATCAGGAGGTCGCCCGCCTCGGCGAAGTCCTGCTGGGCGGCGAAGAAGGTGGCGCTGCCGATGGCGTTGGCCGCCGGCCCGCCGCGCGCGGCCATGTGCGCCAGCGTGCAGGCCAAGAGCGTGCCGCCGATGCAGTAGCCCACGGTGTTGACGTGCGGCTGGCCCGTCTGGCGCATCACCTGGGCGACCGCGGTGTAGGCGCCCTCGGTCATGTAGTCGTGCAGCCGGTATTGGGAGAGCTCGGGGCCGGGGTTCACCCACGACGCGACGAACACGGTGAAGCCCTGGCCCACCAGCCAGCGGATCATCGAGTTCTTCGGCTGCAGGTCGAGGATGTAGTATTTGTTGATCCAGGGCGGCAGGATCAGGAGCGGCGTGGCGTGCACCGTCCCTGTGGTCGGCGAGAACTGGATCAGCTGGAACAGCGCGTTCTGGAAGACGACCTTGCCGGGGGCGGTGGCGACGTTGCCGCCCACCTCGAACTTCTCCGGCTGGGTCTGGGCCACGGCGATCCCATCCGCGCCGCCGCGCTGCAGGTCGCGCGCCAGCGCCTGCGCGCCGCGCACCAGGCTCTCCCCCTCCGTCCGTAGCGCCTCGCGCAACGCCGCCGGGTGGGTCCACAGGCTGTTGGAGGGCGAGACGGCGTCCGTGGCCATGCGCGTGGCGAACTCGGCCTGGCGCTTCAGGAGCGGGTCGACGCCCTCGGCCAGGCCGACCAGGCCGTTCATCCACTCGGACGCGATCAGATAGCTCTGCTTGATCACGTCGAAGGCAGGGTTGGCGCTCCAGTCGGGGTCCAGGAAGCGCTTGTCGCCATTGGGCGGCGTCGCCACCGGCTCCACGGTCTCGCCCGCCATGCGCCGCGCGGTCGTGCGCCACAGCTCGGCGAAGCGTTCCTGCAACTCGGCCTGGGCGCGGGCCAGCGCCTCGGGCTGGGCGCGCAGGCTGTCGCCCACCGCGCGCAGCGCCGCCTCGGCGTGCAGCGGGTCGCCGGAGGGACCCCCGCCCTGCGCGGCGGCCCCCGCCAGAGCGCCCTGGGCGGTGGCGGCGGCGCGCGCCAGGTTGGCGGAGAGCTGGTCCATCGCGCGCCGGCCGTCCGGCGTCAGCCAGGCGTTCAGCCCCGCCCACGCCTGCAGCCCGGGAGGCTCGCCCGCCGGCGACGGCATGGCCAGCTCGGGCGCGGCGGCGACCGGTCCCGTGGCGGGCGGATCGCGCGGTTCAGAGAAGCCCTGCGCGCGGTCGTCGGCCATGAGGGCTGCTCCTTGTCGCGCATGGCGGAGGGTGTCGCGCGAGCTTTCCTCCGCCGGGCGATCATCGCATAACCGAGAGGATGCCGCGAACGCTCCCGCCCGTCCTTCCGCGCTGCGCGTGCGCGCTGGCGATCGCCCCGGTGCTGGGGGCGGCGTTGGGCGTGAGCGGGTGCGCGGACCTGCGCCACGCCTCGGGGCCCGTCGCGGATGGCGTAAACGTGGAGAGCCCGGTGGCCCCCGCCGTCCTCGCCGCGACGCGAGCGCGTCTCGTCACCCCCTCGTTCCGCGACGTGCCGCCCGCGCCGCGCAACACGCCCTCGCCCGCCGCCCTCAAGGCGCGGGTCGAGGCGCAGGTGGCCGAGCGCGACCGGCTCGACGGTTGGATCGCCGTCCATCCCGCGGGCGGAAGCGACCAGGCGGGCTTCCTCAGCACGAGCCGCGCGGCGGCGTCCCAGGGCGGCGAGGCGCCCGTCGCCGACCAGACGCCCACCGCCGAGGCCTGGGCCGCGCAGACGCGCCGCGCCGCCGCTCCGCCGCCGCCCGTTTCACCGCCCGGCCCGTGACGCCCGAGTTCCACAAGATCCGGCGCCTGCCGCCCTACGTCTTCGAGGAGGTGAACCGCCTCAAGGCGCGGCTGCGTGCGGACGGGGCCGACATCATCGACTTCGGCATGGGCAACCCCGACATGCCCACGCCCGCCCACATCGTCGACAAGCTCGTCGAGACCGCGCGCGACCCGAAGAGCGGACGTTATTCGGCCTCCAAGGGGATCGGCGGGCTGCGCCGCGCCATGGCCGGCTATTACGAGCGGCGCTTCGGCGTGCGGCTGGACCCGGAGACGGAGGTGATCGCCACCCTGGGTTCCAAGGAGGGCTTCGCCAACCTCGCCCAGGCGCTGACCGCGCCCGGCGACACGGTGATCTGCCCCAACCCGGCCTACCCGATCCACCACTACGGGTTCATCATGGCGGGCGGGGTGATCCGCCACGTGCCCGCGCTCAGCCCCGAGCAATACCTTTCCGGCATCGACCGGGCGGTGCGTAACTCCGCGCCCCCGCCCTCTATCCTGATCCTGAGTTACCCCTCCAACCCCACAGCCCAGTGGGTGGACCTCGAGTTCTACCGCGAGGCGGTGCGGCTGGCGCGCCGTCACGACCTCCTGATCCTGTCGGACGTGGCGTATTCGGAAATCTACTTCGAGAACAACCCGCCGCCGAGCGTGCTCCAGGTCGAGGGGGCGAAGGAGATCGCGGTCGAGGTCAACAGCCTCTCCAAGACCTACGCCATGGCGGGCTGGCGCATGGGCATGGTGGTGGGCTCCGCGCGCATCTGCGCGGCGCTGGCGCGGGTGAAGAGCTATCTCGACTACGGGGCCTACACGCCCATCCAGGTCGCCGCCGCCACAGCGCTCAGCGGCCCGCAGGATTGCGTCGACGCCATCCGCGCCACCTACAAGGGCCGCCGCGACGAGCTGGTGCGCAGCTTCGGGCGCGCCGGGTGGGAGATCCCCCAGCCCCCCGCCTCCATGTTCGCCTGGGCGCCGCTGCCCGAGCGCTGGCGCGAGGCGGGGAGCCTCGCGTTCGCCAAGGCGCTGATCGAGGAGGCCGGGGTGGCCGTCGCGCCCGGCGCCGGCTTCGGCGAATACGGCGAGGGCTATGTCCGCATCGGGCTCGTCGAGAACGAGCACCGCATCCGCCAGGCCGCCCGCGCGGTGAAGCGGTTCCTGCACGAGGCGGACCCCGCCGCCCACGCCATCGCCGCCGAGTAGGGGCCCTCCATGAGCGTGCGAACGTGGCGGCTGGGGGTCGCGGGCCTCGGCACGGTCGGGGCGGAGCTCGTGCGGCTGGTCGGCGAGCGGGCCGACTATCCGCCCTCCGGCGACCGGGTGGAGGTGGCGGCGGTGTGCGCCCGCAGCCGCGATCCGGCGCGCGAGGGCGGGGCGCGCTTCGTCGAAGATCCCGCAGCACTGGCGGCCGATCCCGAGGTCGACGTCTTCGTCGAACTGATCGGCGGGGCGGAGGGGCCGGCCCGCGCCGCGGTCGAGCGCGCGCTCGAGCTCGGTAAGCCCGTGGTCACCGCCAACAAGGCGCTGGTGGCCACCCACGGCGCACGGCTTGCGGTGCTGGCCGAGGCCCAGGGAGCGGCGCTCCTGTTCGAGGCGGCCGTGATGGGGGGCGCGCCGGCGGTGAAGCTCGTGCGCGAGGCGGTGGTCGGCTGCCGCACGCTCAGCATCGCGGGCATCCTCAACGGCACCTGCAACTTCATCCTGTCGGAGATGGAGGCGACGGGGCGCGACTTCCCGGACGTGCTCGCGCAAGCGCAGGCGCTGGGCTACGCCGAGGCCGACCCCTCGACCGACGTCGGCGGCTTCGACGCGGCGCACAAGATCGCCATCCTGGCCGCCCTGGCCTTCGACGCCGCGCCCAACCTCCCGGCGGTGGAGGTGACGGGGATCGAGGGCGTGCAGCTCATCGACATCCGCCTGGCCCACGCGCTGGGCTACCGGATCAAGCTGATCGCCGAGGCCGGGCGCGAGGGCGCGGGCGAGGGGGCCTTCGTGCGCGTCGCCCCCGCGCTCGTGCCGCTGGCCCACCCGCTGGCCCAGGCGGGCGGCGCGCTCAACGCGCTGTTTGTGGAGGGCGAGCGCACCGGACGCCTCTTCCTTCAGGGCGCAGGCGCGGGTGCGGGACCGACCGCCGCGGCCGTCGCCGCCGACATCGCCGACCTCGTCTCCGCCCCGCGCCGCCCGGTGTTCCAGCGCCCGGCGGCGGGGCTCCGGCCGCTGCCGGCGGCCGACCGCTCGCGCCGGCGTGGGCAAGCCTACCTGCGCCTCATGGTGCGCGACCGGCCGGGCGTGCTGGCGGCGGTGACGGAGGCGCTGGCCGAGGCCGAGGTCTCCATCGACAGCCTATTGCAGCGCCCGGTCGAGCCGCACGGCCTCGTGCCCATCGTCCTCACCACCCAGACCGCGCCCGACGCGGCGGTGGCGCGCGCGGCCGAGGCGATCGGGCGGCTGGAGGCGGTGGCCGAGCCCCCTCGGGTGATCCGAATCGCGCGGCACTGACGGGTGCGCTAGAGAGCGCGGCCATAAGGGCCGGTCCACGGCCCGCGAGCCCAGGAACCGCCCGTGACCGCCGACCTGTCCTTCCGCGCCCTCACCCTCGACGTGGCGCGCGTCACCGAGGCCGCCGCCATCGCCAGCGTCAAGCTTGTGGGGCGGGGCGACGAGAAAGCGGCGGACCAGGCCGCGGTGGACGCCATGCGCACCGCGCTGAACCGGCTCGACATCGCCGGCCGCATCGTGATCGGCGAGGGCGAGCGCGACGAGGCGCCCATGCTCTACATCGGCGAGGAGGTAGGCACCGGCGCCGGCCCCGAGGTCGACATCGCGCTGGACCCGCTGGAGGGCACGACGCTCACCGCCAAGGCCATGAGCAACGCGTTGGCGGTGGTCGCCTTTGCGCCCCGCGGCGGCCTCCTCAACGCGCCGGACACCTACATGGACAAGATCGCGGTGGGGCCGGGCTATCCCGCGGGCGTCGTCGACCTCGACAGGAGCGCCGCCGACAACGTGCGCGCGCTCGCCAAGGCGAAGGGCGTCGATCCCTCCGACATCACCGCCTGCGTGCTCGACCGGCCGCGTCACCGCGAGATCATCGAGGGGCTGCGCAGCCTGGGCGCCCGGGTGAACCTGATCACCGACGGCGACGTGGCGGGCGTGATCCACACCGCCGACCCGACCACGGGCGTCGACATCTACATCGGCCAGGGCGGCGCGCCCGAGGGCGTCCTGGCCTGCGCGGCGTTGAAGTGCGTCGGCGGCCAATTCCAGGGGCGCCTCGTCTTCCGCAACGACGACGAGCGCGCCCGCGCCCGGCGGCTGGGCTTCGCCGAGGCCGACTTCGGCCGCAAGTACGACCTGGACGACCTCGTGAAGGGCGACGCGGTGTTCGCGGCCACCGGGGTGACGACGGGCGCCCTCCTCGATGGCGTCGCCTACCGCGACGGCTTCGTCCACACCCATACGCTGGTGATGGTGTCGGCCACGGGCACGAGTCGCGAGGTGCGGATGAAGCGGCGCGCCTGAGGGCGCGCGCCCGCGGCCAAGCGACTCAGGGGAGGCGACGCGACTCACTCGAGCGCCTAGGTCTGACTTCATGGCCGACGGCTGCGGACCGGCGCACTTCCTGGGCGTGGCGCGCTCCTTCACCGGGCGCGCCTGGAAGCTGCGCGCGCCCAACCCGGCGCTCGTGCGCTCCCACGCCCTGCGCCACGATCTGCCGGAGCCTGTCGCGCGCGTCCTGGCCGCGCGCGGCGTCTCGGAGGCCGACGCCGCCGACCACCTGCAGCCCACCCTGCGCGCGCACCTGCCCGATCCGTCGTGCTTCGCCGACATGGACCGCGCCGCCGCGCTCCTGGTCGAGGCCGCCCGCGACGGCCGCCGCTGCGTGGTGTTCGCCGACTACGACGTGGATGGCGCGACCAGCGCGGCGCTCCTGGTGCGCTGGTTCCGCGCCGCCGGCCGCGAGCTCGCCGTCTATGTGCCCGACCGGCTGACCGAGGGCTATGGCCCTTCGCCCGCCGCCATGCGCCGGCTCAAGGCGGAGGGGGCCGACCTCGTCGTCACCGTCGACTGCGGCGCGGCCGCCCACGCCGCCCTGGAGGCGGCGGCCGAGGCCGGCCTGCCCGTCGTGGTCGTCGACCACCACCTGATGCGGCCGGGCGAGGCGCCGCCCGCCGCAGCGCTCGTCAATCCCAACCGCCCGGACTGCGGCTCGCGCCAGGGCGGGCTGGCCGCGGCGGGGGTCGTGTTCGTGCTCCTGGCCGCGCTCAACCGCGAGGGGCGCCGCACAGGCTTCTGGAGCGAGACGCGGCCCGAGCCCGACCTGCGGCGTTGGCTCGACCTCGCGGCCCTGGGGGCGATCTGCGACGTCGTTCCCCTGACCGGCCTCAGCCGGGCCTTCGCCGTGCAAGGTCTGCGGGTCATGTCGGGGTGGACCAACCCCGGCCTCGCGGCGCTGATGGCCGAGGCGGGCGTGGAGGGTCCGGCCACGCCCTTCCACGCCGGCTATGTGCTCGGGCCTCGCATCAACGCGGGCGGACGGATCGGCCGCTCCGACCTCGGCGCGCGCCTCTTGGCCACCGACGACCCGGCGGAGGCGCAGGCGCTCGCCGCCGAGCTCCACGTCCTCAACGCCGAGCGTCGGATGGTGGAAGCCGAAGTGCTGGCCGCGGCCGACGTCCAGGCCGCGGCGCAGCTCGCCGCCGATCCCGACGCCCCGTTCGTGCTCGTCGCGGGCGAGGGCTGGCACCCGGGCGTGGTGGGCATCGTCGCGGGCCGGCTGCGCGAGCGCTGGCGGCGTCCCGCCCTGGTCGTGGCGCTCGACCCGGCGACGGGGGTGGGCAAGGGCTCGGGTCGCTCCCAGCCGGGGGTGAATCTCGGCCGCGCGGTGCACGCCGCGGTCGACTCGGGCGTGCTGCTGGCCGGCGGGGGGCACGCCATGGCCGCGGGGGTGACGGTCGCGCCCGGCGGCGCTCCAGCTTTGGCGCGCTTCCTGGCGGAACGCCTCCGGGCCGATGCGGAGGCGGGGGTGGTGGCCGAGGATGCGCTCGAGCTCGACGCCCTGCTCGCCCCCGTCGCGGCCGATCGCGCGCTCCTGTCCGCGTTCGACCGGCTGGCCCCCTTCGGCGCGGGCGCGCCCGAGCCCGTGTTCGCCTTCCCCGACCTTCAACTGCGCCACGCCGCGCCGCTCCGGGGCGGCCACGTCCGCGTCGAGTTCAGCTCCACGGAGGGGGATAAGCTCCGGGGCGTGGCCTGGCGGTCGGCCGACACCGAGCTCGGGCGGAGGCTCCTCGCCGGCGATGGACTGCTGCATGTCGCCGGCCGGCTCAGGCCCGACGACTGGCGGGGCCGGGACGGCGTGCAGCTCGAGATCGAGGACGCCGCGGACCCCCGCCGCGTCGGCTGACGGCCGCGGGCCCCGCAGGCTTGCGCCGCCGCGAAGCGCTGGGCTATAGGCCTCCTCCCACCGATGCGGTCCCTTCGTCTATCGGTTAGGACATCAGATTTTCATTCTGAAGAGAGGGGTTCGACTCCCCTAGGGACTGCCATTTGATGTGCGTCACAAGGTCGCTTGTCACCTATGTGACCTAGGCGCCATAAAGTCGACCCCGGGGAAGGCCGTCGCACGGTGGCGACGGTAGGGTGGCGCATGTCCGTTATGGACAGCGACGACGGCCTTGAAGAGCCGCACGTCCAACTCAAGGGTCGAGTGAAGTGGTTCGATCCCGTGAAGGGATACGGCTTTATCGTGCCCGAAGACCCGGATCTCACCCACCGCCGCGACGTGCTTGTGCACGTCACCTGCCTGCGCACCTGCGGTCGCGAGGCGGCGCCCGAAGGCGCCACGCTCGTCGTCGACGCGGTGCAGCGCCCCAAGGGCTGGCAGGTCGTCACCATCGTCGACTTCGACGAGACCACGGCCATGCAGACCGACGTCCGCCCCCGCCGGACGACGACGGACGCGCGCGACCGCGCCGACGGCGACGCCGCCGCGCCGCTGGAGCGGGCGGTGGTGAAGTGGTTCAACCGCACCAAGGGCTATGGCTTCGTCGTGCGCGACGGCGCGCCCGGCGACATCTTCGTCCACATCGAGACGCTGCGGCGCTGCGGCGTGGCCGATCTGCAGCCTGGCGACGAGGTCAGGGTGCGCTTCTCCGACGGGCCCAAGGGCCTCGTGGTCGCCGACATCGACGGGCCGTGATCGCCTGGACAGGGCCGCGCCGCCTGCTAACACCCCCGCCGTCGGGGCGTAGCGCAGCCTGGTAGCGCATCTGCTTTGGGAGCAGAGGGTCGCAGGTTCGAATCCTGCCGCCCCGACCACGAGCGGCCCCCGACCGCTAGGCGGGGCCCGCTAGCCAGGGCGGATGGGGAGCGGTATGCACCCGCCATGCTCGCGCGCATCTACAAGCCGGCCAAGACCACCATGCAGTCGGGTCGGTCGCGCGCGCACGACTGGATCCTGGAGTTCGCGCCCGCCTCGGCGCGCCACCCGGACCCGTTGATGGGGTGGACGTCGTCGGACGACATGAACGGCCAGGTGCGCCTGACCTTCGAGACCGAGGGAGAAGCCGTCGCCTACGCCCAGCGCCACGGCATCTCGTTCGAGGTGGCGGCGCCCGCCGAGCGCCGGGTCATCATCAAGGCCTACGCCGACAACTTCGCCTACACCCGCAAGCAGCCCTGGTCGCACTGAGCGGCGCCGAGGCCCGGGCGCCCGTAGCTCAACAGGATAGAGCATCCGCCTTCTAAGCGGACGGTTGCAGGTTCGAGCCCTGCCGGGCGCGCCAGCCGCACCCGCAGGGTCACGGCGCGACGGAGATCAAGACCTCGTTGCGCCGCAGGAACCAGAGCGTCCAGGGCGGGTCGTACTGCGCCAGCGACGCGGGCCCGCCGACGCGCAGGCCCTTCGACGCCATCCAGGTCCTGAGCTCCGCCGCCTTGGCGTCGGCCGCGGCCGGGTGGGCGAGGCCGGAGAAGCGCACCACCGCCCACCGCCCCGCGGGCGTGCGGCCCAGGACGATGCGGGGATCGCGCGGCCGCGGCAGCGTCTCAAGAGCGAGCGCGCGCGGCAGGAAGAAGCGCACGCGCCATCGCCCGCGTCCGCCGGACGCGGTTACGAAGCCGGGCGCTGTCGGGGCCTCTGTGCGGGCCAGCACCACGGGCGCGGTCATGGCGATGGGCTCGCGCCGCGCGTTGCCGCCGAAGATGTAGCCCGCGAGCATGCGGAAGCCCCGGTTGGCGGCCTGGCCCTGGTCTCCCTCGACCTCCACGTCCGCCGTCACCAGCGCGGGATAGTCGCGCACCTCGAAGGCGCCCGCGCGGAGGCGCGACTGGTAGGGGGCTTCCTCGACCGACATCAGTCCCCCGCTCCGCGCCACGCGGCGAGGCCGCGGCCAAGGTCATCCAGGAGGTCGGGCACGGCCTCCAGCCCGACGTGTAGGCGCAGGAGCGGTCCGGGGAGGTCAGGCCGCGAGGCGGTGCGGCGCAGCTGCGGGTCGCAGTGCACCGCGAGGCTCTCGAACCCGCCCCAGGAGAAGCCGAGGCCGAAGAGGTGCAGCGCATCGAGAAAGGCGTGCACCGCCGCTCGCGGCGAGGGCTGCAGCGCGACGCCGAAGAGCCCGCAGGCGCCTGTGAAATCGCGTCGCCACAGTGCGTGGTCGGGCGACGAGGGCAGCGCCGGGTGCAGCACGCGCGCCACCTCCGGCCGGTCCTCCAGCCAGCGCGCCACCTCGAGCCCAGCCTCGCCGTGGGCGCGCATGCGCACCTCCAGCGTGCGCAGGCCGCGCAGGATGAGATAGGCGTCGTCGGGCGAGACCGCCCAGCCCATGTCGTGGATCAGCGTGTCGAGCTTGGCGGCGAGCGCGCCGTCGCGCACGGCGACCGAGCCCATGAAGACGTCCGCGTGGCCGCCCACGTACTTGGTCAGGGCCTGGATCGAGACGTCGATCCCGTGGTCCAGCGGCTTGAAGAGGAGGCCCGCCGCCCAGGTGTTGTCCATCAGCGTGAGCACGCCCGCGCTCCGGCAGGCGGCGGCGACGGCGGCTGTGTCCTGCACCTCGAAGGTGAGCGAGCCGGGGCTCTCCAGCATTACCGCGCGGGTCGCCGGGGTGAAGCTGGCCGCAAGCTCGGCGGCGGACGCGCGCGGGTCGTAGAAGCGGGCGGCCACGCCGAACCGGCCCAGGAACGCCGTGCAGAAACGCCGGGTGGGCCCGTAGACGCTGTCGGCCACCAGAACCTCGTCGCTGGCCGACACCAAGGCCAGGAGCGCGGCCGAGACCGCCGCCGCGCCCGACGGGAACACGCGCACGGCCTCCGCGCGCTCCAGCTCTGCCAGCGCCTGGCACAGCGCGTCCTGGGTGACGAGGCCCTGGCGCCCGTAGCTTACCTCGGCCGCGTAGAGCGCGTGGGCGTCGGGCAGGATCACGGTCGAGCCCCGCTGCAGCGGAGGGTTGACCGCGACGGGGTGGGGCGCGGCCGCCGCCGCCGTCTCCGGCCCGGCGCCCGTGCGGATCAGCCGCGTGGCCTCGCGCCAGCGTGCGCGCTCGTCAGGCGAGGCCCCGCTCACGCCGGCCCCGTGGCGATGGGCAAGTCGGCGCACGCGCCCCACTCCGCCCAGGCGCCGTCGTAGACGGCGGCGTCCCATCGCCCGAGGCGCGCCTGGGCTAGCACGATCGCCGCGGCCGTCACCCCCGATCCGCAGGTGGCCGACACCGGCCGGTCGGGATCGAGCCCCGCCTCCGCGAAGGCGGCGCGCAGGCCCGCCTCGTCCTTCAGCGCGCCTTGGTCGACGAGGTCGGACAGCGGCAGGCTGCGCGCGCCCGGCATGTGGCCAGAGCGCAGCCCCGGCCGCGGCTCGGACGCCTCACCGCGGAAGCGCGGCGCGGGGCGGGCGTCGGCGACCTGGGCACCCTCGGCGAGCGCGGCCCGCACCTCTTCGAGGGTCCGCACGAGCTCAGGGCGGGGCCGGGCCGTGAAGCGCGCCGGCGTGGCGCGGACCTCGCCCGCCTCCAGCGGCCGCCCCTCGGCGCGCCACCGCGGCAGCCCGCCGTCCAGCACGCGCACGGCGTCGTGGCCGAACGCCCGCAGCATCCACCAGGCCCGCGCGGCGGAGAACAGACCAGGTTGGTCGTAGACCACCACGCGCGAGCCGTCCCCGATCCCCAGCGCCCCGGCGTAGTCGGCGAACGCCTCTGGGGTCGGCAACATGTGTGGAAGGTCGCTGGCCGAATCCGACGCGGCGTCGATATCGAAAAAAACCGCGCCGGGCACGTGGCCGGCCAAGTAGGTCGCGCGGGCGTCGCCCTGGCCGGGCAGGAGCCAGGTCGCGTCCGCCACGACGAGATCCGGCGCGCCCAGCGCCTCGGCGAGTTCGGCGGTGGAGATCAGCGGCGACGTCACGGCGATGGCAGCGTCTACAGCCAGGCGGGCGTCGGCAAGCCCCGCTCGCGCAGGAAATCCCGGTTGAACAGCTTGGAGCGGTAGCGCTGGCCGCCGTCGCACAGGATCGTCGCTATGACGTGCCCGGGGCCGAGCCGCTGCGCCATGCGGACCGCACCCGCCACGTTCACCCCCGCCGACCCGCCGACCAGGAGGCCCTCGTGCTCCAGGAGGTCGAACACGGTGGTCACCGCCTCCGCGTCGGGCACGTTGCAGGCGAAGTCGACGGGGAGGTCGCGCAGGTTCTCGGTGATGCGCGCCTGGCCGATGCCCTCCGTGATCGAGCTGCCCTCGGCCCTGAGTTCGCCCGTGGTGTAGTAGGAGAAGAAGGCCGAGCCGTCGGGGTCGGCCAAGCCGATCTTCACGCCGTGGGGCCGCAGCGCCTCGCTCACCCCCGCCAGCGTGCCGCCCGTGCCCACCGCGCAAATGAAGGCGTCGAGCCGCCCGCCGGTCTGCGCCCACAGCTCGGGGCCCGTCGTCTTGGCGTGGGCGGTGCGGTTGGCGGTGTTGTCGAACTGGTTGGCCCACAGCGCCCCGCGCTCGGCGGCCAGCCGCTCGGCCACGCGCTGGTAGTTGCCGGGGTCGCTGTAGGGGACCGCGTCCACCTCGACGAGCTCGGCCCCGTAGAGGCGCAGCGCCTCCTTTTTCTCTTGCGCCTGGGTGCGCGGGATGACGACCAGGGTGGGATGCCCGAGCGCCCGACCGACAAGCGCCAGGCCAATGCCGGTGTTGCCGGCGGTGCCTTCCACGATCAGCCCGCCGGGTTTGAGCCGTCCGCTCAAGCGCGCTTCCCGCACGATCTCCAGCGCCGCCCGGTCCTTGACCGAGCCGCCCGGGTTCATGAATTCCGCCTTGCCGAGGATTTCGCAGCCGGTCGCCTCGCTCGCGCGCTTCAGCCGGATCAGCGGCGTATTCCCGATGGCGTCGAGGACGCTTGAGGCTAGGGTCATGCGCGGGGCGGGCGGCGGCGGGGAGGGGCTCTCTAGGCCGCCGACCCGGTGCGCGCCAGCGTAGCGGAGGCGGAGAGCGTGTCGGAGCAGGAGGGGCGGGGCGCGCTGCGGCTCGTGGTGGGCGACCAGATCTCGCCGCACGAACGGCTGTCGTCGCTGCGCGATCTCGATCCGGCGCGCGACGTGGTTTTGATGGCGGAGACGCGGTCGGAGCTGACCTACGTCCGCCACCATAAGCAGAAGATCGTGCAGACGCTTGCGGCCATGCGCCGCCACGCCGAGCGTTTGCAGGCGGCGGGCGCCACGGTGCGCTACGTCCGTTACGACGACCCCCTCAACACCGGCACGCTGCCGGGCGAGGTGGCGCGAGCGCTGCGCGACCAGCCCTTCGCACGCGTG
The DNA here is from genome assembly GCA_964242625.1 of uncultured Caulobacteraceae bacterium. Taxonomy (GTDB): domain Bacteria; phylum Pseudomonadota; class Alphaproteobacteria; order Caulobacterales; family Caulobacteraceae; genus JASLDZ01. The sequence goes on along the minus strand of CAXTAO010000004.1, from coordinate 113,748 downwards.
GTGATGACCGCCACGGGCGAGCACCGGCTGGAAGGCGCGTTCGACGTCTTGGAGCGCGAGCTCGCCATCCCCTTCGAGCGGCGTGAGGACGATCGCTACATCTGCTCGCGTGGCGAGTTCTACGACTGGTCGCGCGACCGGGCGACGCTGACCATGGAGTTCTTCTACCGCGAGATGCGCAAGAAGACCGGGCTCCTGATGGACGGCGGCAAGCCTGCCGGCGGCCGCTGGAACTTCGATACGGAGAACCGCAAGCGCCTTCCCGCCGAGATGTTGGCGCCCGACCGCGTGATCATCCCGCCGGACCCGCACGCGCAGGAGTTGATCGCCGCGGTGGAGCGCGACTTCCCCGAAAACTTCGGCACGGTCGACCAATATGGCTACGCCACCGCGCCCGACGAAGCCGAGCGGCTGGTCGAGCACTTCTTGGGCGCTATCCTGCCGACCTTCGGCGACTACCAGGACTTCATGCGCGCCCGCGATCCGTGGCTGTGGCACGCGCGCGTGTCGGCGGCGATGAACCTCGGCCTGATCGACCCGCTCGACCTCTGCCGCCGCGCGGAGGCGGAGTACCGCGCCGGGCGCGCGCCCTTGAACGCGGTGGAGGGCTTCATCCGCCAGATCATCGGCTGGCGCGAGTACGTGCGCGGCATCTATTGGCTGAAAGGCCCCGAGTACAAGCTGATCAACGCACTAGGGGCCGATCGCAAGCTGCCCTGGTTCTACTGGTCGGGCGAGACCGAGATGGCGTGCATCAAGGACGTGGTGGAGGTCACGCGCGACCACGCCTACGCCCACCACATCCAGCGGCTGATGGTGACGGGCAACCTCGCCATGCTCTTGGGCGTGCACCCCGACGAGGTGAACGACTGGTACATGGTGGTCTACGCCGACGCCTACGAATGGGTCGAGCTGCCCAACACCCACGGCATGGCCACCTTCGCCGACGGCGGGATCATGGGCTCCAAGCCCTATGCGGGGTCTGGGGCCTACATCAACAAGATGAGCAACTACTGCGGCGGCTGCCGCTACGACGTGAAGAGCCGCACGAGCGAGGACGCCTGCCCCTTCAACGCGCTCTACTGGGACTTCATCGCCCGCAACGAACGCCGCCTCGCCGACAACCGCCGCATGGGCAACACCTACGGCACGCTCCGCCGCATGTCCGCCGCCGACCGCGCCGCGATCACGGCGCGCGCCGAAGCGCTGAAGACGCAGTTCGGCGCGACGCCCCGAACGCTGGAGAGCACCTCCGAAGACGTGCCCGAGACCGCGCTCAACCCCTCTCTTGGATCGGGAGAGGGAGGGGCCCGCGCCTCTGGCGTGGGAGGGTGAGGGCCTGACCGACCCGACGCTCCTCACCCGCGCCCGCGCTATGCGCCGCGAGATGACCGATGCGGAGCGACGGCTGTGGGCTCTGCTGCGCAACCGCCAACTCGGCGGCTGAAAGTTTCGCCGGCAGGTTCCAATCGGGCGCTACATCGCCGACTTCGTGTGCCTGGAGGCGCGGCTGGTGGTCGAGTGCGGCCAGCATGCAGGGTCGGCGTACGACGTGGACCGTGATGGGTGGCTGGAGGAGCAGGGCTTTCGCGTGATCCGGTTCTGGAACGGCGATGTTCTACGGGAGCCGGAGTACGTGGCGGACAGTTTGCTGACCCAGTTTCCTCACCCTCCCGCGCCCTGAGCGCGGGCCCCTCCCTCTCCCGCTTGCGGGAGAGGGAGGGGCTTTGGCTAGGCCCCCACCAGGAGCGAGAGCTGGCGCTGCACCGGCTCGTTGCGGCCTTCGGCCAGTTCGCGGTCGGTGAGGCGGGTGGGGTAGTCGCCGGTGAAGTAGTGGTCGGTGAACTGGGGGCGGGCGGCGTCGCGGGGGCCGGCGCCCATGGCCCAGTAGAGGCCCTCGACCGACAAGAAGCCCAGGCTGTCGACCTCCAGCATCTCGCGCATCTCGGCCAGGGACTTGTTGGCGGCGATCAGCTTCTCTCGGTCCGGCATGTCGATGCCGTAGAAGTCGGGCCACTGGATCGGCGGGCTGGCCGAGCGCAGGTGCACCTCGCGCGCGCCCGCCTCGCGCACCATGCGCACGATCTTCACGCTGGTGGTGCCGCGCACGATCGAGTCGTCGATCAGGACCACGCGCTTGCCTTCGAGGACGGCGCGATTGGGCGAGTGCTTCATGCGCACGCCGAGCTCACGCACGCCCTGAGTCGGCTGGATGAAGGTGCGCCCGACGTAGTGGCCGCGGATGATGCCGAGTTCATAGGGTATGCCCGACCCCTGCGCGTACCCGAGGGCGGCGGGCACGCCCGAGTCGGGCACGGGCACCACCACGTCGGCCTCGACGCCCGTCTCCTCCGCCAGCCGCGCGCCCATGCGCTTGCGCACGTCGTAGACGCTGCGGCCGTTCACCACCGAGTCCGGCCGCGAGAAGTAGACGTACTCGAAGAGGCACGGCCGCGCGCGTGCGTCGGGGAAGGGGCGCAGGCTCTCGACGCCCGCATCGGTGATCTGCACCACCTCGCCCGGCTCGACGTCGCGCACGAAGCGCGCCGCGATCATGTCGAGCGCGCAGGTCTCCGACGCCAGCACGAACTTGCCGCCGAGTTCGCCCAGGACGAGGGGCCGAATGCCCAGCGGGTCGCGCGCGCCGATGAGGCAGGTGTTGGTCAGCGCCACGAGCGCATAGCCGCCCTCGATCTCGCGCAGGGCGTTGATGAAGCGGTCTATGACGCGGCGCTTCCGGGAGCGGGCGATCAGGTGGAGGATCACCTCGCTGTCGGAGGTGGACTGGAAGATCGAGCCTTCCTCCACCAACTGGCGGCGCAGCACCTGGAAATTGGTGAGGTTGCCGTTGTGGGCGATGGCCAGCCCCCCTGTCTCCAGGTCGGCGAACATGGGCTGGACGTTGCGGATGGCGTGGCCGCCGGCGGTGGCGTAGCGCGTGTGGCCCACCGCGGCGTAGCCCGGCAGGCGCGCCACGAGGTCGCCCTTGCCGAAAGCGTCGCCCACGTGACCCATGTGGCGCTCTGTGGCGAAGCGCTGGCCGTCGAAGCTGGCCATGCCGCACGCCTCCTGCCCGCGGTGCTGCAGGGCGTAGAGGCCGAGCGCCACCAGCGCCGCCGCGTCCGGCATATTCCACACGCCGAACACGCCGCACTCCAGGCGTGGCCGGTCGTCGTCGGGATCGCGCACGGGCCAGGCGGCGTGCTCGGACTGCGCGCTCATCGCGATCGCTCCACCAGCCGGTCCACGTCCTGGCGGCTCCGGTCGCCGTAGGCCCCGCCGGACGCGTGGCGCCGGTGCGTCGGCCGCGCAGGCGTCTCGTCCGACGAGTGGAGCACGATTCCGCGGTCCACTTCGTCGCTGGCGTTCCCGCCTGCAGCCTCGTCGACGGAGGGTTGGAAGCCCGCGGTCACGCCGTCCTTGAAGAAGCGGCCGAACCGGCCGGCCGCGCCGCCGCCCGCGGGCGCGAGCGCGGCGATCGTACGGCCGGACGCGTGCGCCACGGGCCAGGTGAACCCGCCGGAGATCCAGGCGGGCTTGGCGCCGGACGGCCAAGGCGTGGCGTCGATCAGGAGGGCGGCGAGCCCCAGGAAGATCAGGCCGCGCAGCACGCCGAAGCCTGCGCCGGCGGTGCGGTCGACCCCGCCCAGCTGCGCCCGACGCAGGTGCGCGGTCAGGGCGCCGCCCCCCGTCCGCACGAGCACGTAGACCAGCACGAACACGATGGCGACCGCGGCGGCGGCGGCGGCCCAGCCGGGATGGATCACGTGGCGCAGGAGCGGCGCGAAGTAGGGCAGGGCGGCGATGGCGGCCACCGCCGCCAGCCCAAAGGCGGTCAGCGTCACCACCTCGCGCACCGCGCCGCGCGCGTAGCCGATCAGGCACGACACCAAGATGGCCAGGAGGGCGAAGACGTCGAAGCCGGTCACTCAGGCTCCCGGTGCGGCAGGCGATCCGACGCGGTCGGACTGTCGAGCGCGCATATAGGGCGGATCAGTCCCAGGCGCCGTCTCCAATCTGTCGCACGGCGTCGTCGAGCCGCGAGACGGCGGCGAGGGTGAAGCCTGCGGGCGCGCCGGCCTCTCCCGGCCGCATCGGCTTCGGCCCCAGCGCCCGCGCGAAGCCCAGCTTCTGCGCCTCGCGGATCCGCGCCTCCGCCCGGTTCACCGGCCGCACGTCGCCCGAGAGGCTGATCTCGCCGAACACAACGCAGTCCTGCGGCAGCGGCATGTCGCGCGCCGAGGAGACCAGGGCGGCGGCGGCGGCGAGGTCGGCCGCGGGCTCGGTGATGCGCAGGCCGCCCGCGACGTTCAGGTACACGTCGCGGTCGCCGAAGGAGACGTCGCAGCGGGCCTCCAGGACCGCCAGCACCATGGCGAGGCGTCCCTGGTCCCAGCCGACCACCGCGCGGCGCGGCGTGCCGTAGGCGGAGGGGGCGACCAGCGCCTGCACCTCGACCAGGACGGGGCGCGAGCCCTCAACGCCGGCGAACACCGCCGCCCCCGCCGCCCTTGCGCCGCCCTCGCCCAGGAACAGCGCCGACGGGTTGCGCACCTCGCGCAGGCCGCCGTCGCCCATCTCGAACACGCCGATCTCGTCCACCGCGCCGAAGCGATTCTTCAATCCCCGCAGGATGCGGAACGGGTAGCCGCGCTCGCCCTCAAAGGAGAGCACCGCGTCGACCATGTGCTCCACCACGCGCGGGCCGGCGATCTGGCCGTCCTTGGTGACGTGGCCGACCAAGACGACCGCCACGCCGCGGCTCTTGGCCAGCCGCACGAGCTCGCCCGCACAGGCGCGGACCTGGGCGACCGAGCCCGGCGCGGCCTCCAGCTGGTCGCTCCACACCGTCTGGATCGAGTCGATCACCACGAGATCGAAGGGCTCGCGCTTCAGCGCGTCGGTGATGGCGCGCAGCCCCGTCTCGGCGGCGAGGCGCACGGGGGCGGCGCCCAGGCCCATGCGTTGGGCGCGGGCGCGCACCTGCTCGACCGCCTCCTCGCCCGAGACATAGGCCACGCGCGCGCCGCCCAGCGCCGCCGCTCCCGCCGCCTGCAGGAGAAGGGTCGACTTGCCGACGCCCGGGTCGCCGCCGATCAGGACGGCCGAGCCCGGCACGACGCCCCCGCCGCACACCCGGTCGAACTCGCCCACGCCCGTGGTGATGCGGGCGGGGGTGGGAGTCTCGGCGTCCAGCGTCTCGAAGGCGAGGCCCGCGCCCTTGCGGCCGCGGGTGGGGGCGAGCGCGCCAGGCGGCGGCTTGGCGGTGATCTCCTCGACGAGCGTGTTCCACGCCCCGCAGGCGTCGCAGCGCCCCGACCACTTGGGGTGGACGGCCCCGCACGACTGGCAGGCGTAGAGGGCCCCCTCGCGCGCCACGCTCAGCGCCGCGCGGAGACGGCCTGCTCGCGGGGGGTGGAGCCCGCGCGGCGCGCCGCGATGTCGTGGGTGATGGGCCCGTCGGCGCGGCCGTTCACAAACTGGTCGACGTAGGCGTTTCCCGAATCGTCGATCTGTGAGGCCGGGCCGCGCCACACCACCCGCCCGTCGTGCAGCATGGCGATCTCGTCGGCGATCTTCCTGGCCGAGGCCATGTCGTGAGTGATGGAGACCGCCGTGCAGCCCAGGCGGCGCACCTGCTCGACGATGAGGTTGTTGATCACGTCGGAGTTGATGGGGTCGAGGCCGGTCGTCGGCTCGTCGAAGAACAGGATCTCCGGGTGCGCCACGATGGCGCGCGCCAGCCCCACGCGCTTCTGCATGCCGCCCGAGATCTCGCCCGGATAGAGCTGGGAGACCGCCGCGGGGTCGAGCCCCACCTGGCGCAGCGCCTCGCAGGCGCGCTCGCGCGCTTCGCGCCGGCTCACGCGGTCGGCGTTGATCAGGCGGAAGGCCACGTTCTGCCAGACGGTCAGGCTGTCGAACAGCGCCGCACCCTGGAACAGGAGGCCGAACTTGGCCATGTGCCCGGCCTGCGAAGCGTCCGCCCGGCCGACGGGCACGCCGTCGACCAAGACCTCGCCCGCGTCGGGCTGCAGGAGGCCGATGGCGATCTTCAGCGTGACCGACTTGCCCTGGCCCGAGCCGCCGATGATCACGAGCGAGCGGCCGACCGGCACGTCGAGGCTGACCCCGTCCAGGACCGTGCGCCCCTCGAAGCGCTTCACCACGCCGCGCAGCTCGAGCTTGGGCTGGGCGGGGTAGGGCAGGAGGCCCGAGTCGCCGAACAGGGTGGTCTGGCTCATCGGCTGAACAGGCTCGTCAGCACGAAGTCGGCGGCGAAGACGAGGACGGCGGCCGAGACCACCGCGTTGGTCGTCGCCCGCCCCACGCCCCGCGCCCCGCCCGAGGCGGTGTATCCGTGGTAGCAGCCCATGAGCGTCACGATCAGGCCGAACACCGCCGCCTTGATCAGGCCGGTGATCACGTCGCCCGAGGTGATGAAGTTCCAGGTGTTCTCGACGTAGGTGGCGCCGTTGAAGCCCAGGCTCTGGGTGGCGACGAGCCAGCCGCCGGCGATGCCGATGGTGTCGGCCACGACCGTGAGCAGCGGCAGGGTGAGCACGCCCGCGATCAGCCGCGGCGCGATCAGATAGCGGAAGGGGTCGGTGGAGAGCGTCTCCAAGGCGTCGATCTGCTCGGTGGCGCGCATGGCGCCGATCTCGGCGGCGATGGCGGCCGAGACGCGCCCGGCCAGCATGAGGGCGGCCAGCACCGGGCCGAGTTCGCGCGTGATGCCGATGCCCACGATCTGCGGCATGATCTGCTCGGCGTTGAAGCGGTTGCCGCCGGTGTAGATGTTGAGCGCCAGGGCGGCGCCGGTGAACACGGCCGTCAGCCCCACCACCGGCAGCGAATAGTAGCCGATCGCCATCACCTGCCGGGCGAACTGGCGCGGGAAGTAGGGCGGCAGCGCCGCGCGCCCGAGCCCTCGTCCGGCGAAGATCGCCACGCGCCCCACCGCGGCCACCAGCCCCAGCACCGCGCGGCCCAGCGCCTGCACAAGGTTCATCCGCGGGCGCCCCGGTAGGCGCGGGCGTTGCGCGCGCCGAGCCGCACGAGGATCTCGTAGCCGATGGTGCCGGCGGCTTGCGCCACCGCGTCCAGCGCAGGATCTTCGCCCAGGAGCGTGACGAGGTCGCCGACGCGCGCGCCGGGCGCGGCGCTCACGTCCACGACGAGGAGGTCCATGGAGATGCGGCCGAGTATGGGACAGGGTCGGCCATCGAGCGTCCCATACCCGCCGCCGGAGAGCGCCCGCAAGGCGCCGTCGGCGTAGCCGGCGGCCACGGTCGCGGTGCGGAGCGTCTCGGACGCGGTGAAGCTCGCGCCGTAGCCTATGCTCTCGCCCGGCCGCACGGTGCGCAGCTGCAGGATCGGAACTTCCCAGCGCGCCACCGGCTCGCTCCCGTAGCCGCCGTAGAGGCCTATGCCCGGCCGCACCATGTCGAAGGCGAACGCGCCTCCCAGCGCCACGCCCGCGCTGTTGGCCAGGCTCGCCCGGGCCTGCGGGAACAGCGCCCGCGCCTCTCGAAAGCGGCTCAGCTGGGCTATGTTCATCGGCGAGCCCGCGTCCTCCGCGCAGGCGAGGTGCGACATGACGAGCGTCACGTCGAGCCGGCCCAGCCGGTCGCTCGAGGCGGCGAGGGCGCGCGCCTCGTCGGGCGGCAGGCCCAGCCGGTTCATGCCGGTGTCGACGTGCAGCGCCGTGGGCCGGCCCACGCGGGGCGCGCCGCGCGCCCAGGCGGCGACCTGGTCGAGGCTGTTCAGCACGGGAATCAGCGCGGCGGCGTCCAGCCGCTCGGCCGCGCCGGGCGTGCAGCCGTCCAGCACGTAGATCACCGCCTCGCGCGTGCTCAGCGCCGCGCGCAGCGCCTCGCCCTCCGAGAGCCGCGCTACGAAGAAGCGCCGCGCCCCGTCGGCGTAGAGCCGCCGCGCCACCTCCGCCGCGCCCAGGCCGTAGCCGTCGGCCTTGACCACGGGCGCGACCTCCGCCCCGCTCGCCACCGCGCGCAGCCGGGCGTGGTTGCGGGCCAACGCGTCGAGGTCGACCGTGAGGCGGGCTTCGGCGAGGTCGGCCATCGCCGCGGGGCCTAGCAGGCGCGGACGGGGGTGGGGAGAGCGCGCGGCGTCAGCCGAAGTCGTAGCGGTCGGCGCGGGCGAGGTTGCCGAACTTGGTCAGGTCGGGGTTGAACGACAGGCGCACCGTGCCGATCGGACCGTGGCGCTGCTTGCCGATGATGACGTCGGCCATGCCCGCCACCTTGTCCATGTCGTCCTGCCACTGCAGGTGCTCGGGCGTGCCCTCGCGCGGCTCGGCGCGGCCCAGGTAGTAGCTCTCGCGATAGACGAACATCACCACGTCGGCGTCCTGCTCGATCGAGCCCGACTCGCGCAGGTCCGACAGCTGGGGCTTCTTGTCCTCGCGGTTCTCGACCTGGCGCGACAGCTGCGACAGCGCCACCACCGGCACCGACAGCTCCTTCGCCAGCGCCTTGAGCCCCTGAGTAATGCTGGAGACCTCCTGCACCCTGTTGTCGCCCTTCGAGCCGTCGGTGGTGACGAGCTGAAGGTAGTCCACCACGATCAGGTCGAGCCCGGTGGAACGCTTCAGCCGCCGCGCGCGCGCCGCCAGCTTGGCGATGGACAGGCCGCCGGTGGCGTCGATGTAGAGGGGGCTCTGCTGCACCTCCACCGCCGCGTCGCGCACGGCGACATAGTCGCCGTCGTCGATCTCGCCCTTGCGCAGCTTGTCGGACGATACGCCCGACACGTCGGCGAGGAGGCGGGTGGCGAGCTGCTCGGCGCTCATTTCGAGGCTGAAGAAGGCGACCACGCCCCCTGAGGAGGTGCGGCGCGAGCCGTCGGCTGCGGGCTCCCAGCTGTAGTTGCGCGCCACGTTGAAGGCGATGTTGGTGGCGAGCGCGGTCTTGCCCATCGACGGGCGCCCCGCCAGGATCACGAGGTCGGACGGGTGCAGCCCGCCCAGCTGGCGGTCGAGGTCGAGCAGGCCGCAGGAGAGGCCGGCGAGCCCGCCCTCGCGCTCCTTGGCCTCCGTGATCATGGCCACCGCGCCCGCCAGGGCGTTCTCGAAGGTTTGGAAGCCTTGGGAGACGCCGCCCGTCTCCGCGAGGGTGTAGAGCTGCTGCTCGACCGCCTCGATCTGGTCGCGGGCCTCGGTCTCCTGGTCGGCCCCTGCGGCGTGGGCCATGTCGCCGCCGATCCGGATCAGGTCGCGACGGAGCGCCAGGTCGTAGATCACCCGGCCGTAGTCGAAGGCGTTGGCGGCCGGCGGCGCACGGTTCACGAGGTCGGCGAGGTAGCGCACGCCGCCCAGCGCCTCGAACGCCGGGTCGCGGCGGAAGCGCTCCATCATGGTGAGCGGGTCGGCCAGCTGCCCCTTGCGGACGTGCTCCTCCATCGCGGCGAACAGGCGCTGGTGGAACGGCTCGTAGAAGTGGCGCGCCTGCAGCCGGTCGGACAGCCGCTCGTAGGCGCCGTTGTCCAGAAGCACCGCGCCGATCAGCGCCTGCTCGGCTTCGACGTTGGACGGCAGGGTCGCGGGCGCAGCCTCAGGCACGGCGGCCGGGGCGAAGCTGAGGGCGGTGGAGCTCATGAGCCGTCCGTTCTAGCCGGACCGAAGCGGCGGCGCCTGCGGCACGCGCGACCCGTCCACAGCTGCCGTCGCTTCTGTGGACGGCAGGCATGACGGTTCCGGACGTGGCGACCTGGGAGCCGTGCAGGCGACCCCTGCGCGAGCGCAGGGCGGGTCGAGACGACGAAGGGCGCGGGATCGCTCCCGCGCCCTTCGCATCAGTTCCGGCCTTGCGGCAGGCTCAGTAGGCGTCCTGCATCGCTTGGCCCGCGCCGCCTTCCAGCATGTCGGCGGCGGCCTGGGCGTCCTGGGCGCGCTCGTCCTCGTACTGGGAGGCGATCACGTCCTCGCCGCGGGCCTGGCGGTCGGCCTCGTCGGCCGAGCGGGCGATGTTGATCTGCACGGTGACGCTCACCTCCGGGTGGAGCTGTACCTTCACCGAATGCACGCCCAAGGCCTTGATCGGCCGGTCGAGCACGATCTGGCTGCGGGAGACACGCGCGCCCTCCGCCTCCATGGCGTCGGCCACGTCGCGGCCGGTCACCGAGCCGTAGAGTTGGCCCGACTCGCCCGCCTGGCGGATCATCACATAGTTCTGGCCGTCGATGCGGTCGCCCTGGCGCTGGGCGGTCTGGCGGTTGTCGGCGTTGCGCGCCTCGATGGCGGCGCGGTCGGTCTCGAAGGTCTTGAGGTTGGAGGCGGTGGCGCGCAGCGCCTTGGACCGCGGCAGGAGGAAGTTGCGGGCGAACCCGTCCTTCACCGTCACCACGTCGCCGATGGCGCCGAGGTTGTGCACGCGCTCGAGCAGAACGACTTTCATGCGATCAGCCCTCCCTTACCGGACGACGTAGGGCAGGAGCGCGAGGAACCGGGCGCGCTTGATCGCCTGGGCGAGCTTGCGCTGGTTCTTCTGGCTGACCGCGGTGATGCGCGACGGCACGATCTTGCCTCGCTCGGAGACGTAGCGCTGCAGGAGCTTCACGTCCTTGTAGTCGATCTTCGGCGCGCCGGCGCCCGCGAACGGATCGACCTTGCGGCGGCGGAAGAAGGGGCGGCGCTGGCCGCCGCCGGAGCCGCCCGCGGGGGCGCCCGGGGCGGTGTCGTTGGGGGTGACGTCGGTCATGGCGGTGATCCTTACTCGCTCACGGGCGCGGGGGCCGCGTCGCGCCCGCCGCCGTCGCCGTCGCGGCGGTCGGAGCGTTCGCGGTCACGCTCGCGGCGGGCGAGCACGGGCGAGAGTTCGAGGTCGAGCTCCTCGACCTTCACGGTGAGGTAGCGCAGCACGTCTTCGTTGAGCGAGAGCTGGCGCTCCATCTCCTTGACGGCCGGCGCGGGGCTGTCGAGCGCCAGGAGCGAATAGTGCCCCTTGCGGTTCTTGTTGATGCGGTAGGTGAGGTTGCGCAGGCCCCAGTACTCGATCTTGGCGACCGATCCGCCGCCCGCCTCGATGGTGGCCTTGAGCTGGTCGTTCAGCGCCTCGGCCTGCTGGGGCGAGATGTCCTGTCGCGCGATGACGACGTGTTCGTAGAGCGCCATGGGGGCGTCCGTATCCTCTTCCGTCGGCAGGCGAGGGCGGCGTGGCGGGCCGGCGGAAGATGCGGCGCGCCCCGACGGTTCCGGCTCGCGGCGGGGCGGGCGCAAGCCCGTCCCCTGGCGGGGCCGCGACGGACCGCCTCTCGGGAAGGGGGCGCTTCTACGCGAAACCGCCCCGAACGCAAGGTCGAACGCAAGGGCGCACGCCGGCGCGCTCCGCCGGCGCAGGCCGCGGAGGGTCGGGGAGGTGCGGAGCGCCGCGCCCCGGCCCGGAGACCGTGGGGCGCGCGATGTGTGTGTTTCGGCAGAGGCGCAGCGCTCCGCGCGGTCGGGCTCGGGGGAGGCCGAAGCGGGCATTGTCCGCCCAGGTACGGCTCGTCCAGGCGCGGGCTCTGACCCCTCGCGCCCCGACCCGGGCCCTTCGACCCGGATCGCCCGGCGGGCGGGAGGCATCCGACGCCTCCCGGGCTCTGCGGTTTCACCCCCCGCAGACACTGATCCCTCCCGCGCCGTCGCCGGCTGGGGAGGGGCCGGGCGAAAGGCCCGGTCCCGCACGACCACAGCCCCCCGGCCACCTCGAGCGCGGATCCGAAGCGCCCTCCCCAGCCGCGGGGTCGACAGGGACTTTGCGGCCGGCGCGAGGGGGCGGGGATAGGTGGGGGCGTGTGCTCGGCGGAGGTGGGTACGCGCCGCTAATCGGATGCCGGGTAGGGCCGCCGTGCTCGGTCGCGTCAAGGCGACCTGCTTGCGCAGGAGCGGCTGCGCCGCTGCCTTGACCCGCCCTGCGCGCGACGGCTGACTGGAGGGGTCGGGACGCGGGGCGTCCCTTCTTGATAGTTCGACTTAGGCCTGCGGCCCGCGTCGAACACAGGGCTGTAGCTTGCCATAGCCCGCCATCGACGGGCGGCGCTCATCCTTCTCCCCGCCGCGACCCGAGGGCCGAGCCTGCGGCTCCGCTCGGCGCGAGGCGGCAACGCGACCGCTGGGCCCGCGCCCGACCCTCGGGTCAAGCTTGAGGATGACGGAGGCTCGACCGAAGAAGGCGGGCTCACCCAAGTCACAGCCCTGTGTTCGACCCGCCGGAGGCGTTGTCGAACTATCGAAGGGACGCCCCGCGTCCCGACGCCCCCGCGTCAGCCGTCGCGCGCAGGGCGGGTCAAGGGCGAAGAGCGAAGCGTCCCTTGACGCGACCGAGCACGGCGGCCCTGCCCGGCGTCAGAACCAAAGCGCCCCAACCAACCCCTCACCCCGCCCCCTTCAGCTTCCTCACCTCCGCAAGCGTCAGGTCGACGTGCTTGTCCGGGTTCAGGTCGGAGTAGACGAACTTCACTTTACCGTCCTGGCCGATGACGTAGGAGGTGCGGTCGGACCAGCCGGGCTTCAGCGCCAGGGTGGACTTGTACTGCGCGGCGATCTTGGCGCCGGGATCGGCGGCGACGGCGAACTTGTCGCGGCACTCGACCTTGGAGAATTCGCCGATGCGGTCGGCGTTGCCGGCGGTGACGCCCACGACCGTCGCGCCGGCCTTGGCGAAGTCGGCGGAGGCCTCGGCGAAGTCGTGCGCCTCCTTGGTGCAGCCGGAGGTGAAGGCGGCGGGGAAGAAGTAGAGCACGACCGGCCCCCGGGCGAGCGCCTTGGACAGGGTGAAGCTGAACGCCTTGCCGCCAAGCGCGGCGGGGGCGGTGAAGTCGGGCGCGGCGGCGCCGACGGGCAGGGCCGCGTGGGCGCAGCCGGCGGCGAGGGTCGCCACGGCGGCGGCGAGGGCGAAAGCGACGGGGCGCATGGAGCTCTCCAGGAGGAGGGGCGAAGGTCGCGCGCCTGCGCCCTCGCCACAAGGGCCCGCTTGCTCCACCCGCAGCCATCTCCTAACCGTGACGCCCCGTCGCGCCCGCGACCCCAGCCCCTGCGACCGCCCGTGAGCCTCGCCTTCATCTTCCCCGGTCAGGGCAGCCAGGCCGTCGGCATGGGGGCCGAGCTCGCCGTGTTCCGCTCCGCGCGGGAGGTGTTCGAGGAGGTCGACGACGCGCTGGGCTTCCACCTCACCCGGCTGATGCGCGAGGGCCCGGCCGACGAGCTGACGCTGACCGAGAACGCCCAGCCCGCGCTGATGGCGGTGAGCCTGGCGGTGATCCGCACCCTGCGCGACGAGGTCGGCGCGGGCGTGGCGGGCGCGGCCTTCGTCGCCGGCCACAGCCTGGGGGAGTACTCGGCGCTGGCGGCGGCGGAGAGCCTGTCGGTGGCCGACACCGCGCGCCTCCTCCAGCTGCGCGGCCGCGCGATGCAGCGCGCCGTGCCGGTGGGCGAGGGGGCCATGGCGTCCCTGATCGGGCCCAAGGCCGACGTGGCGCTGGCCGAAGCGGCGGCTCAGGCGGGCGCGGCGCTGGGTGTGTGCGTGGTGGCCAACGACAACAACGCCGGCAACGTCGTCATCTCGGGGGCCAAGGCCGCCGTGGACGCCGCCATCCTCAAGGCGAAGGAGCTGGGTGCGCGCGCGGTTCCGCTCAACGTGTCCGCGCCCTTCCACTGCCCGCTGATGCAGCCCGCGGCCGAGGAGATGGCGCGCGCGCTGGGCGAGGCGCGGCTGGAGGAGCCCCGCGCGCCGCTGGTCGCCAACGTCACCGCCCGGCCGACGTCCGACCCCGACGACATCCGCCGGCTCCTGGTCGAGCAGGTGACCGGCCGCGTGCGCTGGCGCGAGAGCGTGGAGTGGATGGTGCAGGACGGCGGCGTGACCCGCTTCGTGGAGGCAGGGTCGGGCAAGGTCCTGACCGGCATGGTCAAGCGCATCGCGCCCGACGCGCAGGCGGGGGCGCTGAACACCCCCACCGAGATCGAGGACTTCGCTCACTCGCTCTGAGTGGGGGGGCGCTGGAGTTTGCGGATGTTCGACCTGACCGGCAAGACCGCGCTCGTGACGGGCGCGAGCGGCGGCATCGGCGGCGCGGTGGCGCGCGCGCTGCACGCGCAGGGGGCGGCGGTCGTCCTCTCCGGCACCCGGCGGGAGGCGCTGGAGGCGCTGGCGTCCGAGCTCGGCGAGCGCTCGCACGCGGTGGCCGCCGACCTGGCGGACGCGGGCGAGGTCGACGCGCTGGTCGGCCGCGCGGAGGAGGCCGCGGGCGCCGGGCTCGACATATTGGTCGCCAACGCGGGGGTGACGCGCGACGGCCTCCTCCTGCGGATGAAGGACGAGGACTGGGCGCAGGTGATGCGCGTGAACCTCGAGAGCTATTTCCGGCTGTCGCGCGCGGCCCTGAAGGGCATGTTCAAGCGCCGCTCGGGCCGTATCCTCGGCATCACCTCGGTGGTGGGCGTGACGGGCAATCCGGGCCAGGCGAACTACGCCGCCTCCAAGGCGGGGATGATCGGCTTCTCCAAGTCGCTGGCGGCCGAGGTGGCGTCGCGCGGGATCACGGTGAACTGCGTGGCGCCGGGCTTTATCGCCAGCCCCATGACCGACGCGCTGAACGAGGCGCAGCGCACCGCCATCCTCGGCCGCATCCCCGTCGCCCGGCTGGGCGAGGGGGGCGAGATCGCCGCGGCCTGCGTCTATCTGGCGAGCGCCGAGGCAGCCTATGTCACGGGGCAGACCCTGCACGTCAACGGCGGCATGGCGATGATCTAGGGCGCCCGCGCCGCTCGCTTGGCGCCGGGAAAAGAGGTGTGCTAGCCAAGCCGCACGCCGGTTCGCCGCGTAAAGCCTTCCCGACGCGCCGGATGTCGTCCGCGTGCGTCCGCAACCCGAACGCCGCGCCCGCGCGGCCAGCTGAACGACAGGGATACCATCCTATGGCCGACGTCCTCGAGCGCGTGCGCAAGATCGTCATCGAGCACCTCGACGCCGACCCGGAGAAGGTGACGGAGAAGGCCTCCTTCATCGACGACCTGGGCGCCGACAGCCTCGACAATGTCGAACTGGTGATGGCGTTCGAGGAGGAGTTCGACATCGAGATCCCCGACGACGCCGCCGAGCACATCCAGACCGTCGGTGACGCGGTGAAGTTCATCCAGGAGCGCACCGGCTCCTGAACGACCCGGGGCGGCCCCGCGCCGCCCCGTTCACCCGGCCGCGGGCCGGTCGGAGCCGCCCCTGGCCACGCCGGGGGCGGCGCTTTCGTTCGGCGGCCTCGCGTGTAAGGTCCGCCGACCGCCGACTCGGGCGCGAAGCCGCCGGGCGGCGGGAGCGTTGAAGGCAGCCAACATGCGTCGCGTCGTCGTCACGGGCCTGGGTCTCGTCTCCCCCCTGGCCAACGGGGTGGAGGCGAGCTGGCGGGGCATACTCGCCGGCCGCTCGGGCGCGAACCGCATCACCGCCTTCGATCCCACCGGCTACGGCTGCGAGGTGGCGTGCGAGGTGCCGCGCGTGGACGGCCGCGGCGGCGGCTCGGCCGACGATCCCGACAGCTTCGATCCCGACAAGGCCATGAGCGCGCGCGAGCGCCGCCGGGTGGACGACTTCATCCTCTACGCCGTCGCCGCCGCCGACGAGGCGGTGCGCGACGCGGGCTGGACTCCGGAGGACGAGGAGGCGCGCGAGCGCACGGGCGTGATCATCGGCTCCGGCATCGGCGGGCTGAACACCATCGCCGAGACCACGCTGGAGCTGGAGGCCAAGGGCCCCCGGCGCGTCAGCCCGTTCTTCATACCCTCGGCGTTGATCAACCTGGCGTCGGGCCACGTCTCCATCCGCTACGGCTTCAAGGGGCCGAACCATTCGGTGGTGACGGCCTGCGCGACGGGCGCCCACGCCATCGGCGACGCCATGCGGCTGATCCGCTACGGCGACGCGGACGTCATGCTGGCGGGCGGGGCCGAGGCGGCCGTGGGCAAGCTCGGCATTGCGGGGTTCGTGGCGTGCCGAGCCATGGCCACGG
Source organism: uncultured Caulobacteraceae bacterium (assembly GCA_964242625.1). Taxonomy (GTDB): domain Bacteria; phylum Pseudomonadota; class Alphaproteobacteria; order Caulobacterales; family Caulobacteraceae; genus JASLDZ01. The sequence goes on along the minus strand of CAXTAO010000004.1, from coordinate 97,749 downwards.
GCTTCAACGACCGGCCGACGGAAGCCAGCCGCCCCTATGACCGCGACCGCGACGGCTTCGTCATGGGCGAGGGGGCGGGCGTGCTCGTTTTGGAGGAGCTGGAGCACGCCAAGGCGCGCGGCGCGAAGATCTATGGCGAGGTGCGCGGCTACGGCCTCTCGGGCGACGCCTATCACATCACCGCGCCGGTGGATGACGGCAACGGCGGCTATCGCGCCATGCAGGCCGCCATGCGCGACGCCAAGGTCGCGCCGGACGGCGTGCAGTACGTCAACGCCCACGGCACCTCCACCATGGCCGACGGCATCGAGGCGGGGGCGGTGGAGCGGCTCCTGGGCGCGGCGGCGTCCAACGTCGCCATGTCGTCCACCAAGTCGATGACGGGCCATCTCCTGGGCGCGGCGGGGGCGGTGGAGGCGATTTTCACCCTTCTGGCCATCCGCGACCAGGTGGCCCCGCCCACCATCAACCTGCACAACCCCGACGTGGAGACGCGGCTCGACCTCGTGCCCAACACGGCCAAGCCCATGCCGATCGAGACGGCGGTGTCCAACAGCTTCGGCTTTGGCGGCACCAACGCCTCGCTCGTCTTCGCGCGCTATGCGTGAGGGCCGGGGGCGTGAGGGCCGGGGGCGTGAGGGCCGGGGCGTGACGGTGCGCGCGTGAGCCGGCCCGCCTGGCGCAAGGGACTGTTCGCGGGGCTGGCTGGGGCCGGCGGTGCGCTTCTTTCGATCGGGCTTCTGCTCGCCGCGCTCTGCGCCTTCTTGCTGTACGGACCCGGGCCGGCGCGCGCGCCGACGACGGTCGTGTTGCGCCCGGGCGCGGGCCTGGCGGAGATCGGGGAGGCGTTGGAGCGCGCCCACGCCGTGGGCTCCGGCCCCGTGTTCATGGCCGCCGCCCAGCTCAGCGGCGACGCGCGGCGGCTGCGGCCCGGCGAGTACCTCCTGCCCGCGCGCGCCAGCCTCGCCCAGGTGATCCGCCGCATCCGCTCGGGCGAGGTCGTGCGCCACCGCATCACCATCCCCGAGGGCTGGAGCGCCCAGCAGGTGATGGACGCGCTGCACGCTTCGCCGCTCCTCACCGGCGACGCCCCGGCCCCGCCGGAAGGCGCCGTCCTGCCCGAGACCTACGACGTGGTGCGCGGCGAGAGCCGGGCGGCGGTGCTCGGTCGCATGATGGACGCGCGCGACCGCGTGCTGGCCGAGCTGTGGGCGCACCGCCGCGCGGGGCTGCCCTACACGGGAGCCCAGCAGGCGGTGATCCTCGCCTCCATCGTCGAGAAGGAGACCGCCGTGCCCGCCGAGCGCGCGCGGGTGGCGGCCGTCTACGTCAACCGGCTGCAGCGCGGGATGAACCTCGATGCGGACCCGACGCTGATCTACGGCATCACCCACGGCCTGCCGCTGGGTCGGGGGCTGACCGCCAACGAGCTGGTCACGCCTGGGCCTTACAACAGCTACCTCAACGCGGGCCTCCCGCCGACGCCGATCGGCAACCCCGGCCGCGCGAGCCTCGCTGCGGTGATGGACCCGCCCAACACCGACGAGCTCTACTTCGTCGCCAACGGCACGGGCGGCCACAGCTTCGCCTCCACCCTCGAGGCGCAGAGCGCCAACGTCGCCACCTGGCGCGCTTGGGAGAAGGCGCATCCGCGTCCCGCGGCGACCACGACCACCCACGTCGTCAGCCGCACCACCACCGTCGCCGCTCCTCCGCCGCCACGCGAGCATCGCTGATGCCCGTGCGCGGCATGACCGGCTTCGGTCGGGCGGAGGGCGCCCAGGGGCTGTGGTCTTGGACCGTGGAGGCGCGCTCGGTGAACGGGCGCTCGCTTGAGGTGCGCGTCCGCACCCCGCCTGGCCTCGACGCGCTGGAACGCGGCGCGCGCGAGCTCGCCCAGGCGCGCTTCGCCCGCGGTCAGCTCACCGTGACGGTGCAGGCGCGCCGCTCCGGGCCGCCCGCGGGGGCCGAGGTGGACTTCGCGGCGCTCGACCGGCTGCTCGAGTTGGCGCGGCCCTATGTCGAACGGGGCCAGGCCGCGCCGCCCCGCTTCGACGGCCTCCTGCGCGCGCCCGGCGTGATCCGCGAGGTCGCCGCCGACGACTCGCCCGAGACGCGCGCCGAACTCGAGGCCGCCATGGGTGCGAGCCTCGCGCAGGCGCTCGACGCGCTCGCGGCGGCGCGGGCGGACGAGGGCGCGGCCCTCGCACCCGTGCTGCGGGGCGCCGTCGACCGCATCGCCGGCTTGGTTAGCCGAGGCGAGGCGGAGGCCGCAGGGCAGGGGCCGGCGATCAAGGCCCGCTACGTCGCGCGTCTGGCGGAGTTCGCGGGGGAGGAGCTGCCGCCCGAGCGCATCGCCCACGAGGCCGCCGCGCTCGCCCAGCGCGCCGACGTGCGCGAGGAGCTGGACCGGTTGGCGGCGCACGTCGCCTCGGCCCGCGCGCTCCTGGCCGACGCCGCCCCCGCGGGCCGCCGGCTCGACTTCCTCTCGCAGGAGTTCATGCGCGAGGCCAACACGCTCTGCGCCAAGTCGGCCTCGCTGGAGCTCACCGCGGTGGGGCTCGATCTCAAGGCTGCGATCGAGCAGTTCCGCGAGCAGGTGCAGAATGTCGAGTGAGCCCGACGCCTCGACCGCCGAGCGCGCCGCGCGGCGACGCGGGCTGATGCTGATCGTGTCCAGCCCGTCGGGGGCGGGCAAGACCTCCCTGTCGCGGCGGCTCTTGGCCGATCACGCCGAGCTTGACTTGTCGGTTTCGCACACCACCCGCGCGGCGCGGCCGGGCGAGCGCGACGGGCGCGAGTACCACTTCGTGGACGCCACGGCCTTCGACACCCTGGTCGCGGCCGACGCCTTCCTCGAATGGGCGCCCGTGCACGACCACCGCTACGGCTCCCCCCGCGCGCCGGTGATGGCCGCGCTGGAGGCCGGGCGCGACGTCCTGTTCGACATCGACTGGCAGGGCGCGCGTTCGGTCGCCGAGCGTGCGCCGGGCGACGCGGTGCGCGTGTTCATCCTGCCGCCGACGATGGCCGACCTCCGGCGGCGGCTCCAGGCGCGCGCCCAGGACAGCGACGAGGTGATCCGCCGCCGGCTGGACCGCGCCGCGGGCGAGATCGCGCACTGGGGCGAGTACGACTATGTGGTCGTCAACGACGACTTCGACCGCGCCTACGCCGACCTCGCGCACATCTACCGGGCCGAGCGGCTCCGTCGGTCGCGCCAGCCGTGGCTCGCGCCCTTCGTCGACGCCTTGTCGGCCGGGCCGGCCTGACCGCAGGCCGCGTAACGAACCGCCGGCCGGGCGAGGGTGGGGCGGTGACGCCCGGCCGACGGTCCGCCGACGCCTTACGGCATCAGCACGGTGTCGACGACGTGGACGACGCCGTTCGACTGCATCACGTCGGCGATGGTGACGCGGCTCTTGCCACCCTTGGCGTCGGTCAGCGTGACGTGGCGGCCCATCTTGGACACCTTCAGGGTCTCGCCCTGCACGGTGGTCAGCGTCTGGCCGTTCGTCAGCTCGGCGGCGGTGAGCCGGCCGGGCACCACATGGTAGGTCAGGATCTTGACCAGGGTCGCCTTGTTCTCGGGCTTGACGAGGGTGTCGACCGTGCCCGCCGGGAGCTTGGCGAACGCCTCGTTCGTGGGCGCGAACACGGTGAAGGGGCCGGGGCCGCTCAGGGTGTCGACGAGGCCTGCCGCCTTGACGGCCGCGACGAGGGTCGTGTGGTCCTTCGACTGGGAGGCGTTCTCGACGATGGTCTTGGAGGGATACATGGCCGCGCCGCCGACCATCTTCTCGCCGTGCATGGCGGACTGGGCGAGGGCGGGAGCGGCGGCGGAGACGGTCAGCGCCAGGGCGAGCGCGACCGGGCGAGAGAGGGTTCGAAACATCGGGTGAGCTGTCCAGGGTCGCCGCGCCGCACGGGCGGACGCGCGCCCTTGATGTACGGAATCCGCGCAGACGCGGATGCAGCCGCCTAGGCGCGGGCGTTCAGCGTGATCGCGCTGGCGTCCGACGAGGCGGGACGCGCAGTCGGGCCGTAGCCCGCGCCGGCCGCCCGGTTTCGCGCGACCTCCTCAGCGATCGCGCCCATCAGGCCTTCGCTGACGCGCCTGGCCGCGCCGACCGCGCGACCATGCCGGGCCAGCACGCCCTCGAAGCGCTGGGTCGCCGCCACCAGCGCGCGCATCCGCTCGGGCGCGGCACCCTGGAGCAAGGACGGGTCGCCGCGCAGGCGCACGCTCTCGGCGCGGTAGAGGGCGGCGAGCTCGGCGGTCTGGGCGAGGCCGGCGGCGGCGGCCTGGGGACGGCGCGCCTCGAAGAGCGCGGTCTCGGCGACGAGCCGTTCGGTCAGGCGTTCCGTCAACGCCAGGAGCTGGCCCGCGCGGTCGTCGGGTCCGGAGGCGTGCAGGCTCATGCGTGCGCGCCCTGCATCTTGAGGAGCTCGCGCTCGACCGTCTGCGAAAGGCCGATCCCGCCGTGCTTCACCACGCCCTTGGCCATGGCGTCGGTCAGGAAGGAGCGGAACGCCTGCTCGCCCTCGCCGCCGGAGAAGGCGCCGTCGGCCTGGCCGGTGGTGCTCATCATCGTGCCGAGCACGGTCTGCAGGAACGAGCTCTCGAAATCCTGCGCCACCTTGTGGATGCGCGCGGCCGAGGCGCCCGTGGCCGCCGTGGCGGCGGTGGCCGGCGCGGGCGCGGGCTTCAGGAGGTCGGGGGAGGGGGCGAGGTCCATGGCTCACATCACCTGGATGTCGGCCTGCAGCGCGCCCGCCGCCTTGATGGCCTGGAGAATGTTGATCATGTCGCGCGGCGAGACGCCCAGCGCGTTCAGCCCCTTCACCAGGGTGGAGAGCGACGCCCCGGAGTTGAGCATCATCAACTTCTTGCCCTTGGCTTCGTCCACCTTGAGCGAGGTCTGCGGCGTCACCACCGTCTGGCCGGCGCTGAAGGGGCCGGGCTGCGTCACCGCCGGCGTCTCGCTGACCGAGATGGTGAGGTTGCCCTGGGCGATCGCGACGGTGGAGATGCGCACGTCCGCCCCCATCACGATCACGCCGTTCACCTCGTCGACCACTACCTTGGCCGGGGCGTCGGGGTCGACGGGCAGCTGTTCCACGGCGGTGGTGAAGCTCACCATGTCCAGCCCGGTGGGCGGCCGCAGGCTCACGATCGTGGGGTTGTCGACGCTGGCGGAGCCCGGGTAGGCGCGGTTCACCGCCTGGGCGATACGGGTGGCGGTGGTGAAGTCGGGGTTGTGCAGGGTCAGCCGCATGGTCCCCATGGTGGCCAGCTTGAACGCCGTCTCACGCTCCACCTCCGCGCCGTTGGCGATCTTGCCGGAGGTGGGCACGCCGCGGGTGATCGACGAGCCGGACGCGCCCGAAGCCGAGATGGCGCCCGTTTGCACCGTGCCCTGCGCGACCGCATAGGCCTCGCCGTCGGCGCCGAGGAGCGGGGTGACCAGGAGCGTGCCGCCGAGGAGGCTCTTGGCGTCGCCCATGGCGGACACGCTGACGTCGATCTGCGAGCCCGACGCCGCAAAAGCGGGGAGGTTGGACGTGACCATCACCGCGGCCACGTTCTTGGTGTCGATGTTCGCGTCGCGGGTGTTCACGCCCATCCGCTCCAGCATCGACTCGAGGCTCTGCTTGGTGAAGGGCGCATTGCGCAGGCTGTCGCCCGTGCCGTTCAGGCCGACCACGAGGCCGTAGCCCACGAGCTTGTTCTCCCGCACGCCCTCGAAGCTCACCACGTCCTTGATGCGCGACGCGGCCCGAGCGGGCGCGAGCGGGACGAGGCACGCGAGGAGCGCCAGGGCGGGGAGGACGACGCGGGAGGACGGGAACATGGCGACTCGACGGGCGACTTGCGGAAGCGTCGCTGCGAATGGCGTGCCACCCTGCCGATCGCTTGCAACGCTGGGCGTCGCGGCCGGCGTGCGGCGCGCTCGGGCACAACTTGCCGGGTGCGTTAACGGCCCGGCAAGCGGCGTGAGCAAACACTGCCGGGCATGGTTAAGGCATGGGCGTTATGAAGATCGGCCGGTCCGTGGGGCCTGCGTCAACCACGGGGGGCGCCTCGCGGCCGCAGCCTGCGGCGGGTTTCTCTCCCGGCGCCGGCGTGGGCGCGGCCGCCTCGCCCGCGCGCAACGGTTCGGCGACCTCGCTTTCGGGGCTCGACACCCTTCTGGCGCTCCAGGCGCAGGGCGGGCCGCTGGACCGCCGCCGTCGCCAGCTCGCCCGCGCCGGCCGCGTGCTGGACCGGCTCGACGAGGTCCGGCTGGCGCTGCTCGCGGGCGCGACCGCCGGACCCGCGCTCGACGGCCTCGGTTACGCGCTCGCCGAGGCGAGGGAGGCTGTGGACGATCCCGCCCTGGGCGACCTCCTGGACGCGGTGGAGACGCGCGCCGCGGTGGAACTCGCCAAGCGCGAGCGGGCGCGTGCGGGCTGACAATCGGTCGCGCACGTCCGGAGCGAGCGCCGTTGAACACAAAGTCGCCGATGTTATAAGGCGCCCGCACTCCGAGCACGGCGTGCCAGTCAACGTGAGAGCGTCAATGTCGGCGACCGCGTCAGTTATGCTCCGTGAGACGACGGTGGAGCACATCTTCTACCGTCCTCACGGTGACGAGCCGTTCATGAACGAGCGGCAGCTCAAGTATTTCCGGAACAAGTTGCTCGCCTGGAAGGAAGACATCCTTCGCGAGTCGCGCGAAACGGTCGGCCATCTGCAGACCGAGACCGAGAACCACCCCGATCTGGCCGATCGCGCCTCGTCGGAGACCGATCGCGCGCTGGAGTTGAGGACGCGTGATCGGCAACGCAAGCTGATCAACAAGATCGACGCGGCCATCCGTCGGATCGAGGACGGGTCTTACGGCTTCTGCGAGGACACGGGCGAGCCCATCGGGCTGGCCCGGCTCGACGCCCGCCCGATCGCCACCTTGAGCCTAGAGGCCCAGGAGCGGCACGAGCGCCGCGAGCGCGTCCACCGCGACGACTGATCTCTCCACGTCTTCTGCCCAGGCCGCCACGCGCGGCCTGGGCAGAAGACGTGGACGAGCGACCTTCGCTGCTGTGGGCGAAGGCTGTATTTGTGGTTGATGAAATGTGAATCGTCATGGAACCGCCGTCTTTTGACGGCTTTCCATCGGCGGTTCGTGCAGAATCGCGCGATCGACCTCAGTCGCCTCCCGAAGCGGAGAGTCGGCTGGAGGGGATCGCCCCCATGTTCCAGTTCTCCCTGTCCGACATCCTCGCCGCGACGCTGCGCCCGTCGCACGGCGCCGTCTTGCCCGGCGATCGCCCTGTCACCGGTTCCGGGTCGAGGGGCCGCCACGCCCAGGCGCTGGCCTACGCCGCCACGCGTCGCCGCGCGGCGGTGCTGGCGCGCGGGGAGGATCGCGGCGTCGACCTGGCCTACTGGAAGGCCGGCGTCTCGCCCGCTCTGGCCCGCGCCGCGTCCATCCGCGGCGAACTGGGTTTCGCGCCCCTGCCGTAAGCGTCAGGCCTTGCGCGCGATTGCTGCGACGTCGGGCGCGGCGCCTGCGTCCGCGTAGCCGAAGAAGCCGGGTCCGCGCGGCGCCTCGGCCATCATGCGGCGCACCGCGGGCAAGACTTCCGCCACCGTCTCCACCGACGCCCAGGTGTCAGGCAGCCAGGCGGGAGTGACGCGGGCCTCCACCGTGTGGTCGATCATCTCGAAGAAGGGGCGCCAGAACCCCTTCGCGTCCAGGAAGACGATCGGCTTGCGATGCAGGTCGAGCCTGCGCCAGCTCATAAGCTCCACCACCTCCTCCAGCGTGCCGACCCCGCCCGGGAACACCGCGAAGGCGTCGGATTGCTCGAACATGATGCGCTTGCGGTCGTGCATGTTGCCGACGACCACCGTCTCGACCTCGTCGTAGATGACTTCGCGACGGCGCAGGAAGTCGGGCATGACGCCCAGCACGCGGCCGCCTGCGGCGTGCGCCGCCTTGGCCGCCGCGCCCATCAGCCCGATGCCGCCGCCGCCGTACACAAGCCGCGCGTCGGCCGCCGCCAGCGCGCGCCCGAAAGCGGCGGCGGCCTCCAGGAAGTCGGGATCGGCCGCGTCCGACGAGCCGCAGAACAGGCAGATGGAAAGGCCGGGCGGCTTGGCCGCCGGGGTGGGAAGCTGCATGGGCGCCGGGGGTCCTCGTGAGCGCGTCGGGGTGAGGCGTGTGCACACGCTCAAGGCTCCCATATACGGGATCGATGGCGCGAACGGGAACGGCGTGAGGAGGAGAAGGCGCGGGGTCGCGCTCGCAGCGGTCGTATGCGCCGCCGCCGCCTGTGGGCCACGCGCGCCCGCGCCGGCGCCCGCGTCGGCCTCGCGCGCCGATCCCGACTTCCTGGCGCCGCCCGTGGTGATGCGCGCCGACGTCGACCCGACGGGGGCGTTCGTCGTGGCCGGGCGCGCGCCGCCTCGGGCGCGGGTGGCGCTGTCGTCCCCCTCCGGCGAGCGCGTTGAGGCGGACGGCGACGGCGAGGGCGATTGGACGCTCGTGCTGGCCCCCTCCGACCAGCCGCGCGCCTTCGCGCTGACCGCGGCGCCGGCCGGTGCGGGACGGCTCCTGCGAGGAGAGGGCGCCGTGCTGGCCGCTCCTGGAGCGCTGGCGCCGGTGACGGTGCTGCGCGCGGGCGCGCCAGCCTGGCCCGTGAGGGCCGCGGGCGCGGGGCTGCGGTGGACGGGAGTCGACTTCGATGGTGGCGGCGGCGCGGCGGCTTCGGGCTTCGCGGCCCCGGGCGCGCCCGTGAACCTGGCCGTGGACGGCGCGACCTCCGGGGCCGGGGTTGCGGACGCGGCAGGCCGCTTCGGCGTGCTCTGGCTCGGCCCGCCGCTCGCGCCCGGTCCTCACCAGCTCGTCGTGAGCACCCCCTCGCAGTCGATGGCGCTCACCCTCTCGCTCCGGACCGCGCCGCTTGCAGGAGCGCCCGTGCGGATCTCCCGTGAGGCGTCCGGCTGGCGCGTTGACTGGACGCCTCCCGGAGGCGGTGTGCAGAGCCATCTCGCGCTGACGGCGGCGCCCCCACAGACGAGGTCGCCGGCGTGAGCGTTCACCGGTCCGCCCCAGGCGCGCGGCGCGATGTGTCCGCCGCTACCGCCGACGCGCCCCGCCCGATAGGGCTGGGCCGGGTCATGCGCGACCTGTGGCGCCTCGTGCTGCGCTCCGGCGCGCGGGGGCTCGGCTGGCGGCTGGGGGCGGCGCTCCTCTTGACGGTCGGCGGCAAGGCGGCGGGCGTCGTCGCGCCCCTCTGGCTCGGCCAGGCGATGAACGCGCTGGGCGGACGGCACGGCGCGGCGGTGCAGGTGGGGGTGGGCTTCGCGGGGCTTGCGGCCGGCTGGGCGCTGATCCGCTTCCTCGGCGCGGCCGCCCCCCAGGGCCGCGACCTCCTGTTCGGTCCCGTGGCGCAGGCGGCGCAGCGGCGCGTCGCGGCCGAGACCTTCGCCCACGCCTTGTCGCTGGGCGTCGACTTCCACCAGACCAAGCGCACGGGAAGCCTCGCGCGCACCGTCGACCGCGGATCGCGGGCGGTGGACTTTCTCTTGCGGGTGCTGGTCTTCAACCTGGCCCCCACCGCGCTCGAGCTCGTGTTCGCCGCCGCCGTGCTGGCCAAGGCGTACGACTGGCGCTTCGCCGCCGCCGCGGTCGTGACCGTGGTGATCTATGGCGCCCTGACCTTCGCCATCTCCGACTGGCGCATCGGCCACCGCCGGGTGCTCAACGAGGCCGACTCGGAGGCGAGCGGGCGCGCGGTCGACGCCCTTCTCAACTACGAGACGGTGAAGGCGTTCGGGGCCGAGGCGCGGGCGGCGGCCGACTACGACCGCGCGCTCGGCCGCTATACCGAGGCCAACGAGAAGGCCAACGCCAGCTTGGCCCTCCTCAACATGGTGCAGTCGCTGGTGCAGAGCGCGGGGCTGGCCGCCATGGCGGTGCTCGCGGGGCTGGAGGTCGCGTCCGGGCGCATGGGCGTGGGCGGGGTGACCGCCGCCATACTGATCATGGTCCAGCTCTACGGTCCACTGAACATACTGGGCTTCGCCTACCGCGAGATCCGCCAGGCCATGATCGACATGGAGAGCATGCTGGAGCTCACCGGCCAGTCGCCCGACATCGCCGACTCGCCGGACGCGCAGCCGCTGCCGCCCGCGATGGGCGGGGGCGGGGCCTTGCGGTTCGAGGGCGTGGGCTTCCGCCACGCCGCCCGGGTGGAGGGGCTGCGCGACATCAGCTTCGAGGCCCCGCCGGGGTCGACGGTGGCGCTGGTCGGCCCCTCCGGAGGTGGCAAGACCACGCTCGTGCGGCTCGCCCTGCGCCTCCTCGACCCCCAGGCCGGGCGCGTGACGCTGGACGGGGTGAACCTTCGACAGGTGCGCCTGGCCGAGCTGCGCCGCGCCGTCGCGCTCGTGCCGCAGGACGTGGCGCTCTTCAACGACACGCTCCAGGCGAACATCGCCTTCGCCCGCCCCGACGCCGACGAGGCGGAGGTGTGGGCGGCGGCGGAAGCGGCCGAGCTCGGCCCCTTCGTGCGCGGCCTGCCGGAGGGCATGGCCACCAAGGTCGGCGAGCGCGGCCTGAAGCTCTCCGGCGGCGAACGCCAGCGCGTGGGGCTGGCCCGCGCACTCCTGGCTGACCCGCGCGTCTTGGTCCTCGACGAGGCGACCAGCGCGCTCGACAGCCGCACGGAAGCGGCGATCCAGGCCACCCTGCGCCGCGCTAAGGCCGGACGCACCACGCTGATCGTGGCGCACCGGCTCTCGACCGTCGCCGACGCCGACGAGATCCTGGTCGTCCGCGGCGGCCGCATCGTGGAGCGCGGCGACCACGACACCCTCCTGCGCCGCGACGGCGAGTACGCCGCCCTGTGGCGCAAGCAGACGCGCGAGGCGTGAGCGGGCTCTCGCTCGTGGTGGGGGCCGGCGGCGGGATCGGGCGCGCGCTGGTCGAGGCGCTCGTCGCCCGCGGCGAGGAGGTGCGCGCCTGGTCGCGCCGGTCGGCCGAGCCGCCCGCAGGCGTCGCATCGGCGGAGGTGGACGTAACCGACGAGCGCGCGCTCGCCGCTGCCGCGGCCGCGCTGGGCGACGCTCCTGTCGTACGCGTGATCGTGGCCACGGGCCTGCTGCACGCGTCGGGACTCGCCCCCGAGCGCAGCCTGTCGGAGCTCGACGCCGAGGCGCTGATGCGGCTCTACGCCGCCAACGCGGTCGGGCCCGCGCTCGTCCTGAAGCACCTCGCGCCGCGCCTGCCCCGGCGCGGACGGTCGGCGGTGGGCGTGCTCTCCGCCCGGGTGGGCAGCCTCGGCGACAACCGGCTGGGCGGCTGGTACGGCTACCGCGCGTCCAAGGCGGCGCTGAACATGCTGCTCCGCTGCGCGGCGATCGAGCTCGCCCGCACCCGGCCGGACGCGGTGGTCGCGGGCCTGCACCCCGGCACGGTGGACACCCCGCTCAGCCGCCCGTTCCAGGCGCGGGTGCCGTCCGGCGCCCTGCGTGGCCCGGCGGAGACCGCGGACGACCTCCTGCGCGTGCTGGACGGCCTCGCCCCCGCCGACAGTGGAAACGTCTTCGCCTACGACGGCGTTCGAGTGCCCGACTGAGGCTGACCGCCCGGTTCAGCCAGGGTTCAGGCGCCGGGCGCGATACCTTCGTCACACACGGGATCACGTCGATCCGGGAGGAGGTTGCGATGAAGAAGCTGATCACGGGCGCCATGGCCGCCGCCACCCTGGCGGGCGCCACCCTGGCCACCACGGGCGCGGCGCAGGCGCGGCCCTGGGGCTACTACCACCGCGGCTACGGCGGCGGCGCGCTGATCGGCGCGGGGCTCCTGGGCCTCGCCGCGGGCGTGGCCATCGCCGATCGGCCGCACTACGGCTACGGCTACTACGGTCCGCGTCCCTACTACGGGCCGCGCGCCTACTACGGCCCCGGCTACGGCTATTACGGCGGGTGCCGCACCGTGTGGCGCTGGGATCCCTACATCGGCCGCGAGGTGCCGCTGCGCCGCTGCTGGTGACCCCGGCCTGACGGGCTGAACTCCCCGAGCCCCGCGTCCACGACGCGGGGCTTCGTCTATGTGAACGTCGGCTGGGCGTCGCGCGGTGGGCCGAGCGCGCCCTCCCAGCGGGCGACCACCGCCGCGGCGACCGAGTTGCCGACGACGTTGGTGGCCGAGCGTCCCATGTCGAGCAGGTGGTCGGCCCCCAGCACCAGCACGAGCCCGGCCTCCGGTATGCGGAAGTAGGGCAGGGTGGCGGCGATCACCACCAGCGACGCCCGCGGCACCCCCGCAATCCCCTTGGACGTCACCAGGAAGATCAAGAGCATCAGCGCGCGCTGGCCGAGGTCGAGGTGCACGCCGTAGGCCTGGGCGATGAACAGGCTCGCGAAGGTGCAGTACATCATCGAGCCGTCGAGATTGAACGAGTAGCCCAGCGGCAGCACGAAGGCGGCGATGCGGTTGGGCACGCCGAAACGCTCAAGCGCCTCCAGCGTGCGCGGGTAGGCGGCCTCCGAGGTCGCCGTCGAAAAGGCGAGGAGCGCGGGCTGGCGCACGGCGGCGAAGAGGCCGCGCGCCCGCGCCACGCCCACCACGAGGGCGCCCGCGCCGACGAGCGCCAGCCACAGCACCGCCAGCGCCAGGTAGAAGCCGCCCACGAAGCGCGCATAGACGAAGACGACGCCGAGCCCCTGGGTCGCCGTCACCGCCGCCAGCGCCGCGAACACCGCGACAGGCGCGAGCCGCATGACGTAGCCGGTGATCCGCAGCATCACCGCCGCCAGCGCCTCCAGGCCTGCGAGGAGCGGCCGCGCCGTCTCGCCCACCGCCGCGATCGCCAGACCCAGGAAGGTGGCGAAGACGACGATCGGCAGGATCTCGTTCTTGGCCATGGCGTCCACCACCGAGGCGGGCACCACGTGCTCGATGAAGGTCGCGGGCGAGAGGCTCGTGGCCACCCCCGCAGCCGGCGCGGCGGCGGTCGGCAGGGCGACGCCCGCGCCCGGCCGGATCAGCTCGGCCATCGCCATGCCGATCAGGAGCGAGACCACCCCCGCGCCGACGAACCAGCCGATCGCGCGCGCGCCGATGCGGCCCACCGCCGCGCCCTGGCCCATGTGCGCTATGCCCGCCGCGAGCGTCGCCAGGACGAGCGGCGCGATGATCATCTTGATCAGCCGCAGGAAGATGGTGGTCAGGAGCGAGAAGCCGTCCGCCCACGCCTGCGCGTGCGACGGGTCGGCGGCGTGCACCCCCGCTCCCGCCGCGAGCCCCAGCGCCATGCCGACCACGATCAGGACGGTGAAGCGGCGCGTCATGGGGCGGGGCGGCTCGGGGTTTGGGAGGCGTCCCGCCGTGCTTAGACGCCCCGCGGCCGCGTGGCGACCGGCCTACTTGGCGAGCGCGCGCTCCAGCTGCACCTTGTTCATCTTGGAGCGGTTGGGAATGTCGCGCCGCCGCGCCTCCTCGTAGAGCTCGGCGCGGTTGGGGCCGGAGCCCTCGGCGGAGTCGCGGCCCGTGGCGCCCGCACGCTCGAGGCTCTTTGTGTGCCGGAGATTATGGCGGTTCTGCGCGGGCGTGTTCCGGTTGGAGGCGCCCGCCTCGCTCAGGCCGATGGCGATGGCCTGCTTGGGATCGGTGACGGGCTCGCCGTCGCGGCCCTTGAGTTCGTGGTGCTTGAACTCGTGCATCACACGCTCGACCGTCTCGCTCTGCGCTTCGCTTGGCTTGGCCATTCGTCGTCTCCTCAGCGGAGATAACGGCCGAGCTTCAGGCGTAGTTGCGGGGCAGGCTGTTGTGCACGTCTATGGCGGCGGCCGACCCTTCGCCCACCGCGACGGCGACCTGGTTCAGCCCGTGCACGATGTCGCCCGCCGCCCACACCCCCGGCGCGCCCGTGCGGCCGTGGAGGTCGCAGTCGAGGCGGCCGTCGTCGCCCAGGGCGACGCCGAGGTCGCGGGCGAGGCGCGTGCGCGGCGTCACGCCCAGAGCCGCGTAGACGACGTCGAACGGGTGCTTGTGGCCGTCCATCTCCAGACAGCTGATCCGCCCGTCGGTGACGGTGACCGCCTCCACCGGGGTCTCCATCAGCGCGATCCCCGCCTCGGCGAGGTCGCGGCGGCGCGCATCGGAAAGGGCGCCGTGGGTGGTCACCACCGTCAGCCGGTCGGTGTAGGTGCGGATGAACAGCGCCTCGGCCGCGGCGTGCTCGCAGGAGCCCAGCACCGCCACGTTGAGGCCCGCGCTCTCGTAGCCGTCGCAGATGGGGCAGCTCTTCAGGAGCTGGCGCTTCACCGCGTCGAAGGCGTCGGGCAGGTCCGGCTCGTTGTCGACCACGCCGCAGGCCAGGATGATCCGCCGCGCCCGGGCGGGGCCCGCGGCGGTCTCCAATCGGAACACCTCGCCGTCGCCGTCCGCCTCGCGGGTGACCGCGGTGACCTCGGCGGCGACGGTGCGCGCGCCATGGCGGTCGGCCTGCGCCCGCAGGCGGGCGAGGAGCCGTTCGCCGGTGACGCCCTCCGGGAAGCCCGGGCAGTTGTGGCTCGTGGGGATCCAGCGCGCCCGGCTCTCGCCCGCGTCGAACACGAGGGTGCGCCGGCGCGCCCGGCCGAGATAGGCCGCCGCCGTCAGCCCCGCAGGGCCCGCGCCCACCACCGCGCAATCCAGCACGCCGTCGTCGGGACCGGTGGGGGCGAGGCTCATGGGGCTAAGACGTAGTCCGCCGACGCCGGGCTGAACAGCGGCGCCCGCCCCTGATCTCGCCGCATTCGGTGGGTCTGGACAGGCTTGCACCTTGGGGCGGAGACTGCCGGGCGATGAGCGGACGGGTTCTGGTGGTCGAGGACGACGGCGACACCGCCGACTACCTCTGCAAGGCCCTGCGCGAGGTCGGCTACACGGTGGAGCACGCCCGCGACGGCCGCGACGGCCTCTATCTCGCGTCGTCCTCCGCCTTCGACGCCCTGGTGATGGATCGGATGCTGCCGGGCATGGACGGCCTGGCGGTCGTCAAGGCGCTGAGGGCGGCCGGGGTGGAGACGCCCGTCCTGTTCCTATCCGCCCTGGCGCAGCTCGACGAGCGGGTGGCGGGGCTGCGCGCCGGCGGCGACGACTACCTCACCAAGCCCTTCGGCTTCTCCGAGCTGCACGCCCGGCTCGAGAACCTGCTGCGCCGCAGGCCGGGCCGGGCCATCGAGACGGTGCTGCGCTGCGGCGACCTGGAGATGGACCTCCTGAGCCGCCGCGTGGTCCGCGGAGCGCGCACGCTCGACCTCCTGCCGCGCGAGTTCAAGCTCCTGGAGTACTTCCTGCGCCACCGCGACCGGGTGGTCACCCGCACCATGCTCCTGGAGCAGGTGTGGGACTACCGGTTCGACCCGCACACCTCCATCATCGACACCCACATCAGCCGGCTGCGCAAGAAGCTCGACGAGGGCCTCGACGCGCCGCTGCTGCACACTCTGCGCGGGGTCGGCTACCGCCTGTCGGAGGAGGCGTGAGCCGGTGAGCGACGCCGCGGCGAGGCCTGTCCTGCGCACGGGCGGGCGGCTCGCGCCGCAGGCTTTCGTGGGCTTCGCCACCGCGCTCGTGGCGGTGTCGAGCGCGATCGCCCTGGTCACCGCCTACGACGTAGGGGCCAGCATCATCATGGACGGCGAGCGGCGCCAGCTCCTGGCCGAGCGCGACCTCCTCATCGAGGTGGCGCGGGAGGAGGGGATCGACGCCGCCGCCTCCGCCGTCGCCCGTCGCGCGCGGTACGCCACCTCCGGCGAGCGCTACGGCCTGTTCGACGCGCGGGGCCGTGCGCTGGCGGGCGACCTACCACGGCTAGAGCCCGCGTTCCGGGGCGCGGCGGGGCGGGAGGTGCGCACCCCCGCGGGGCGGCTCCTGGTGGTGGGCGCGACCTTGCCGGGCGGCGATGTCCTGATCGCCGCGCGCGACCTGTCCGCCATCCACCGCTTCGCGCGCGCGGTGCTGCGGGGCTTCGTGGTGGCGGTGGCGATCGTGGCGGGCGCGGGCTTCGCGGCGGCGCTCGTGCTCAACGCCCTGATCCTGCGGCGGGTGGACGCCATCGCCGCCACCGCCCGGCGCATCGCCGACGGCGACCTCTCGGCGCGCACGCCGCTGTCCGACCTCAACGACCCGTTCGGGCGCGTGGCCGCCTCGCTGAACGCCATGCTGAACCGCATCGAGGAGCTGATGACGGGGATGCGCACGGTCACCGACAGCCTGGCGCACGACCTCCGCTCACCCCTCACCCGCATGGAGGGGGCGCTCGCGCGCGCCTTGCATCCCGAGGCCCGAGAGGAGGAACGGCTCGATGCGATCGAGGCGGCGCACGGCGAGGTGGGGCGCACGCTCGCCACCCTGTCGGCCCTCCTCGACATCGCCCGCGCCGAGAGCGGGCTCTCGCGCGAGATGATGCAGCCCGTCGATCTGGGCGCGCTCCTGACCGAGATGGCCGAGGTGTTCGCCCCCGCCATCGAGGACGCGGGCCAGGCCATGGTCGTCACGCTATCGCCAGGGCCGGTGACGGCCGTCGCGCACGAGCCCTTGCTGCGCCAAGCGGTGGGCAACCTCCTGCACAACGCGTCGGTGCACGCGGGCCCGGGGGCGTCGGTAACCGTCGCCGGCGACCGGGAGGGTGACCGCGTCCGCATCGTCGTGGCCGACAGCGGCCGCGGCGTGCCCGACGCCCAGCGAGGGCGCGTGCAGGAGCGCTTCGTGCGGCTCGATCCCGCGCGCGGCGGCGGCGGCGCGGGCCTGGGGCTGGCCATCGTGGCCGCCTGCGCGAAGCTGCACGGCGGCACGCTCGAACTCACCGACAACGCCCCCGGCCTGCGCGCGGAGCTTGTCATCCGCGACGTCGCGCGAGGCCGGGCGGCCTGAAGACCCGCCGGTCGACCGAAGCCGCCGGCGGGCCTCGGGACCGATCAGTGCTTGGGATCGGCCTCGTGGCGCTCGCCAGCGCGGCCTTCGCCCGAGCCGCCGTCCGTCACGCTGCGCAGCGCGTCGGGGTTGGCGTCCAACCCGCCGGCCGAAGCCGCCGAGCTCGCGGATGCCTGCGATGCGCCGCCCCCCGCCTGACCGGCCGAATGGGTGCCGCCTCCGGCCGCCTTGGCGTCGGCCGTCGCGGGCTGGCCGCCCTGCTGGGTGCGCCACTCGCCGAACCCCTTGCTGAAGGTCTCGTGGCGCGAGGTGCGGTAGCTCTTGTAGTCGTCATCGTAGCGACGGGCCTGCTCGTCGCGCCAGCGCTGGTAGTCCCGGTCGTGGCCGGAGAGCTGCGACTCCCGCCACGCGCGGTAGCCAGGCTCATGGTCGTGATCGTGACCGGAAGGGTCGGCGCCGCGGCCCTGCGCGCCGAAGCCCTCCCGGTCGTTGCGGTCGTACTGGTCGGTGCGCAGCTGCGAGCGCTGGGCCGACCGTCCGAAGTCGTTCTGGCCGTAGCTGCCGCCCGAACGCTCGGAGCGCTCGCCCCACTGCTGACCGCCGCCGCCCTGGCCGCGGAAGCCGAAGTCGTCGCGTCCGCCCTGTCCGCCCTGTCCGCCGCCTCCGCGCCGGCCGTCGTCCTGGTGCGAGGTCCAGCCGCTGTGGCCGAAGGTCGAGCCGCTCTGGCCGTAAGTCGAACCATGACTGAGCGGCCCGAAACCCGCGCCGCCGCCCTGGTCGTTGTAGCCGCCCTGGAACCCGCCGCTGTGGCCGAAGCGATCCTGTCCCTGGTCGCCGGCGCCGGTGTCGATCCGTTCGGCGGGGCTGCCGGAGCCCCTGGCGGCACGATCGTCGTCGCCGAAGCGCTCGCGCCCGGCGCCGAACTGGCGAGGTTCGCCGCCGCGCCCTCCGCGACTCGGCCCGCGATCCTCGTCACGGCCTCCACGCTCGTCGCGCCGCCCGCCTTCGGTTTTCCAGTCGCTCATGGCCGATCCTCCGTGTTGCATCTCCGCACCCGAAACCCGTCCCCGGAGGGCGTGGTTCCTGTGTGACACTTCCGACTCCGCCCGGCCTTTGGTATGACGATGCGTCGCACCTCGCGCGGCGCCGACCAGGAAGCCTCTTGCCCCGATCCCCCACAGGTCCGGCGCCGGAGGCTGAAATCACGGAGCCCTCGCGCCCGGGCGCGCTGGTGATCGGCGAGGGGCTGCGGTGTGCTTTCGCGGCGTGTTCGGGCGAGCCCCTGCCCGAGCGGCTCGAGACGCTGATCGGCGCGCTCGGCGCGGCGTGCGCTCCCCGGCGGATCGGCGGCGGCGCAGGCCAATAGGGCTTAGTAGTAGTCGGCGAGCACCAGTTCGCGCCGGCGCCCGTCGCCGGTGGTGATCTCCACGCGCCGGCCGGCCGGCCCGTAGCCCCATCCTGGTCCCTGGATCGCGCCGTTCGCGTCGCGCACGGACACCAGTTCCTCACCCTCGCGCCATCCCGCCGCGGCCGCGGGGCTGCCGAGCGCGACGTGCGCCACGCGGGCGCGCCCGCCGGGGCCGGGGCGCAGCGCCAGCCCCGAACGGTCCCGAGCGAACGGGGCGTTTAGGCCGGGCAGGGGCGCCGCCCACAGCCGGTCCGCGCCGTAGTCGACGAGGAGCCGAAAGCGCGACAGGAGCGGAAAGCCTGCGACCAGCGGCGTGTCCGCCGCGGTCCACGTGTCGAGGAGCTCGACGGGCGTTGGCGGCAGGGGCGCGCCCGCGAAGCTGACGTCGGGCAAGGAAGCGATCCGCTCGCGCGCCACGGCGGCCACCGTCGCCGCCGCCCAGGTCGACACGCGGCGTCCTCGCAGCCAGCCCCGGGCCGAGGCCTCGGCGTAGGCGCCGGTCAGCGGCGCCTGCGAGCCGAGATCGAACTGCGTCCAGACCGTCCCGGCTCCTCCGAGCTGCAGGGGGAAACGGCGCGCGCGGCCCCCGTCGGCGAGGAGCGGGAGCGGTCGCGCGCCCGGGGGCGGCGCTAGCCGTCCGGCGCGGGCGAACTCGGCGGTCCCGGCGTCGCGGTCCAAGGCGAACAGCAGGCTGGCGAAGGCCTCGGCGCCCAGGATCACCGGCGGCGACTGCCCCGTCTGGGCGAGGGGCGCGAGGTCGACGGCCACCGCAGCCAGGTCGTGGAAGGTGAGCCCCGGAAGGCGCAGCGCCACCCCGTCCAGCGTCACCGCGGGCGCGCTGCGTCCGGCGGCGTCGCGCACGTCGAAGGGCGCGCCGGCGGCGAGCCGCAGCCGCCGGGCGAGCGCGAGATCCACCACCGAGCGCTCCGCGCCGCTGTCGAACAGCACGCGCACCGGCGCGCCGTTCAGCCTGCCCGGCGTGATGGCGCTCTCCGGCCCGGGCTCGAGCAGGAGGGGACCGGTGCGGTCGCGCCCGAGGTCGAACACCGGGCCGCGCAGGGGCTCAAGGAGGTCGCGCAGGCCCTGGGCGCGCACCGGGCCGGGTGCGCAGGCCGCCAGCACGCCCAGGAGGGCGCGCCGGGTGGGCCGCGTCACAGCGGCGCGCAGACCGCCCGGAGCCAGTCGGCGACCTCGGCCGGCAGGAGCGGCGCGACCTCCGCGGCGACCCGGGCGTGGTAGGCGTCGACCCAGGCGCGCTCGTCGGCGGTGAGCAGGCGCGTGTCGATCAGCCGGCGGTCGATGGGCGCGAGCGTCAGCACCTCGAAGCCCATCATCGGCCGTTGCCCGCCCTCGACGGGGGCGGCGGGCGTCACCGCTAGGAGGTTCTCGATACGGATGCCGTAGGCGCCCGGCTTGTAGAAGCCCGGCTCGTCCGAGACGATCATGCCGGGCTTGAGGCGGGTGGCCGGATTGAGCTGGCTGGTGAGATTGCCCGCCTTGTCGATCCGCTGCGGCCCCTCGTGCACGCCGAGGTAGGCGCCTACGCCGTGGCCCGTGCCGTGGTCGTAGTCGAGGCCCGCCGCCCACAGCGGCGCGCGCGCCAGGCTGTCCAGCGCCGCGCCCGGCGTGCCCTCGGGGAAGCGCGCGGCGCTGACGGCGATGTGGCCCTTGAGCACGCGGGTGAAGCGGTCGCGCTCTTCCGCCCCGGGCTCGCCGATGGCGACGGTGCGGGTGACGTCGGTGGTGCCGTCCTCGTACTGCGCGCCCGAGTCGATCAGGAACAGCTCGCCCCCTCGCGCCCGGCGATTGGTGGCGTAAGTGGCGCGGTAGTGCACGATGGCGCCGTTCGGCCCGGCGCCGGCGATGGTGTCGAACGAGAGGTCGCGCAGGGCGCCCGTCTCCTCGCGCAGGCGCTCGAGCTTCGCGATCGCCTCCAGCTCATCGGGCGGGTTCGCTTGGCCCTCGGTGGCCATCCAGTGGAGGAAGCGCGCGAGCGGCACGGCGTCGCGCCCGTGGGCGGCGCGCGCGCCCGCGAGCTCGGCGGCGTTCTTCTGCGCGCGGGGCAGCGCCACGGGATCGGGGCCCTGGACGGGCTGGGCGCCCGCGCGCTCCAGCGCGTCGAACCACCAGGCCGCGCTCTGGGCGGGGTCGACCAGCACCTTGGCGCCCGCGAGCTCGGCCATGGCTCCGTCGAGCGCGGTGGGAGGCTCCAGCGTCACCCCGTTGCCCAGCCAGTCGCGCAGCTCGGGCGAGCCCTTGGCGGGGTCGAGGAAGAAGCGTGCGCTCCCGTCGGCGCGAAGCACCGCCTGGCTGATCGGCAGGGGCGAGCGGATGACGTCGCCGCCGCGCACGTTGAGGAGCCAGGCCACCGAGGCCGGGGCGGTGATCACCGCCGCGTCCGCCCCCGCCGCGCGCACCGCCTCGCCCACCCGCGCGCGCTTGTCGGCCGAGGGCTCGCCGGCGTGAACGAGCGCGTGGGGGCGCACCGGGGCCTGCGGCTGGGCGGGGCGCTCCTCGCCCCAGGCGAGGTCGACAGGGTTGTCCGCCACCGCCCGCAGCTCGGCGCCCGCTGCCTGCACCGCCATGCGGAAGCGGTCCAGGGCGTCGGGGCTGTGCAGGCGGGGGTCGTAGCCGACGACCTCGCCGGGGCGGACGTTGGCCTCCAGCCATCCCGCCACCCCGCCGTCCGACGTGTCGTGGCGCGTGAAGCGTGCGGGGTCGGTCTGGGTCTCGAGCTGCAGGGTGTAGCGACCGTCGGAGAAAACCGCCGCGCGCTCGGCCCCGACCACCGCCGCCCCGGCCGAGCCGGTGAAGCCCGTGACCCAGGCCAGGCGCTCGTTCGCTTCGGGCAGGTACTCGTTGCCGTGCTCGTCCTCGTGGGGGACGAGGAGCCAGTCGAGCCCCTGTCGCGCCATTTCGGCGCGCACGCGGGGCAGATGGCGGGCGCCGTTCCGGGGCGAGGCGGCGTCTTCGAAGCTCTGGCGCATGGCGCTGATCTAGGCCCCGCCCGCCGGAGGGGGAAGCGGGTCGCGCCTCCGCCAGACCGCCTCAGCGCGCCCACCCACATGGAGGCGCTCGACCCCGAGCAGGCTATCGCCCACCTCCGCGAGACCGCCCAGGACGGCGACCTCCTTCACCCGCCCGGGTGTCGAGGCGCAGGCGTCGAGACGCTCGAAGGTGCGGGGGCCTCGCGGCGTGGGCGCCCTCGCCGTGGGCGCGCCGGAGTTGACGGTGCAGACGCGGAGGTCGCCGCCCGCCGCCCGCAGGACGGCCGCGGTGTCGAAGGTGAGGAGATCGTTCGCCTGCCGGGCGTAGACGGCCCCGAACGCGAGCGCCGCCGCCCTCGTCGGGAATAGGAAGGCATGGCGGTTCAGGTGGCGGCACCAGTCGCCCACGCTCCACCCGTCGGTGAGCTGGGCGGCGAGGGCGCGTTCGCTCAACGGTCGCTGGTCGCGCAGGACAGCGCGTCCGGCCGTCGGGTGATCAAGGGCGTGTTGGCCGGGCCGTTTGCGCGCCTCGAGACGCGTCCGCTCCTCGCCGGCGACCCCGTGCAGATCCAGGAGCGCCGTCGTGCTGAGGAACCCCCAGCGCACGATCCCCCGCCAGGCGTCGGCGGCGGCGAGATGGTGCAGCGTCGGCCGCAGGCGCGCGAACGCCTCCGGGTTCACGGCCGGCGCAGCACGAGCGTCGCCCAGGCGTCGCGGTGGATGCGGCGCTCCAACGTGAGGCCGCGGCCGAGGTAGGCGGCGCGCACCAGCCGCTCCTGGGTGCGCAGGAGGCCGGACAGGATCACCACCCCGCCCGGCCGCAGCGCCCCCGCGATGTCGCGGGAGAGGTGCACGAGCGGGCGCGCCAGGATGTTGGCGAAGACGAGGTCGTAGGGTCCGGCGCGGCGCACCCGGGGGTCGCCCAGCCCCGCGGCGTGGACGAACCGCGCGCGGGCGGTGTTCAGGAGCGCGTTCTCCCGCGCAATGCGGACGGACACCGGGTCGATGTCGGTGCCCACCACCGGGCGCGAGCCCGTGCGCGCGGCGGCCAGCGCCAGCACGCCCGTGCCGCAACCCACGTCCAGCACGCGAGAAAACCGCCGCCGCTTCAGGAGCGCGTCGAAGGCGAGGAGGCACCCCACCGTCGTGCCGTGGTGCCCCGTGCCGAAGGCGGCCCCCGCCTCGATACGCAGGTTGACCGCGTTGGGCGGGGCGCGGCCGCGGTCGTGGGCGCCGTACACGAAGAAGCGCCCCGCCCGCACGGGCGGCAGGCCGGAGAGCGCCATGGCGAGCCAGTCGGCGTCGGCCAGCACCTCGGTCGAGACGGTCAGCGCCGGGTGTGTGGCGAGCGCTTGGCGCAGCCTGTCGGCCTCGTCGGAGGTGACCGGGTAGGCGTCGATGCGCCAGAGCCCGTGGTCCTCGTCCTCCTCCAGTATGGAGTAGGTCAGCCCCTCCAGCGCCGGCTCGGCGTCGAGACCGGCGGCGGCGGTCTCGCACTCGGCGCGCGGGCCGCGGGCGATGATCTGGACGGCGGGATCGCTCATAGGGCATGCGCTTAATCGCTCCGCCCGCCGCGGGCGAGGCCGAGTCGGCCGCGCCGGTCCCCTGAGGCGGGCGCGGGTGAGCGATGAACGGGTGGCGTAGGCGCAGCGTGCTGGCGGGAGCGGGATCGCTGTTGGCCGCGGGGGCCGGAGCGGCGACGCCTCGCCCTTTCACCGAGGCCGAGGCGGCGCTCGTCGTCCGCACCCTGCGCGAGGCGCCGAGCCACGGCATCCCCCTGCGCGACCTCGGGCTGGACGCTGACCCGCCGTCCGACGGGCCGGGCCTGCGCGCCGCGCTGCTGCTTTACGCGCGCGCGCAGCACGGCGGGCGCGTGCCGCTCGACCGCTTCAACAAGAATTGGGGCCTGCGCCCCGCCTACTACGCCCCTGCGCGGGAGCTGGACGCGGCGCTGGCGCAAGGCCGGCTCGCCGCCTGGATCGCCGCCCTGCCGCCGCCCTTCGAGAGCTACCGCGTGTTGCGAGACGGCATGGCGGTGTACCGCCGGCTCGCCAAGGCGGGCGGCTGGCGCCCGGTGCCGGCGGGACCGGACCTCGCCGTGGGCGCGACCGGCCCGCGCGTGCGGCTCCTGCGCGCCCGCCTGGCGCTGGAGGACGTGGGCGTGGCGCACGCGCCGCCTTCCGCCCCCTTCGATGCGACGCTCGCGGCGGCCGTGCGCCGCGTGCAGGCGCGCCACGGCCTCATGCCGACGGGCGTGGTGAGCGGGCGCACGCTCCTCGCGCTCAACGCCCAGCCCGCCGAGCGCGTCCGCACCATCCGCGCCAACCTCGAGCGCTGGCGGTGGGCGCCACGCAGCTGGCCGGCCGACCGCATCGAGGTGAACATCGCGGCGGCGACCTTCGACCTCTTCGCGGGCGGGCGTCCCGAGCTGAGCTTCCTCGCCGCGGCGGGGAGGCCCGGCGACGAAACGCCCATGCTGCGCTCAACCGTGACGGAGATCACGCTCAACCCGCCCTGGTACGTGCCGCCCTCCATCGCCGCGAAGGAACTCCTGCCCAAGGCGAAGCGCGACCCCGGCTATCTCGCGCGCGAGCGGTTCGAGCGGCGCATGACGGGGGAGGGGATGCGCCTCGTGCAGCTGCCGGGGCCCGAGAGCGCGCTCGGGCGCTTCAAATTCAGCTTCGAGAACGCCTACAGCGTCTACCTGCACGACACCCCGTCGCGCGGCGCCTTCGCCCACGCCAGCCGTTCGGTCAGCCATGGCTGCGTCCGGCTGGAGAAGCCGCGAGACCTCGCCGTGCGCCTCCTCGCCCCCAACGGCGACCAAGGCCCCGAGCGGATCGACGCCGAGCTCGCCGCGCTGAAGACGCTGAAGCTGCCGCTGCGCCGGCCCATGCCCGTCTTCCTGCTGTACTGGACGGCCTACCCTGCGGGCGACCAGCTCAGCTTCCGCGACGACGTGTACGGCTGGGACGCCGAGCTCCTGAGGCTCCTTGACGCAGGGGCGACACGCTAGATTGAACCGTTAACCAACTCTCCCGCATGGTGAAGTCTGTACTCACCGCAGGGGACCCGCCCGCCGCCCGCTTGACCGTTGGGGCCGCGCCGGGGCTGAAGCGCATGTTCGTATCCAGGCGTCAGGCGCTCACGGGCGCCCTCTCCACCGCGGCGGGGGTCGCGGGCGCAGCCGCCCTCGGCGGCCGGGGCTGGGCCAGCGAGTACACGCTCGAAGGGTACAACATCGTCCTGGGGGAGCGGCCGCGCTTCGCCCACGTACACAACCTCCACACCGGCGAGAGCCTGCGCGCCACGTATTACGAGAACGGGCGCTATGTGCCCGACGCCCTGGCCGAGCTGATGAAGGTGCTGCGCGACTGGCGTTCGGGCGAGGAGCACCTGATGGACCCTCGCCTGTTCGACGTGATGCACGCGGTGCGCGGTAAGCTCGAGATCGCCGCTCCCTTCCAGGTGATCTCCGGCTACCGCTCGCCCGCCACCAACGCGCTGATGCACGAGCGCTCTCACGGCGTGGCGATGAACAGCCAGCACGTGCAGGGCAAGGCCTGCGACGTGCGGCTGGAGGGCGTGGCCCTGCACCAGCTGCGCGCCGCAGCCCTCGACCTCGGCGCGGGCGGGGTGGGCTTCTACCCCGTCTCCAACTTCGTGCACATGGACGTCGGCCCCGTGCGCGAGTGGATCGGCGTCTGACACCACCACTGTTGCAGTTGGGCTGAGCGTCCCCACATTCCGGTCGGCCCGCTCGGGGCCGCGCGGAGCCTGACATGGACCTCCCCATGCTGCAGTTCGGCCTGGACACCTTCGGCGACGTCACCTCCGACGCGCAGGGCGCGCCGACGCCGCAGCCGCAGGTCATCCGCGAGATGGTGGACGAGGCCGTGCTGGCCGACGAGCTGGGCCTGGACGCCTTCGGCGTGGGCGAGCATCACCGCGCTGACTTCGCCATCTCCGCGCCGGAGATGGCGCTCGCCGCCATCGCCGCGCGTACCCGCCGCATCCGGCTGGCCTCGGCGGTGACCGTCCTCAGCTCCGACGACCCCGTGCGCGTGTTCCAGCGCTTCTCGACGCTGGACGCCGTCTCGGACGGCCGCGCCGAGGTGATCGCGGGCCGCGGCTCGTTCACCGAATCCTTTCCGCTCTTCGGCCTGCCGCTCGACCAGTACGAGCGGCTGTTCGAGGAGAAGCTCGACCTCCTGGTCGCGCTGACGCGCTCGGAGCGCACGACCTGGCGCGGAACGGTCCGCGCGCCGCTCGTGGGCCAAGCCGTCTTTCCGCGCACAGAGCGGCCGCTGACGGTCTGGGCCGGCGTGGGCGGCAGTCCGCCCTCGGTCGTCCGCGCCGCGCGCCATGGCCTTCCCATGATGCTGGCCATCATCGGCGGCGACCCCGCGCGCTTCCGGCCCTACGTCGACCTCCACGCCCGGGCGCTCTCCGAGCTCGGCCACGCGCCCAGGCCCGTCGGCGTCCACTCGCCCGGTCACGTCGCGGCGACCGACGCGGATGCCAGGGAGCGGTTCTGGCCGCACTACCGCGACATGCACGCGCGCATCGGCGCCGAGCGGGGCTGGCCGCCGCTGCAGCGCGAGGCCTTCGAGCGCGAGATCGAGGCGGGCTCACTCTACGTCGGCTCGGCCGAGACGGTGGCGCAGAAGATCGCCCGCACCGCGGGCGCGCTCGGGATGTCGCGCTTCCAGCTGAAGTACAGCGCGGGCACCCTGCCGCATGCCGCCATGATGGACACGATCGGTCGCTACGGCCGCGACGTGGTCCCGCGGGTGCGCGAGCTCCTCGACACGTCGGCCGCCCGCGCCGTCGCCTGAGGATGTCGAGGAGCGGCGCGCCGTGGCGCGCCTGCGCGCCCCGAGCGTGGTAGCTTCTGTCCGGTGACGACGGTCCGGCTCGCGCGCGCCTTTCGGCGGCTGCTGAAGTTCGCCCATACGCTCGGGGCCGCCGGCTTCATGGGCGGCGCGGTGGCGTTGATCGCCATGGCGATCGGCGTGCGGGCGCCGGTCGGCGCGGCCGGCGAGCTGCTCCTGCTGAGCGCCATGGCCAAGGTGGCCGCCTGGATCATCGGACCGTCCATGATCCTCGTCGTCGTCTCGGGACTCCTGGCGATGGCGGTCAATCCGGCCTTCCACGACGTCGGCTGGGTCTGGCTGAAGGCGGCGACGGGCATCTTGGTGCTGGAAGGCGGTCTCCACGTGTTGGGGCCGCTGGGGGAGGCGGCGAAGCGGGGCCCCGACCCGTCGAGCGCGATGCGCCTGTTCACCGCCGAGATCGGCACGCTGTGGGTGCTCCTGGCGGTGTCGGCCGCCAACATCGCCCTGGGTGTCTGGCGCCCGCGCCTGTTGACCTTCGACTAGCCGCGAAACGCCACCGAGCGCCGAGCGTGGCCGGCATGGTTGACGGCCACGCTGGATTATGGCGCATGCGTGGCCTGAGGGCGGCCCGCGTCTCCCTCGAGACCGCAGGCCCGCGAGGATGACGACCATGCTGAAGCTGTTCGCTCCCGTCACGCTGGCCGCGCTCCTCTGCACGGGCGCGCAGGCGGCCACGCACCGCTACAACATCGGCTTCACCTCCGAGGCCGGTTCCCCGTTCCAGACCGGGTTCGCCGAGCTCTCCACCAGCGACACGGAGACCGCCGCCGGCGGGTACGACGTCACCGGCATCACCGGCATGGTGAGCACGCCCGGCGCGGAGGGCGCGTCGGCCTTCGCCGCCATCTCCGGCCTGTCGAGCTTCGAGGGCGCCGACAATGTGCTCTACCCGAACGGCCCGAACGTCGACACCGCGGGCCTGGGCTTCGTCTCGGCGAGCGGCGGCGTCTACGACCTCTACCTGGTGGGTTCGACGGCCGCAGCCTTCGCCATCCCCGCGGCCGGAGGGGTCTTCCAGTACGCCCTCGACTACGCGCCGACGGTGGGCGGCCCCGTCACCCGGTCCTACGTCGAGCTGGCGATCACCCAGATCGCGGACACCGCGGCGCCCGAGCCCGGAACCTGGGCGCTCATGATGGTGGGCGTCGGACTGGCGGGGGCCACGCTGCGCCGTCGCAGGTTCGCCCCCGCCTGAGGCTCGATCTGGGCGCGGGACGGGACGCCCTGCGCGCACGACCTCCGCCGTCGCGCTAGCCGCCGAACCTTCCCGCGGGAGGCGTCAGCGATGCGCGGCCGCCGCCTCGCGCGCGCGGCGCAGATCGATCCAGAAGGGCGCCGACTTCAGCGCGACGTCGTACTTGGCGACGGCGCCGCGCCAGTCCCCCTGGCGGGCCAGGAGGTCGCCCCAGCTCTTCCACGGGTCGGCGAAGTGCGGGGCCTTGAGCGAAGCGGCGGACAGGTCGGCCTCGGCCGCGCTCAGGTCACCGCGCTCCATCTCCCACCGGCCCCGGGCGAGGTAGACGTTCGGCAGGTCGGGAGTCAGCCGCACGCCTTCGAACCAGACGCGCTGGGCGCCCGTCACGTCCCCCATCCGGGCGAGCGCATAGCCGTGGAAGGCCCAGCAGCGCGACCACGGATTGGGGATGCGCCCGAACACGGCCTCCGCCTCGGCGCGGCGCCCCAAGAGCCCATAGGCGAGACCCAGGAAACAGGGCTGGTCCACAAGGCTCGCCTGCAGGCTGGGGTTGGCCGACCACAGCTTGTAGGCGGCCTCCAGAGGCGCGACCGCCGCCGCCGGATCGTTCCGATCAAGCGCGGCGTAGCCCTGCAGCATCAAGGCTTCCGACTTGGCGGTGGGGTCCTCCGGATCGCTCGACGCCATGTAGCGCTCGGCGTGCCCGGGATCGTGCATCATGGCGTAGGCCTCGGCGACCTGCGGACCCTCGAGGGTGGTGATGGCCCCGCCTTGCGCCGCCAGGTCGGCCATGATCGACGCTAGCGCGAGCGGGACGTCCCAGGTCGGGCCCGCGGCGTTCGCCATAAGGCGCAGCTCGGGCCGCTGCGCCTTCGGGGCGGCCGCCACCGCGCGGACGAAGGCCTGGCCCTCGCGCCAGCCGGCTTCCTCGCCCTGATAGGCCGAGGCGGCTCCGATCAGGTTGCACCACGCCTTCCACCAGGCGTCCGACCGCGCGGGCGAGAGCGACATCTCGAGCCGGTACTTCTCGGCCGCCGGACCGGGCTGGAACAGGTCGAGGTAGGAGTTGCCCCAGGTGTTGGCGAGCTTGGCGCGCTCCCCGTCGTCCTGCGCCCGGGCGAACGCGCCGGGGAGGAACGCCAGGGCGTCCTTGTCGCGGCCCACGTCCTCCAGATAGGCGACGTAGCGGAGCGGCTGCGAGCGGCCGTAGACGTATTCCGCCGCCTGGGTGGCCAGCTTGTCCAGCTCGGCCTCTGCGCTCTCGAAGGTCTGGGCCGGAACGCCGTCGCCGCGGACGGTCAGCCTGAGGTTCGCGCCGTCCCCCTGGATGAGGTCGCCGTCGATGTGCAGGTCGTGGCCGAACCGCTCGTGCAGGAGCCGGTTGACCTCGCCGATGGAGACGCCCGTCTCGGGCACCTCGATCCGCACGTCCCCCGCCCAGGCGCCGCGGGTGTTGAGACCCTTGGCGGAGCTGCGGGTCGCCTCCTGCAGCTTCTGCAGAGCGTCGAGCACCTGCGTGGCGACGACCTTGCCGTTCACCCCCCGGCCGGCGAGCGCCGGAGGGGCCTGGAAGGCTTCCACCACCACCGTGCGCGAGGTCAGCGCGTCGTAGAACATCGCCAGGACGGCGAGCCCGATCGCGGTCAGGACGAGCACGGTGAAGGCCTGGATCCCGACGCGGATCCGCTGGCCCACGCGCCGCAGCCGGCCCTCATGCGCCTGGTCGTGCAGGAACGACAGTCGCAGGGGATGTTCGGCCCGGGCGTGCTCGGCCTGCAGATCCAAGAGCCGCGACTGTCGCTCGAGGAAGCCCAAGGCGGCGCGGGAGACCTTGGGGTCGGTGTGCGCCACGTCCAGCGCGAGGCCGGCCGCCAGACCCTGGCCGTCGGCCAGGGCGGCGTGCTCGAGCGCTTCCGTCGTCTCGGTCTCGGCTTCGCCGCCGAGGAGCTCGCTGATCAGCCCGCCTTCGGCCATCGTTCGTGCGCCCTCGTCGCCCCGCCGGTTGCGTCGGGCAGTGTGCACGCCGCACGTCGGCTCAGAAACCCCCGGGGACCGAGCGGGCCGGCCGGGCGCGCGCTACAGGTCGTCGCGATCGCGCGTCGGAACAGCGTCGACGGAGCGGACACGGGTCGATGCGGCGCCCGGCCGGGAGGGGCCCGAAAAAGGGGCGTCGACCACGCCGCCTGTTCGCCGGCAGCTTCAGCCACGTACCGCTAGGTCGAGCGGCGGCCGGACGAGATATGACGAGGGCTGAAGTCCCCCAAGCGCGTGGCTCCGCGGGTAGGATTCATTTAGGTGTCCAGGGGCGTCCGTGGCTGTCTCTACGGCCCGAACAAAACAGTCACTTAGACCAATTTGGTCCGCTGCGCGTCCGCCGCCGTCCAGGGCGGTTTAGGGCCATCCGCGACCCCCGTTTAGGGTTGAGTTTAGGGCCGCCCTAGTTAGAATCCCTCCATTCACGGACGCCGCCGATACCCGCCATGCCGCTTTACAAGCTCGCTCCGAAGAGGGTGGCCGCGCTGACTGAGCCCGGGCTGCACAGCGACGGCGGCGGACTCTATTTGCGCGTGAGGCCCGGCGCGGATGGCAGCCCCGGCCCTAAAAGCTGGACGTTCATCTTCCAGCGCCCGTCACCAAGCGGTGGTCGTGGGGTGCGAACGGAAATGGGCCTAGGCAGCGTGAACGCGGTCTCGCTCGCCGCAGCGCGCGAGAAGGCGAAGGAAGCGCGCGAGATCGTCGCTTCCGGGCGCGACCCCCGCGCCGTACGGGACGAGGCGCTGGAGGTTGCAAGGGCTGAGGCTGCGCCTCCGAGCAAGCCCACTTTCGCCGAGGAGGCCGCGTTGCTAGGCGCGCAGCTTGCCCTCGACTGGCGTGGCAAGAAGACCGTGGCGCGTTGGAAGCTCGCGACCGAGGTGTACGCGAGGCCGTTCGCCAACCGGCCCGCCGACGAGGTCACCACCGAAGACGTGCTCGCCGTTCTGCAGCCCATCTGGCGCACAAAGCCCGAGACCGCGCAGAAGGTGCGCGCGGCGTGGGAACAGGTGTTCGCCGCCGCTAAGGCCCGCGCAGATGGGCGTCGTTTGGCCTGGAACCACGAGAACCCTGCGCGGTGGGCGGGGCACCTGAAGTTGCTCCTCAGCAAGCCGATCAAGCTCAGCCGAGGGCACCATGCCGCGCTCGAAGCCGCTGCGATGGACGAGTTCATGCAGAAGCTTGTCGCTCACACCGGCACTGCGCGCGACGCGCTGGAGCTGACGATGCTGACTGCCGTGCGCACGAGCGTTACGCTGGAGGCGACCTGGGCAGAGATCGATTTCGAGAAGGCCGTCTGGGCCGTCCCTGCAATCCGGATGAAGAATTACGAGCGTCTGGAAAAGCTGAAGTTGGCGCACTTCCGCATTCCGCTCGCACCTGCGGCGGTCGCGCTCCTCCGTCGCAGATGCGCGGAGGAAGGCGGTTCACCCGCGCCCGATCAGCTCATCTTCCCCGGCGAGAGTCGCAAGGGCAAGGGCCCGCTCTCGTACAACGCCATGAGCGCCGTACTTGAGCGCATGGGGTACAAGGACGACAGCAAGGCCACGGTGCATGGCTTTCGCACGACCTTCCGTACGTGGGCGTCGAACCAGTTCGTGGAGTCTAAAGAGGGGGAGCTTGTCCCGCGTTTCAGCAAAGACGCGATGGAGTTCGCGCTCGACCATGCCGTCGGCAATGCCGTCCAGCGCGCCTACGACCGGGCCGACTACTTCGTAGAACGTTCGCGCTTGATGAGGGCTTGGGCGACGTATGTCACAACCGAGCCCGCAGATAACATTGCAAAGGCGGCCTAGGCCGCCGCTTCCAACCCATCAAGGAA
Organism: uncultured Caulobacteraceae bacterium; assembly: GCA_964242625.1. GTDB lineage: Bacteria > Pseudomonadota > Alphaproteobacteria > Caulobacterales > Caulobacteraceae > JASLDZ01. Next base: position 66,489 of record CAXTAO010000004.1, on the reverse strand, counting down.
GGCGGCGATGTGCTCGCGACGGATCAGCGTGCGCGAGCCGTCCTTCACAAAACGCAGCGTGCCGGCTTTCAGGTGCTCGAACACGCGCGACCGCGAGATGCTAAGCACCTTGGCGGCTTCGGCAGGCGAGTAGGCGAGCTTAGCGGGCGGGGCGTTATCCTTCATGGCCGGGGCTGGACTGCGGTGGGGTTGGGGGGACGCTACCGCAGATCGGAAGGTCGTCAAGAAATCGGCCGGGAGGTGGGGAGAGCCTGTCAACACATTGCATCAGGAGGAGTGATGAGCGCAGACGAAATCATCAAAGGCTGGAGATTTAGCGCCTCGATGATGCCGTGGGTGCGACTAACTGTGCTCCGCAGGCATGGGGAAGTTCACGAGGGTGCAGGCACTGAAAACCTACCCGTCATAACGGAAAACGGAGAGGAGGGCATATGGACGCCCGTCACCCGCACTTTTCGGGAGCTTGGTTTCGATGTAGACGAGCCTCTTCCCTCAACTATGTCGTCAGCAGTCGGATACATTCCGCTCGACGGTGGTACGTTTTTACCCTTTCTCATCGCGATAAGGGAATGTGTCGAACAGCAAATCTCCGCAACAGAGCAATGCGCGTGCCTCAAGGAAGTGCTGAGTCAGGCCAAGTGGTCGGAGTACGTGCAAATGTTGGGTGGAGAACAAGAGATCATTCGGCGTTTCGGCTTGTAGCTGGCTAGCCGTGATACTCCTGCCTAACCCAGCAACTCAGCACCTCCTCAGGCCGATCCCGCGTCAACCGCTCCACCTTGAGCCCGTCGGCTAGCGTCCCGCACCGGCAGCGGAAGGCAACGCGCGCGAAGATGGCGGCCCAGTCCACCTCCAACACCCGTCCGTAGCGGCCCTGCGTCACCGAGATCACCCGCGGGACGCAGCACTTCGCGCAGCGCAGCGAGAAGCGCCAGGCCTCGCCTGAGGTCGTTGCCGGCGTGAGGACGAGGCTGGGGTCGGGTCGGCGAACGTTCGGCTTCACCCCCCGCCACCGTCGTCGTGCTGCGCGTCAGCGTCGGGGTAGCCGTGCGAGCGCACGGGGCGGCTCACCTGAGACGTTGCGGTCGAGACGTGGAGGACGATCTCCGGCGAGATCGAGACGGCGCCCACCTCGCCGTCGGCGTCCCTAAACCGCAGCTCCCGCGGGCAGCTCAGGCAGCGCGGGCATACCAGCTCGCCCATGACGACCGGCCAGGGGCGGTGCGCGTAGGGGCTGTCGTCAAGGAGCCAGCGCTCCACAGGCCACGTGCCCGTGCAACCCATGCATTCCGCCGTTACGGTCAGGCGGAATACGCGGAACGTGTCGCAGGGGTTCATGGAAAGGAAATGCGGTCCGCGCTGGCCACGAAGATCGGCGGCAGAGTGATTGTAGAAGGTCACCGCGCGCAGACGGTTGCGATCGCGGCGACATTCGCCTCCCGCACGTCGCGCCGCTTCCGCGCTGACCAATTCCGGGGGTCGCCCATAGGGAGTGATGTTCCCTCTCCGTTCACGGCGGGCAAGAGGCGTTCTCATCAAGGCTGTGGACGGCAGAATAGCTTGACCGTGCGCGTGCTTAACGGCGAAGCTACGCCTCTCAACCGGGGGCTGTCATGAAACGAGTTTTCCTAGCCGCGTGCGCTGCGGCTGCCATGGCCGTGTGCAGTGTTGCGCACGCGGGCACATACACCGCAGATTTTGACTCCACGACGCTCGACCCGAGCCTGCACTTCGACGACGGTGGCGGAAAGTTCAGCGAGTCGACCGGCTTGGGTCTGCTGAATATCGCCCAGAGTAAAAAGCAAGCAGGGTCTGATAGCTCCGCCTTTATGGGAACTCAGTTTACTATTGATGGAGACTTCTCGTCAAGAGTCACCATCAACTTCGCCGCATTGCGAAATACGGGCGAGACTGGCGCTTTCGCCATCAACTTTAGCGTTCCCTTCGCGAACGCTTACATCGAAAATGTTGGTTTCGATGCGAATGGAGACGCTTACGAGAGTGGGGCATTCTTCAAAGATGGTGGATATGTTGGAGGCCCAACGATATCAATCCTGAATCCATATCTAGACCTACGACTTGATCGCGTCGGAGATACGGTCACTGAGTACATTGCTCGCGGCGATACAAACGATTGGTTCGAAGTAGACAGCGTCACGGATGCGAGCCTGCTAGGATCGGCCCAATTCTTCCTAAGTCTCGGCAACACTCAATCTTGGCCTGGTTCAGCGTATGTGACGTTCTCCGATTTCGAGATCACGACGCTGCCTTCGGCAGCTCCCGAGCCCGGCACCTGGGCCCTGATGTTCTGCGGCGTCGGTCTCGCCGGCGCGGCGCTCCGTCGACGCCGAGCTGCGCTGCCGACCGCCGCCTGAGGTCTGTCCGAGGCGGAGGGCGTTTAACCAGCCCTCCGCCGTCTCAGGAGTGCAGTTTGCCGGCCACTAAACCATTGATCGTGCCGACTTGGGCCTGGATCGGCCTAGCCTTGCTGTGGTTGATCGGCATAATCGTCGTGCCTGGGCGGGGCGCGCCGTTGTTGATTTATAGGCTTCACCGCGGCGATAATTATTGCGATCAGCGTGCGTGACGACGAGCTTAAGCCCAAAGCGTCAAGCGAGTATCTGCGAGAGATCGACGTTACAGGCCAGCGGAGCCGTCCATCGGCTCATCGTCGCCTGCCGCGGACGCCTGCGATCTGGCGACGCACGCTATCGCAGGCTGCGATTGTCGCGGTCGCAACCTGTGCAGCTTGGCTGTTCTTCGATCTGCGCTGATCGGCAGGCGAAACAGTGAGCCCCCGCCCCATGGGGCGGGAGCTCTTGCCGTCAGGCCGCGAGGGGGCTCACGCGCTTGCGCGAGCGCAGGGCGAAGCCGGCGAGACCGACGCCGGCGAACGTGAGTGCCCAGGTGGAGGGTTCGGGCGCGTCGCTCACGTGAGAAAGGCTGAAAACGTCCCCTACGGTGAAGTCAGGGAAGTACTCCGCGAAGATGCCTGATCCCGAGCCGGCGTCGTTTCCGTGTATGTAGAAGCCAGGAGCATTGAAAGGTGGGTAGATGGCGAGGTCGACTCCGCCATCAGGATCGCGAGCAATGATGCCGTTTGCGTCGATATATCCCGCTTGATACTTGGCACCATTGGAGACATCTGTAAACGTGATACCACCTATAAGGATGCAGCAACTACCGAAGTGATCTAAATAGTAGCCACTAGCCTCGAAAGTAAGCTGCACATCCGCGCCGACTACACCGAAGAGACCGCTTACATCAGTTCCGCTTGCATCTCCGTGTAGGTAGGCGGAGGAGGGATCAGGGTCCGCGAACGCTACCCCATGCGAGGCGAGTCCGAGAGTAGCGACAGCTACCGCCGGGATCGCGCTCCTTAATCCTCGCGCAGCCGCTGTACGCACCCAATCCAGTCCAGCCATACTTACCCCCAGAGCGCTTGACTTCGAGCAGCGGTCCAACGGGAGCACCTTGCTCACTGGCTTTCAAGAAGCCGGCTGCACCTCGAAACTATCCACGCTCTCCGGCCCAATCAGGTCACCCACCTCCGCCCCCGGCGTCAGCCACCGCTCCCGGTCCGCCGCCCAGATCACCACCGGCGCGCGGTCGTGATAGGCATTCAGCGGCGCGCCCGAGGGCTGGGTGACGATGGTGAAGCTCTCCACCACACCGCAGTCCGAGGTCTCGCAGCGGTCCCACAGGCCCGCGAGTGTGAGAGGCGCTCCGTCCTTGGCCGTAAACGTCCAGCGTTCCTTCGACCCCTTCGGCCCCGTCCACTCATCCCAGCCGCTCGCGGGCACGAGGCAGCGGCGCCGGGCGAAGGCCCCCTTGAAGGTAGGCGCGGTGCGACCGTCTCCGCTCGGGCGTTGAAGGTGGTCGCCTTCCACGCCTTCAGCTCCTTGCCTTTGTGGAAGTACGGCACGAGCCACCAGCGCATTTGCAGCGCCTCGTAACCGTCGGGTGCTGAGCGGATCACCCACTGCGACGTCGTGGGGCGAATGTCCTCCTGCGGCTCTAGGTTGGGCGCCTCGCTCGCGTCCGGGCGCACCAGGACCATCAGCCCGCGGAGCTGCGACCAGGAGAGGGTGTTGCGGTAGCGGCCGCACATGCCTGAAGATGCTACAACAATGGGCGAAGCGGTCGAGCCCTTCGCTGACAACGGAGTGTGACTATCAAAGGGCGAGACTCGGTTCTGCTGGCTTACGGAGGCACCCTCCTTGTTGTGGTGCTTCTAGTCATTGGCCGCGCTAACCCTAAGTGGTGGTCTAGCGAAGGCTTTGTATATCGCTTCCAAACGCTGATTGGTGCTGGTATTGCTCTTCTCGCGGCCACTATTGGCGCGATGGCTGTCTATCACCAGACTTACGTTGCTCGACGGAGATCGTTTCGCGAGGATCAGCTGAAGGCATTGGCAACGCGAGCAACGCTGCCGCACACGCTAAATCGACTGTCGACTTACGCTGAGCGTTGTATGCGTTGGCTGGAACAAGTCAGGAAGTATGCGGGTCGTTCGGGTATAATCCGGAAGGGATTGCCTACGCCTGCCCCGCCGGAGTTGGAGTGGAGGGACATCGAACACCTATCCTCGGCTGTGGTGCAAGTCGGTCCGGGCGGCGAGGAGGCTTTGGCTCGATTGCTCTCGCGTCTTCAAGTGCACGCGTCGAGGATGCGGGGGATTGCCGATGAGCTAGCTGTCGGAACGTCGAGAATTTTGGCGCTGATCGACATAGATGGTCTGGCTCTTGATACTGCTTCAATATCATCACGCATCAACAAAATATATCCGTATTCGCGCAGGACTGACTCAGCGGCAGATTTTCGGGTATTTTACTCTGATATCTGTAACGAACTCGATAGGCTCGAATACGAGGGTATGTCGCGAGACTTCAAATTCGAACTGATCCGAAACCATCCTGAACGCGAGTGGGAGATGATGGGCACGGGCGGCGAGCTGGCCGCTGAGCGGTAGCTGTGGTGGCGTTGGCAGCGCGTGGACGCCTCACCCCGTCGCCCGGCTCGCGCCGGCCGAACACACAGCCACAGCTCACAACTGCGCGGTTCAGCAGATGCCGCGGCTCGACCAGGGCGGCGTTTGAGCAATCGCACCGCACGCGCCACGCGCTCCCAGGGCGCAACGGGTCGACCGGCGCGAGCGCGACGAGGTAGCCAAAGCGCCGGCCCGTCTCAGCAGCGATCAACCGCTCAGCCCGGGTCGGTGACGGCACAGGCGCATGTGCAGGGCCGCCGCAGTGCGGATGGCGGCCGCGACGGAAAGCGGCGCCGTCGACCATGCGCTCGCCGCCGCATGTGCAACGGCAGCGCCAGATCAAGGAGCCGCCGGGCGTGCGCTCGGCGGTGGGTGCGACGGCCGTCAGCTCGCGCACGCGCAGGCCGGTGAGGTCGAGGGCGGGGCGGCCGCGAGAAGGCATCAGCGCGACCCCTGAGGAGGGCGCCAGGCCGAGGAGGCGCGTTGCGCCTGGAGGATCGGGGCGAGGTCGATCACGGCCTCAGAGCGCGCGGCTAGGAGGGCGTACACGGCCGTCGCCCGTGCGAGCACGCCGACGTGCGCCACCAGCGCCGCGCGGGTGTGCGGCGTCGGCTGCGCCTCCACGAGGGCGTTCAGGCGGTGGGCAGCGGCGATCAGGGCCACCTGCGCGGCCTCAACGGCGGGGAGGGCGGTGGCGGTGGCAAACTGGGCTCCGAGAGGAGAGCGCGGGCGACGTTACGTAGCCGGCGTGATGGTCTGGCGCTGGGATCAGGAGGGCGGCCCGCACGCGAGGCAGAGTTGATGGCTGCTTTTAGGGCTGAGAAGCTCTTCCCGAGAAGACTCCTTGTCTCACAAGGCATTTGCGCCCGTTTAGAATCCGGCGTTGGGAGTCACTCAAAATGCACCACTGAGGATGGCAAAGTTATGCGGCGTTTGCGAACAGAGATGGTTCTGTCTGCGCTCGACTGATCACTCGCCGACGCCATCATTCGCGCGTACGACCGCGCCGAGCACCTACGAAGCCGAAGGAGCTGAAGCTGGCAAGGGCACGCACGCCGCGAGCCGCCTCGTCCAAATGCCGGCTAGGTTGTTCCGTTCGCTTCCCGCAGGCTCGAAATGCGGTAGGTTGCCATCCGCCACCGCCACCGCCACAGAGTGACTTCAAGTGATTGCGGTGTTAGCCACCACTCTATTGCCTCCCCGAAGGCGCGATCAGCCTACGGAGGTGACGCGAGTGACGGCTCCGAACGCCCATCTGGAGCCGGTGTAAGTTGAAGCGCGAGCTCTCGAAGAACCGCACGTCTCGCACCTCAACGAGCTTGCGTCCAGTTCGGCTTGGCTCACGTGTGGGCTTTCCAGCCAGCGACTTCCAGCCAGAGCTGCAACCTGGGATAACGTACCAAGTTGTTGAGCATTATGGGTCAATAAATTTCGTGCCATCAACCTATAATGAAGTGACTCACCAGCGCCGCAAGCATCTAAGCGGCGCATATGATCTCAGTTTGACCGAGCTTGAGAAGCTGCTGGACGCTGCTGACAATGCCGCCCTTGTTTGGTTTGCGAAGCGCGTTGATGAAGCTAAATCGAGCCAAGATCTGCGCGAGACCCTTAAAATCCTAAACGCACTAAGTCGCCTTTCGGAGCGAGTGAATAGGTTGACACAGGTCAACGTTAGATTGCTAACGCCCGAGGTGCAAGCTGTTATTGGCAACCTGGGGTCAGACCGGATCGCGTTGGCAATCCGATCGCAACAAGATAGCGATCTAAAGTTCAGGGGGAAGGCTGGAAAGCCCGTCCGAACTGATGTCGCTACAGCCGCGACTGTGAAGTTTCTCTACGATTCCTGGCACGCTTCCACGAATAGACCTGTTACATACGAGAAAAATACGCGATCTGCACAGGATTTCTTCCGCGAGACGCTGCCGGAATTGAAGGTGTACACTCGCTGTCATCTAAGTAGTGGTGGAGAGACGAGAGAATACATTTGGAGGCCGAACTCGTTCGCGCAACAGTGTGCTCTCCAGCTGTCCGCGGGTGTACAGAGCTGGCGGAAGGCCGGTCGGCATAACCGCCCAAAAAAACGCGTTAGTTAGCCGAGGCATTCTCATTGCCGGGTCGTTCGCCGTGCTTAGAAGGGGTGCCCTCTTCCACGGAGGGCCGCACGCGTGCACCCCGATCAGTACGAACGAATCGCCGGACCGCCCGTCCGGCTGCTGACGGTCCTAGAGGCCTGCCAGCTTCTCGGATGCTCAAAGGCGTTTTTCTACGACACGCCAGCCTTGCGCGACTTATGCCGAAAGCACGGGCATTCGACGCGGGTCCGAAGCGATGAGCTCGATGCCTACATCAAGGGGCTGCCCTCCGCGGGCTTCGGGAAGCCTCAGTGATGGTGAGCTCCGACGAGGCCGGCGCGCGCGCTGGTGGGGGTAAGAAGGTGAGTGAGAGGGGCGCAACGCAGCGCCCCTTTGCCACGCTGACGACCATCGCGCGCCGGCCCCAAGGCGCCATTGAGCAGACAATGGCGCAGCCGAGGGAAGATCTGGCCTTCTGTGGCATAGACGGGGTGGCACCTGCAGCCATCCTCTCGCGGTTCGGCTGGATTGTTCCCGAGCACCAGTTGCGATCGGGTATCGTCGCCGAGCGGCACCATCGGCTGCGTCAGTGGCCCTATGAGTCTGCTAGCAGCGTGCGCAGGTGGGCGCGGGAGGATCGCGCCAGTCTTCGTTGCTTGGCCGATACCGTAGTCTCTCGATCCGGCGTTCCCACCCGGCTGGCGATCAAGGCAGGCGAGCTCGCCGACGCTCTGAAGGGCTCGAACGTGGCCAACCTTGCTTGTCAGGGCTGGTTCACGCGTTTGCGCAACGCCTTCGGAAGTCACGTGCTCAGGGCGCTCGCGGCGCTCCCTCCGGAAACGCCGGTCTGGTTCTACACACTGATGTCGGCCGACTGGCGGATGCCGATCACCCAGGTTCAGGGCTTTTCGATGGGCGACCTGTGGGAGCCGCTCCGGGTGCGCCTTTATGATTTCGGTCTCCGCGAGCAGACAGGATGGGTGATCGCCTCGCTTCATGGCGAGCACATGCTCGGTGATATGGTGCATTTGCACGTTCACGCGGTGGTCGTGGGCGAGAAAGCCGAGGCGTTCGAGCATTTGCGCGGCCTGCGCAAGTTCAAAGCCGGCGACGGCGAGCCGGTGCGCGACCCCATCAAGCGTTACGAGCCTGCTAACCTGCCGCGTCAGGTCGGCTACCTCTTCCAGCCCAGATGGACTTTCAAGACCGACGACGACGAGCGCTCTCTGAGCTTCGGTGAGCGCGGCAGTCGCCGACGGGCCCCCGAGCTGAACGAGGCCCTGTACCTGCTCTGGCGCGCACGCCAGCGCCTCACAGACGTGACTTGGATGCATGGCATCCGGCTCAGCGCAGGTTTCCTAGTGCCGAATTAGGTGCCGGGCGGGGCGGTCCCGCCCCGCCCACCTCGCCAGCGGGTCAGCTGTGCGCGGCATCGTCCCGCCTCATCCCGCCTCGACCACCGCTTTGCAGGGACGAGGGGGTTTCAAGCCGCTGTCCACTTTGCTGGTTGTGCACACCACCACCCCCTCAAACCCAAGCCCCACAACAATCTAGCTCAAGGAGCACTGTACAAAGTTGACCCGACAATCTCCGCCTGATGTCCCGCCCCGCTCCCGCCCCGCGCAGCAGACCAGGGCCCATTCAGGTGAGCAAGTACGTGACTCGGAGGCCAAAACCTCAGCCGGCGGGGTGCCTGAACTCACTCTCACCGAGCGCATCAGGGTCAGACCGCTCGTGGACCAGCACGGGTCGCGCTTCGTGCAGATCGAGGATGGCGACGTGCGGCTCGTCCTGCCGGCTCAGACCATGGGGAACGTGGGGGCATTGGGTGACGCGCTCACCCGTGCTGGCATTCCCGCCTACACCACGGCCTCTCGGACCGCGATCCAACGCTTGGCCGAGAACAGCATTCTGGAGCCCGAGCTGGTCTGCATAGCCGCATGGCCGGGCTGGTACGCCGGGGCCTACGTCATGCCCGATGGCCGTGTCGTGGGGCGGCCTGATGGCGAGCTATTGGTCGCCTTCAGCGGTCCCGGAGTGCCGCTGGCGAGGGCTGGCTCATTCACACTCTGGTGGGTGGCGATGCGCCGCTTTGGCCGGGGTCAAACCAACGTCATCTTCGCCTGCTGCGCGGGTTTGGCTGGTTCCGCGCTAGACCTTTTCCCGTTCGACACCAACCTGATCTTCGAGTCAGCGGGCGCAACCTCACAGGGTAAGTCGTCGATGGCGCAGGTCATGGCCTCGCTGTCCGGAGCGCTGCTCGGATCGGTGGGCTCACTCGCGCTCTCCTATCAGGCGTCGAAGGCGGGCCTAGAAGAGCCCTTCCTTGCGCGGCAGTTCACGACGGTGCCAGTCGACGAGGCGACGGCGGCGGCCAGCGATGTGCCCGCCCGCGGCCGTGTGGTCGGTGACGTGACCATGTTTGTCGCTCAAGGGCTCAGCAAGCTGCGCTACGGCAGCGGCGAGCAGATCCCCTTCAAGATCGCCCTCTTCGGGACGGCCAACAGGTCACTCGCCGATGCTCAGCGCGTGGGAGGTGCAGCCGAGCTCGAAGTGGACGTGCTTGCGGCGCGCCTGATAACCATCCCGATCGACGCCGGGGCGGGTCTTGGCTGCTGGGACAGCGTGCCGGCGCGCTGCAGCGGCCCTGCTGAGGCAGTCGCGCAGCTGCGGGCGCGGCTCGAACGGCATCACGGGTGGGCACTTGAGCGCTTCCTCAAGCGCCTGGCACGTGCGCGTCGTCGGGACGAGGCTGCCTTAAGAGCGCAGCTCCAGGCCTACAGCGACGAGTTCATTCAGCAGGTCGAGGCGGCCTTCGTCGACGACGTCGGTCGACGCCGGGCCTTGAAGTTCGCGATCATCTACGCAGTCGGCCGACTGGCCTGCGAGTGGAGGGTGCTACCGTTCCAGACGGTTGGGCCGGCCATCGCGGCCGTCTTCAAGCGGGCAGAAGCGCTGCGCGTCGGCTCCCGGGTTGTCGCACCGCCAACCGTCGCTGAGCGCATCGCCCAGCATGCCGCCGCGCACCGCGACGAGATTGTAGATCTGGACGTGGCGGACCTGCCGAGCCTCTCCAGTTATCAGCTAGACCGCACGCCTGGCTTCCTCAAGATGATCGCCGGCCGGCGCTACCTTCTGCTTCGGAAGTATCAGCTCGAGCGCCTTTTTGGTCCTGCTACGCGGCGAGTCGTGAAGGAGCTCGAGGTCGAGGGCCGCTTGCTGGTCACGGACAAGCTACAGGCGCAGCACCGTGTGCGCAGGGAAGCGGCCCACGATCGTCTCTATGCCATCTTAATTGAAGCCGAGGTTGGCGGCGGCTAGGCGCCAATTGCGGACTCTCAGGTCCGTGCGGCTTCTGGACCTTCGCTGAGGGCGCTCCGAGCACGGGACGCTCGCTGAAGCCAGCGGTCTCGCCGTCGTTTTCTCCTAAGCGGCTTGCGCTTCCACCTCGCCCTGGAAACCATCGACGAAGCGTTCCATCGTGGTTTCTCCCATGTCCACGGACTTGGCGTTTCCGGCGGCGATGACGGTGACGTCGGTGACGCCGATCACCTTTAGGATCAGCCGCAGGTACTGGGTGGCGATGTCCCGGTCCTTGATCGGCGAGCCTTCCGTGTAGACGCCGCCGGAGGCGAGAAGCACCGTCGCCTTCTTGCCGTGTACGAGGCCGGAGCCGTCCATACCGAGCGTCAGGCCCTTGCGCACGATGCTGTCGATCCACGCCTTGAACGCGGCGGGCACGTTGTAGTTGTACACGGGCGTGGCGATCACGAGGTGGTCGCAGGCCAGGAGCTCGGACACCAGCGTGTCGGACAGGCGCAGCACCTCCTTCATCTCGGGCGAGTGCTTCTCGGGCGGGGTGAAGTAGGCCTGCAGCCAGGGAGCGTTGATGAAGTGCAGGTCCGTCTCCATCAGGTCGCGGTCGACCACCTCGCCGCCCGGGTGGGCGGCGCGCCAGGCGTCCACGAAGCGACGGGTGAGAGTGCGGGAGATCGAGAAGTCGCCGCGGGGGCTGGTCTCGACGACGAGCAGTTTGGTCATGGTTAGCTCCTGGGTGTGATGGGATCAGCCGAAGCGGAAACCGGAGATCGGCTTGCCGAGGGCGTGGCCGTGGAAGTGGACCGCTCCGGGCTCGCCGGCGGCGGCGCCCGCCGCCACCATCAGCGGCAGCAGGTGGTCCTCGCGCGGCTGGGCGTCGCGGGCGCCGGGCGCCTCCGCCCAGTGGACGAGGGCGTCGTCGCGGCCCGGCGCGTCGATCATGGCGCGCCGCAGCCAAGCGTCGAAAGCCTCGGCTCGAGGGTCGACGGCTCCGCCGCCGAAGCCGCGCATGTTGTGGTAGCTCTGGCCGCTGCCGACGATCAGCACGCCCTCGTCACGCAGCGGCTTGAGCGCGCGGCCGATAGCGAGGTGCGCGGCGGGATCGAGCCCGCGCTGCAGGGAGAGCTGCACCAGCGGGATGTCCGCGTCGGGCAGCATGATCTTGAGCGGCACGAACACGCCGTGGTCCCATCCGCGGGCGCGCTCCTCGCCGCTGGCGACGCCGGCGTCCGAGAGCAGCTCGCGCACGCGCGCCGCCAGCGACGGATCGCCGGGCGCGGGCCAGGTCAGCTGGTAGGTGTGCGGGGGAAAGCCGCCGTAGTCGTAGAGCAGCAGCGGGTGGGCGCCGGCGTTGACGGTCGGCGCTGCCTCCTCCCAGTGGCCGGAGACGGCGAGGATCGCGCGCGGACGCTCGGCGAGCTGGTCCATGAAGCCGCGCAGGTAGCCCTCAAGCCCGGCCCAGGTGGACCGCATGGGGCTCGGCTCCAGGAAGAAGCAGGGACCGCCGCCGTGGTTGATGAAGAATGTCGGTTGCATAGGCCCCCATGTGGCCGGCCCCCGACCCTTGCGGAAGCGATGAAGTTCCGATGATCTCCATCGGCGAAGGTGATCGATGATCGGCAGCCTCACCCTGGACCAGCTGCGCGTGCTGGTGACGGTCGCCGACGCGGGCGGGTTCTCGGCCGCCGGGCGCCGGCTCGGGCGGGCGCAGTCGGCCATCAGCCAGGCCGTGGCCACGCTGGAGGCGGTGCAGGGCGTCGCCCTATTCGACCGCTCCGGCCACCGCCCAAGCCTGACCGACGCCGGACGCACGCTGGTGGCGCAGGCGCGCGGCGTGCTGGCCGAGGCGGCGCGCTTCGAGGCGCTCGCCGCCGGCATGCGCGAGGGGCTGGAGCCCGAACTCGCCGTGGCCATCGATCCCCTGGCGCCGACGGCCGCCTTCGTCGACAGCCTCACCGCCCTGCGGCAGGTGTTTCCGGACCTGCCCGTCAGCTTCTCCACCGAGGGGCTCGGCGGGGCGGAGCGGCGGCTGCGCCGCGGCGACGCCGCGCTCGCCTTCTGCCTTCTCTTGCCGCACGCGCCGGACGACCTGCAAGTGCTGCCACTGCTGGAGGTGGATCTGGCGCCCGTCGTCTCCGCCAGCCACCCCCTGGCGCGGCTCGACCGCCCCGCGACCCGGGCCGACCTGAAGGCGCACGTGCAGCTCGTGCTGTCAGACCCGTCGGCGCCCGACGGGCCGAGCTATGGCGTGGTCGGCGCGCGCGTGTGGCGATTCGTGGAGCTGGGGCGGCGGCTCGACTTCCTGCTGGCGGGCCTTGGCTGGTGCCGGATGCCCGAGCCGCTCGTGGCCGGCATGCTGGACGACGGCCGCCTCGTGCGGTTGCTCATAGAGGACGATCCCGCCCGCCCCGCCGGCCCGTTAACGATCTACGCCGCCCACCTGCGGGATCGCCCGCTCGGCCGGGCCGCACGGTGGCTGCTCGACGACCTGCACAGGCGGCTGCTCTGAAGCGCAGGAGCTCGGGCCGGCCTGCGCCAGGAACCGACTCTCGCGTCCACGCGGGAAGCGGACATTCGGACTGAGGGGAGCGCTAAGCGCGTGTTCGCAGCCAAGCCACGGCGAGTTCGCCGATGCGCGCGGCATCGACCTCCGGGTTGTAGACAAAGCCGAGCAGCTTGGGCGCGGTCTGCGGCACTCCCTCGACCAATTGCAGCCGGGCTTGGCTACCAGAGAGCGCAATGCTCCGCGCAGTGCGGCCACCATCTTGGACCAGCGTGGAAAGCTCGCGCTCCAGAGCGCTCACCACCTGCTTCGGCATGCGGATCGACGCTGTCAGGGTAAGGATCACGACCATGCCCTCGGGCGCGCAGGCGTCCGCATAGGTTCTGAGCTGATCCAAGAGACGCACGGCGACACGATCAAACCTCAACCCGAGTTGAGCGACGTGGCAGCCACCCGCCTCCGCGACGGCATCCGCAATCGCTCGGTGCGCGGAACATGGCGCAGCATTCTCCATGTGATGCCAAGACCGTTGATCAGGGAGAGACGCAAGCGCGCCCAAGCGACACGTCGGCAGAGACGCCAAGCACCAGGAGCGGACGCTTGAGCCCAACCAGGAATCAGGAGTTGAGCTAATTAATGCTGACGTCTGCATCGCGCTCTCGACGGGACAACGCCAAGTGGGCCCCATGGTCCGCCGCTTCCCCGGGAACTGCGATTTCACAGACCTGACGGGGCGCGGACGCTCGTAGCGCACCCGAGGCTCGATCTGCTATCTGATAGGAAACGGTCGGGAGCGTTCGATGAAGCTTGTCTCGTTCCGAGTGAGAGAATTCCGCAGCGTCTGGGATCCTGGCGACGTCGAGGTGGGGGAGATCACCTGCCTCGTCGGCAAGAACGAGGCCGGCAAGACGTCGCTTCTGACCGCGCTTAACAAGATCAACCCCATAGAGCCCGACATGGGGAACTTCGACGCCGACATCGATTACCCGAAGAAAGACTACGGCGACTATCAGCACGACGTCGAGATCGAGGCGCGTGAGCCTGCGGCTGTCATCAGCGTGAAGTTCGAGCTGGACGACGACGATGTGGCGGCTGTCGAAGTGCAGTTCGGCAAAGGAGCACTTCTCAGCCGAACCGTTGGCCTTACGAGAACCTATGAAAACAAATCCATCTATTCCTTGAAGTTCGACGAGTCCGCGGCTCTTGCGCACAAGGTATTTGCGGCGGCGTTGCTTCCCGAGCAGAAGGAGAGTCTTGGCGCGCTCACGAGCTGGAAAGACCTAGAAGGCGCCCTCGCGGCGATGGAGCAGACTGAAGCGGTCATCAATCTAGCGAAATGGTCAACGGCTTTAAAGACCTCTTCAGCGGGCAATTACACCTGGAATAATATCCTGGATCAGCGCGTTCCGAAGTTCCTCTACTTCGATGACTATTATCAGCTGGCAGGGCGCGAAAATCTCGACGCACTTCTAAAGAGGCGTGACGCGAAAAAACTTCTTCCCAAGGATCATCCGCTCCTTGGGCTCATCAACTTGGCAAGGATGGACCTCAAGAGCCTTCTTCAGGCGGAGCGCACGGTGGAGGTCACTAACAAGCTCGAAGCGGCCGGGAACCAGCTCACGAAGCAAGTGCTGAGGTATTGGTCGCAGAACAAACACCTCAAGATGAAGTTCGACGTTCGCGAGGCGCGCTCGGGAGACCCGGAAGGAATGACCTCAGGTCACAATATCTGGGGGCAGGTCTATGATGAAGTTCACTGGGCCACGACCTCTCTCGGGTCGCGGTCGAAGGGATTCGTTTGGTTCTTCTCGTTCCTCGCCTGGTATGAGGACGTTAAGCGAGACAAGAAGGATCTCATCCTACTGTTTGATGAGCCCGGCCTCTCCCTACACGGTCGAGCGCAGGCGGACCTGCTGAGCTATTTTGAGACCGAGCTCAAGCCGCACCATCAAGTGATCTACACCACGCATTCGCCGTTCATGGTGGACGCGGCGCATCTGGAGCGCGTTCGGATCGTTCAGGACGCCGGCATCGACGCCACGGAGGCGCTTGAACGGGATGACGACGGCACCAAGGTTCTCGCCAACGTCTTCGACGGGTCTCCAGACAGCCTATTCCCCCTGCAGGGGGCACTCGGCTACGACATCCATCAGAGCCTCTTTGTCGGGCCCAACTCGCTCGTCGTCGAAGGCGCGGCTGACCTTCTCTACCTGCAGGTAATGTCGGGGCTATTGGAGTCGGAGGACCGGGTTGGCCTGAGTCCGAAGTGGACCATTACGCCGGTCGGGGGCAGCGGCAAGGTGCCAACCTTCGTTTCGCTTCTCGCTCCCCAGAAGGGCATGAATGTGGTTGTGTTGATGGACTTCCAGAAGTCCGACCTCGAACAGATCGAGGCGATATACAAGAAGAACCTGCTGGCAAAGAAGAAGGTGCTCACATACGCGGATTACACGGGCGGGGAGGAAGCTGACGTCGAGGACATGTTCTCGAAAGAGTTCTACCTCGGGCTAGTCAACAGCGAGTACGCGAGCGCGCTGGCGTCTCCAATCGACCCGGCCGCCCTGAATGCGAACATCCCGCGGGTGCTCAAACAGATCGCCGGGGCGCTCAAAGCGGCTCCGCTCAAAAAGGGGGCCTTCGGCCACTACCGCCCGGCAAGGTATCTGACCGAGAACATCGCCAAGCTTCAGGTGCAGATAGACGAGCCCACGAAGGCCCGCTTCGAACAGGCCTTCACGGCGATCAACAAGCTCCTCAAGTGACGTCGGGTGCCAAGGTGCGAATAAAGTCCGTCGTCCGTCGAAAAATGGCGACGAGCTGCGCAACGTCCTCAGGCACCGTCGGATAGATAGGAACCGGCGGCTCCTCAGGGTGGTGAACCAGCAGGCCAGGAAATTCCCCGATCTGCTGTGCTTGCGCGAGGAGTTGCCGCGCCTCCGCAAAGTGTACCTCGGCCTCGTCCGCCGCCTTCATGGTCAAGGGCACACCTGGATTTTCGTCTAGCTCGCGCCTAGTGACCGCGAAAGCCTTGCCGAGTGCCTCAGAGCGCAAGCGGAGTAGGTTCGCATATTGAACCTGCGCCTCGTCATCTAAGGCTGCCGGCGGTACTGAGAGCGGGATGCGGTGGGCCGCCGGATCGCGCCGGCCCTTCATCTCCGAGTACCAGTCTCGGAACGGGCCCAGGATCTCGCTTAATTCGCCGCTTCCTACCGCTTCGAGAAAGCGCCGCCCAAAGAGGTCCATTGCCCCATCGCTTAACGCTCCAACGGCCTCGCGCGGACCAAGGGCTCTGATAGCCCAGGCAACGTTATCTAGGGCCCCACGCAAGTTGACATAGAGAGAGTTCAGATCATTCGCGAGGGTCTCGACGCTTTCAATAGGGAGCGCCTCTATCGCCCCTGGCGGCGCAATCTCCATGATTCTCCGAAGGGCGATCCAGATAAACTTGGCTCGGACAGACAGCCCATACCGTAGGTGGAAAACCGCCTCCTCAGGCAGCTTCGCCTGCGAGAGGATCACCGCCTGAATAGAGACGTCGCGAATGGAGTCCACGACCATGCGACCGTGCAATTCCTGGGCCTCGGACGTCACCCAGGCATCCCTTTCGGCGTCGCCGACCAGGAGGCCTCCGAAGACGCTTCGGAGGACCTCCGAGTATCTGATTTGCTCCGACGGGTAGCTCATCAACCGTTCCAGGCTGGAGGGAATGCGAGTTGGATTGGAAGCGCGACAGATCCTCGGCCGCCGAGCGGCCGTTCCCAAGTTCGGCTTTGAGTCAGGAGCTGACCGACGACGAGGCGTGGGTGAATGCCTGTGAGCGATGGTTCTGAGCGGCCGCTCCCGGTCAGCTACGGCCTGCAGCGCGGGTGCCACCTGGACCGCCCACAGGCGAACGCTCCGTAGCTATCGATGGTCAGCTTCAGCCGCACGTTCGCTGGCGGCAGCAGGAGTTGAGCTGATGCATCTCGCAACGTAAGTGATATGCCAGCTCGGCTGGAAGACCTCAGCACGCGTTGGGCCGCGCAAATTTTCAGTGCGCCGAATGGCCTCGGGTCGGAGCCGCTGGATGGTGCCGACGCTGACTAGCGCACACCCGACCCGGGGGAACGCATCTGGGTCTTCAAGCATGCAGGGCCGACGGACGACCCTCTTCACGCAGTCGTGATTGCACACGAGTGCAGACGTGTGCGGACGCCGCCGGATTTCGGCGCGCGTTTATGGACTGCCAACGGTCGATCATGTGTACTGAGAGATGGATTGATTTAGTTTCTCTGGTGATCCAGGCCTTCGTTGCCCGCCAACGGGCAGGTGTTGGAAACCCGCAATGCACGACCTTAACCTAGATAACCTGTGGCGCAGCGCTCAAGAGCATGTGCGCGTCGCAGCGAGAGCATATCAAATCACGAAGCGGCTGCGTTACTTCAGCCGAGGCTTTGGACGCCCCCTTGACCACGCATTGGGAGCAGATGGTGTCACCCTCCTGGAGCTACGTGACTTCTCTGCAGCTGGTCCTGAGAACTCCGCTCGATTTGCAGAGCAGGTGTTCACTCGTAACCGTCTCAGCATCATCAGCCTACAATCGCGCGGTCTCATAGCGCGGGTCGAGGGTTCGGGGATTCTGTGGCGTGTGACCAAGGGCGGCCTCGAGCTGGCGGAAGCCGTTGAGCCGATCGTGCGGGAGGTGTGCACGTATTCCTAAGATGAGCTCCCGCAGCGTGCACCTCTGGTTGGTGTGCGCTGCGGGAGTATCGACCGCCCTACAGTGTAGATCACCAGTTTTCCACTGAGCGGACGCGGGTGTGAATACGGTCACTGTGCTGGCGCCCACTGAGGATATAACACGCAGCAAGTAAATTATCTTCCCGCCACGTTTCGAGACGGTTAAACTAAGGCTGATTCAGTCTAACGAGCATTCAGACAGGATATCAGCAGTGTGTTGCTTCCTTGCGAGCTCAACCAGGTGGGAATGATGTGTGAAAAGCAGCACCTGAGTCGAGCGGGCGAAATCAGCCAAGACACGAAGACCTGCTGCAGCTCTGGCATCATCAAAGTTGACGAAAAGGTCGTCGGCGAGGAAAGGCAGCCGCACTCCGGAAGCGAGCGCCTGCTCCACCGCGGCCAGCCGCAGGGCTAGGAAGAGTTGGTCACTGGTCCCCTCACTCATCGCATCCACGCCGATCAGGCTCTCGCCATCCTCGCAGAGCCCGAGGAGCCGGGGCGCGGCGGCGTCGTAGTCGATCTTGAGGCCGCGGTAGCGACCTAGCGTAAGGGTGGCGAACAGGGCGGATGCGCGGACCAAGAGCGGGTTCTGACGCTGCTCGCGATAACGATCCACAGCCCATCGCAAGGTGAGTGCCTCAGCGCGTTTAAGAAGGAAGCTCTCCGCCTGCAGGTCCATTTCCGCCTGGGCGGCGGCCGCATCGGCCGCGGCTTCCTGCGCACCCGGACCGGCGGAGAGATTCTCGAATGTCAGGCGCGCGGCGCCGACCGCATCCGCCGCCGCGGACACGCGCTCGACGAGGGCGCCCAGCTCGGCGTCCACACCCTGCAGCTTGTTCGACAGGGCGTCAGGGTCCTCCGCGGCGAAGCCAGATTCGAGCGCATCCAGGGGGTAGCCATCGCCGGCCGAAAGAACGCGGGCCTCGACTTCCGCCAGCGCTTCACGCCGCTCGCGCACACGGCGCGCGGCTTCCAGAGCGTCCGGCAGGGCGGTGACCGTCTCGAGGCGCAGCTCGGCCAGACGAGGCTTTAGGCTGGCCAGGGCGGCGTCGCGCGAGGCCTTTGCTGCCTGAACCTCGTCCAGCCGCGTGCGGCGCCCCGCTTCGACGCCCGTGCGAGCGTCGCCCACGGAGCGAGCTGCGGCCACGCGCGCGCGCAAGGCGTCCAGCCGGCGGCTGGGGTCTTTGTCAGGTGGTTGGCCCAAGTCATCGGCCAGCAGGTCGACATTGGATGCGAACGCGTCTGCGTCGCGGGATATGCCCTCTATCCGAGCAACCAGCCCGGCGGCGGCCTCGCCCAGCGACCGCAACTCCTCTAGCGCCTGCAGCCACGCGTCGGCGCCCTCAATCGGCAGCTCCAACCCCAGCCCGGCGCGTTCTCCTTCCCATCCGGCCAAAGCGGCCTCGCGCCGCGCCTGCGCGTCGGCGATCTGCCGGGTCAGGCGCAGGAGCTGCTGCTCAAGCGTGCGCAGTTCGGAGCGCGTGGCCGTGAAGGCCGCGGCGCGGCCCTCGCCCTGCGCCCGAAGCCGTTCGGCCGCTTCAAGCCAGTCGGCGATGGCGACGCCCAGCGTCTCCGACGAGGTGGGCAAGTGTGGGCGTAGCCGGCGGATGGCTTCGGAGCGGCGCGTCAGGTCGATCCCGAGCGCACTGTGGGCCGCATACGCCGTCCGTCGCGAGCCAAGCGCGATTTCCCGCGCCTCGAGCCAGCCCCGCAGGCGGGCGGGGGGCAGCGGCGGCAGCGCCGCCTGGGCTAGGCGATCAGCCCAGCCATTTGTAATCGCCTCGCCCTTCGCCAGGGCGCGGCGCGCTCGTGCGTCCGCGTGCTCGAGGGCCAGCGCGAGTTCGGCAGCCTGCCCATCCAAGGCCGCGACCTGTCCGGAGGCTTCGGCCATGGCGAAGCGCTGGTCGGCCGCGGCGTCCGCGTCCCCCATCGACCCTTCGAATTCGGTGGCGCGGGCGGGAGCGTCTTCCACCCCGGCCTCGCCCGACAGGTGTCCCCGGAGCGAACGCCACTGCTCGTCTCGGGCGGCGCGCACCGCCGCTATGCGCTCGGCCGGCACTGCTTGGCCGCCGTTCGCCAGTCTGCGGCGTTGCGCCGCCAGCAGTCCGATTTGCTCCCGCGCTGCTTGCGCCTCAAGGTCAGCCGTGGCCGCCTCATCATGCGCTCGGGTCATAGCGGTTTGCGCCTCCGCGATCTCTTCGCCGCTGACAGGCGGCAAAGCGGACAGGCTTTCCGCGTCGCCGGTCCACGGCGCCAGCCGAAGGAGGGCGGCGGACGCCTCGGCTTCCAGCTGCTCGCAGGTGCGGGCCTGGACGGCGCAGCGCGCATCGATGTCAGCGCCCAACGCGCGGGCGGCGTCGACGGCCGCCACCAACTCGCTCAAGCCTTCGTTCAGCGGAGCGTCGGCGACTTGAGCGCGCAGCGGCGCGGCCGTGCGTTCCGCATCGGCCGCCGACGCTTCCAGCGCAATCAGGGCGGAACGCGCCTCGTTGTGCTCGCCAGCGAGCTCCCGGAGGCGCGCGATGGTGAGCCGCGAAGCTGTGGGTGCGCCGGCGCCGATCTCCACCTGCAAAGCCGCTTCGCGTCGCCGGACGTCGGCCAGTTCACCCTGCAGGCGGAGACGGTCGACCTCCCCTTTCTGCACGGCGCCGCGCCGCTCGGTGAGCGCCTCCACAGCAGGGCCGGCTGCCAGCGCAGCGTCGTCGGATGTGAGCTTCGCGGCTCGGGCGTCGATCTCCGCCAGCAGCTCCTCCGCGGCGGCGGCGGCGCGCTCGGCGGTTTCCAGCTCGGCGAGCACCCGTTCGATCGAGCCTTGCGCCTGGGCGGACAGTACCGGTACGCCGGCGTCCGCCGCCATCGCCTTCAGGAGCTCCGTGCGCCGCCGCATGTCCGGGCCGATGCGCCTCAGCCGCTCCAGCCGTCGGTGTTGGGCGGTCAGCTCCGCCTGGCGAGCCTGCAGGGCGGCCAGCTCCTCACTCCTCCTGGCCAGGGCGGCGCTGGCGTCGGTCCAGGTCTTGGGCTTTAGCTGGAGGTCGCGGGCGCGCCGCAACGCGTCCTCCAGCTGGCGCTCGGCGGTGGTGTAGAGCCGGCGGGCCGCCGCTCGCCGTCCCCAGATCGCGTCGGCCTCCGTCTCCAGCGTCAGAAGGGCGTCGGCGACGCCCGTCATTCCGGAGCCGGCCGCGAACAGCGCCTGGCCGAGGTCGTCGCGCGCCTCAACCATGGCGCGACCGCCTTGACGTAGACGCGCCTGGTCCAGGCTGAAGCCCACCCGGAAGCGCTCGCGATTTTGGCCGCGCAGCATGGCCAGGAGCGGCCCCTCGTCGATCGGGTTGTCCTGCGCGTCCACGAGCGTGCGGGAGGACGCCTTGCGCCGGCGGCAGCTGAAGGCGTGTCCCTCGTCGTCCTCGACCACCGCGCCGACGCGCAGCAGCGGGTAGTCGAAGCGGAAGTTGAACGGCGAACGCGCCTCGAAACCGAACAAGAGGTCGGACACAGCCGAGAGTGTGGTGCTCTTGCCCGCCTCGTTGGCGCCGAACACTACGTGCAGGTCCGGCGAGCCGGCGCGGAAATCAAGCGTGCAGTTCTCGAAGCGGCCGTAGCGCTCCAGAGACAGGCGGGCGAACCGCATCAGGTGCGCGCCGCCGAGAGGCGGGCGGGCAGGGCGGCGACGGCCGCTTCGAGGAGAGCGGGCCAGTCTCCCCGCGCGGCGGCCATGGTCAGTCCCTCGGCGCCATCCGCCGGGGGCGGGCGGATCGCCATGAAAGGCTGGAGGTCTTCGGCAAGACGCGCGAGCAGCTCGGGGCTTCGGGGAGCTTCGGCGAGGAGGGCTAGCAGGTCGTCTGGGGCCGCCTCGCCAGGCACGGCGCCGCGGGGCGGCCGCAGGTAATCGGAGACCTTCTCCAGCCACAGGTCGGGCGCGATGGCGGCGGCTAGAGCGCGCGCCTCGTCGCGCAGCCTCGTCGCTCCGTCCAGGAGTGCGCCGGCCAGAGGCGTCTCGCCTTCCAGCACCAGGCGCGCCACGAGCGGACGACCTTGCGCCTCGCGGGTGTAGGCGGCGGCTAGGGCGTTGCGGATGGCGGCGTGCGCCTCATCCACCGTCTCGGCGCCCTCGCAATCGACGGTGACGCGCGCCCAGCGCAGTACGTCCAGCGGTGCGAAGCGCAGGTCGGCGACGGCGCGGTCGCGCACCTCCACAAGCACCGCTCCCTTGGGGCCCGTCTCGCGGATGTTGCGGCCTTGCAGGTTCCCGCAGAAGACCACGGGAGGGTGCTCGGCCTCTACCCGATGGTCGTGAACGTGGCCCAGCGCCCAATAATCGTAGCCTTTGGCCTGAAGCGCGGCGGCCGTACACGGTGCGTACGGCGCGTGCCCATCGGCTCCGCTGAGCGCGGTGTGCAGGACGCCGATGTTGAACACACCCGGCTCCGGCGGCGGATAGGCGGCGGAGAGATCCTCGTGCACGTGCTGGGTGGCGAAGCTCCAGCCGTGCAGGGCGACGCCCAGCTCGGGCAGGGTGAAGGTCTGCGGCTTGCGGTGGTCGAACAGCCTGACCGTCTCGGGCCACGGCAGGGTGCGGGTGAGCACAGAGGCGGCGTCGTGGTTGCCCGCCAGCACGAAGGCCGGAACGCCCTGCGCAGCCAGGCGGCGCATGGCTCCGGCGAAGTACAGTCCCGTGCTCATGTCGCGCCAGTCGCCGTCGAATAGGTCGCCGGCGATCACCACGAAGTCGACCCGCTCATCGAGGGCGAACTGGATCATACGATCGAAGGCGGCGCGCGTGGCGCCTCTCACCTCGTCGGCAGGCACGCCTTCGTAGCGGGACAGTCCGTGGAGCGGGCTGTCCAAGTGTATGTCGGCCGTGTGCAAGAAGCGGAAGTCGACCATGAAAGCCTTCTTAGCGCTGGCGATGCATGCAATCTAGGCGATAGCTCCCGAAGCCCGGATCGCCCATGACCGACCTGATGGACGCCCAAGGGGCGGCTGATTTCGGCCCTGACGGCGCGGCGCGTCCGCAGCCGCTCAGCCTCGCCATCGACGCCGTGGTCGCGTCCAAGGTCAGCTTCGCGACCCAGCAGAACGATGTGCCTGTGCTCAAGGAGCTGCGCCTGGCCAACCTCCAAGCGCTACCCGTCGAGCGGCTGGTCCTCGAAATCGAGGCCGATCCCCCCGTGTTCGCCCCGCGCACCTGGCGCTTTGACCGGATCGCCGGCGAGGGGGAGGTAGCCGTGCGCGACCGGGACCTGCAGCTCAACGCCGCCTATCTCCAGCAGCTCTCCGAGGCCGTGCGCGCCACGGTCACCCTGCGCGCACGCCAGGAGGCGCCGGACGCGCCGGCGCTGGCCGAGCGGCGCTTTCCGGTGGAGGTGCTGGCGCGGGGCGAGTGGGGTGGAGCGGGCGCCCAGCCCGAACTCCTAGCCGCCTTCGTGCTGCCCAACGACGGGGCGACCAGCCGCATCCTCAAGGCGGCCTCGCGGGTGCTGGCTTCGGCGGGCCGGCCCGACGGGATCGACGGCTACCAGGCCAAGTCGCGCGAGCGGGTCTATGAGCTCGCCTCCGCGCTGTGGAGCGCCGTTGTCGGGCTGAAGCTGACCTACGCCGAGCCGCCGGCGAGCTTCGAGCTGCAGGGGCAGAAGGTGCGCACGCCCTCGGCCGCGCTGGAGGCGGGGCTCGCCACCTGTCTCGACACCGCGCTCCTCTTCGCCGCCGCGCTGGAGCAGGCGGGGCTCTACCCGGTCATCGTGCTCACCAAGGGGCATGCGTTCACCGGCGTGTGGCTGCAGCCGCAGGAGTTCGCCACCCTCCTGGTCGAGGACGCCGCGGCCCTGCGCAAGCGGCTGGCCCTAAACGAGCTCATCCTGTTCGAGACCACGCTGGCGACAGGATCGGCGCCCGCCGGCTTCGCTCGGGCGATCGAGCAGGGCGAGCGCCAAGTGGCCGAGGCGCGCGAGGCCGAGTTCGTCATGGCCGTGGACGTGCGGCGCGCTCGGCTGCAGCGCCTCCGCCCGCTGGCGCTGGCCGAGGTGGCGTCCCCAGTCGCCCCGGAAATAGCGCCCGAGGCGCCCGGTGCGGCGGATCGCCTGGAGGAGGCGCCTGCGCTGGGCGGCTTCGATTTGGCCGAACCCGAGGCGGCCCCTACCACTCCTGAGGGCCGACTAGAGCGGTGGCGGCGCAAGCTCCTGGACCTCACCACTCGCAACCGTCTCCTGAACGTCACTCTCGGCCCCAACGCCCTGCGCCTGCTCTGCCCCGAGCCGGCGGCGCTGGAGGACCGGCTGGCCGCCGGCGACAGCTTCCGCGTGGTGGCCTTGCCGCAGTTTGAGGGGGCCGCTGGCCGTGACGGCGAGTTGCACACCCAGCGCACGGGCGAGGTGCTGGACGTAGCCTACGCCCGCTCGGCCTTGGAGGCGGGCGAGGTGCTCTCGCCGCTCTCGCCCGAGAAGCTCGACGCCCAGCTGACCGACCTCTACCGCAAGGCGCGGTCGGACCTGGCGGAGGGCGGCGCCAACACCCTCTTCCTGGCGGTGGGCTTCCTGTGCTGGAAGAAGTCGCCCGCCGACGAGAAGAGCTATCGTGCGCCGCTGATCTTGCTTCCTGTTCAGTTGGAGCGGCGCAGCGTCCGCTCGGGCGTCAGGCTCAAAGCCTACGAGGAGGAGCCGCGCTTCAATCTCACCCTGCTGCAGATGCTGCGGCAGGACTTCGACCTCGATATCCCCGAACTTGCCGGCGCCCTGCCCACCGATGAGTCGGGCGTGGACGTGCCCAGGATCTGGGCCTTGGTGCGTCGCGCCGTGCGCGACGCGCCGGGCTTCGAGGTGGTGGAGGACGTTGTGCTGGGCGCCTTCTCCTTCGCCAAATATCTGATGTGGAAGGACCTCAGCGACCGCAGCGAGGCGCTGAAGCGCAACCCGGTAGTGCGTCACCTGCTGGAGACGCCGCGTGAACGCTACAGCTGCGATCAGGAGCCGCCGCGGCCCGAGCAGCTGGACGCGCAGGTTTCGCCTGGCGAGCTGTTCGCGCCTCTGCCCGCGGACTCTTCCCAGCTCGCCGCGGTGATCGGCTCCGCGCGAGGATGCGACTTCGTGCTGGACGGACCGCCCGGCACGGGCAAGTCGCAGACCATCGCCAACATGATCGCCCACAACTTGGCGCTCGGGCGCAAGGTGCTCTTCGTCGCCGAAAAGCGTGCCGCGCTGGAGGTGGTGCACAGGCGGCTGGTGCAGCACGGGCTCGGCCCTTTCTGCCTCGAGCTGCACAGCAACAAGGCGGCCAAGGTAGACGTGCTGGCCCAGCTGGACGCCGCTTGGACCATCCGCGGCGAGCTCGACGCCGGCCAGTGGGACCGGCGGGCGGCGGAACTCAAGACCTCGCGCGATGGGCTGAACCGCCTGGTGCAGGCGCTGCACGTCGTTCATCCCAACGGCCTCACTCTGTACCAGGCCATAGGCCGCGTGGTGCGCGACGGGGCGGACGCCACCGTCCGCCTCGCCTGGCCGGACGACCGCCGCCACGACGCTGCGCAGATGGAAGCCCTGCGCGAGGCGGCCCGCCAGCTGGACATCCACCGCCTCACTGATCTCGGCGAGGCCGAGCAAGACTTCGCGCGGGTGGGACGTGCAGAGTGGTCGCCGCGCTGGCAGTCTGAACTTCTGGCTTCGTCGGCCGCCCTTGCGAAGGCGTCCGCTGCTGCGGCCGCGGCGCGCACGCGTTTCGTCGAACGGCTGGGCGCGGAGGTGAGCGGCGACAGCCACGGGCTGCACGCCCTCGCCGCCCTGTCCCAGGCGTTGGACGCCGCCGCCGGCCTCGACCTCGGGTTCGCCTTCGAACCCGACGCGGCGCGCACGATCGCCCAGGCGCGGAAGGCGATCGTCCTGGTGCGAAGCTATCGGGAAGAAGCGTCCACGCTGTCCACGGCCCTTGATCCCGCGGCCGTACGCGCCGTCGCGGTGGATGACCTCGCCCGCGACTGGGCGGCGGCTGTCTCGGCGCTGTGGCCCCTGTCGCTGATGCGCAAGGCGGCCGTGGCGAAGCGGCTCAACCCGGCGGCCAAGGCCGATGTCGAAGCCGACCTGCCCCGGCTTCGTCGCCTGCAAGACACGCTCTCCCACATCGACGCCCTGGCGGGGCAGCTAAGCGGGACGCGGGCCTGGGCGGGGCTCGACACTGACGTCGACGCCCTGGAGCGTAGCCTGCAAGCGGCGGAGATGCTGCGCACGGCGCTGGCCGGCGCCGCCGACATCCCCGAGCAGCTGACCGGCCTGCGCGCCTCGCTCCGCCGGCTCTGCGCCGAGGGATCCGACCTCCTGGGGCTCGACGGCGCGGTCGGCCGCGCCGGCGCCGCTTGGCGCGAGGCCTACGCGGCCTTCCAGGCCGCGCTGGACGCCTTCGAGGCGGTCGCCGCCCCGCCCGAACCGGTGGACGCGCCTGACCTCCTTGCCGCGGCGACCGCGCTCGCCGCCGCCCTGCAGCTGCACGCGCCCAAGCTGAACGCATGGTGCGCCTGGCTGCGCGCCCGCGCCGGCGCGATGGCGCTGGGCCTGGTGCCGCTCGTGGCCGCGGTGGAGGCGGACGCCCTGGAGGCCGGCCGCGTGGCCGACGCCTTCGAGCTCGCCTACGCCCGCTGGTGGGCCGAGATCACCGCCGAGGTCGAGCCCGCCGTGCGCGACTTCAACCTCGCCGCGCAGACCGACGCCATCGCCCGCTTCCGCGATCTGGATGCGCGGCTGGCGGAGCTGACCCAGCTCTATATCCGCGCCCGCCTCTCGGGCCGCGTACCCTCGAAAGAGGCGAAGGGGCGTTCCCCTGGCCTTCAGGCTCTGGCCTACCAGATCGCCCATCCCAAGTCGCGCAAGCGGCTGCGCGAGCTGGTCGCCGAGATGGGACCCGAGCTGACCACCCTCGCGCCCTGCATGCTGATGAGCCCACTCTCCGTGGCGCAGTACCTGCCCGCCGACCTCGCCCTGTTCGACTTGGTGATCTTCGACGAGGCTTCGCAGATCACGCCGTGGGATGCGGTGGGCGCCATCGCACGGGGCAAGCAGCTGGTGGTGGCGGGCGACCCCAAGCAGATGCCTCCGACCAGCTTCTTCGACCGCGGCTCTTCAGGCCCGGACGACGACAGCGACGTCGAGGCCGACCAGGAGAGCATTCTCGACGAGTGCCTCAGCGCCAGCCTGCCGCAGCGCCGGCTCACCTGGCATTACCGCAGCCGCAACGAGAGCCTGATCGCCTTCTCCAACCACCGATACTATGACGGCGACCTCGTCACCTTCCCGGCGCCGGTGGTGACCGACGCGGCGGTGAGCCTGCGCCAGGTCGAGGGCGCCTGGGCGCGCGGCAAGGCCCGCACCAACCAGGTGGAGGCGCACGCCATCGTCTCGGAGGTCGTGCGTCGCCTTGCCGACCCGGCCTTCGTGGACGAGGCGGGGCGCCGTCTCAGCCTGGCCGTGATCACGCTCAACGCCGAGCAGCAGAAGCTTGTGGAGGACCTGCTGGACAAGGCGCGACGTGCCGATCCGCGGCTCGAGGCGGCTTTCGCGGAGGACATGGCCGAACCGGTTGTCGTCAAGAACCTGGAGACGGTGCAGGGCGACGAGCGTGACGTGATACTGCTCGGCATCGGCTACGGCCCCGAAACGCCGGGCACGCCCACCATGACCATGAACTTCGGCCCGCTGAACCGCCAGGGCGGCTGGCGCCGGCTGAACGTGGCGATCACGCGCGCGCGGCGCGAGATGGTTGTCTTCACCTCCTTCTCGCCCAGCCTTATTGATCTCAACCGCACCAACGCCGTTGCGGTGCGCGACCTTAAGCACTTCCTTGAGTTCGCCGAGCGCGGCCCCCGCGCCCTGGGCGAGGCGGTGGAGGGATCGGTCGGCGGCTTCGAGTCGCCGTTCGAGCAGGCGGTTGCGCGTGCCCTGCAGGAGCGGGGCTGGCGCGTGATCCCCCAGATCGGCGTCTCACGCTTCCGCATCGACCTGGGAGTGGTGCATCCCGACCGGCCCGGCGACTACCTGGTGGGCGTGGAGTGCGACGGCGCCAGCTACCACAGCGCCGCCACCGCGCGGGACCGCGACAAGGTGCGGGAAGCTGTGCTGAAGGGGCTCGGCTGGTCGCTCGTGCGCGTGTGGTCCACCGACTGGTGGATCGACCGGCAGGGCGCTCTCGACCGCCTCACCGCCGCGCTGGAGGCCGAGCTGACGGCCTCCCGCGCCCGGTTCGAGACGCAAGCCAAGGCGGTGCCCCTAGAACCGCCCGCCGACATCTCCTTCGCCGTTTCTGAGCTTGAGGCCGTCGTGGCGGTGCACGAGCCCGAGGCCGCGTGGGAGGCCGCCCCCGGGGGCGACTACCGGTTGACAAGTTTCGACGACATGGCCGGGCGCCTCGACGCCTCGCGCTTCCAGGACACCGCCTACGCGCCAGTGCTGCGCGAGATGGTGGCCCGCGTGGTCTCTCAGGAGGCTCCGATCCGCGACGATGTTCTGGTGGAGCGGATCGCTCGCGCCCACGGGATCAAGCGCAACGGTCGTCTCATACGCGAGCGTGTGCTCTCTTTCGCGAGAGGCTCGGCACACGTTCAGCCCGAACCTCAGGGCGGCGCTGTCTTTGTGTGGCCCGATGCGACCGCCCCCGCCACGTGGTCGCGTGCCCGCTATCCGGCAAGTCCGAACGATTGCCGCCCGCTTGAAGATATCGCGCTCGCCGAATTGGGCGCAGCGCTACGCGATTGCCTGAGTGAGGACCCGATCTTGGAGGCCGCCAGGAGCTTCGGCATTCGGCGTGTTAGCGCCGCAGCACGCGATCGCCTCGCGCGTGCTCGACCGAGCTCTGGGCACTTGGCGCCCTGAGTTTTCAGTCTTTGACCTTCCGAGGTCCGTAGACAATGGCGGACCTGTGTCTCTCTGAGAGTCGTCCCACGCTGATAGATCTTTGCGATTAGACACTATGCAGGACGGCTTTAGGATAGAAAACCAGTTTTCCACTGAGCGTGGCCTCTAAAACTGCGGCCGCCTGCTCACGTAGTTAACCTACGCCATAGGCTCTTGTGTCGACCGTACCTTGCGCGGAGGTGTCGGACGTAGGCGGCGTGGTCAGGCCGGCCCTCCGACTGCGTGACGCTGGCCGCCAGGCTGGCGCAGGCCATGAGGTCGCTGGCCACCTGCACGGGACTGATCGGCTTACCGCGCGCAAGCGCTGCGTCGATCACGCGCCGGTAGAGCAGGGTGGCCGCGAGTGGGTACTGGTGGGCCAGGGCTTCTGCGGCGTTGATGAGCGCAAGCCGCGCGTCTCCGTCCAGCTGCACGCCCGGGCGGCGCACCACGGCGGCGGCGCGTCGAAGATCTCGCCAGGCCAGGAAGAAGGCGAGGGCGGCCATGCTGTCCTGGTGGCGCTCAGCGTGGGCCAGCGCAGCCTCCTCGCGCTCTACGTCTTCGAAGTCGGGTAGGCGCTTGAGGAAGCCACGTAGCGCCGTGGGTGAGAGGGTTGTCCAGAACAGCGCCCAACGTTCGCCTTGGGCATCTTCACGGCGACCCAGCGCCTCCAGCACCTCGATGCGCATGTCTGCGTACGCGGGACTCGCGCGCACAAAGCCGGCGGGTGTCGCGTCCAGCACCTCAAGAGCCTCAGCTGGGCGGCTCGCGGCGAGGAGGCGGTTAGTCAGCCCCAAGTGGTCGCGCAATCCCGGCTCGCGACGCTCCTGAACGGCCCTGAAGGCGTCAACGTCGCCGTCCGCGTCTGCGATCAAAGCCAGGACATTCGTCAGCCACAGGAACCGCTCGCCCGCGGCGCCGCGCTTTGCGGCCGAGCCCTGAAGTGGTGCGAGATCGGCCTCCACCAGCGCCCGCAGCCCAGCGCGATCCGTCGCGTCCGCCGCCTTGGCCAGGGCCGCCATGAGGCCAGGCAATGCGTCGGGCTCGTCACGGGCGAGGCGGTACGCCTGGACGAGTAGACCGGCGCGTCCAGGCCCGGAGGGCAGGGCAGGGAGCAGGCTGGCCACCCGGTCGCCGACCGAATTAAAGGCCTCCACCAGCGGGCGGCCTTCGCCCGTGCGTCGGGCTAGGATGGTGGGCGCCGCCGTCGCGAACGCGAGCAAGCGCTCCACCGCCGCCTCGGGCTCGAACGCCCCCAGGCGCTCAGTGACGGTCCGTAGCAGCCGCTCGAGCTCGCGCGCGAGCGTGGTGGCCCGGGCGGCGTTCAGGCGCGTCTTGGCCGTCTGTATGCGCTGAAGCTGACGATCGACTTCCTCGGCGAGCTCCTTGCCATCCCGAGCCACCTCAAGGGTCAGGGCGCGCTTGAGCGCTGCGTCGGCCCGTGCGGCGTCCACCAGCAGCTCGGCCAGGCGCTCCACGCCCAAAGCGGACAGGGTCTCAACGGTCGGCTTCGCTGGCTTACGCTTGCTCGCTCTGGGGTGAGTCGCCACGCGCGCAGGGTACCTAGCCGCGGCGTCGCTGAGCAGTCTCGACATGCCCGTCGCTGCTCGCCTAACGTGCGCGTGGGCCGTCTCCATGCGGCCTGGGGCGTGGAAACCTCTCAACGGGCGGTCCGAGTGCGACCGTCATCAGCACTCCTCGACCATGCGGTCGGGGAGGCGTCAGTGCATGTCCAGGGGCGCAAGCCCTAAAGACTGACGCGGCTTCCCCGTTGAGGCTTTCCAACTCCCCGATCACCAGTCGGGGAGGGGCGTGTGGACACTCGAGTCGATGAGCTGGAACGCTTGGCTGCGCTGCACAGGCAGGGCGTGCTGACTGACGAAGAGTTGGCGTCGCAGAAGGCGAGGGTGCTCGGGGCCGGTCCAACCCCGCGCGCCCCAATACTAAGTTCTGCGGCAGTCGGCAGCGATGTCAGCCAGCTCAGCCCCACATGGCAGCGCCGTGTTGCCTTCTTCTCGCAGCATGGCTCGCCCTACAGGCGCGAAGGTATGGCGGCTCTCAGGTCTCTTCCGTTCTGGACGCAGGTGTCCATCCGTTTCAACATCTGGGCCTACCTTTTTGGCCCTCTCTATTTCGTCGCTGTAGGTATCTGGAGGCGCGGGCTCTCGCTCCTGGCCGTCGGCGTAGTTATCGAGCTGGTGGTCGACCGACTTCTCGGGAGCGAATGGAGCCGCGCCGCGGGGTTCGGCGTCGCCGGCCTGTTCGCCAGCACTGTCAACTACTACCGCTTCATCAAGCTCACCCAGGGCCGAGACGAGTGGAACCCGCTGACCGATCTAACGTCAAGTTCGACACCCTCGACGGCTCGCGCGGACTGAGCCGCCGCCGTGCCCGGTCCGACGCCCCTTTCCGCAACCTCACTGCGCTTCTGTCCGCGCTGCTACAGCGCGCTGGCCGTTGACTCCGCCCTTTGCTCCAGCTGTGAGGGCGCACCGCAGCCGGCCTCGCCTAAAGCCGGCATCCAGGGCCTGAGCGACCGGGTCGCCGACACCATCGGCGTGGAGCGGATCGAGGGCTTCAGCGCCCGGGCGTTCTTCTCCGACCTGTTGAAGCGGCGTACGGCGGAGGAGCTGGAGTCGCACTTCGCCTCCGGCTTTCCGGGCCAGGTTCCGGACCCCGCCTCTGTCTCGGCGGAGTGGCCGCGGCCCTGGGCCTTCCTGCGCGTCTTGGCGGCAGGGCTGGCGCTCTACGCGGCCTTCGACGCCGGCTTCAGCGCGTTCGAGAACCCCAACCTGATCCCCGGCCTGATCATGGCCGGCTCCTTCGCCATGCCCGTGGCCATGGTGGTGTTCTTCTTCGAGATGAACATCTGGCGCAACATCTCGATCTACCATCTCGTGCGCCTCTTCCTGCTGGGTGGCGTGGCCTCGCTGGTGCTGGCGCTCGGGTTGGATGCGCTAGTACCGCTGGGATCGCTCGTGGGGGCTCCCGCGGCCGGCTTGACGGAAGAGGCTGCGAAGCTCGCGATCGTCGCCTTGGCGCTGCAGCGCATGCGCCTGGGTGCACCGCCCAAGCTCCTTAACGGCATGCTGGTCGGGGCCGCCGTTGGGGCCGGCTTCGCCGCCTTCGAGTCCGCCGGCTACGCCTTCCAGGTGCTCCAGGGCGCGGCTCCCGGGCTCACCGTCGTCGACGTCCTGATGCTTCGCGGCGTGCTGAGCCCCTTCGCCCACATCGCCTGGACCGCCATCACCTCCGCCGCGCTCTGGCGCGTCTCAAGCCCCGGCGGCCTCAGCTTGGAGCGGCTCAGCGATCCCCGGTTCGTCAAGCTGTTCGGGCTGGCTGTGGTCCTGCATGTGACGTGGGACCTCGACCTGCCCATCATCCCGCCTTTGGCAAAGTATGCGGTGCTCGGGGGAGTGGCGGTCGTGGCTGTCTTGAGCCTCCTGCAGAGCGGGATCCGACAGGCTGGCCAACTGAGCGAGCGTCCAGGCACAACGGTGCCAGCTACCGACTGACCGGCTCGCTGCTCTCCACCTCTGCTCGTCCCACAGCTCTGGACCACACCGAAGCTGCGCGCTCGACTGCAGAGTCGACTGCCGCGCAGCAGCCAAGCGATTCGAGTAAGTCGGGCGGAGGCGCACCTCGACCCAAGACTTTCCTTATCGCGAAGAAGCCGATCAGCGTCACAGTGTAGATGACGGGTAATCCACTATGGGCGGTTCGCGCGCCGCCCGCGCTCGCGGCCTTAAGGCCGGGGTGTCCGCCCAAACAGGTGCGAGGACCACCTTGGACGCCTTCGCTGCGGTCCTCTGCACGGCCGACCAGACGACCAGCAGCCTGCTCGACATCCTCGCCTAGCGGTTCTCATCGCTACCTATAGTACGCAGCGTCAGCCCGTCGCGCTCACCCCCACACAGCGCGTCGAGCGCCTGGCCGAACACCGGTTCGTCGGGCGCCGCGGCCTCGAAGAGCGTGAGACTGGATCGTAGCTTGAGATCGTCGGGGTGCCCGAACACCTGCGATGCGGACAGCCCCTCTAAAGCGACACACGCCGCCGCGCACTCCCGCAGCCTTTTTCCGAGCAGTGGATGGTCAAGATAAGCCTTGGCTTCAGCAAGCGACGACACGGCGTAGCGGACCGCCATAGGGCTGGATCCTAACCCCGCGATTTGAGGGAAGATGAACCACATCCAGTGGCTCTCCTTGCGCCCCCGACGCAGCTCCTCTACCGCGCGCTCGTACACACCCGCCTGCGCAACGACGAAGCGATTTAGATCAAAGCTGGCCATCGTGCCCGCTGCCCTTCACTTCGTCCCGGTGATCGACATTTCGTGTTTCTGGCCCGCGGCCGAATGGACCAGCTCGTAGGCTCCCAAACTGAGCGCCACGACCAGCGCGACGACGCCACCCCATGCTGCCAAGCGCATCGCGGTCCCCGATCTCGGAGCAGGCTTGAAGTCCGATTGCGCCGCGACGGTGGCCTGCTCCGTTTGAAAGGCGCTTCTGGCTTCGGAAGGTTGCGAGCCGCATCGTAGCGAGGCCCCTCATCGCCTGCTCCGAGGCGCTCCCGTCCGCCACTGAGAAACGTGACGACTCGTCGCGCGTGAAGGTTGGGAAAAAGCTCTCGCCCCGCGCGAATGATGTCGACGGCGCGGCTGACGCCGGGAGATAGACGCTCAGGAACGCAGCCGTGCCGTTCCGCATACCTAGTCGCGGCGTCAAGGGAACCTCCATGCTGAAAATGCTCGCCGCCACGGCGGTTGCGGCCTTGCTCGCCACCGGCGCGCATGCGGCCACCTACCAGTTCGATTTCGGTTTCACCTCGCAGAGCGGCGAGCCCTTCGAGGTCGCCGTCGGCACGCTGACCACCAGTAATACGCTGAACCCCGACGGCGCCTATGACGTGACGGGCATCACCGGCACCGTGAGCCAACCCGGCGCGGGCGGCTTCCCGATGTTTGAGACGATCACCGGCCTGTCGAACTATTACGGAGCCGACAATGAGCTCTATCCGTCCGACCCCCGCTTGGATAACGACGGCATCTCCTTCACCTCCAGCGCCGGCGGGTCCTTCAACTTGTTCCTCGGCGGCGGGGAGCCGGGCTCCAACCAGTACTCAGTACTCTACTCGCCCACCGGCAACATGAACGACGCTGTGGGCTCGCGCGTGACCCTCGCCGTAACTCAAATCCCGACCTCGGCCGCTCCAGAGCCCGGCACCTGGGCGCTGATGATGGCGGGTGTGGGCTTGGCCGGCGTCGCCCTGCGCCGCCGTCGCGAGGGCACCCTCGCGACCGCCTAAACGGCCAGTCGAGTTCGCAGGCTCAGCCCCTCGACCTTGGCCGGGGGCTGTCTTTATGCGGGAGGACCGGCCCACCCGGGAGTTTGCGGATTTGGAGTGGGCCGGGCGACCTCCGCCCGGCCCGGGGACCCGGCCGGAAGATATAGTCGCTCTCAAAAGCTAAGTCGCGGCCACGCCGCCGTCGACCAGGGTCTCGTAGCCGAGCTGACACATGGCTGCGCTTGGTCGAGCGGGGTAGCCTCACCCCATGCGCCACCTCCTCGCCGCAGCCCTGGGCGTCTTCCTCGCCCTCTCCTGCGAAGGGATGGTGCGAGGGATCACTCACGCAGAGCCGACCATGTTCCACGAGGATGCGGACGGGTATCCGATGCCGTAGGCCTGAGTCAGGCGCGTGGAACGTGAGGCTCGGGCCGGCCTAGTCGCCCATGAGCACCCGCGACGGCCCCGAGTTCATCACCCACACGGGCAGGCGCGGTACACGACGTGCTCGCGGCTGTCGCCGCCTTCCACGCGCCAACTTCTGTTATCGTGTAGGTTGCCAAACCCGGGGATATGGATCACCTCCTTGCTCTGTCGAGAGGTGCGCGCCATGGTCGAAATCGAAGTCGAAGCCGTGAGAGCGTTACAGTTTGTGGTCGACGACGCCTCGCTATCGGTATCACAACGATCGCTGGAGGTACGACGCTTCTGCAATGAGCATAGGGCGAGCGCACCGGTGCGAGATCGGCTGCCAGAATACGAGCATCTGTGGACCATAGTCGACACAGAGCACCTTCTTGAGATCAGCGCCGACATGGCCCCTCTCTCAAACTACCTTCTTGAGCGAGTGATCGCAGCCTCGTAAGTCGGCGTTCGATGAGGTTGATCGGGTGCCGAGAGTTGCTCCGCAGGCAACGCCAGCTATAGCTTGTCCAGGCCCTGCGAGCGCATCTGCTCCGCGCTGAGCACCGCGACGGCCCTGGGCTGATCACCCCCGCCGCCAGGCCGCGGTCGACGACGTGCTCCCGTGCCTGCGCTTGCAGATCGTTACCGCGCCTGCGCTGCGTCCAGCTCGGCCTGCAGCGCGTCCGCTTGCTTGTCGTGAGTGCTGGCTTTCTCCCGCGCGTTTGCTTCGACGGCGCACTGTGCCGCGCTCGCCAATCTGCGATCGCCCTCGGCGAGATCGCGGTGGCGACGGATCGCCTCTTCGAGCAGCTCTCGACGGTGTGGGGTCACGCTCTACCTACGGTGATCAGTGGCTCGCCAGGGTGCTGTAGCAGCCTCCGAGCGTCCACAGACAGAGCATTTGTGCGGCGTCGGGGGTCAAGCCTTCACCTCACGTCGGCCAGTCGTTCTGGGCATGATGCCCTTCAGTCCCCGTCGTCGTATTGCGCGAACGGGTCGAGCTCGCCGCGCGTCTGCAGGGGGCGAGTGATCTGCGAAGCCGCCGTCGCAACATGCAGGGTGAGCTCACGCGCCGTGGCGATCGCTCCCACGTCGTCGCCGTCCTCCGACTGGAAGCGGATCTCGCTTGGGCAGCTCAGGCACTGCGGACAGACGAGCTCGCGCATGACCACCGCCCAGGGGCGATGCGCGAGCGGGCTGTCGTTGAAGTCGTAGCGGCTGATGGGCCAACGCCCGAGACACCCCGCGCAGGCGCCCGTCGCCTTGAGACTGAACACCCTGAAAGTGTCGCACGGGTGCATGTGCAGGAAGTGCGGCCCCTGCTTTCCCGAGGCCCGCGCAGCGCTGTGCTCGTAGAGCGGCGCCGCCAGAAGACGGTCACGATCAGCCTCGGCGTTGACCGCGCGCACCGCGTGCGCCTTGCGAGGTGTCCAGTTTCGCGGGTCGCCCATGCCGGGAGATGTTCCCTATCCGTTCATGGCGGACAAGGGGCGACCTCATCAAGGCTGTGGATCGGCGTCGGGATTAGCCGGGCGGCTTTCCGCCGCCTCGGCGAGGGCTCGTGAGCGTTAAGCCGCGGTAGAGACGATGCGCCTCCACGCAAGCAGGGCGAGGCGGGCGAGGCCGATGCCGGCGGACGACGCGCTGGCGTGATGCCTAGCGCGGGTGCATGTCACTCCACACAAAGGCCTACGAACCAGAGCGTTCCGAACACCCACATCGCAAGTGCGACCCGCCGAACGTGCGCCCGCCTCTCTAAGCCAGCGGAGGCCCAAAGCCCGGAGTCGAGCGCCCAGAAAATCAGCGCTACGACGGCGGGGCAGCAGATTATAAGGAGCGCCTGCTCCGGGATCGTGTAGCGGTACACAAGCGGACCCAGCGAGCCACTACGGCCCTCGCCGACGAGCGTAGCCGAGTTGAAGCAGGTCGTCGCTGCTGAAATCTGTTCTGCGAACAGCCATCACTGTTCGCAGCCGGCCGCACTCCCGGTCCGCCGCCCAGATCACCACCGGCGCGCGGTCATTAAAGGCGTTCAGCGGCGCGCCCGACGGCTGGGTGACGATGGTGAAACTCTCCACCACACCGCGTCCGACGTCTCGCAGCGATCCCACAGGCCCGCGAGGGTAAGCGACGCCCCCTCCTTGGCGGTGAAGGTCCAACGCACCTTCGAGCCCTTGGGCCCGGTCCACTCGCCCACCCGCTAGCCGGCACGAGGCAGCGGCGCCGAGCGAAGGCGCCCTTGAAGGTGGGCGCGGTCGCCACCGTCTCAGAGCGCGCGTTGAAGGTCGTTGCCTTCCAGGCCTTCAGCTCCTCGCCCTTATGGAAGGAGGGCACGAGCCACCACCGCATGCGCAGCGCCTCCAGGCCGTCGTCAGGCTGCCGGATCACCCACCGGGCCGTGGTGGGGCGGATGTCCTCCTGAGGCTCGAGGTTGGGCGCGGCGGAGGGCGTCCGGGCGCATGAGCGTCATCAGCTCGCGGAGCTGCGACCAGGAGAGCGTATTGCGGTAGCGGCCGCACATAGGACCAGGATGGCTACGCCAGGCGGGCTGGTCGAGTCGCGCCGTCCACGGCGGGCAGGTCTAAGTGACGAGCTCTCGCACCACGTCGCGTGCGCGCTTGTCCTCGCGCAGCCCTTTGAAGCTGGCCTGCCGGAGCTTGCCGCTCCCGGTCCACTCCGCGATCTCGGCCGCAGCCACCAGCTCCGGCCTCGTCCAGTGGATCGAAGAGGACGCGCGGGGCCCGCCAGGCGCGAAGGGGCTGCGCTCTGCCTCAACGGCGCGAAGCTGGGGAAGGAGGCGCGCCACCACGTCGGCGCTGAAGCCCGTCCCGATCGACCCCACGTAGCGGAAGGCGTCGCCCTCCCAGACGCCGACAAGGAGCGAGCGGAAGCGCGCGCCGGTCGTCTCCCACCCGCCGATCACCACCTCTTGGGCCGGGCGGCACTTCGCCTTGCGCCAGGTGTCGCGCCGCGGCTCGCCCGCGTCGTAGGGCGCGTCCAGGCGCTTCGAGACGATCCCCTCAAGTCCCATGCGGCACGCCGCAGTGAGAAGCCTCTGGCCGTCGTGCCCGGGCAGCGCGTCGACCCGACGAATGGCAGGGCCTGCGCGCTCGAGCGCCGCCAGGAGCCGCACCTTGCGAGCTCGGAGTGGCAGCCCGCGCAAATCGGTGGGTCCCTCCGCGAGCATGTCGAAGGCGAAGAAGACGAGCTCGCCCACGATCCGCCCTGTCTGGCGGCTGCCCATGTAGGAGCGCAGGGCGGAGAAGTCGGGGGAGCTGTCCGGCCCCAGTGCGCAGACCTCGCCGTCGTAGACGCCGGCGGGCATGCCCGCAGACTGCGCGCCCAGATCCGGCAGGCGGTCCGTCCAATCATTTCCATTGCGCGAGCACCAGGAGGCATGCCCGGCCTCGACGCGCAGCTGCATGCGGTACCCGTCGAACTTGATCTCGTGCAGCCACTCGCCGCCCGTGGGCGGGCAGGCGACGAGCTTTGGATGCTGGAGCGGAAGAAAGCCGACGATGGTCGGGGTGGCGCGGAGTGCCCGCGCCCGCTTAGGCCGTGCGCCGGGCGGAGTCTGAGTCGGGTGCTGACCCGGGGTGACTTGGCTCTTTACCGTCCGCGCCATGAGGCGCGCCACAGGCGCAGCATGGTTGTCTCCAGCCCGTTTCCCCGGGGCCGACTCGAACGGCGATGCTTGGTGCCGGTTCCGCTTGGCCCCGTGCTGCCGACGCGCGCCTCTCAGCAGACGTCGCCAACGTCCGCTATGGGTGGTCTGTAGACATTGGCCATCTTGTCAGCGCCTGACCACGCCTCGTGCGAATGTCTGGATGGACGGGTGAGTGTAGGCGCGGGCCATCGGCGCTTATGGCGGACGATGCAGCCCGAGCGCTGTCATAGTCACCCCGCAGCGGCCCGGGAGCTTGACTGGATCACGCACAGCGTTGCTCACGGTCTCGCCGGAACAAATCTTCAGGCAAGCCTACGCTACCCTGTGAAGCTTGGCACCACGGTCCAGATCACAACCAAGCGCGACGGGGTGATCGAAACTGGATCAAAGCGCCTACAACTTAACTTGTTATATAGACAGCTTAGATCGAGCAGACTAGTCATGAATGACCGTCGGTTCTTTCCCATCGGAAGCCGGCGGCTGGGAAACAGAGTGCGCTCCCTCCGATCAGGAGGAGCCTTAAGTTTTGTCGCTGTTTCGGAATGTCGTTCTTGCATCTCTGCCCCATGCCGAGGCGCTGCAGCTCACCGCAAAGGGCGCGCAACTCGACTTCGAGTTTGGGTCCCCGTTATGGGAAGCTGGCGACCAGGTAGACTATGTATACTTCCCCGAAGGCGCTCTCCTGTCCAACATTCGCCTCACCCGTGAGGGGCAGATGACCGAGACGGGCATGACGGGCTACGAGGGTGCGGCGGGGCTTGTGGAGGCGTGCGCCTCCGGGGAGACCAACACTCACACGGTGGTCCAAGTCGGCGGATCCGCCTGGCGAATACCGGCGGCTGACTGCCGGGCGCTAGCCATGAAGGGCGGCCCGTTCACGGAGGCGCTGTTCCGGGTGACGGAGTTCCAGTTGACCGAAGCGCGGCAGTCAGCGCTCTGCCGCAGCTTCCACTTGGCCGAGGCCCGTCTGGCGCGCTGGCTCCTCGAAAGCCGCGACCGCTCCGCGGCCAAGGAGACCCTCCCCATGACGCAAGAGTTCCTCGCCGCCATGCTAGGCGTGAGGCGCACTACGGTGACGGCGTTCGCCAGCGAACTGCAGCAGCGCGATCTGATCCGCTACGCCCGGGGCAAAATCGAGTTCATCGACCTCGACGCGCTGGAGGCGCTGGCTTGCGAGTGCCGGCACGTGCTCGTGGAAGAGCGCTCCCGGCTGATGGGAAGGCCCACTTCTCAGCGCTGAGAGGCCAGGATCAGTCCTTGCGGAGATCGCCTTCGTCGTCGCTCCGGGCGTCGAAGTTGGACCGCCCGCCCGCCGCCTTGGTGGCGACGACGAGCAGTTGGGCTAGCTCGACGGCTTCGGCCAACGTCGGCCCGCGTGTGACCTCAGCGCCGTCGTCCTGAACGGACCACGCGTCGCGGTCGGAAGCTACGGTCACCTCACCCATAGCCGCCAACATCGGGGTCATTCTTCCCGCTGGTCTGTCCGGTGAACGACGTTGCGCATCCGAAGCTGGTCCTTCTTCGCTCATCGCGCTCTCTGTTCGTCAGCCGACTGACAACAAAGGCTAGAGCGCCCAGCATGTAGTCGAGGTGGCGCGATCAGCAGCTATCCGTCGGGGTATCTGCCGTGTCGACAAATAGCGCTTTCGCGCCTCTCAGTCGCAAGCTCACGCGTCTTGGTCTCGCGCCAGAGGATCAGGCGGCGTTCATTGCCGGCCTGACGATCTCAGAGCGAGTGCGGGCGGGACAGGTCGTTGTCCGCCAGGGCGGATCGGCGACGCACGTCATTGGACTTCTGAGTGGGATGCTGGCGCGCACGAAGCTGGACCGGCGCGGGCGCCGGCAAATCCTCGCCTTCTGCACGCCGGGCGACCTCTGTGCGTCGCACGCGGGCGTCGCTCCGCATATGGACCACGGGGTCGTGGCGCTTTCCGATTGCACGCTGGCGCTGATGCCGCGCCCCGCCTTCCTGGACCTCCTGGAGAAGCACCCGAAGCTGGCCATGGCGTTCTGGCGCAACACCGTGGCCGACGGCGCGGTCGATCGGGAGTGGATTTTCAACCTGGGGCGCCGCGGGGCAGTCTCGCGGTTGGCGCACGTGTTCTGCGAGACGCATCTGAAACTTGAGTACGACGGCGCGGCGTCGCCCTCAGCGTTCACCTTTCCCGTGACACAGGCCGACCTCGGGGACGCGATGGGCCTCTCGACCGTTCACGTGAACCGCAGCTTGCAGGCCTTGCGCCACGCGGGGCTCCTCACGCTCAGCCGCGGTACGGCGCGGGTGCTCGACCGAAAGGGCCTACGCCATAAAGCCGAGTTCGAGGGAGGCTACCTGGGCCTACAAGCCGGCTGATATTGGGGCGGGTCCTCGCGTCGGCCACGTAGGTGACGCTTAGACTGGCGGGTGCGAGTGCGCCCGTAGTCGACGTCAACGTCCGCAGAGGGTCGGGAGCGGACGCCAGCACGAGCGCGCTGAGCGGACTTGCGGGGCGGGCCCGAGAACGTCCGCTTGCCGGGCCGACGCTGATGTCCCTTGCTGGCGGAAGCCGACGACCGTTGAAGCGCGTGGACCGCTCACGCCGGCCAACTTTAGCCCGCCTAGATATCCTTGGCGCTGTCGCCGCCGGTCACCTCGTATTCCGCTCCGGTGACCATGGCCGCGGCATCGGACGCCAGGAACACGGCGGCGGGTGAGATGTCGTCGGGCTGAAGCCACCCCACGCGCATGGGCACGGTGGGCGCGCGATTGTCCCAGGCCTCTTGGGGCGTGGGGTTCTCCGGCGGCTTCACACCCTGTTCGGCCATGCTGTTTTTGAGGCGCGTCTCGTAGCGGGTGAGCGGTGTGTCCACGAGCCCGGGGATCAGGGCGTTGACCGTGATGTCGTACTGCCCCAGCTCAAGCGCGGCGGACTTCATTAGGCCGAGGATGCCCCACTTCGACGCCGAATAGCTGGCCGCGTTGGAAGTGCCGTGCTTGCCCTGCATGGACGACAGCACGATAATGCGGCCGTGGCGACGCGCGACCATCTTGGGTGCGAAGGCGCGGATGGTGTTGGCCGTGCCGTTGAGGTTGTTGTCGATCACGTCACGCCAGTCGGCGTCCTCCATCTCGAGGAGCGGCTTCCAGCGCTGGATGGCGGCGTCGGCCACCACGATGTCGATCTTGCCATGGTCGCGCTCGACCTGGTCAGCGACACGGCGCAGCGCGGCGATGTCGCGGATGTCCGCCTGAACCGCGTCACCCCGCCGACCGTAGGCGCGCACCTGGCGCACGGTCTCGGCGAGATCGGCGGGAGTGGCGGGCTTGGCGTTCGAGGCGGTCGAGACCGGTCCGGCGATGTCCAGCGCGACCACGTCGGCTCCGTTGGCGGCGAACTCGACGGCGATCGCCCGACCGATGCCGCGCGCCGCACCTGTGACCACGGCCGTCTTGCCTTGCAGCATGGAGCCGCGGCCGGGGCGCACCGGTCCCGCCGTCTTGTCCGGGCCAGGCTCCGGCATAGCCTTGCCGTCGAGCATGCGCGGCTCGGTGTCGGTGCGGGTCTGCGCGGTGGCCGCGCTCGCCACAGCCGCGCCTGCCGCTAGACCACCGCCCAAGACGAGGCGGCGGCGAACGGGGTCGGAATTCAGCGTCTCGTCGTTTCGGGCCATGGTGGCCTCCTCCATCGTCGCGTCCTAAAGCGTCCGCTAGGGCGTCCGGTTTCCAACGCAGGGCGCGAGTCCGCTCGTGCTGCATCTCCGTCTCAGCCACCGCGCCCAGGTCTTCGCCTATCAGCGGACAGATCGGCTCGAGGTCGGGAGCGCACACCAGCTCAAGGCCACAAACCGGACGTCGCGAGCGCGCCGCGCTACGCTCCCAGGAGCGGCCCTGCCCAACGTCGGCTGGGAGGTGGTGGGCGCACCTCCCGCCCATGACGAGCCCGTCGTCCTTAGATGCAGGTCGGAGTCGGTAGGCGCAGACCCGATCGCGGCTAACGGGCGGGCTCGGCCGACGGCTCGACCCCATGGTCGAACGCGAACTGCGCCGCCCCTTCGAGCCGAGCGCGGATTTGCTGATGTACGCTCTGGCCCAGCTCGGGCTTGCCTGGATGGGTGAACTCAGTGTCGACCAAGATCCCGCGTAGCGTGGAGAGCAGGCGTGGTTGCTCGATCGCCAGCGCGCGCAGGAGGGCGTCGAGGAGCCGCTCCTGAGCAAGCGCGCGCACGTCGCCGTGGTCGGCGTCCTCATCCTGCATCGTTGGGTCCTCTCGAGGCTACGAGCTCAGCTCCGGCCGGTGTGATGCGCCAACCCTGACGGTCGCGGACGGCCAGGCCATTTTCGGTGAGCGCGCGCGCGTCGGCGATGTTGATCCAGTCCACCGCCTCCCCCGACGCCTTGCGGGCGAGGTTCTCGAGCGCGGAGCGCTGGCCCGCGGTCAGCGCCACCTACTGTCCACCCGCGAGCGGGTTGGGGGCTCGAGCCGCCGCACGGCGCGCCCCATCGTGCTCGAGGCGCTCGCGCAGGCGATCGATCTCGGCCTGGAGGTCGCTGACGTCGCCCTGCAGCTGGGCGACGCGCGCTTTGAGGTAGCCGTTCTCCTGCTGAAGGCGGGCCGCGTCGACGTCGGTCATTTCGCGGCCGTGCGGGCGCGGATTACGGCGCGGAGCAGGACAGCTCGTCGAGCCCGCACGCCAGCTTTCGCCAGTTCATGTTGCGCGCCGGCCAGCACCTCGCCACGGTGGCGGTGGCCGAGCGCCCAGCTCTCCGCGCGCACCTCGACGGGCGAAATCCACTGCGCACGCGTCCAGCCGGTGAGCCCGCCCCACAGCGACGCCACCGCTTAACGCCTCAGGGTTCCTCGCAAGCCCAGAAGGTCAGGAAGCATGGGCCGGAGCGCCGGGCCTGTCGAACGAGGGTCGGTGAGGACGCCGAGGGGCCGAGTAGGAGTAGGGGAGGCGGACATGACGTCCTTTCACGCCACCCATCGCCGCAGGCAGCGGCTATCGGGTGACGGTCTACACTTAGGCGCTTGCGACCTGTTTCCACAGTAGCGTCGCGCGTCGGTCCATCGCGCGAGGCGGGGCGCCCGTCACTCTCGGCTCTGCGCGGCCCCTTCGACCGGCGCACGCCCGCATCCCCGTGCAGGCACGGGGATAAATCGACCCGATGAAGGGGCGCCTCGACCTTATGACCGAAGGCTCGGCGCGAGGGATTGAACGTCCGACATGAGTCTGGAGCGGACGTTCGCACCGTTCCCGCGAGCAGACATTCGCCCGTTCGGGTCTCACCCTTTCTGAAGGATCTGAACGGCGGCTTGTGGCTTCGTCTGCCAAGCCGCAAAAGTCGTCGTCAAAGGTGAAATGCGCAGAGGCGGCTCTCGAAGCGTGGCCAGGAGTCGTTATGCGGCGAAGGACGGCCGTTGGGGAGCGACGAGCGTGCTGCGTAAATCCCGACGCTAACAAGCTACGACGCAGAGGGTTAGATTGAGGCCTGGGGTGGCTAGAGGATCGTCTTATGAATCTCCACGGTCAAGCGACTAAGGCAGAGGACACACAGAACTCGGACGTTCCCGTACCTTTTTTAAACATCCAGCTTGTGAGCTTAGAGCTACGCAAAAGCACACAGCCGTCGCCCAGCACAGCTCTCCGACAGTATCGCACTACGCTGAAAAGTTGCTGGAATGAAGCGGAGCCCACACGGACAATCTTCTTTCAAGCTCACGACAGCACCACCGCCGCTAAGAAAGCATCATCGCTCGCAGCGCGGTCGGAAATCGCCGTCGATACGGTACCCCTGTAGGTGCTCCGCCTTTGCGGAGTCAAACAAGGGAAAGGCTGTTTGTTCGACGAGCAGCTCCTACGTGAGCGATGTGAGCGGTGGGCGGTCTGGCTGTGACTGAAACTTAGCTCAGCGCCAAAGATGAGATGCGAGTCTCTTCAACGCACAATTACGCATCCACCGTCTCCAGTCTGCGGCTTAGACAGGCTCTGAAGTATCCTGCCCACTCCGCACTGAGGCCCTCAGATGCGTCAGCGTCACCGTGGTCCCTGGGGCGTTGTCCGTGACGGTGATGCCTGCGTCGAGACGGCGAGCAAGCGCCTCGACGATGTTGGTGCCGAGACCGGCGTCGCCTGGAGCTGAGCCGACTTTCATGCCGACACCATCATCCTTGACGTACAGAGTCCAGCCCTCATCCGCGGCGGCGTAGGCGACGACGATTGCACCAATACGGTGATCAGGGAAGGCATGCTTAAGAGCATTGATCACTAGCCCGGTCACGACAAGACCGAAGCTTACCGAATTGTTCGCCGCAATGCTACTTTGTCGGCATCTACACAGACGCCGATCTGATTTGGATCATGGATCATCGAGGTCGATAAGCTCTTGCAGAGATGCCGGAAATAAGGAGCAATCTCGACCTGTCCAGTGCGGGTTCTCGCCAGCTGCTGCTGGA
The DNA here is from genome assembly GCA_964242625.1 of uncultured Caulobacteraceae bacterium. Taxonomy (GTDB): domain Bacteria; phylum Pseudomonadota; class Alphaproteobacteria; order Caulobacterales; family Caulobacteraceae; genus JASLDZ01. The sequence goes on along the minus strand of CAXTAO010000004.1, from coordinate 22,235 downwards.
CGGCGGCGATCGACATGACACGGCTGTGGGCGTCGTGCAGGTGCCCTCGCGCCTCCTCCGATTGGACCTGCCGAGCGCTCTGCATGAGCACGCTGGCGATGATCTCCAGGCTGTTGGCGACGCGGTGCTGCAGTTCCTGAAGCAGGACCTCCTTCTCTCTAATAAGGGCGTCCTTGATCTTCTCGCTCTCGCGGACGTCCGTTACGTCGGTAACAGTTAGCAGGATCCGGATCTGCGCCGGGTCGCCGTACTCCAACTTGCGGGCGCCGAGGACGAGCTTTCGGTCGGCAAAGTAGCGACGAACAGGTCCATCTCGTAGGCGGCGATGTCGGCTTACCCCGAGGCCGTGACCTCCAACAGCGAATGTAATGTGCGCCCATCCCATTCTCCGCCGCCAAGTGCGAACACGGGTCGACCGACCACCTTATGCTCATCGAGCTGGAAGGCGGTCGAGAAGGAGGTGCTGGCGGCCAGCACATCAAAGGTGCCATCCAACAGCAGAAGCGGGGCGGCGGAGGATGCCACCACCGCCAGCGCCAGGCTCAGTCCGACGTCGGAAGGCGTCTCCTGGGCAGCCATGGCCGTCCCTTCTGCACGCCGGGCTGGTCCTTGGAAGAAGGGCTAGGCTGCTGGGTGCTCTGCGCCACGCTGCTGAGCGGGCCCGATCCCCGAGCACGAGATCCTGGCGCTCTACGTTGATTAAGGTTCAACCTGCGCTCGATGGTATGACGAAGAAGGGTCCTGAGATTAGGCGAAACCTCAGGACCCGACCGCTTAGTTGACGGTGATAGCGTTCTCTACGGAGGTAGCGCCGTGAGCCGACCATGCCGTAGACGCTGCCGTTTCACGTTCATACGGCGAAGCGACGGCGCCAGTTAGCTTTACCTTGCCGCCGACGGCGCTGACGTGGACCAGCTCGGGGTCGAAGAACCACGACCGATGCAGGGCGTGCTGGATGTCGTCGCTGATATTTTTCACGTTCACCCGCGGCTTGATGGTCACCAGATCAGACACGTAAGTGACGCCCGCCATGCGCCGGATCGCGGCTGCGGCGGCATCCTTCTGGAAGTGCCACTCGACCTCGCCCGAAAGAGTGACGACGCCCTTCTCGACCTTGATCTTGATGGAGTCCTTGGGGACGGAGGAGTCCCACGCGAGGTGGCTGATTGCGGCGGCGGCGATCTCTTCGTCCCGGCGCTGCAGCTCGAAGGGCAGACGCACCTCGATATCCTCGGCGACGGCCTTGACCCCCTTTACGCGCTGCGCAGCTCGTTCCGCTGCATACTTTTCGGCGTAGCTGCGTACATTGCCCGTCAGCGTCACCACGCCGGCGCGCGCGGTTACACCAATATGAGCGGCGGTCACGCTAGGCTCCCACGAGAGTTCGTCGATAACGGCTGCATTCAGGACTTCGTCGGAAGGGTTAGGTGCGCGGTTCATCATTGTATCCTGCTGTGCTTGGGCGGTGTCCGCCTCTGCAATTCAGGAGACTAGCTAGCCTGAGGTCGGTCTATCAGCCTCGGAATGTACGCGCTGCGCGAGATGCTGACTTTGGAAATCGAGGCGCTCTGCTCATGCTTTCAGGTGCTAGGACGTCAGTTCTCGCCGTTGCTGGCGTTAGCCAGACTCAGACTTCCACCTTCAGGAATCGGAGGGAGTCCGCGACCATGCGCGCCAGCGCTGGAATGGAGGTCGCCCCGGTTCGGCGCATGATCGCCGCCCTGTGGGTCTCCACCGTCCGCTGGCTGATGCCGAGCTCGTAGGCGATGACTTTGCTCGGGCAACCCGCCACCACGAGGTTCATCACCTCCAGCTGCCGCTCGGTCAGAAGCGCGATCCGGGAGGCCGCAAGCCTAGTCTCTGTGAGGTCGTGGTGGTGCGCGAAGGCTTGACGTAGCGCGCTAGCTACGGCGGCGACGAGCATGTCGGAGCGCACTGGCTTCTGCAGAAAATCCTGCACGCCCGCCTTCATGGCGGCGACCGCGGTGGGGACGTCGCTGGTGCTGCTAATCATGACGACGGGCATGTCGTCATGATTGCCGCGCAACCGCGCTACGAGCTCCAGGCCGTCCATGCCGGGAAAGTGGGCGTCGAGGATGAGGCATGAGCCCGGGCCTGGGCGGTACGCTGCCAGGAAAGCCTCGCAGCCGTCGAAGGCGACGACGTTCCAGCCCGCCTCCTCCAGCGTCGCCCGGACTCCAGAGCGGACGAAGGGCTGATCATCAACAATGAAGATGGTCGTGAGCGCCTTGACGGCCGCGGGCGGGACTTCCTGACGCCGTATGGTCGGAGGACGCTTTGTCCCGTCGACCGAGTCATTGGGCGCCCGGGCCCTTCCGTGGAGCACGGCTGGGGCCAAAGGGGCGCTTCCCGTCTCGGCGATCATGTTAAGCAGTCCGACCCGAGCGGTCCGGGAGGACGCAACGGGTCAACCTACTAAATCCCTCGGCGAATTGCTTGTTCCCCGGACTTCATGGTGTTCGATTGATAAAAGCTAATTGCAGATCGATCTGGCCGGAGGTGATCCGTAGTTCCCGGGGGCTCTCACGATAAGCACCTTACGCCCCAGAAAGCTCGGATTTGCGGATGACCTATGCAATCCTACCGTGATCGCGCCCTTTGCGCAGGTCTCGTCCTCATCGGGTCGGAGGTCGATGCATAATGCTTGCAGGATCAGGGAAGCTTCTAGTCGTTCTATCGTCTCTCGCATGTCTCGACGTCTCGGCGGCCGGCTTCGCCCAGACGACGGTGCCCCCGGTCATCGTCACCCCGCCCCACGCTAAATATCTGACCGACCCAGCGCTCCGCGAAGGCATGGTAGCCGTCCAGAACGCAGTGGTGGCGCAATACTTTGCCGCTTGCGCGCTCGGGCCCAGACCGGAAGGGTACCTGACGCCGCCGCCCTCGATCGTTCCGCCGCCGCCATGCGGCTCAGCACGGTGTCTGGCTCCTCTAAGGCGGAGGTGTCCGACCTGGTCGATCGGCGGGCCCGCGGATCGGCCTTCCTACGCAGCGATGACGACCGTCAGGTTGGCGTACGGGTAGCCGCGACCGTGCTGGTGGACTATGGGAAGGACTTCCATCATCCCGGCTGGCGACCGCGCCGCTCGTCGCGAGGTGATCCCGCGGTCACCGAGCTCACGGCCGAGACAACGGCTTCGTTCATGGCGGCATACCCAGGGTAGATCTCGCCTGGGCGCGCCACCTCAGTGCCGGTGACCAAGCCCCGCGGTGTAGTGCAGCTTTGTCAAGACCGTCGGCTTCACCGCGTAGAAGCCGAAGCCGGGAAGAGAACCGGTAAGATCGAGCGTCAGGCGTTCTCGCATGTACGGATAGCGCGCCTTCCAGAGGTCGAGCGCATGCGCCAACTCCTTCGGACTCTCGATGAGCCTGGCGTGGCCGGCGAGAGACAGTCCATAGATCGGACCATAGGCTGGGTATGGCACGACAAGCGACATGGAGATGCGATCGTCGAGGGCGATGTTTTGGGCCTTCTGAGACGTGACTGCGGAGTCAAAGTACAGGTGCGTCTCATCATTGACGTAGTTGACGATCGTGGACTGAGGCCAGCCGTCAGGCCGCAGGGTCGCTAGACTGGCCTCTCGGCCCTGGTTCAGGATCGTCAGCGCTTCTTCGGAGAACGCTGGCGCAAGCGTAGGTGCGCCATCGACATCCAGTGCTGCCGACGTCTCCGCGAACATATTCTGGTCGGTCATCGGGTCCCGGCCTCGGCGCGACGCACGGTCGAAATCGTCAGCGACGTGGCGGATTGGAGAGTGGCCGACCGCGTAGGGGCGGCCTCCGTGTCGGGATGAGAGCGGACGAGCGCCTTGTGCTTACAACGCTTGTTGAAAGTAGCGATGCGGGTCATCGGGGCACCTTTCGAGGCTTGTGATTTACACCCAGCGTCTAGCAGCCCCGCGGAGCAAGCGAGCGGCTCGGACAGTACGCACAGTGAAGATCCGCTGCTTTGCGGTGGGCCGCGTTTGCGACCCCGCACACATTGGCGGCTCCGATCAGTGTTTTCCGACGCTTCACGATCGCGGCGGCTCCCCCTAACCCCTCGGTTTGATGGGTCGAACGTTCGACGAGCGCCGACGACCGGGAGAGACGGGCTTGGACGGCAATTTTCCTCTAGACTCGGTCTACGACGAGCATCCGGCCTTGCTCGACCCTGGCCTGCTTCGACGAATGCACGGCTATTGGCGCGCTGCGAACTACCTCTCGGTTGGGCAGATATACTTGCGCGCTAATCCGTTGTTGGAGGCGCCGCTACAGCTGTCGGATATCAAAAGTCGTCTTTTGGGCCACTGGGGAACGACACCCGGTCTGAACCTAATCTACGTGCATCTGAACCGCCTGATCGTCGAGCACGACCTAGACATGATCATGGTGGCGGGACCGGGACACGGCGGCCCGGGCATGGTCGCCAACACCTACCTTGAGGGCTCCTACACCGAACGCTACCCAGCGATCGAACGCAGCCGCGGGGGCATCGATCGATTGCTCCGCCAGTTCTCCTGGCCGGGAGGGGTGCCGAGCCACGTGGCCCCGGAGACGCCGGGTTCGATCCACGAGGGTGGCGAGCTCGGCTACGCACTGGTGCACGCCTACGGCGCAGCTTTCGACAATCCGGAGCTGATCGTCGCCTGCATCGTGGGCGATGGGGAGGCCGAGACCGGGCCACTGGCGGCAAGTTGGCAGAGCAACAAGTTCCTGAACCCCTCGCGAGACGGGGCGGTGCTGCCGATCCTCCACCTCAACGGCTTCAAGATCGCCAACCCGACCATACTGGCGCGCATCGGTCGCGACGAGCTGACGGAGCTGATGCGGGGCTACGGCTACGAGCCTCACTTCGTCGAGGGCGATGATCCGGCTCTCGTCCACCCACTCCTGGCGTCGACGCTCGACGTCGTGCTCGCGCACATTCGCGCCATCCAGGCGGCCGCGCGCTCAGGAGATGACGGCGGCGTGCGACCGCGGTGGCCGATGATCGTGATGCGGACGCCGAAGGGCTGGACGGGTCCCAAGGTGGTCGACGGCCTCCCGGTAGAGGGCACGTGGCGCGCGCACCAGGTGCCGATCGCAAGCTTCGGCGATCCCGAGCACCTGCGCCAGCTCGAGGCGTGGATGCTGAGCTATCGCCCCGACGAGCTGTTCGACGCCGACGGCAAGTTCCGGGAGGAGTTCGCGTCACTGGCGCCGAAGGGGCATCGGCGCATGGGATCCAACCCGCACGCCAACGGGGGCGAGAGGCTCCGCCCACTCTCGCTGCCCGACTTCCGCGCGTACGCCGTCGCGACCGGCCATGGTCACGAACGGGCGGCGGCGACCGCCGTACTGGGCGGCTACCTGCGCGAGGTGGTGGCCTTCAACCTGGAAGTGGCGAACTTCCGCCTGTTCGGCCCCGACGAGACCGCCTCCAACCGCCTGCAGGCTGTTTACGAGGCCAGCGGTAAGACATGGATGGCCGAGATCGACGCGGTCGACGAGCATCTCAGCCGCGATGGACGCGTAATGGAGGTGCTGAGCGAGCATCTCTGCCAAGGCTGGCTCGAAGGCTACCTCCTCACCGGCCGTCATGGCCTGTTTTCCTGCTATGAGGCCTTCGTTCACATCGTAGACTCGATGCTGAATCAGCACGCCAAATGGCTGAAGGTAGCTCGAAAGATCCCGTGGCGCGCGCCGATCGCATCGCTGAACTATTTACTCACCTCCCACGTCTGGCGTCAGGACCACAATGGTGCTTCCCACCAGGACCCCGGCTTCCTCGATCACGTCGCCAACAAAACCGCGGACGTCGCGCGCATCTACTTGCCACCCGACGCCAACTGTCTGCTTTCGGTCACCGATCACGCCCTACGCAGCCGCGATTATGTGAACGTGATCGTGGCCGGCAAGCAACCGGAGTGGCAGTGGCTGGAGATCGACGACGCTGTCCGTCACTGTACGACGGGCCTGGGCATATGGGATTTCGCCAGCGACGAAGGCGACCCCGACGTCGTCATGGCTTGCGCGGGCGATGTGCCGACGTTGGAGTCTTTGGCTGCGGTCACGCTCCTGCGCAGCTACGTTCCGGACATCCGCATCCGCGTGGTGAATGTCGTCGACCTAATGGCGCTGCAGCCCCAGTCCGAGCATCCGCACGGTCTGGACGATCGCGCCTTCGACGCACTCTTCACGACCGACAAGCCGGTGATCTTCGCCTTCCACGGCTACCCGGCGCTGATCCACAAGCTCACCTACCGCCGCACCAACCACGCCAACATCCACGTGCGCGGCTATAAGGGCGAAGGCACCACGACCACGCCATTCGACATGGTCGTGCTCAATGACCTGGACCGATACCGCCTGGCGCTGGACGCCATCAGCCGGATCCCGCGCTTTCGTGATCGGGTGCAGGCGGAGACGGACCGCTACTGGGCGGCCATCCAGCGGCACAAGCTCTACATCGCCGAACACGGAGACGACCTTCCGGAGGTGCGCGACTGGCGCTGGAGCCGATGAGCGGTTCCACCGGCGTTCGGGTGCTCGCGCTCAACGGCGGCTCGTCATCGGTGAAGTTCGGGCTCTATGAAGCCAACGCCGAAGCAGTCATGGCGCTTGCATCAGGCGAGGTGGAGACCGCCGTAGTCGACGAGGCTCTCTTCTCCCGCATCGACGCCGCCTTGGGTGACAGCGTGCCGGACGCCGTCGGCCACCGCATCGTGCATGGCGGCCCGTCCCTCTTCCATCCCGTCGTCATCAACCACGCGGTCATCGCCCTGCTGCGAGAAGCCAAGGCGTTCGCGCCCCTGCACATGCCGGCGTCGCTGGAGCTGATTGGCATGGCGCAAACCCGCTACGCCGGGGTTCCGCACGTGGCGTGCTTCGACACGGGCTTCCATGCCGACCTGCCGGATATCGCCGCCGTTCTGCCGATCCCTCAAGCGCTGAGGCGAGACGGCCTGCGCCGATATGGATTTCACGGCCTATCGTGCCAGTCGGTCCTGCACCAGCTCGGCGGGACCGCTCCCGAGCGCTTGATCATCGCCCACCTCGGCAGCGGGGCCAGCGTCACGGCCGTGCGCGCCGGGCACTCTGTGGATACGAGCATGGGCCTGACACCCTCCGGCGGTGTGGTGATGGGGACGCGCGCGGGAGACGTCGATCCCGGACTGCTGCTCCACATGATCCGCCAACACGGGATGGATGCGGACGCGCTAGAGGATGTGATCGATCGGCACTCAGGCCTCCTCGGCATCTCCGGCGTGTCGGGTGATCTCCGTCGATTGCACGCCGCCGGCCAGCCTGACGCCGCCCTCGCGTTGCGCATCTTCAGTCGGTCGATCTCGAAGGCCATCGCCGGAATGATGGCGTCGCTCGGAGGCGCGGACCTGATCGTCTTCACGGGAGGCGTCGGCGAGAACGACGCCGAGGTCCGCTCAGCCATCATCGATGATCTAAACTGGGCGGGCGTTAGCGGTGAAGGCGGTCGTGTTCGTGTCGAGGTCCTGCCTTCGCAGGAGGTCGAGCAGATTGCGCGAGAGGTGTCAGGCGTTATGCGCTATGGCGTTTGCGCCTCCAGCATCGGGGCTGACGGGAAGGCCGCACAGCCTGGTTGGGGGACGTCAATTCCCCTGGTTGGCAGATGAGCTTCCGCGCGCCGCCCGATCCCTGCCCACCGGCCTCACGCCCGTCTCCGGAGGCGATTAAGCCTTTTGCGCGGACGCCGCTCCTCAAGGTGCTGGGCCCGGGGCTCACGACCGGAGCCTCGGACGACGACCCCAGCGGCATCGCCACCTACTCCCAAGCGGGCGCCCAGTTCGGATTCGACCTCGGCTGGACGTTGATCCTGAGCTGGCCGCTAATGTGCGCCATCCAAGAGATCAGCGCGCGGATCGGCCGGGTGACCGGGAGAGGCCTGGCGGGCAACTTGCGTCTACATGCACCCGCCCCGGTGCTCTACACGCTGGTCTCCTTGCTGGCTGCGGCGAATGTTATCAACCTGGGAGCCGACCTGGGGGCCATGGCGGCAGCGTTGAAGCTTGTCGTGGGCGGCCCCGAACTCCTCTACGTGGGCCTTTTCGCCCTAGGGTCGGTGCTGCTCGAAGTGTTCGTCCGCTACGCTCGCTATGTGGCCGTGCTGAAATGGCTGACGCTCGCGCTCTTCGCCTACGTGGGTGTGGCGTTCGTCGTGCACATGCCCTGGGCGACGGTGGGCCGGCATCTCGTGGCTCCGATGGTGTCACCGAACGCCGGCTACCTGACCGTTGTGGTGGCCATCCTCGGGACCACGATCAGCCCATACCTGTTCTTCTGGCAGGCCGAGGAGGAGGTCGAAGAAATCAAAGAGCGCCCCGGCGCTCGGCCGCTGTTCCGCGCGCCCGAGCAGGCCCGCGTCGAGTTTAGTCGCATCCGCTGGGACACCTATATCGGCATGGGACTGTCAAACCTCGTGGCGCTGTTCATCGTGCTCACCACCGCAGCTACTCTGCACGCACATGGCGTTACAAACATCCAGACTTCGGCCCAGGCCGCCGAAGCGCTGCGTCCCATCGCGGGGCCGGGCGTCTTCGTGGTTTTCGCCCTTGGGATTGTCGGCACGGGTCTGCTGGCTCTTCCGGTGCTCGGAAGCTCCGCCGCCTATGCGGTGGGCGAGAGCTTCGGCTGGCACGTCGGGCTCACCCGAAAGCTGCACCGCGCGCCGCGGTTCTATGCGGTGCTGGCCGGGGCGACGCTGATGGGAGTGGGGCTCAATTTCGTTGCGCTTGACCCTGTCAAAGCTCTGTTCTGGAGCGCGGTGCTCAACGGCGTGGTCGCGGTGCCGATCATGGGCACGATGATGGTGCTCGCCAGCCGCCAGGACGTCATGGGCGCGTTCGTCCTGCCGCGGCTCCTCAAGGGGCTGGGTTGGATCGCGACGCTCATCATGGCCGTCGCGGCTGTCGGCATGTTCGCCACCTTGGCCATATGAACCGCGTTCTGACTGGCGACAGGGGCGATGTCGGGCCCACAGATGGCGCGCTCGGTAGCGTACACTCGCCGTCAAGCGAAAAGGAGACGTGATGCGAAGGTTCTTTCACGTGGCCGCGTACTTCACGGCGGAGGCGGCCGGGCAACGAGAGCACCTGACCGCGGAATGGAACGAACACCTACGTCAGGACCATCCGCGGCTGAAGATTGCCGGAGTGCTCAGTGGAGAGGACGGCGCGGCACTCGGCGTGATGACCATCGTTCAGGCCGAAAACCTGCGGCAGGCGCAGACCTACTTCGACGACAGTCCGTATCAAAAAGCCGGCCTCTACGAGGCTGTTCGCGTCTGTGAGGTCAAGTTGGAGGTCGGCTCGCTCGACTAAAAACCTGAGGTGCCGCCTAGCATTGTTAGTAGGCAGGCTTGAACATACTGGGGGAAATCTGCGGAAAATGCATGAGCTCGTAAGCACCCAGACTGAGAGCTTCGGCCATCGCTAAAATGACGCCCCATGCTGCAGAAACAATTTCAGTCCCGGTCTCGCTAGAAGGCGGCCCCCGGACGCTTTCCAAGACCTGGGCACGCAAACGGAGGACCGACGCCTTCGTCTCGCCGCTCGTGTTCTAGCTGACGCCCGACGCTGCTGCGTTCGTGGTGATCACGGTCACCATGAAGAGGTCCAGCCCACTATTGTCACTTACCGTGACTTCGAGATGCCCATCGGAGATTATTTCGTCGGGTCGATGCTTGATGTGCTCCGCCGCATACAGGACGGCTTCTCTTTGGGCCGCTCTCGTATCGGGAAGGTCGGTTCCCCTGGGATCGAGTCGGACGACCCTGTCCTTCAGTGTGAAATGGTAGGTCGGCATGGATTGGCTCCTTCTATGTTCGTGAACGACGCCTGTCGCAGGAAGCTCCCGCCGGGCAGTGTCAGACTAACGGGGGGGGGGGTAGGGTAGAGCGGGGCACCCTCGCGGACGTTAGCTCGACCCAAGTCAGTCGATCGCTTGCGGCCCTCCCAGGCCGCCGTTCCGGCGCGCCCAGGCAGTGAACAGCTCTGGCCACTGCGCGGCGGGCGCTGCGGGCGGCAGCGTCACTCCGAACCCGTGCATCCCCTCTTGAAACAGGTGCAGCTCGCAAGGCACCTGCGCTCTCCGGAGCGCAGTGATCGCGATGATGGCGTTCTGCGGATCGACTGTGTCGTCGTCGAGCGCACTGGCCAGGAAAGTGGGCGCGAGGCCTGGGCGCGTGTGGGTCTCGACGGAGAGTTCCGCGGCGCGCTCCTCGTCGTCTCCGACCAGTGCGCGCCGCGAACCCGTGTGCGTGTACGGCGAGCGTAGTGTGATCACGGGGTAGAGAAGTCCCGCGTAGGACGGACGGGCGGATCGGCGGTCCCGATCATCGACGGGCCGATACGTCTCGAGGTCGTACTGCGTCAGCAACCGTCCCGCGAGATGGCCTCCCGCCGAGAAGCCGAGCACGCCCACGTCGTCCGGATCATGTCGGTGATGCAGGGCGTCCTCGCGGATCAGCCGAATGGCGCGCTGAGCGTCAGCCAGAGGCGCGTTGGCTTCGTCGGCCCAGCCGAGGGCGTCTCCCGGTAGCCGGTAGGCGAGGACATAGATGGTCGCCCCAGTGGGGAGCAGTCGTTGGGCGACGCTCGTACCTTCGTTGTCCCAAGACACAATGTGGTAGCCGCCGCCTGGCAGCACGAGCAGCGCTCCCGCGGTGGCTCGCGCTGGCCTACAGACGGCCAGCACGGGGCGCACGTAGCCCTTGATGTCGCCGCGCAGGTTCGGGCGAGGCGGGGGCTCGCGACTCATCCAGAGCGCCACATGCTCGCCACCCGGCGGGCGACCCGGCCAAAGATCCCAGACCTCGTCGGGGGGCCTGCCGTCCGTCACCGGGTGACGCTGAAGTGGAGCTGCGCTGGCCGCGATCGGCATCAGTCCCGCGCCGGCCAGGATCAAGCGACGATCAAGGCGCATAGCTACCGTTGGCACTGTCAGGGCAAATGTACCTGCGCCCGGCTTTCAGGCCTCATTAACGGGTGGTCAAGTATCTCGGATCGCCCGCGCGCCGTCCCAGCTCCTGCTCTGCCTCGAGTTTGAGCAGCCTGCTGCCTCCAAGACGGGGGCGGGCAGGGGCGGAGCCAGCCTCGGTACATTTGTGCTGACAGTGCCATCAGGGACGTCGTCCCATCATGGCCGCCGCCTCTCTCCGCCATCTTTGTTCATCGAGCGCAGGCACGGCACGGTGATGGTCGCTTTTTGCGACCGGTCCTGCGGGTGAGCGCAGCTCGAGCCCTTACTGGAAGGGGTAAGGGGAGACCGACTTGACCACCTCATCAACCAACAGCCGCCGCGCGAAGGGCGGCGCGGCGCGCTGGGCGCAGTCCGGCCGCTCGCATATTCGACAGGCGGGGCCAATGGCGGTGACGAGCGGCCGGCGCATGTCTAGCCCGCGGGCGTAGACCAGCCGCTCGGCGTGGGCGAGCTCGCAGCCCAACCCTATCGCCAGCTCGTCCTCCAGCCCCGTGTGCAGGCCCGACACGCGCCGGACCGTGCGCGACAGGGTGAACCAACGCTCGCCTTCCTGGGTCTCGATCACCTGGGGCACGATGCGTCCCGGCGTCTTGAAGCAGTCGTGGACGTGCCAGCGCGGGCAAGTGCCGCCGAAACGCGAGAATGGGAAGGCGCCCCCGGCGAAGCGCTTGGAGACGTTCCCCGCCGCGTCCACCCGCACCATGAAGAATGGGATGCCGCGCTGGCCGGGACGGCCGAGGGTGGTCAGGCGCTGCGCCGCCTGCTCCCAACTCGCGCCGAAGCGCCCCCGCACCCGGTCGAGGTCATAGCCCGTCGCCTCCAGCGCTTGGAGGAACAGCGCGTAGGGCGTCATCACCGCAGCGGCCAGGTAGTTGGTCAGGAACACGCGGAGGAGCCGGCGCGAAGCGTCGTCCGGGGCGTGCAGGCGCTCCGCCATGGCGATGAGCTCGGCGCGGTAGGCGAGGTCGCCTAGCTGGTAGGCCAGGGCGAAGGTGCGGCTGGCGGGGGCCAGCGTCTCCGAGATTAGAAGGCGCCGTCGGTGGGGGTCGTAGCGCCTAAGTTCGCCCCGCATCTCCTCCGCGGGCAGGACGCGCACCTGAAGCCGGTGTTCGGCGAGGAGCCGGTCGCGCAGCGCCGCCTGCAGGTCGGTCGGCTCGGAGCCGAGGGCGGCGACCAGCGCCTCCGCCATGGTCTCCAGCTCGGGGAAGTGGTTGCGCTGCGCCCCCACCACGTCGCGCACCCAGTCGGCGGGGGAGGCTGGGCCGGCGGCGGGGGCGCCGTCGCGCTGGCCCTCTGCGTCGAGCGCGCCGAGGTCGATCAGCCTGCCGCGGTCGAGGTAGGCGCGGTAGAGCCGCACCATCGCTTCCGCTATGCCAGGCGCCTGCTCGGAGACCTCGGACGCCTCGTGACGGCCAAGCCCGAGGTCGGCGAACAGCGGATCGGCCAGCACCTCCTCGACGCCCGCGCCCGCCGCGGTGTCCTCTGCCGTTAGCGCGCGCAGGTCCACGTCGTAGGCTTCCGCTAGCCGTAGCAGGAGCTGGGCGGTGACCGGGCGGCCGTTGCGTTCCAGGAGGTTGTAATAGGAGGGCGAGACGCCGAGCCCCTCGGCCATGGCGCCCTGCGTCAGCTGGAGGTCGCGCCGGAGCCGCTTCAGCCGGGCGCCCAGGAACAGCTTCTTGTCGGAGGTGCCCATTCTGTGAAACTGTCATGACTTTGCGAATTCGACAATGTCATGTCGTGACAAAGCGGCTTCATTAGCTTCGACGCGATCGCCGCTCCGGACTTAGGGTTGAGCCCAAGTTCGAAGCTGGAGTTGGTCGATGACGCCCAAGGACGCCTGGATCCCCGCCGCGCCGGATGGTCGCTTCGACGGGATCGCGCGCCCCTACGGCGGCGACGAGGTGCGCCAGCTGCAAGGCTCGCTTCCCATTCGCCACACCCTGGCTGAGCGGGGCGCCAACCGGCTGTGGGAGCTCCTGCGGAACGAGCCGTACGTCCACGCCCTGGGGGCGATGACGGGCACCCAGGCCATGCAGATGGTGCGCGCCGGGCTTAAGGCGATCTACCTCTCCGGCTGGCAGGTGGCGGCCGACGCCAACACCGCGGGCGCCATGTATCCCGACCAGAGCCTCTATCCCGCCAACTCCGCCCCCGAGCTCTGCCGGCGCATCAACCGCACGCTGCAGCGCGCCGACCAGATCGAGACGGCGGAGGGCGGCGCCCAGCGCGACTGGTTCGCGCCCATCGTGGCCGACGCCGAGGCGGGCTTCGGCGGCCCGCTAAACAGCTTTGAGATCACCAAGGCTTTCATCGAGGCGGGAGCGGCCGCGGTCCACTTCGAGGACCAGCTCGCCTCCGAGAAGAAGTGCGGCCACCTGGGCGGCAAGGTGCTCATTCCTACCGCGGCGCACATCCGCAACCTGGTCGCCGCGCGGCTCGCCGCCGACGTGATGGGCGTGCCCACCCTGATCGTGGCGCGCACCGACGCCGAGTCGGCCGAGCTCCTCACCTCGGACGTGGACGCGCGGGACCGGCCCTTCATCAAGGCGGGCGAGCGGACTCCCGAAGGCTTCTTCCGCGTGGAGGCTGGGGTGGACGCCTGCATCGCGCGCGGCCTCGCCTATGCCCCTTACGCCGACCTCCTGTGGTGGGAGACGTCGCACCCCGACCTCGCCGACGCGCGGCGCTTCGCCGAGGCGATCCACAAGGCGCATCCGGGCAAGCTACTGGCCTACAACTGCTCGCCCTCGTTCAATTGGGCGGCGCACCTCTCAGCGGCGGAGATCGAGCGCTTCCAGGGCGAGCTCGGGGCCATGGGCTACCGCTTTCAGTTCGTGACGCTGGCGGGCTTCCACAGCCTCAATCACGGCATGTTCGAGCTGGCGCGCGGCTATCGCGATCGCGGCATGGGGGCCTACGCCGAGCTGCAGGCGGCCGAGTTCGACAGCGAGGCGCGGGGCTACACCGCAACGCGCCACCAACGCGAGGTCGGCACCGGCTACTTCGACAAGGTGGCGCTGGCGATCTCCGGCGGCGCCACCTCCACCATCGCCATGGCGCAATCGACCGAGGCGGCCCAGTTCGAGGCGGCGAACACGCCCGCCCTCGTCGCTGCCGAATAGGAGAGACCGAGATGAATGAGGAACGCTTCTGGGTGCTGGGCGGGGAGTACACCTCCACTCGCCTCCACACCGCTCGTACGGGCGAGCTCAAGGCCACCGGTCCATTCGAGACGCGCGAGGCGGCCCAGCGCGAGTGGCGCCGGCTGTCGACGGAGACGTCCCCGGTCGCCACCATGAAGTACTCGATCTGCGCGGAGACGGTGCGCCGCCCGGCTTGAGCCCCGGCGCCCACCCGTTGCGGTCCGGCGCCCGGCGTCGGACCGCCCCTCCGTCACGTATCGGGTCTCCCATGCCTCTCGACGACGCTGCGCTGCCGCCCGCCATAGTGACGGCTCTCCCGCACCCGCGCGCCCGCGAGGTGCTCACCCCCGCCGCGCTCGCCTTCCTGGCGGGCCTCCACCGCCGCTTCGACGGGCGTCGGCGCGAGCTCCTGGACATGCGCCTCGCCCGCCAGGCGCGCTTCGACGCGGGAGAGCGGCCGGACTTCCTGGCGGAGACGGCCGACGTGCGCGCCGGCGACTGGCGCGTGGGTCCGATACCGGAGGACCTCCACGATCGGCGGGTGGAGATCACCGGGCCCGTCGACCGCAAGATGATCGTCAACGCGCTGAACTCGGGCGCGCGCGTCTTCATGGCCGACTTCGAGGACGCCACATCGCCTACCTGGGCCAACCTCCTCGACGGCCAAGCCAACCTCCTCGACCGGTGGGCGGGCCGGCTCGACTTCACCCTCGCCGAGACAGGCAAGCGCTACGCGCTAGGTGAGACGCCCGCGGTGCTGATGGTGCGCCCGCGCGGTTGGCACCTTCCCGAGCCGCACGTGCGCGTGGACGGCGACGCGCTCTCGGGCGCGTTGTGTGATTTCGGCCTCTACCTCTTCCACAACGCGGCCGCGTCCGTCCGGGCGGGCTCGGGCCCCTACTTCTACCTCCCCAAGCTGGAGAGTCGGCTGGAGGCGCGCCTGTGGAACGAGGTCTTCGTCTACGCCGAAAGCGAGCTGGGCCTCCCTCAGGGCGCGATCAAGGCCACCGTCCTGATCGAGACGCTGCCCGCCGCCTTCGAGATGGACGAGATCCTCTACGAGCTGCGCGACCACGTCGTCGGGCTGAACTGCGGGCGGTGGGACTACATCTTCAGCTATATCAAGAGGCTCCGCTGCGACCCAGAGGCTCTGACCCCCGATCGCGGCTCCATGACGATGGATCGCGCCTTTCTGCGCGCCTACTCGCTGAAGCTGATCCAGACCTGCCACCGCCGCGGGGCCTTCGCCATGGGCGGCATGGCTGCGCAGATTCCGATCAAGGGCGATGCGGAGGCCAACGCCGCTGCCTTCGCCCGCGTGCGCGCCGACAAGGAGCGCGAGGCCGCGGACGGGCACGACGGCACCTGGGTGGCCCACCCCGACCTGGTGCCCGTCGCCATCAAGATCTTCAACGAGCTGATGCCGGGACCGAACCAGCTGAATAGGTTGCGCGACGATATCGTCGTGACCGCCTCTGATCTGCTGAAGGTTCACGATGGCCAGCGAACGGAAGCCGGTCTCCGTGAGAACATTCGTGCCGGTGTGCGCTACATCCAAAGCTGGCTAAACGGCCGCGGAGCCGCGCCGCTCTATAATCTGATGGAGGACGCCGCCACCGCCGAGATCAGCCGAAGCCAGCTCTGGCAATGGCGAACGCGCGACGCGCGTCTGACCGACGGCCGTGTCGTGGACGCCGGCTTGCTTCGTACTATCCTTGCAGAGGAGGCGGCCGACATCGCCGAGCGCTTCCCAGCCGCTCGATTGGAGGACGCCGTCGTCGCGTTCGAGCGCCTGATTTTCGCGGGCGAGCTCGCAGAGTTCCTGACAGTGGAGGTTCTCGAGGCGCTGCAAGAGTGACACTGACGCTCACCAGAGCCTGCGCGGCAGTGTCAGGCTGGGGCGAGCAGAGGAGAGCGGGCCAGCATCAGTCATTGCCCGCTCCTTGCCGCTTAGCCCGCTCCGCCGGTTCAACGGCGGTGTCAGACTAACGGGCGGGTAGGGGAGAGCAGGCCAGGCGCTGTCAGATTAAGGGGAGCGCTGTCGCGTTCATCCGCCCTTTGGCAGGGAGGCGCATGCTGTGAACGGCCTCGTTCCCGCCTCGTCGCCTTGCTCTGCCACGAATGGTTGGCCGTTGCCGCCCGAAACGGGCCTGGAGCGGAGTGCGGAGCCTGCACTTAGCCCTCACCTGTCCGTTAATCTGACAACACGCTTGCCGGCGCTCCGTAGCCGCCCGTGCGCCGGGGCCCTACGACGGCTCTCAAAGTCGCATTGACCTCGGCGGCCGAGAGGTTGCAGGCTGATCGCCGCGGAGGCGCGGCTCGCCCGGACGGCGCGCAACGTGGCCTGTTGTGTTCCGCACTGGCGAGGGCGTGTTCATGCCGAGAATGGACCTCCGATCGAGCCACTCCGCCCGGGGTGAGTACCCGGCGGGCAATCCGCTGGCGACCCTCTGCTACCAGAGCCGATCTTCTGAGGGCTCGGATGCCGACGACCTCGAGGCGCTTCTGGCCGACGCCCGTGAGCGCAATCGGCACCTCGGCGTCACGGGAATGCTGGTCCACGAGGGCGACCGCTTTTTTCAATGGCTCGAAGGGCCGAATGACGCGCTCGGCGTGCTTTGGAGTTCGATCAACCGAGACACCCGTCACAAGGATGTCGAGCTTCTTGGCGAGGGCGTCACGCCCGTGCGCCTGTTCCGCGACTGGGACCTGCGCTTCCTTGAGCGAGAGGCACCTGGTGTCGCCTCAGAGGCGAAAGCCGAGGCGCTAACCGCCCCTCCGACGTTGGAGGAGGGCCCCGTCCTTCTCGCGCGTTTAGCGCTCGCCGGCGATGATGCGGCGATCACTGAGCTTGTTGGCGCCCGCAGCGCCCCCGGCGAGGATGCCTCCACGCTCTGCCGCACGCTCTTCGAACCCGCCGCGCATCAGCTCGGCGACTGGTGGTGCGAGGACGTTTGCAGCAGTTTCGACATCACCCTGGCGCTTGGGAGGCTGCAGAGCCTGGTGCGGCGGCTCGACCAGGGGCGGCCCAGCCCCCGGCGGATCGCGATCGAGGGGCGTCGTCTCCTTGTCTCGCCTCCGCCCGATGAGCCCCATCTGTTAGGCGCAGTCCTTGTTGGCGATCTGTTCGCGAAGGCCGGCTGGAGCGTTCAGGCCGAGTTCCCGCACAACGATCCCGAACTCATGGGTTTAGTCAGCAACCATTGGTTCGACGCCCTCGCCCTGACGCTCAGCGACGTCTTCACGCGCCGCGAACGCCTCGCAGCGCTGATGCAGACGATCACGGATGTCCGCGCCGCCTCGAAGAACCCGAGGATGGCCGTGATCGTAGGCGGCCGCGCTTTCCGGCCTTCACTGGAAGAGGCGGTCGGGCGAGTGGGCGCCGATGTGCACTACACCTCGGCAAGCCACGCGGTCGAAGATCTTGATTACTGGCTTTTTCTGCAGCGTTTCACTTCAGACAAGCTGCAGGTTGAAGCTTCACCGACTAGCTTGACAATGACCACCCACGACGTGCTTAGGGCCATCCTTCCAGAGCTGGAACAGAGGGCATCAGACCACGGCTTGTCGCCGATTGCGAAAACAGCGCGAGCTGATCAGCGGACTACTTGACGATAACGTTGCGAGCAGGTTTCGGCGACCAAATTTTGTTCCTCAGCTCGGCTGAGCTCCGAGTGGAGTCGTGGCTGCGGTATCCCAACCTTGGCGGAGATCGTCCGAGGCTCACTCGGCGTTCGTCGGTCATGTCGATACTCAGCTCGCCTGCGCTCCAGAGTCGCTCGCAAACGTCACGAACGACCTAGCCCAAGAAACGAAGCGCTTCGGCAGCGACTGGCGCTTGCCATGGGGCGAGGTGAATCTCTTCCAGCGCCTGGACGACGCCCTTACGCCCCACGTCTCCGAGGACCGGCCGAGCACGCCCGTACTTTTCGCCTCGGTGCGTTGGGGTTCGCTCGCCTCTTTCGGCGCCAAGGCCTATCCGCGAACGAAGCGTTGGTATGGCTCCGGCGGCAACAGCTTCGTGTCCGTGGTCGAGTTCGAGCCCCCGTGCGCGCGCTCGCGGCCACGGCGGGCGGCGAGAGCGGCGATCCGCAGTCGCCCCACTTCAACGATCAGGCGGAGCGCTACGCCCTGGGCCGGCTACGCCCCGTCCACTTCTACCCGGAGGATGTCGCCGCGCATGCGGGCTGCACGTCCTTGCCGGGTGGCCGCTGCAAGGAGACCGCCAGCCCTCCAGGGGTCGAGGAGTGAAGCGAGCACTCACGGCCGCTTGATCGTGGATGAGTCGCATCGTCCGGCAAACGTCTGCTTTCGACATCGGTGCCTAGGTCCGCTCCGGGCACCAAGTCGACGGTGCGGAACGGCGATCATCGACACTAGCTCGCGAGCATGTTGGCGATCTTGTTGGCGAGTTCTGTCATGGCGAAGGGTTTGGTGATCACCTCCATGCCGGTATCCAGGAGTCCGTTCCCCACGGCGGCGTTCTCCGCATAGCCGGTCACAAACAAGGTCCTGAGGTTCGGTCGGAGGAGTCGGGCGGCGTCCGCCACCTGTCGTCCATTCAGGCCTCCGGGTAGACCCACGTCAGTGATGAGAAGATCGACCTTTGCGCCGGACTGTAGAATGGCCAGTCCAGACGGTCCGTCTTCGGCCTCGACCGCGGCGTAGCCAGCCTCTCTGAGCACTTCGACGATGAGCATCCGGACGGTGGGCTCGTCGTCGATGACGAGCACCGTCTCGCCCATTCCCGCCGGAGTGATCACCTCCGGCCGCCCTACGTCGTCGTCTGCAACGTCGCCCATGTAGCGCGGTAGGTAGAGGCACATGGTCGTTCCATGTGCAGGCTCGCTGTAAGCCCTGACCTGACCGCCGGACTGTCGTACGAAGCCATGAACCATGGAGAGGCCGAGGCCCGTTCCTTGACCGATGGGCTTGGTGGTGAAGAATGGGTCGAAGATGCGCGCGAGAATGTCTTTGGGTATGCCGGCCCCGCTATCGGTGACGCAAACAGAGACGTAGTGGCCGGCCGGAAGGTCGTGGTCGCGACCGGCGACGGCGTCGAGCCGCTTGTTCGCAGTCTCGACCGTTAGCCGCCCACCGTTCGGCATGGCGTCCCGCGCGTTTATGGCGAGGTTCAGCAGCGCGCTCTCAAGCTGGGTGGGATCCACCTTGGTGACCCAGAGATCCGACGCGCCGATCGCCTCCACCTTTATGGCTGGACCGACGGTGCGGCGGATCAGGTCCTCCATGCCCTTCACTAGGCGATTCACGTCCGTGGGCTTGGGGTCGAGCGTCTGGCGACGCGAGAACGCCAGGAGGCGCTGGGTCAGGGCGGCCGCCCGCTGAGCCGACGTTTGCGCGCTGCTAATGAAGCGCTCGACCCCGTCCATGCGTCCCTGTGTGAGCCGCCGTTCGATGAGTTCGAGGCTGCCGCTGATTCCGGTGAGAAGGTTGTTGAAGTCGTGGGCTATGCCGCCCGTGAGCTGGCCGACCGCCTCCATCTTCTGCGATTGGCGCAGCGCCTCGTGCGCCTCAGTCAGTTCGGCCGTGCGCTCCGTGACCTTCTGCTCGAGCGTCTCGTTGACCTCTCGAACGCGGCGGATCAATTCCGCATTTTCCATCGCCGACGAGGCCTGAGAGGCCAGGGCGACAACCTGAGCTTCGTGCTTCTCGTCAACCGCCCTACATCCGGATGCCCGAACAGCAAGCCGCCGATCACCCTACGATCACGGGCGACAACGGGAACGGCGAGGTAGCTCGCGACCGGTAGATGACCCTGCGGCATGCCACGGTGAGGCGCGTTCTGACCATAGCGCGTGTCTAGGCGCACATCGTGGGAACGTACGACGCCGTCTCCCCGGAAAGTCGGGGCGAACACTGCTGTGTTGCGGATCATCGGGAAATTTTCAAACGCCGAGCGGGGCGCGCCTGAAAGCGAGTAGAGCATATAGCTCTCTCCAGAAGCATCCGTCACGTTGTAGAAGAATGCGCCATAAGCGGCGGCGATCAGCTCGACGCCTCCGTCCACCACGCGTTGTACGATGACGTTGAGGTCCGTTTCGGCGGCGATGTCCGCAGCGACTTGGTTCAGGGCTTCGAGAGCGCGGCGCTCCTTGCGCAACTCCTGCTCCGCAAGGTGAGCGTCTGTTACGTCCGAGCCTTCGCAGAGCACGCCCACGATAGACCCATCGGCGTCGCGCATGGCGTCGTAGACGAAGGTCAGGAAGCGCTGCTGCTCGCCCCCGTTCGGCTGGCGGTAGTGGGCCGCCGCCGCCGTCGCTTCCACGCGCTCCCCCGTGCCGTAGACCCGGTCGAGCATCTCGAAGAAGCCTTGCCCCTGCAGGTCGGGAAACGCCTCCCGGATCGGCTTGCCGACCCAGCCTTCGCTTACGAAGGCTCGGCGGTGAGCGGCGTTGACGAACTCGACGCGATGCTCTGGCCCACGCATGGAGATTATGAAGCCGGGCGCCTGTTCGAACGCCTGAAGCAGCCGCTCGCGCTCGGAGGCGATCTGCCGATCGGCCCTGACCTGTCCAGTGGTCTCGACGACCACCGCCACAACGCCCGCCGGAGCGCCCGACTCATCGAGCACTGGCGAGTAGTCGAGGTTCATCCAGACCTGCTCGGGTCGCCCATGGCGATAGAGCGTGAGCTCCTGGTTCCGGTAGGCCAGCGTGCCGCCTGCCAGCCCAACCTCCATGACGTGATCGTTGAAGTCGGCGACCTCGGGCCAACCCTCGCGTACCTTCGAGCCCAAGAGCTCGGGATGGCGACCCCCCGCGAACATAGAATAGGCGTCGTTGTAGAGCATGACGCCGTCCTCGCCCCACAGCATCACGATTGGGACAGGCGACAGGAGCACTATGCCGAGCGCCGTCCGCAGGCTTTGCGGCCAGGCCTGCATCGGCCCGAGTGGCGTATGCGACCAATCGCGATCGCCGATCAGCCGGCCGCAAACTCCACCGCGCAGCAGCCAAGTCTCGCTGGCTGAAGGTGACCTCACGATCCGGTCACAGCCTGGGCCGTTGCCCGGGGCCGCCCTCCGCTGGTCGTCCGCACTACTCGCACCCGGTGTCAGCGCGAAGCAGCCACGCGCTCCGTGCCACCAGCTTAAATCAAACGAGAAGCGGGTGAAGTGGGTCGCGCCGCCACACAGCACGCACCCAGGTAGCTTGCGCTACCGCTTCCCGAAGCGACGCCAATGTCTACTCCTTGCGGGTCTCGACGCGCGCGGGGTGGTTTCGACCTCCAGTGGGCTGCTTGAGCCGGCGTTCCGGGACAACGTGGACTAGAAGCTTGCACCTACAGCCGTAATCGGAGTTGGCCAGCGTCGGCTGAGGGTGGGAGGTCGACGTTGAGATCAGATCCGATCTGAGCTACTCGATCGCCGATGGGGATGGAGTTCCCCTGATAACCGCCTCTTGAGGCTGATGACTCCTGTCGTGCAACGCACGGCGGGAGTGCGTCCGGCTCCCGCCGAACCGAATGGGCTGGGGACCGATGATCAACCTCACAACATGCTTCGTCGTGATGCTGGGCGGCGCGCTTGGCACATTGGCGCGCTTCCTGCTTTCCGCCCTCATGCTGCCCGTGAGCCGGGACGTTCCCTGGGGCACCATCGCGATCAACTGCACAGGCTCGTTCTTGATCGGCTTGGTGGGCACCCTGACGCTGGCGACCGGCCGCCATCCCATGCCTGAGGCCCTCCGGCTATTCGTGATGGTCGGCTTCTGCGGCGGCTACACGACGTTCTCCTCTTTCAGCCTCCAGACGCTTGATCTGCTGCGTGCGGGAGCGCTCGGGCGGGCGGCGTTGAACATCGGCGTGTCGGTCCTGTTCTGCCCGGCGGCGGTCGCAGCAGGGCACTTCCTCGCAGCGCACCTGAATGGCGGCGCGACGCGCATCGCCCAAGTCGCGATTGAGGAAGATGCATGACCCGACCTCATGCTGCCCCGGCCTGCTGGGTGGCCGGACATCGCCGCGGGGGCGCTGATCGCCGCGATAAACATCTGGGCGGCGGGCGAGGTGCTGTGGAAGGCTCGGGCGGAGCTATCCGGCCAACGCTAGGTTCCGCGGACGTCCGACATGGGTCGA
>CAXTAO010000003.1:0-193710 GCA_964242625.1 uncultured Caulobacteraceae bacterium | reverse complement strand
GGCACGCCGAAGCCCGGCACGTCGATGCCGATGATGCGCACGCCGTTGATCTCCTTGGGCAGGAGCTGCAGCGGCACGCCCGAGGCGGTGGGCACGCACAGGTTGGTCACCACGATCGTGTCGTAGAGCGCGGGGTCCGCGAGCTCGTGCACGGCGTCGCGGATGTCCTCGAACAGCTTGCCGGTGACGAGCGTCTCCGAGCTGAACGGCACGTAGCCGACGGAGCGCTTGGCGCCGTAGAAGTGGCTGGTGAAGGTCAGGCCGTAGACGCAGCAGGCCGAGCCGGAGAGCACGGTCGCGGTGCGGCGCATCCGCAGCCCCACGCGCAGGGAGCCGAAGGCGGGGCACATGCTCTGCGGCTGGTCGTGCGGCCCCTTGGGATAGTCGCGGGCGTAGCGGTCGAGCACCGTGGACTTGCCCGCCTCGCGCGCGGCCGTGCGCATCGTCTCGGCCCCGCCGTGGCAGCCCCCGTCCGCCCCGACCGCCACCGGGGTTGCGGCCTCGAAGGCCAGGGGGGATGCGCCGTCGGCCACCGTCAGGCCGCGTCGTAGATGATTTCGAGGGAGGGCTTGGGCGCGTACGTCCCGCCGCGCATGTCGGCCTGGGAGGCGGGCTTGAGTTCCACCCCTGCGCCCGTCGTCTCGGGGCTGAAAAGGCCGAGGAGCCCGTCCTGGCTGAGCGGGCGCGGGCGAACGGGCGCGGCTTCCGCCACGTTCTGCGCCAGCCCCTCGAACAGCGGGCCCCATTCACCGCCGGGCTGGCCGATGATCTGGTAGTTCGCCGACTTGCGGCGGATATCCTCGTTCGCAGGTATCGAGGCCAGAACGGGGATGCCCGCCGCCTCGGCGAAGGCCTGCGCCTCGCCCGTGCCGTCGTCCTTGTTGATCAGTATGCCGGCCACGCCGACGTTGCCGCCCAGCTTCCTAAAGTATTCGACGGCCGAGCAGACGTTGTTGGCGACGTAGAGCGACTGGAGGTCGTTGGAGCCGACCACGATCACCTTCTGGCACATGTCGCGCGCGATCGGCAGGCCGAAGCCGCCGCACACCACGTCGCCCAGGAAGTCCAGAAGCACATAGTCGAAGCCCCAATCGTGGAAGCCGAGCTTCTCCAGCAGTTCGAAGCCGTGGATGATCCCGCGGCCGCCACAGCCGCGCCCAACCTCGGGGCCGCCCAGCTCCATGGCGAAGACGCCGTCGCGCACGAAGCAGACGTCCTCGATGCGCACCTCCTCGCCCGCCGCTTTCTTCTTCGACGAGGTCTCGATGATGGTCGGGCAGCTCTTGCCGCCGAAGAGCAGCGAGGTGGTGTCGCTCTTGGGGTCGCAGCCGATCAGGAGCACGCGCTTGCCCTGCTGCGCCATCATGTAGCTCAGGTTGGAGAGCGCGAAGCTCTTACCGGAGCCGCCTTTGCCGTAGATCGCAATCACCTGCGTTTCGCGGGTCACCGCACCCGTGTGAACCGGGTCCGGCTCCATGGCGGCTTCCGCTCGCAGCGCGCGCTTTTCGATCAGGGTCACTGACACTGGCGGGGCCTCCGAACGCCCTTGAGTGTCAGCCTAGGTTGACGCCGACCATTGTCAATTTAAATGTACGCGCCTGGCAAAACGGGTGCGAGCTTCGTCCAATCGAGCACGAGCTTGAGGCAGGACGGGTCGTCGAACGCCTGCACGTAGGCGGTAGGCGCATCCGCGGCCGGAACGATGTGGGTCACCAATCCCTCCAAGGACAGCGCGCCCGAACGCACGTCGGCGAAGGCTGCGGCGAGATCGGCGGGCGCCCACTCGGCCGCGACCCGAAGCCGCGCCTCGCGCATGAAGGCCGGAGGAAAGTCGAAACTGAGCGGGGCCTCGTAGAAGCCCGCCAGCACGACCTCGCCGCCCCGGGACAATCGGCCGATCAGCGTGTCGAGGAGGTTGGCCGCGCCGCTCACGTCGCAGATCGTGGCGTAGTCCCGCCGCGTGTCCGCATCGGGATGCGCGCAAGCGTAGCCAAGCGCGCCGGCGAGCCGCTCCGCGTTCAGCTCCCACACGGTGGGCGCCCCTCCCGCCAACACACACTGTCGCGCGAGAAGCCGGCCGAGCACGCCGTGGCCCACGATCAGTTCAGGCGGAGGTCCGCCGGCCAGCACGTGACGCGCCGTGGCCGCCAACGCGAGCAGGACGGCGCTCGCGCCGAGCGATTCGGGAATGGTCACGGCGCGCATGGAGGGCAGCACAAGCGTGCGCGCCGCCCCGCCGAACAGCCCACGCACGTCCTTGAAAGCCGACGATCCCGGGGCGAACACGGTCTCGCCGATCCGTGCGCGCGCCTGCGCCCCCGCGTCCACAACACGACCCACCGACTCGTAGCCGGGCACGAGCGGGTAGCCGAGCCCCGGGAAGGGCGGCATCCGCCCGCTCCACAGGAGCCGCTCGGTGCCGGTCGAGACGCCGCTCCACGCGACCTCCACGACCAGGTCGTCCGGGCCAGGCGCGTTCAGCTCGACCCTCCGCACCGACAGCCGCCCGGGCGCCTCGATCACCACGGCCTCGGTGTGCATGTCGGCTCCGGCGTTCAGGGTCGCGCGACCAGAGCGCGCAAGAGAAAGGGCGTGCGGGTGCGCAAGCGCCGCACCCGCGAGAATCCCGCCTCGCGCAGCATGGCGGTGAGTTCGGCGGGGCTGCGCGCGCGGCCCCGACCCATGGCGAGCAGGTAGAAGGCGAAATAGACGTCGCCCACGCGCTCGGGCCGCCGCCCGCCGGACATGGGCTCGCCGATCAGCAGCGTTCCGTCCGGCGGGAGCGCGGCGCGGACGGCGCGCAGCAACGTCGCCACGCCGGCGTCGTCGTGGTCGTGAAGGATGCGCACCAAGGTGACGAGGTCCGCGCCGGGCGGCGTGGGATCTCGCAGGAAGTCGCCCCCGTGCAAGGTCGCGCGGGCGAGGAGGCCGGCGCGACCCAGGCGTTCGCGAGCGAGCTCGACCACCGCCGGCAGGTCGAACAGCGACAGCTCCAGCGCGGGCGCGGCCCTCCCCGCCGCCTCCACGAACGCCCCCTCCCCTCCGCCCACGTCCAGGAGACGCCGGTGGCGACCGACGGGATAGGCGGCGAGGAGGTCGGCGGCGACGGCCGGCTGGGTCGCCGCCATCAGCGCGGAGTAGCCGGCGACGTCCGACGCCTGGGCCTCCCCTGGCGTCGACGTGACCGCGTAGGGCCAGTACCCGGCGAGGCCGCCCGCCCCGCGCCTGAGAAGGCCCACGCTGTCGCCCAGGTCGGCGTAGAACCGGGCGTGGTGCTCGATCATCGCGGTCAGCCCGGACGAGCCGAGGAGCGCCGCCCCGTGCGCGCCCAGCGCCCACCTTCGCACGCCCGCGGGCTGCACGAGGTGGAGAGCCTGCGCGGCGTGAAGAAGCCGCTCCGACGCTTCGAGCGGCAGGTCGAGCGCGCCGGCGAGCGCCTCGGCGTTCATCGGCCCATCGCGCAGCCGCTCGAACAGGTGCAGCCGGACGCAGGCCGAGAGCGTCTGGGCGTAGACGAAGCCCGCCACGAGGTCGAACAGCCCGCGCGCTCGGTTGCGGGCTATGGCGCGGGTGAGGGGGAAGTCGGCCGCCCACCGCTGAAACCTCGGGTCGGCGAAGAGTTGATTGCGCCCGTTTAGCCAGGCGTCGCGCCAGGTCGAGGCGCGCAAGAGGTCCGGCGAGGTCACATGGTGGGGCGCGCCGGCTCTCATCCGCCGACGGGCGGTGAAGCGCCAGGGCTGTCGGCTTGCGGCTGGGACAGGGCTTTGGCCAAGGACGCGGCTGACATCGAGAAAGGCCCCGCCAAGCTCACTGTCGGGCAGACTAGACACGTGTTAGCGTCCACTTCAACTGACGTGGGAGCTAGGCTTGGCGCACGAGGCGGTCGTGGTCGTGGGTGGCGGGATGGGCGGGCTCGCCTGCGCCGTCGATCTCGCCACCGCCGGCTACCGCGTCACGGTGATCGATCGCGGCGAGGCGCCCGGCGGAAAGATGCGGCAGCTCGCGGTCGGCGACGCGAGGGTGGACGCGGGTCCCACCATCCTAACCATGCGCTGGGTCTTCGACGCGCTGTTCCAAGATGCGGGCGCTTCGCTCGACGACTGCGTGAGGCTCACCCCCGCGACTGTCCTTGCCAGACATAGCTGGGGCGGAAACGCCCAACTCGACCTCTTCGCCGACGTAGAGCGTTCGGCCGATGCGATCGGAGCGCTCGCCGGCGCGCGGGAGGCGCAGGGCTACCGCACCTTCGCCGCCGAGTCGGCCGACATCTACCGCACGCTGCGCGACACCTTCCTGGTGCGGGAGCGCTGCGGGCTCGCCGGACTGAGCTGGCGCATCGCTCTCCAGAACCCCGCGGCGCTCTTCCGCCTGCGACCGTACGAGACGCTGTGGGGCGCGCTGGGCGACCATTTCCAGGATCTGCGACTGCGGCAGATGTTCGGGCGCTACGCCACCTACTGCGGCGCCTCGCCGTTCGAGGCGCCCGCCACGCTCATGCTGATCGCCCACGTCGAGCAGGAGGGGGTGTGGCTGGTAGACGGCGACATGAAGGCTCTGGCCGAAGCTCTGGCCGCGCTCGCCACCGCCAAGGGCGTCGAGCTCCGCTTCGGCGAGGCGGTCAGCCGCGTCGCGGTCGAGCGGGGGCGCGCCGCCGGCGTCGAGCTCTCGACCGGCGAGCGGATCGGCGCGGACGCGGTGGTGATCAACGGCGACGCGGCGGCCATCTCGGCCGGCGCGCTGGGACCGGACGTCGCGCACGCGGTCGGCGGCGAGCGGCGGCCCGTGCGCTCCCTCTCAGCGGTGACCTGGGCGATGACGGCGCGAGCCTCAGGCTTCCCGCTCGCGCGCCACAGCGTGTTCTTCTCGGACGACTCCCCCGCCGAGTTCCGGGACCTGGCGGCCGGCCGGACGCCGGACGATCCCACCGTCTATGTCTGCGCGGAGGACCGCGGCGACGCCGGCGCCGGCGCTCCGCCCGTCGAGCGCCTTTTCGCACTGATCAACGCCCCGGCGAACGGGGACAGCCACACGATGGATCGACGGGAGCTCGAGGCATGCGAGACCAGGGTCTTTGGCCGGCTGAGCCGCTGCGGGCTGGAGGTGACCCCCTCCGGGCCGAGCGTCGTCAGGACGCCGCGGGATTTCGAGGCGATGTTCCCGCACACGGGGGGCGCCCTTTATGGACGGGCGATGCATGGCTGGGCTGCGGCCTTCCAGAGGCCCGGAGCCCGGTCGCGCCTGCCGGGGCTCTACCTCGCGGGCGGGAGCGTGCATCCGGGGGCGGGGGTGCCGATGGCGGCCTTGTCGGGGCGGATCGCCGCACGACGGCTGATGCGGGACCGCGCTTCGACGTCGGCGTCCCGCAGGGCGGCTACCGCTGGTGGTATGTCGACGGGCTGAGCGACGACGGCCGGTTCGGCCTGACGGTGATCGCGTTCATCGGCAGCGTGTTCTCGCCCTACTACGCCCGCGCCGGCTGGTCCGACCCGCTGGACCATTGCACGATCAACGTCGCCCTCTACGGCCCGCGCGGACCGGTGTGGCGGCCCGGCTGGGCGATGACCGAGCGCGGCCGCGACGCGCTCCACCAGGAGCCGCACCGCCTCGTCGTCGGGCCGAGCCACCTCTCGTGGGAGGGCGACACGCTGGTCATCCGCCTGGACGAGACCACCACCCCCGTGCCGTCGCCGCTCCGCGGCGAGATCCGGCTGCACCCGCAGGCGCTGATCCCCCGCCAGTTCGAGATCGGCGGCGTCGGCCGTCACGTCTGGCGCCCGATCGCGCCCCGCGCCCGGCTGGAGGTCGCCTTCAGCCACCCAGCGGTGCGCTGGAGCGGCAACGGCTACTTCGACACCAACGGCGGCGACAGTCCGCTCGAGACGTCGTTCTCGGAGTGGACCTGGTCGCGCGCGCACCGGCCGCAGGACACGCTGATCTTCTACGACGTGGGAGGCGACGACGCCTCCGGCGTGCATCTCGCGCTACGGGTGGACGGGGCGGGCGAGGTCGAGGAGGTCGAGCCGCCGCCCTTCCATGCGGCGCCGCGCACGGCCTGGCTGATGCCACGGCGGGTGCGGGGCGACCCGGCCGACCCGCCTCGCCTCAGGCGCACGCTGGAGGACGCGCCCTTCTACAGCCGCTCGATCCTGGATGGGCGTTACGACGGGGAGCCCGCGCAGATCGTGCACGAGAGCCTGTCGGCCTCACGCCTGCGGTCCCCCGTCGTCAAGACCATGCTCCCCTATCGCATGCCCCGGCGAGCGAGCTGAGTCCGGCGCGGGCGCATCGGTCGGCGCGGGGTCGGGCTTGCGACTGCGGACGGACCACAGCTCCCACGCCGCCCAGGCCAGCGCGGCCACGAGGAACAGCGCGGGCTCGTAGACGATCAAGAGCGCCCGGTTCATGCGCGGGCGCGCGCCGCCTCGGCGCCGAGCGCCTGGACGATGATGTCCGCCGCCGCGCCCGGCGCCTCCTCGTGGGCGAGATGGCCGACGCCCGGCATCGGCACCACGACGCTGCCCGGCGCGCGCGCGCGCGCCTCCTCCGCCACGCGGGGCGGTACGGCGCGGTCGCCGTCCGCCGCGACGAGCGTCAGCGGGACCGCGAGCCTCGCCAGGTCCGCCTGCAAGGGCTCTAGGTTCCAGCGCGCCATCATGCCGAGGGCGGCGGCGACATGGCCGGGGGTGGCCAAGAGCGCGCGGTAGAGGTCGAGGCCCCGCGCATCGAGCGTCGATCCCGTGCTCTCGATCAGCCGCGCGACCGCGCCGGGGCGCTGTGCGCGCCAGGCGAAGACCTGCCGCGCCGCCGGGTTGAGGAAGAGGAGCTTGGCCATGGCCGGAAATATCTGACCGCTCGAGCCCGGGAACGGCTGGAGCGCGCCGTTGAGGCTCACCACGCCCCCGGGGAACGCCCCCCGGTCGACCGCCATGCGCAGCGCGATCGCCGCCCCCGCCGAGTGTCCGACCGCGAAGGCCGGCTCGATGCCGAGCCCGCGCAGGAGGCCCGCCACCTCCCGCGCCATGCCGTCCAGCGAGAGGCCGTCGCCGTCGGGCGTCTCGGTGAAGGCGTGGCCGGGCAGGTCGGGCGCCACGACGGTGAACTCGCGCGCCAGGAGCGGCGCCAGGTCGCGCCAGGAGTGGGTGCCCGCGCCCGTCCCGTGCAACAGGAGGAGGGGCGGCCCGCGTCCCATGACCTGCACGTGCCAGCGCAGACCCGACGCCAGGACGAAGCGACTGGCGTCGCGGTTGGGCCAGTCGTGCCCCTCGCGGCTCCATTCGGGCTTGCGGCCGCCGGTCACGCGCGAGGGTCCGCCAGGCCGTCGACCGCGGCCGAGACGCGGCCGGCGTCGGCGTAAGGCAGGGGCGCGTACACCGCGCGCATGGCGCGGGCGAAGCGGTCGCCGCCCGGCTGCGGCCGGGGCGAGGTGTCGAGGAAGGCCGCGCGCACTCCCGCCTCCCCGATCCGGGCGGCGGCGGCCATGGCGTCGCGCTCGGCGCCCTCGCGCCCCGGCGACCCGTCGCGGGCGATGTTGGCGCGCCCGTCGGTCAGGACGACGATGGTCGGGGTGCGCTCACGGGCCCGCTCGGCCAGGGCGAGGGCGAGGGCGGCGTCGAGCCCGTCGGCGAGCGGCGTGCCCCCTCCCCCCGGCAGGTCCGCGAGGCTGCGGCGTGCCCGAGTCAGCGAGCGCGTGGGCGCTAGCCGCACCTCGGCGCCCGTCTGCCGGAAGGCGATCAGCGCCACCCGCGCCCGGCTGACGTACGCCTTGGCCAGGAGCAGCTCGACCGCCCCTTTGGCCTCGGCGAGGCGCTGGAACGCCGCCGAGCCTGAGGCGTCGACCGCCAGTATGGTCGTCGCCTCGCGCCGCTTCACGAAGCGGCGGATGCGGAAGTCGCCGGCGCGGATGGGGATCCGGCCACCCGCCTCGCCGCCCCGCAGCCGCCGCCAGGGCGCCGCAGCCCGCAGCGTCGCCACGAGATCGAGACGCGCGCCCGGTCGGAGCGCGCCCGGCCGCGAGCCCATCGGCCGCCCCCGGCGCGTGGACGGCAGGACCGCACCCGCCCCGCTCCGCCGCGGCGCGCGCGCGGCGCGGGCGTTCTCCGCCGCGATCGCCTCGATCAGCTGGGCCGGGAGGGCGGCACGCACGGCGGCGACGGTGCGCTCCGCCGCCTCCACGTCATGCGCGCCGTCCTTGGAGGCGCCTTCGGAGTCGTCGCGGTCGAGCTCGGGTTCGGCCTCTGCGGGCGCCTCGTCCGAGGCGGCGGGCTCGGGCGCGACGAGGGCGCGAGGCGCGAGCACGAGGCGCGCGGCGACCTGCGCGTCGGCGGTCTCTGCGATCGCGCGTCCGTGCAGGGCCGCATGCGCCCGCGCCGCGCGCACGGCCAGGACCGGCGCGCGCAGGGAGGCCAGCCCGACCGAAGCCGCCGCCGCGCAGAGCGCCTCGACCACGGCGTCGGGGGCGGTTGCGGCGTCGAGCACCCGTCGGGCCCGGGCGATCGACTCGCGGTCGAACGGCAGGGCGGTCGGCGGCGTGTCGGCGGACACGGCGAACGCCAGGCGCTCGCGCAGCACGGTCGCGGCGCGCTCCTCCGGCTCGCGGCCCTCGTCGAGAAGTACGAGGGCGAGGCGCGCGGGCAGTCGCGCCGCCAGGCCGTCGCGCTCGAGCACGACCTCGCCCGCGTCCAGCACCGCGGCGATGCGGGCCGCGACGCCCTCGTCCATCCGCTCGGCCATGGGTGCGATCACCACTCCCCCGTCGTGGGCGGCGAGGAGCCCGCGCTCCACCACCGGGCGGCCCGCGGCGAGGCTGGACGCGAGGTCGAGGCCCCCCAGCAGCCGGTCGTCCGACACACCCGCCGGCAGCCGGCCGACCGCGACCCCGTCCGGCAGGAGCGCGCGCAGGCGCTCGATCCACGCGTCGCGCGCCGGGCCGGGCCCGCCGCGCACCACGGCGCCGCCCAGGCCCGTCGGATCGACGGCCAGGAGCGCCGCCGCGAGGACCGCGTCCGCTCCCGGCTCCGGCTCGGCCGTCATGCGGCGACGGGGCGCACGGCGCTCGGCGCATCGAACATTTCGGCGCACGCGCGTGCGATGCGCGCCGTCGAGCCGGTCTCGTCCAGCGGATTGCGGCGTAGGCGGTGACGCAGCGAGAGCGCCGCGGCCTCCCGCATCTCTCGCACGCTGACGGCCGAGGCGGCGTTCAACGCCGCGATCGCGCGGGCCGCGCGCAGAAGCGTGAGCTCGCCTCGAAGCCCGTCGGCGCCCAGCGCCATGCACAGCCGCGACCCGGCCTCCAGCACCGCGTCGGGCGTATTCAGCTTGGGCAGGCGCGCGCGCGCGGCCTCGATGCGGGCCGCGATCTTGGCGTCCTCGGGCGCCCAGCGCGCGAGAAAGGTCTTGGCGTCGCGGTCGAAGGCGTCGCGACGCTTGACCACCTCCACCCGGTCGGCCAGCTCGCCCGGCGTGCGAACCTCGACCGAGAGGCCGAACCGGTCGAGGAGCTGCGGCCTGAGCTCCCCCTCCTCCGGGTTGCCGCTCCCGATCAGCACGAAGCGCGCCGGGTGGCGCACGGAGAGGCCCTCGCGCTCCACCACGTTCTCGCCCGACGCCGCGACGTCGAGCAGGAGGTCCACCAGATGGTCCTCCAGGAGGTTGACCTCGTCGATGTAGAGGAAGCCGCGGTGCGCGCGCGCCAGGAGCCCCGGCTCGAAACGCTTCTCGCCGCGCACGAGGGCGTGCTCGAGGTCCAGCGCTCCGACCACCCGGTCCTCCGTCGCGCCGAGCGGCAGGTCGACCACGGGCGTGGGAACGAGCTCGGTCTCGATCCGGCGGCGCCGCCCCGACCCGGCGGGCTCGGACTCGGAGCCCGCGTCCTCCTTGGGATCGCGGTGGTAGGGACAGCCCTTGACCGCGACGAGCGGCGGCAGGAGCGCCGCCAGCGCCCGCACCGCCGTCGACTTGCCGGTGCCCCGGTCGCCGAACACCATCACGCCGCCGACGCCGGGATCGACCGCGGCGATGAGCAGCGCGAGCTTCATCTCATCCTGGCCCACGATCGCGGAGAACGGGTAGGCCGCGCGCATGGTCGCCTCCATCCGCCCGGCGGAGGGCGGCTCGACGGAGGGTAGAACTGTTGAGCCGCTCACGTCACCCTTCCCCTGCGGCCGTAACTGGTGTGCTCTGAGCGACAGGTCCGCGCAGGAAGGCTCGTCGCCGAATGGCTCAAGCGCCGCTCTTCCACTTTCACGGGCAACGCGATCAGCTCTTGGCGGAGGCGCACGCGCGCCCCTCCACGCCCGCGGCCGCGCCGCTCCTCGCCGCGCGCATCGCGACCTTCTCGGGCGAGACGGGGGCGGCGGCCGACCGCGCGCACATGGCCGCCCTTTGCCGCAAGCTGGGCGGCTCCGTCCCCGGGCCCGACGCGCGGTGGTGCATGGTCGACGGCGGCCTGTGGCGGCTGCGATGGGAGCGCCACAGCGAGGTGTCGACCTGGACGGTGTTCAGGCCTGTCGCGCCGGGCGAGGCGGGCGCCTTCACCGCCACCGCGCTGGACGTGGTGCCCCACGACTGGCTGGCCGCCCTGCCCGGAGAGATCCTCGCTGCGGCCCACGTCGCGCTCGTGCAGGAGCCGCCCACGGCCACCGTCTTCACCGAGAGCGACCTCGTCGCGTCGGAGGTCGCGGGCGGGGCGGTGCAGGTGTTCACCGACTTCCGCGCCGGCCCGGACGGCTTCACGCGGTTCGTCGTGGTGCAGGAGGCGGGCGGCCCCGTGCTGGCGGGCCGCATCCTCCAGCAGTTGTTCGAGATCGAGACCTACCGGCTCCTGGCGCTTCTGGCCTTCCCCGTGGCGACGGGCGTCGCCGCGCAACTGTCGGAAATGGAGGCGGAGGCGGCGGAGGCGGCGACGCAGGTGGCCCAGGCGGGCGGCGTCGACGCCGACCGCGATCTCCTCGCGCGCCTCGCCACCCTCGCGGGACGGGCGGAGGCGCTGGCCGCCAGCACGGGCTTCCGCTTCGCCGCCAGCCACGCCTACTACGGCATCGTCCAGGAGCGCATCGTGCAGCTGAACGAGCGGGCGCTGGGCGGCCGGCCCGCCATCCGCGACTTCATGGAGCGTCGCCTCGCCCCCGCCATGCGCACCGCCGCCGCCGCCGCCGACCGGCAGCGCGACGTCATCGCCCGCATCGCCCGCACGACGCAGATGCTCGCCGCCCGCGTCGACATCGCGTCGGAGGCGACCAGCGCCTCGCTCCTGAAGTCGATGGACCGGCGCGCCCAGCTGCAGCTGCGGCTGCAGGAGACGGTGGAGGGGCTGTCGGCGGCGGCGATCTCCTACTACGCGCTCGGGCTGTTCAAATATGTGGTGGAGGGCGTATCGCGGCTGCGGCCCGGCGTCGATCCGACGCTCGCCACCGGCGTCGCCGCGCCGGTGATCATAGGTCTCGTCTGGCTGTTCCTGCGCCGGCTGAGGGCAGGTATCCTGCGCGACCACAGCGAGCGCTCGGCCTGAACGATCCGCCCCGCCGCTCACAGGCGTCGCCGCGCGAGGTCGGCGATGTGCACGGGGAAGGACGCCGCGAGCGCCGCGGCGATCCACGGCCAGGGCGCGCCCACCAGCGCGCCGCGGAGCGCGAGGAGGAGGCAGGCGCCCGGCGCGAGCGCCAGCGCGCGGTCCGCCAAGCCCGGAGAGCCTGGCCGCCGGCGCAGGACGAGCCAGGCGAACTCCACCGCCAGCACCAGCAGCACGAGATCCACCGCGCGACCGCTGCGGAACAAGTCGGCCATGGCCGAAGCCATCCGGGTCAGGTCGGGCTGAAGCCCAGGAGATGGCCCATGTCCTTGAGGAACACGCGCGCGTGGGCCGCCGGGTCGGCGCGCACCAACTCCTTGTTCATGTAGGCCTGCCAAGTGAGACGTTGCACGTCGGGATCGGCGCACATCTTGACGAAGCCTTCGCGCCGCTTGTCGCTGCGATACCAGAAGTGCTGCATCACACCGAGGACAAGGAACACTTTGCCGTGCGCCCGCATGAAGGCGCGGCGGGCGGCCTTGAGCGCCGACGCGCGCCCCGTCGCCAAGAAGCGGTCGACGGCCAGCGCGGCCTGCCGACCCCCCTCCATGGCGTAGTAGATGCCCTCCCCCGAGGCCGGCGCGACCACGCCCGCGGCGTCGCCGGCGAGGAGCACGTCCCGCCCGTTGTCCCAGCGACGCAGCGGCTTGAGCGGTATGGGCGCGCCCTCCGTTCTGATCGTCTCGCAGCCGTCCAGGGCGGTGGCGGCGCGCAGCGTCTTGATCGCCCCGCGTAGGGAGAAGCCCTTGCGCGCGCTGCCGACGCCTATGCTGGCGGTCTCGCCGTGCGGGAAGATCCAGGCGTAGAAGTCGGGCGAGAGCCGACCTTGGTAGAAGACGTCGCAGCGACGACCGTCGAAGCCGCCGCGTCCGTCGGTCGGCGCGCGCACGATCTCGTGGTAGGCGAAGACGCACTTCGACTTGCCCGCGCGCGGCACGGCCTGGCGCGCCACCTGCGACCGCGCGCCGTCGGCCCCGATCACGCTGCGCGCGCGCACCCGGACCGGGAACGCATCGTCGCCACGGCCGGGCGTGTAGGCCACGACCGCGCAGCCGTCGGCGTCGCGTTCCAGCGCGGTGAACACGCCGCGCCGACGCTCCGCCCCGGCCCGCGCCGCACGCTCGCGCAGCCATTCGTCGAAGCTGTCGCGGTCGACCATGCCTACGAAGCCACCCTCGATGGGCATGTCCACCTCGCGGGCGGAGGGCGCGATCATCCGAGCCGAGCTCGCCCGGGCGACCAAGAGCGAGTCCGGGATGGCGAAGTCGCGCATCAGCCGGGGCGGGATGGCCCCGCCGCACGGCTTGATGCGTCCCGCCCGGTCGAGCAGCAGGACGCGGCGGCCGGCCCGCGCCAGCGCCTCGGCTGCGGTCGCGCCGGACGGCCCGCCGCCGACGACGACGACGTCGTAGGTCTCGGCTTCCATGTGGGGCTCGGGCTTCATGCGGGCGCTCCGACGGTGGAATGCGATCCGGTGGCGGCCAGGGAGGGCGCGGCGCGGTCGACCCGCGACGCCAGAACCGCGGAGGCGAGGAAGATCGCCGCCTGCGCCAGGAACACCGCGAGGAAGGCCGCGCCGTCCGCGTGGACGAGGCCGCGCATCGCATCGACGCCGACCGCGCCCAGGAAGCCGCCGCAGGCGAAGGCGCCGGCCTGAGCCGCGCCCCACACTCCCATGCGCACGCCCTCGCGCCCGCCGCCGCCGGCCCCGGCCAGCCCCATCATCGAGCCGATCGCGGCGACCGCGAAGACGCCGTTGGCCAGTCCCAGCGCGAACACCGTCGGCCCGAGCGGCCAGCCCCGGCCGACGCCGCTCGCCGCGGCCAGCCCCGTGAGCGCCAGCGCCGAGCCGAGGCAGCCCGCGATGGTGAACCCGCGCATCCATCCACGCCGGCGGTCGCCCAGCCGCGCGCCCAAGAGGCCCACCAGCACCATGCCGAGGAGCACTCCGCCGTGCTGCAGGCTGGAGAGCTGGGCCGACTGGCCGGGGCTCATCCCGAACACCAGCCCCGCGAAGGGCTCGAGGATCAGCTCCTGGGCCGAGTAGGCCAGCATGGACACGAAGACGAAGACGGTGAAGCGCCGCGCCAGCCCGTCGGCCATGACCTCCGCGACCGCCTGTCGGAACGCCGGCCTGGGCTGGGCGGCCGTGGGCTGGAGCGGGGCGGACTGGACCGGCGCGTCGCGCTCGGCTCCCCACACCGCGAGGAGCGTCGCCACGAACGCCAGCCCCGCGACGGCCGACGCCACCGTCGCCAGCCGCTGGGCGGAGAACGGCTGCAGGAGCGCGCCGCCGACGCCCGCGGACAGCACTATGCCCGCGATCATCATGATCCAGGTCACCGCCGCCGCCGCCGGTCGCCGCTCGGGCGCCACGCGCGACGCCAGAAGCGCCAGTAGCGAGGTGCCCGCCGCGCCCACTCCCGCGCCGATCATGCTGTAGGCGAGGAGCGCGAGGACGAGGCCCGCGATGAAGTGGCCGCGCAGCATCAGGGTGGCGTCGGTCGCCAGGAGCGCGCCCAGCGCCAGGACGCCCATGCCGCCGATGATCCACGGCGTGCGCCGGCCGCCCATGTCGGAGCCGTAGCCCCAACGCGGGCGCGACAGCTGCACCACATAGTGCCAGGCGACCAGCGCCGCCGGCAGCATGACCGGCATGGCGGCCTCCACCACCATGACGCGGTTGAGGGTGGAGGTGGTCAGCGCCACCACCGCGCCCAGCGCGCTCTGCACGAGGCCGAGGCGCACGACGCCCAACCAGCTCAGGCCTTCACGGGCGGCCTTGGTCATGCGGACGCTCCGAGCGGCGGAAGGTGG
Source organism: uncultured Caulobacteraceae bacterium (assembly GCA_964242625.1). GTDB lineage: Bacteria > Pseudomonadota > Alphaproteobacteria > Caulobacterales > Caulobacteraceae > JASLDZ01. The sequence continues at coordinate 179,327 of CAXTAO010000003.1, read as the reverse complement.
TGGAGGTGCGTGGCGAGGCCGATCGCCGCCGCCAGCATGCCGAGCACGTAGAGCGAGGTGCCGGTGGCGTTGTACCAAGGCGCGCGCGCGGCCGGGTCCTGCATCAGCCGCGTCATCAGCCGAAGCTGCACCGCCAGCGAGAGACCGACCGCGGCCGCCGCGACCGGCTGGCGCCACTCCAGGAGGAGCGCCGTGACCACCACCTGCGGCGCCGCCATGATCACGCAGGCCAGCCAGGCGGCCGCGTCGATCCCGAGGTCGACGGGCACCGACAGCACGCCCATGCGGCGATCGCCCTCCACCGCCTTGAAGTCGTTCAGCACCATGATGCCAACCGCGCCGAAGCTGTAGAGTGCGGCCAGGGCGACGACGCTGAGCGGCGGGGCGGCGCCCGAGGCGACCGCGGCGCCGGTGAACCAGGCCAGCCCCTCGTAGCAGAGGGCGACGCAGGCGGGCCCCCACCAGCCGCGCTGCTTTAAGCGCAGCGGCGGCGCGCTATAGACCCAGGCGAGCACCAGCGCGAGGGCGGTCGCCGCGAGCACCGCGGGGCCCAGGGCGCGGGCGAGGACCAACGACATCCCGGTCCAGGCCACGCCGATCCACAGGCCCCAACGGCCCGGTATGCGTCCCGACGGGATCGGCCGCCCCGGCTCGTTGATCGCGTCGACGCCGCGGTCGAACCAGTCGTTGACCGCCTGGCTAGAGGCGCAGACGAGCGGGCCGGCCAGCACGACGCCCAGGATCGCCGCCGGCCACCGCTCGGCCAGAGACGCGCCCGACGATATGACTCCGCAGCCGAACGCCCACATCGGCGCGAACCAGGTGATCGGTTTGAGCAGCTCCAGCACCGCCGACGGCGAAGGCGCGCGCCGCTCGGCCGGAAGGTTCAACGCCAAGGGCGTGCTGGTCATGGCCGATGGTTATGGCTGACACTCGGGGGTGTCAATGCCGCCTGACACCTCAGGCCGGGTCGCCCGCGAGGTTGCCAAGGCCGAAGCGGTGCAGCTTCGAGTAGAGGCTCTGTCGGCTCAGGCCGAGAATCTCGGCCGCGGAGGCGCGGTTGTTCTTGGTCAGCTCGAGCGCCGCCTCGATACACAGCCGCTCGACGAGGTCGGTGGTCTCGCGAACGAGATCCTTCAACGTCATGCGGCCGACGAGTTCGGTCAGCTGCTCGATCGAGCGTCGCAGCTCGGGCGCGGCGTGCGGACGCTCGCTAAGGCGGCGGTCCACCGTGCGCACGGCGAAACCGTACACGGTCGCCCCCCCGTCGGGAGCGGCGGTGGCGGAGACCTCGACGTCCTCCGATCCTCCATGGTCGGCGTGGAGCAGGGTGCGGAAGTTGCGCACCACGCCGTGCTCGCGCAGCGAGTCGAGGAGGATGTTGCGGTCGCGCCCGGCGCGGCCGAGCACCTCCCCGACGGACCGCCCGACCACCTGGGCGAGCGAGCCCACGCCCACGAGATCCAGGAACGCGGAGTTGGCCATGAGGATGGCCATCTCCGCATCCGCCACGAGAAAGGCGTCGGGGATCCTGTCCATCACGGCGCGGAGGTCGGGGCCCTCCACCGCCTCGGAGACCCCCTCGCCGCCCGCCCGCGTCAGGCGCACCAGCGCGTAGGTCTGGCGCTCCTGCCGGAACAGCGAGGCTGAAGCCACCAGGGCGCGCCCCCTCTGCGAGACGTTCGCCTGCGCGGGTTGCACCCCGGCCGAGGACTGGGCGACAGCCATGAGCGAGGCGGCGTCTTCCCGGCTCTCGCCGTCGAAGAGGGTCGCGAAGGTCGCGCCGACCAGCTTGGGACGCCCTTCGCCGAGGAGCCGCTCGGCCGCGGGGTTGGCCTCAACCACGCGCCGGGTCTGGGCGTCCACCACCAGCACGGGTTCGCTGGAGACGCGGAACAGTAGCCGGTAGCGCCCCTCGGCCTCGCGCAGCCGGGCGTAATCGCGTTCCAGCGACTGCTGCGCTTCGACCAGGCGCTGCTGCAGCGCCGCGGCGGCGCGCTCGTCACGCCCGATGGCGATCACCTGCCCGTCCTCGCCGGTCGCGACCGCGACGAAGCGCACCATGGTGGAGCGGTTGGCCGCGGTGACCTGGTTGATCTCGCGCCACCGAGGCTTGCCTGAGCGGGCGGCGTCGCGGAGCAGCGCGTCGACCTTCGGCCGGCTCTCCACCGTCACCGTGTCGAGCCAGCGACGATCAAGCCAGGCGTCGGCGCCCTCGCGCTCCAGCTCGTCGCTGCTGAGTGCGAGGTCGCGGATGACGCCGTCGCGGTCGATAACCATCGCGACGTCGCCCGCCGCCGCCGCGACAACGCCCGCGGCCTCCGAGGGCAGCGAGCCCAGGAGACCGCGCGGGAAGGCGCGCCCTACCGGAGCTGTGGCGACCTTTCCGTCCATGTCGGGGGCATGACCTTCGCGGGCGAGTGAGAGGTTGTCAGGCGGCGGCGTGAGGCTTTACCGCCTCGCGGGCGATACACAAGGCGGACGCGAGCGTCTCGCACGAGGCGTCCGCTCCGATCGATCCCGCCAAACCGGGGGCCTCGGCGAACACGCGGCCTCCCGCCATCACGAACAGGCCCGGGTTGCGCGAGGCGTGGCGCACCCTGCGGATCGCCTCGGCCAAGGTTCGCGCCTCCACGTCGGAGACGGCGCTGATGCCGAAGACATCGAACCACGCCTCGCTCACCGCCTCCATGGCGGCCTCAAGCCGGGCCGACACGTCGAGGCAGGTGCGCCATCCTGCGCGGCGGAAGCCGTCTTCCAGCAGCATCAGGCCGAATGCGTGCTGCTCGCCTGGGGCGGTGGCGAAGCATGCCGAGGGAGCGCCGAGCTCCGGACCGGCGGCCGGCAGACTCCGGCTGAACAGGCGCACGACCTGCTGCAGGCGGCTAAGGCCGACGGTCACGTCCGTGAACGAGATCTCGTCCTCGTTCCAATCATCTCCAAGGCGACGAGCGACCGGCATGAGCAGGTCGACATAAACGTCCTCGAGCGCCACGCCGCCCTGGACGAGCGCTTCGACGTAGGCCGCGAGCGTCGACGCTTCGCTGGTCAAAGCCATGCGGGTGAACGCCTCGAGCGTGCGCGGCCCGATGACCGACGCGCTGGACCTCGGCTCTTCCCGGCGGACGGCGAAGTGGGCCAACATGAGCCGGGGAATGATCTCCCCCTCGACCACGCGGGCGAGCTGGGCGTCGGCGCGATCACGAAGGGCGGGATGGGCCGCCATGGCTCCAGATGCCGTCCCGGCCGGCTCCGCCCGCAGACCTTGCGGTGAGGAGGATCTCGCCTGCGTCGATGCGATCGCGACCATCTTCACTCCTTCGGACGGAGACGAACTGCGACGCTGACCACTCAGGAGATCCAGCACCTGCTCGTCGCGGGTCGACCGTCGTGAGGCGGGGTGCGGACTCTCCCCAGCGACCGAGCCCGTTCGCCTCCAGGGCGAAGCGACCACGATCTCACTCTAGTGGCAAGTCGACGCTTCCAACGCAGGCGCGACATTTTGTACTGACGTCGAAAGTGTCAAGCCAATTGGACGTTGTGGATCATTGACACCCTTGCCGGCCCGGTTTCTAGTCCATCCGTGCCGTTCGGGGCAGGAGCTGAAACCATGGAAGTCCAAGGGAATCTCCTCACGGCTTCCCTGCGTGATCATGCGGCCGCTACGCCGTCGCCATCTATGATGCGCGGCCTGGAGCGCTGGATCGAGAGCTTCGTGGCCTGCCCTTGGACGGCCCATATTGGCTCCAGTCCATGGGAGACGCGCGTCGGCGCTCACCCGTCGGCACTGCGCTCCGTTAAGTTGACGCAAGCGTCAACTCACCGTAACGCTCGTGGCGCCCCACTCTACACAACCGAGGAGCGGGCCCGGCGAGACGCTTCGCCGTGGACGTACGTGCAGGCCGTGCTCGCTCCGCTGCAGTTCGCGATTTGTTTGGCGAGCCTGCTCCTGATCGCCCGCTACTTCGCCACGGGCGAGGGGTACCAACTGGCCGTTGGGTCCGTCCTCCTGAAGACGGCGGCGCTCTATGCGATCATGGTGACCGGCTCGATCTGGGAGCGCCAGGTGTTCGGCCGCTGGCTCTTCGCCCCCGCCTTCTTCTGGGAGGACGTGGTGAGCATGCTCGTCCTGACGCTGCAGACGACCTACGTGGTCGCCCTGCTGGAAGGGTGGGGTTCGCCGGCCGAACAGCTCGCCGTCGCGGTCGCCGCCTATGCGGCCTACGCCGTCAATGCTTCGCAGTTCCTGCTGAAGCTGCGGGCCGCCCGCCTCGACGCCCCCCGGCGCGCGTCGGCGCTCGCGGCCTAGGGCGGATGACGCGGCTCGCCACAGCCTTCGACGGGAGGGGCGCCGCGGCGCCGCGGCCGGTGCTGCGAGAGCGCGGCCAGCGTGAGGTGTTCTGCGGCCTCACCAGCATCGTCTGGCTGCACCGCAAGATCCAGGACGCCTTCTTCCTCGTCGTGGGCAGCCGCACCTGCGCGCATCTGATCCAGTCGGCCGCCGGCGTCATGGTCTTCGCCGAGCCGCGTTTCGCCACCGCGATCATGGAGGAGCGAGACCTCGCCGGCATGGCCGACGCCGACGCCGAGCTCGACCGCGTGGTGGGCGAGCTCCTGGCGCGCCGGCCGGAGATCCGCAGCCTCTTCCTCGTGGGCTCCTGTCCGTCGGAGGTGATCAAGCTCGACCTCGGCCGCGCCGCCTTCCGCCTTAACGCACGCCACGCGCCGCGTCTGCGGGTGATCAACTACTCGGGGAGCGGCATCGAGACGACCTTCACCCAGGGGGAGGACGCCTGCCTGGCCGCGCTCGTCGACCAGGCGCCGGACGCGGCGGCCAACGCCGAACCGAGCCTTCTCGTCGCGGGGGTGCTGCCCGACATCGTGGAGGACCAGTTCGCCCGGCTGTTCGCCGCCCTGGGCGTGCCCTCGGCCTTCTTCCCCGCCCGCCGCTCGGACGCCCTGCCGCCGATCGGCCCGCAGACGCGCGTGCTGCTGGCCCAGCCCTTCCTCGGCGAAACCGCGGCGCGCCTCGCCGACCGCGGCGCGCAACGCCTGTCGGCCCCCTTCCCCTTCGGCGCCGAGGGGACCACCGCCTGGCTGCGCGCCGCCGCCGACGCGTGGGGCGTGGAACCCGGACACTTCGACGCGGTGACCACGCCCGGCCGCGAGCGCGCGGCGCGCGCCGTGGCGCGCTCCCGCCCGGCGCTCGAAGACCGCTCGCTGTTCCTCTTCCCCGACTCGCAGCTCGAGCCCTCGCTCGCTCGCTTCCTGTTCGAGGAGCTCGGCATGCGCGCGCTCGAGGTCGGCACCCCCTACCTCAACCGCGACCTCGTAGGCGACGAGCTGGACCGGCTGCCGGCGGAGACGGTCGTCTCCGAGGGTCAGGACGTCGACCGTCAGCTGGAGCGCTGCCGCGCGCTGCGGCCCGATCTCACGGTCTGCGGCCTGGGCCTCGCCAACCCGCTCGAGGCCGAGGGGCTCACCACCAAGTGGTCGATCGAGCTCGTGTTTTCGCCGGTGCACGGCTACGAGCAGGCGGGCGACCTGGCGGAGCTCTTCGCGCGTCCGCTGCGGCGTCGCGCGCTTCTGGGCGCCGCCGCATGAAGCTCGCGGTGTGGACCTACGAGGGGCCGCCGCACGTGGGGGCCATGCGGGTCGCGACCGCCATGCGCGGCGTGCACTACGTGCTGCACGCGCCGCAGGGCGACACCTACGCAGACCTGCTCTTCACCATGATCGAGCGCCGCGACCGCCGACCGCCCGTCACCTACACGACCTTCCAGGCGCGCGACCTGGGCGGCGACACCGCCGACCTGTTCAAGACCGCCGCGCGCGACGCCTTTGAGCGGTTCCGGCCCGACGCCATGCTGGTAGGCGCCTCATGCACCGCCGAGCTGATCCAGGACGATCCGGGCGGACTCGCGCGCGCGCTCGACCTGCCCTGCCCCGTCATCCCGCTCGACCTGCCGAGCTACCAGAAGAAGGAGCTGTGGGGCGCGGCTGAGACCTTCTACGCGATCGTGCGCGCCCTGGCGCAGCCCCGGTTGGGCGAGCGCACGGCCGCGCCGAGCTGCAACATCCTGGGCCCTGTCGCGCTGGGCTTCCGCCACCGCGACGATCTGCGCGAGGTGCGGTCGCTCCTGGACCGGCTGGGCGTCGCGGTGAACGTCGTGGCCCCCTGGGAGGCCGCGGCGGCCGACGTCGCTCGCCTGGCGCAGGCCGATTTCAACGTCGTACTCTATCCGGAGATCGCAGGCGCGGCGGCCAGCTGGATGGAGCGCACCTTCGGCCAGCCCTCCGTGCGCGTGCAGCCCGTGGGACTCGGCGCCACGCGCGAGTGGATCGCCGAGGTCGCGCGCATCGCCGGCGTGGATTCGCAGCCGGTGCTGGCCGACGCGGCCTCGCGCGCGGGCTGGTGGTCGCGCTCGGTCGACTCGACCTACCTCACCGGCAAGCGCGTCTTCGTGTTCGGCGAGGCCAACCGTGCGATCGCCGCCGCCCGGGTCGCGCGCGAGGAGATGGGCTTCGAGGTGGTGGGCCTCGGCGCCTACAACCGCGAGTTCGCCCGCGAGCTGCGCGCCGCCGCCGCCGAACACGGCGTGACGCCCCTCCTCACCGACGACTACCTGGAGGTAGAGGCGGCCATCGCCGAGGCGCAGCCCGAGCTCGTGCTCGGCACCCAGATGGAGCGCCACATCGCCAAGCGGCTGCGGATCGCCTGCGCGGTGATCTCCGGCCCCGCGCACGTGCAGGACTTTCCGGCGCGCCACTCGCCCCAGATGGGGTGGGAAGGCGCGAACGTCCTCTTCGACACCTGGGTGCACCCGCTCGTCATGGGGCTGGAGGAGCACCTCCTCCACATGTTCCGCGACGACTTCGAGTTCAACGACGCCGCCGGGCCCTCGCACCTCGGGTCTGCGCGGAGCCCGGCGGTCCCCGCCGCACCACCCGAGCTTGCGGAGACGCCGACCGCCGCCGTGTGGACCGACGCGGCGACGGCTGAGCTTTCGAAGATTCCCTTCTTCGTGCGCGGCAAGGCGCGCCGCAACACCGAGGCCTTCGCCGCCAACCAGGGGCTGGCGCAGATCCAGCTCGAGACGCTCTATGAAGCCCGCAGCCACTTCGCGCGCTGAGGGCGCGGCCGCGCCATCGCCCGTGAGGGTGGTGGTGGTCACGCTCGACAAGCATCTGAACGGCGTGTTCGCGCGCGCCGCCGAGGCGCTGCGCCGCGACATCCCCGGCCTGACGCTCGACCTGCACGCCGCCGTGGACTGGGCCGAAGACCGCGAAGCGCTCGCCCGCTGCACCCGTGACATCGACCAGGGCGACATCGTGATCGCCACCATGCTGTTCATGGAGGACCACGTCCGCTCGGTGCTGCCGGCGCTCGCCGCGCGGCGCGACCACTGCGACGCCATGGTCGGCGTGATGTCGGCGGGCGAGGTCGTCAAGCTGACGCGGCTCGGCTCGCTCAAGATGGACGGGTCGGACAAGGGTCCGATCGCCATGCTGAAGCGGCTGCGGGGGTCGAAGAAGACGGGCAGCTCGGGCGCGGGGCAGATGGCGATGCTGCGCCGCCTGCCGAAGCTCCTGCGCTTCATCCCCGGCCCGGCGCAGGACCTGCGCGCCTACTTCCTCACCATGCAGTACTGGCTGTCGGGTTCGCAGGACAACGTCGCCGACATGGTCCGCTTCCTGGTCGGCCGCTACGCCGACGGCGACCGGCGCGCCCTGCGCGGCCAGGTGGAGGCCGGCGCGCCCCGCGACTATCCCGAGGTTGGCCTCTACCACCCGCGCGCGGAAGGTCGGATCGTGGAGCGCCTCGACGCCCTGCCTGCGCCCGCCGCCCAGCCGCTGGGCGACGCGGTTGGGGTCGTGGGCGTCCTCGTGCTGCGCTCCTATGTGCTGGCCGAGGACGCGGGCCACTACGACGGCGTGATCGCGGCGCTGGAGGCCACGGGGCTGCGGGTGATCCCCGCCTTCGCCTCCGGCCTCGACGCGCGCCCGGCGATCGAGCGGTTCTTCATGCAGAACGGGCGCGCCACGGTCGACGCGGTCGTATCGCTGTCGGGCTTCTCGCTGGTGGGCGGCCCCGCTTACAACGACTCGGCCGCCGCCGAAGAGATGCTGGCGACGCTCGACGTTCCTTACATCTCGGCCCAGCCGCTCGAGTTCCAAACGCTGGAGACCTGGGGGGCGTCGGCCGCTGGCCTGATGCCTGTCGAGGCCACCATCATGTTGGCCATACCCGAGCTCGACGGGGCGGTCGCTCCCACCGTGTTCGGGGGCCGGGCCGACGGTTCGGCGCCGTGCCAGGGCTGCGGCCGCGGCTGCCATTTCGAGGCCAACGCCTCGGCGCCCCGCATGCGGTCCTGCCCCGAGCGCGCGCAAGCGTTGGCCGCCAAGGTCGCACGCATGGCCCGCCAGCGCCGCACGGCGCGCGCCGACCGCCGGGTCGCGATCGTGCTCTTCAACTTTCCGCCCAACTCGGGCGCGGTCGGCTCGGCGGCGTTCCTCTCCGTCTTCGCCTCGCTCCACAACACGCTGACCCGCCTGAAGGCCGAGGGTTACGACGTCGAGGTCCCCCCCACCGTGGAGGCGCTGCGCGAGCGGCTGATCCAGGGCAACGCCGCGCGGTTCGGCACCGACGCCAACGTGGTCGCGCGCATCGTGGCCGACGACCACGTGCGCCGCGAACGCTGGCTCCACGAGATCGAGGCGCAGTGGGGACCGGCGCCCGGCAAGGTGCTCAGCAACGGGTCGTCGATCTTCGTCCTGGGCGAGCGGTTCGGCAAGGTGCTGGTCGGGCTGCAGCCGGGCTTCGGCTACGAGGGCGATCCGATGCGGCTCCTGTTCGAGCGCGGCTTCGCCCCCACCCACGCCTTCAGCGCCTTCTACCGTTACCTGCGCGAGGACTTCGACGCCGACGTAGTGCTGCACTTCGGCACTCACGGCGCGCTCGAGTTCATGCCGGGCAAGCAAGCGGGCCTCAGTGGGAACGACTGGCCCGAGCGGCTGATCGGCGACCTGCCCAACCTCTACCTCTACGCCGCCAACAACCCCTCAGAAGGCGCGCTGGCGCGGCGTCGATCCGGCGCGACGCTGATCAGCTATCTGACCCCGCCGATCGCCAAAGCGGGGCTGTACAAAGGGCTGGTCGAGCTGAAAGCCTCGCTCCAACGCTGGCGCTCGACCCCGACCGAGGCCGCCGAACGTCCGGCCCTGGCGACGCTCATCCGCGAGCAGGCGGTCGCGCTCGACCTCGCGGGCGCCTCCGACGCGCCTATCCCCGCCCTGGCCGAGCAGGTGTTCGAACTGGAGCAGGCGCTGATCCCCCACGGCCTCCATGTCGTCGGCCAGGCCGCCACGCCCGAGGAGCGGGTCGAGCTCCTGGCGGCCATGAGCGAAGGGCGCGGGCCTGACGCACCCTCGCGCCCGAGCCTGCAGCTGCTGGTCGGCGGCGCTCCCCCCGAGATCGCCGCCGCTGTCGATGGACCACGCCCGACCCGGGAAGCTGTCGCCGTGCTGGCCGAACTCGCCGCCGTCGACGCGCACCTGGCGAGGGACTCGGAACTCGACGCCATCGTCCACGCGCTCGACGGCGGCTACATTCGCCCGGCGCCGAGCGGCGATCTCGTGCGCACCCCCGCGATCCTGCCCACGGGCCGCAACCTGCACGGCTTCGACCCCTTCCACATCCCCAGCGTCTTCGCCGTGCGGGAAGGCGCGGCGCAGGCGCGGCTCGTGCTCGACCGCCACCTCGCCGACACGGGCGCCACGCCCGAGTCCGTCGCCATGGTGCTGTGGGGCTCGGACAACCTGAAGAGCGAGGGCGCGCCGATCGGCCAGACGCTGGCGCTGATGGGCGCGCGTCCGCGGTTCGACAGCTACGGCCGGCTGTGCGGGGCCGAGCTGATCCCGTTGGCCGAACTGGGCCGGCCGAGGATCGACGTTGTGGTGACGCTCTCGGGCATCTTCCGCGACCTCCTCGCGCTGCAGACCCGAATGATCGCCGAGGCGGCCTGGCTGGCCGCCAGCGCCCACGAGCCTCCTGAGCTCAACTTCGTCCGCAAGCACGCGCTGGCGCACATGGCCGAGCAGGGCTGCGACCTCGAGACCGCGGCGCTGCGCGTCTTCTCCAACGCCGACGGAGCCTACGGCGCCAACGTCAACCAGCTGATCGACTCGGGCGCCTGGAGCGACGAGGACGAGCTGGCCGACACCTACCTGGCCCGCAAGGGCTTCGCCTACGGCCGCACCGGCGCGGCGGTGAAGCAGACGGCGGTGCTCGCCGCTATCCTGAAGGGCGTCGACTTCGCCTACCAGAACGTCGAGTCGGTCGAGCTCGGGGTCACCTCCATCGACCAGTACGTCGACACCCTCGGCGGCATAAGCCGGGCGGTGAAGCGGGCGCGGGGCTCGGACGCCCCCGTCTACATCGGCGACCAGACCTCGGGCGCGGCCAAGGTGCGCACCCTCGGCGAGCAGGTCGCGCTGGAGACCCGCACCCGCATGCTGAACCCCAAGTGGTACGAGGGTCTTCTCAGCCACGGTTACGAGGGCGTGCGCCAAATCGAGGCGGGCGTGACCACCACGCTGGGCTGGTCGGCCACCACCCGCCAGGTCGACCCCTGGATCTACCAGCAGATCAGCGAGACCTACGTGCTGGACGACGCCATGCGTCGCCGCCTGTCGGGTCTGAACCCGGTCGCCTCCTCGCGCATGGCTAAGCGCCTGATCGAGGCGTGCGAGCGCCAGCTATGGACGCCCGACGCCGCCACCCTCGCCGCCCTGCACCACGCCAGCGACGAGCTGGAAGACCGACTGGAGGGCGTGGCGACCGCCGCGTGATGGATCCCCGATGACCCTCGTCGACATGGAGCGCCCCGGCGCCCGACCCGCCTTCCGCACGGCGCCGCATACGCGCGGTGACGGCGAGGGCAGCGTCCAGGTCAAGATGGACGGCGGCGCCATGACCGGGCGCGCCAAGGTGTTCGCCATCTACGGCAAGGGCGGCATCGGCAAATCGACCACCTCGTCCAACCTGTCGGCCGCCTTTTCCAAGCTGGGCAAGCGCGTCCTGCAGATCGGCTGCGACCCCAAGCACGACTCGACCTTCACCCTGACCAAGACGCTGACACCGACGGTGATCGACATCCTCGAGACGGTCGACTTCCACACCGAAGAACTAAGGCCCGAGGACTACTGCTTCACCGGCTACAACGGCGTGATGTGCGTGGAGGCCGGCGGCCCGCCGGCGGGCACCGGCTGCGGCGGCTATGTCGTCGGCCAGACGGTCAAGCTCCTCAAGGAGCACCACCTCCTCGACGACACCGACATCGTGATCTTCGACGTCTTGGGCGACGTGGTCTGCGGCGGCTTCGCCGCGCCCCTGCAGCATGCGGAGCGCGCGCTCGTAGTGGCGTCCAACGACTTCGACAGCATCTTCGCGATGAACCGCATCATCGCCGCGATCCGCGCCAAGGCGAAGAACTACGAGGTGCGGCTGGGCGGGATGATCGCCAACCGCAGCGCCGCCACCGACGAGATCGACCGCTTCAACGCCAAGATCGGCCTGGAGCGCCTCGCGCATTTCCCGATCCTGGAGCCCATCCGCAAGAGCCGGTTGAAGAAGTCGGTGCTGTTCGAGATGGAGTCCTCGCCCGAGGTCGACCTCGCCTGCGCCGAATACATGAAGCTGGCGGCGACTCTCCTGGCCGATGGCCGGAGCTACGATTGCATGCCGATGAAGGACCGGGACGTGTTCGACTTCCTGGGGTTCGAGTGATGTCGGCGACCACGCCCGAAACCCTCTACGACGTCCGTCGTGGGCGGCTGCAGACCTATTTCGACCGGACCGCCATGGAGACCTGGGCGCGGCTCACCTCGGACGCCCCGGTGAGCCGCATCCGGGAAACGGTGCGCGCCGGGCGCGACCGCATGCGCGCCGCCCTGCTCTCCTGGCTGCCTGCCGACATGACGGGCGCCGCCCTCCTGGACGCGGGCTGCGGCACGGGGGCGCTCTCCGTCGAGGCGGCGAGGCGGGGCGCCCGGGTCACCGCCGTGGACATCGCGGGAAACCTCGTCGGCCTGGCCGGCGAGCGCGCGGGCGAGCTGGGCGGCGGAAGCATCGACTTCCGGGTGGGCGACATGCGTGACGCGGCGCTCGGCCGCTTCGACCACGTGGTGGCGATGGACTCGCTGATCCACTACCCCGCCGCCGAGATCGTGGAGGTGCTGGCGGCGCTCGCCCCCCGCACCGGGCGCTCCATCCTCTTCACCTTCGCGCCGCGCACGCCGGCCCTGTGGCTGATGTGGAGCGTGGGCCTCCTTTTCCCGCGCGCCGACCGCGCCCCTGCGCTCGAGCCCGTGGCGGAGCAGAGGCTGCGCCGGGCGATCGCCGCCCACCCCGCGCTCGCCGGCTGGCGACCCGGCCGCACCGAGCGCGTCGCGTCCGGCTTCTACACTTCGCAGGCGATGGAGCTCGTCCGGCGGTGACCGACGCCCCCGCCCCCCGCACCTGGTCGTGGCGCGCGGTCGGCGGCGCGTGGCTGCCGTTCGCCTCGGCGTCGACGGCGGAGCTGCCCCTGCGCCGCCTGCTGCGGCTGTCGCTGTTCCAGGTCACCGTGGGCATGGCGGCGGTGCTCCTGATCGGCACGCTGAACCGCGTCATGATCGTCGAGCTGGGCCTGCCCGCCTGGGTGGTGGCGCTGATGATCGCCCTGCCGCTCGTGTTCGCGCCGTTCCGCATGCTGGTCGGCCACCGCTCCGACACGCACCGCTCGGTCCTGGGCTGGAGGCGCACGCCCTATCTGTGGTTCGGCACCCTGCTGCAGTTCGGCGGGCTGGCGATCATGCCCTTCGCGCTGATCCTGCTCTCCGGCGACAGCCACGGGCCGCCGATCGTGGGGCAGGCGGGGGCGGCGCTGGCCTTTCTCCTGACCGGCGCGGGGCTCCACACCGTACAGACGAGCGGGCTGGCGCTGGCGACCGACCTCGCTCCGGCCCAGGCCCGCCCCAAGGTGGTGGCGCTCTTGTGCGCCATGCTGCTCGTGGGATCGGTCGGCGCGGCGGTGGCTTTCGGGCTGCTGCTGCATCCCTTCACCGAGCTCAAGCTCGTCAAGGTGGTTCAGGGCGCAGGCCTTCTCACCCTGATCCTGAACGGCGTCGCGCTGTGGCAGCAGGAGGCGCGCGACCCCGACCGCGGCCGCGCCGCCGCCGCGGCTCCGAGCTTCACGCAGCGCTGGGCGGCGTACGCGTCCACCGGCCGGGCCGGCCGGCGCCTTCTGGCCATCGGCATGGGCACGTGCGCGTTCTCCATGCAGGACGTGCTCTTGGAGCCCTACGGCGGCCGCGTGCTGCATCTCCCGGTGGGGGCGACCACGGGGCTCACCGCGCTTCTGGCGCTGGGGGGCGGGGCCGGGCTGTGGATCGCCGCGCGCCGGCTGGCGCGGGGCTCCGACCCCTACCGCGTGGCGGGCATGGGCGCCTTGGCGGGCCTCCTCGCCTTCGCCTGCGTGATGCTGGCCGCACCCATGGCGTCCGGAGCGCTGTTCGCCACGGGCGTCGGCCTCGTAGGCTTCGGTGCGGGGCTCTTCGCCCACGGCACGCTCACCGCTTCCATGAACATGGCGCAGGCGGACGCCACGGGGCTGGCGCTGGGAGCCTGGGGCGCGGTGCAGGCGCTGGCGGCCGGGCTGGCGGTCGCCTCCGGCGGCCTCCTCAGCGACGCGATCGGCGCCGCCGCTCGCACAGGCCGCCTCGGCGCGGCGCTGGAGAGCCCGGCCACCGGCTATTCGGCGGTGTACGCGCTGGAGATCCTCCTGCTGTTCGGCGCCCTCGTGGCCCTCGGACCCCTCGCACGCCACGACCCCGCGATCTTCACAGACCACTCCGCCCTCGCCCAGACACCCGCGTAAGGTCCCCGAAGGAGATCCACATGCACAACATCGAGTTTTTCGGGACCTTCGACGTCACCGCCCTGACCCTGACCTTGTTCACCGCCTTCTTCGTCGGGCTGGTGATCTACCTGCGGCGCGAGGACCGTCGCGAGGGATACCCCATCGAGGACGACGAGACGGGCCGGCTGGAGCCCGCGCAGGGCATGATGTTCGTGGCGCGGCCCAAGACCTTCCGCTTGGCCGGCGGCGACCTGATCTTCAAGCCCGACGGCGTGAGCGACAGCCGCGACATCGCCGCCACGCGCCGGTCGCGGGTGTCGGGCACGCCGTTCCAGCCGGTGGGCGATCCCATGCTGGCCGGCGTCGGCTCCGGCGCCTACGCCAACCGCGCCCGCGCGCCCGACCGCACCGACCACGGCGACCTCAAGATCACCCCGATGCGTCAGGCGACCGACTTCACGCTCGACGCTCGCGACCCCGATCCGCGCGGCATGAGGGTGCTCGGAGCCGACCGCCGGCCGGCGGGGGTCGTGTCCGACGTCTGGATTGATCGGGGCGAGATCCTGGTCCGCTATCTCGAGGTCACGCTCACCCCGGCGGCCTCGGCGCCCGGCTCGAGCGTGGTCGACGCCGCGCCGACCGGACGCCGGGTGCTCTTGCCGCTGACCATGGCCAAGATCTCCCGCGGCGAGGGCGTCGTGAAGGTCGACGCCATCCTCGCCCGGCACTTTGCAGACGTGCCGGCGCTGGAGAACCCCGACGAAGTCACACGCGACGAGGAGGAGCGGATCTCCGCCTACTACGGCGCGGGCTACCTCTACGCCACGCCCGCCCGCACGGAGCCGGTGCTGTGAACGGGCACGACGCCGAACCCGTCCGCGGCCTTCCCGGCGCGCTGCCCGAGGGCGAGACCCTTCTCTGGCAGGGCGCCCCGCGCTGGGCGCCGCTGGCGTGCGAGGCCTTCCACCTGCGCGCGGTGGCGCTTTATTTCGCGCTCCTCCTCGCTTGGCGCGCCGCCGGAGCGATCGGATCGGGCGCGACCCTTCCCACCGCGCTGGGGCAGGCGGCGGCCGCGGCTCCGCTCGCCGGGGCGGCGCTGGGCCTCCTCGCGCTGTGGGCCTGGCTGGTCGCGCGCACCACCGTCTACTCGATCACAAGTCGCCGGGTCGTTCTTCGCTACGGCGTCGCGCTGTCCAAGGCGATCAACCTGCCGTTCACGATCATCGAGAGCGGCGCGCTCAAGGCGGGACGGGATGGGACGGGCGACCTCGCGCTGACGCTCAAGGCCCCGAATAAGCTCGCCATCGCGCACCTTTGGCCGCATGCGCGGCCATGGCGCTTGGCGCGGCCGGAGCCTAGCCTCCGGGCCGTGCCCGACGCCGCGGTCGTCGCCCGGACGCTGGCGGCGGCGATGAAGGCGGAGGTCGGGGTGGAGATCGCAACCCTCGTCGCCCCCGCCCGCCCGACGAAGACGGCGCTGGGCCTCGGCGAGACCGCGGCGGCCTGAGGATCCAACGATGACGATGACCGCGCCCCACTCCGATCCCATCCCCCGGGGCGCCCTCGTGGCGGTGGCGGGCGTGCTCGCCATGGTGATCGGCGGCGCGGCGGTTGCGCGGTTGACGCGCCCGCCCGCCCCCGCCACCGCGCCCCCGGCGGTCGCGTCGATCGAGCTGCGCTTCGCGGACCGGGCGGACGGGGCCGTGAGCGTGGCCGACGCCCGCACGGGCGCGCCCGTGTCCACCCTCGCCCCCAACACCAACGGCTTCGTGCGGGGCGTGATGCGGGGCCTCGCGCGCGATCGGATGAGCCGCCACATCGGCCCGGCAGCGCCATTCCGCCTCAGCCTCGACCACGGAGGCCACCTCTGGCTGCAGGACACCGCCACGCGCCGGCTGATTGATCTCGACGCGTTCGGGTCGGGCAACCGCGCCGCCTTCGCCGCCTTCCTGCCGGCCGGGAGCACGCGCGCATGACCGCCCTGCCCTTCCTCTCGCGCCGATCGCTGGTCACGCCCTGCACCATCGAGATCGAGCACACCGAGCGCAGCCTGCACGCCCATGTCGCGCTCGACGGCGAGCCCGAACTGCGCCCCGGCGACCGGGTGCGCGTGCACGGCGACCCCATCCGCGTGCGCTTCGGCGATGTGCTCACCCTGAGGCGCGAGGCGACCGTCGAGCGCGCGGGCTGGCTCGAGCGTCAGTGGACGCGCCTCTGCGCGCGCTTCGAACTCGCCGAACTCTACGAAGTCAGCTTCACGCCCGGGAGGGCGCCATGACCGACGCGACCTTCGACGCCGACCTGCTCGTTCCCGCGGAAGGGCCCGTCCGGGCGCCGGCCGTCACCGCCGCGGACAAGGCGCGCCGCGCCGCAAGCGAGACGACGCGGCTGGCCCAGGAGGACACCGTCCTCAGCCCGCGGTTCTACACCACCGACTTCGCCGCCCTCGACCGGATGGATGTGGCGCCCGTCCGCGCCGAGTGGGACGGGCTCCTGGCCGAGATGGCCGCCGATCCCAACCGCGACCACTTCAAGCGCGCAGAGGCCTTCACCGAAACGCTGGACGAACTGCCGCCCGAGCTCCGGCGCGAGTTCGTGGACTTCCTGGTGAGCTCGCTCACCGCCGAGTTCTCCGGCTGCGTGCTCTACGCCGAGATCGTCAAGCGCGTTCAGAATCCCGACATCAAGGCGCTGTTCAAGTACATGAGCCGCGACGAAGCCCGGCACGCGGGCTTCATCAACGAGTGTCTGAAGGACTACGACATCGGCGTCGACCTGAGCTTCCTGACCAAGGTCAAGAAGTACACCTTCTTCAAGCCGAAATTCATCTTCTACGCCGTCTACCTGTCGGAGAA
The DNA here is from genome assembly GCA_964242625.1 of uncultured Caulobacteraceae bacterium. GTDB lineage: Bacteria > Pseudomonadota > Alphaproteobacteria > Caulobacterales > Caulobacteraceae > JASLDZ01. The sequence goes on along the minus strand of CAXTAO010000003.1, from coordinate 162,571 downwards.
GATCGGCTACGCGCGCTACATCACCATCTTCCGCCACCTCGAGGCGCATCCCGAGCAGCGGTTCCACCCGATCTTCAAGTGGTTCGAGCGGTGGTGCAACGACGAGTTCCGCCACGGCGACGCCTTCGCGCTCTTGATGCGGTCCGAGCCCAAGCTGCTGCGCGGGCTCAACAAGCTGTGGATCAAGTTCTTCCTGCTGTCGGTCTATCTCACCATGTACGTGCGCGACCACGCGCGACCCGCCTTCCACGCCGCGCTGGGGCTCGATCCCAGCGACTACGACCATCGCGTGTTCCGCTGCTGCTCGGAGATCTCGCGGCAGGTGTTCCCGCTGGTGCTCGACATGGACGCGCCGGCCTCGCGCCGCGGCTTCGACCGCATGGCCGCGATCACCGCGCGGATGGGCGACGCCAAGGCGCAGGGCGGCTGGTCGGCCGGCGTGCGCCGCGCGGGGTTGGTCGCCGCCGCAGGAGCGACCTTCGTGCGGCTTTTCTTCGTCCCGTCCCTGCCCAACACGCCGCCCGGCGCGGTGCGGCTCGAGCCGACCTGGTGAGGTGATGAGCGCCGCGCCCATAGCCTTGGCCCTCGTCTTCGCGCTCGCGCTCTGGTGGGCGAGCACGGGGCTCGTGCTCTGGCTCAGCCGTCGTCCGCGCGCATGGCGGGGCGGGGTGATGGCCTGCGCCACCGCCGTCGCCGCCCTGGCGGCGGCGGCGCTCGCGGCCACGCGCACGCAGACCACCCCCCTCGCCGCGTGCGTCGCCTTCACCGCCGTCCTGGCGCTCTGGGGCTGGCAGGAGCTGGCCTTCCTGTTCGGCTTTGTCACAGGGCCCTCGTCGGCCCCCTGCCCCCCGGGCGCACGGGGATGGGCGCGGTTCCGCGCAGCGGCCGCCACGCTGATCCATCACGAGATCGCGCTGGCGCTGACCACGCTCGTGGTCGCGGCGCTCACGCTCGGCGCCCCCAACCCCATCGCGGGGTGGACCGCGCTTGTGCTCTTCGCCGCGCGGCTGAGCTCCAAGCTCAATCTCTTCCTCGGCGCGCCGAACTTCAGCGTCGAGCTGTTCCCGGCGGAGCTGCGCCACCTCGCCAGCTATCTGAGGCGCGGCCGCGTCAGCGCGCTCTACCCCCTGTCGCTTGGGGCGCTCGCTCTGGCCGCCGCCGCCGCCGCCGCGACCGCGCTGGGCGCCTCCGCCTCGCCCTTCACAGCCACGGGCTATGCGCTGGTCTTCGCCCTCCTGAGCCTCGCGGCGCTGGAACACGCCTTCATGGCCGCCCCCCTGCCGGACGCCGCCCTGTGGCGCTGGGCGCTGCCCGCCTCCGAACGCACCACCTCTCCGCCGCCCCCTCGCACCCCTCTCGCCGCCGAAGCGGCGAAGGGCCTGAACTGACGCGCCGACGAGCCCTCAAGGATCGCGCCCCATGGACTACGAGCACTTCTTCCAGACCGAGCTGGCCGGCCTCCACCAAGAAGGGCGCTACCGCGTGTTCGCCGACCTGGAGCGCAAGGCCGGGTCGTTTCCCGCCGCCGTGCGCCACCACGAGGGCGCGACGAGCGACGTCACCGTATGGTGCTCGAACGACTACCTGGGCATGGGGCAGCACCCCAAGGTGCTCGCCGCCATGCGCGAGGCGCTGGACCGCTGCGGCGCGGGCGCGGGCGGCACCCGCAACATCTCGGGCACCAACCACTACCACGTGCTCCTGGAGGCGGAGCTGGCCGACTTGCACGGCAAGGAGGCGGCGCTGACCTTCACCTCCGGCTACATGTCGAACATGGCGGCGCTCTCGACTCTCGCCGCCCGCCTGCCGGGATGCATCGTCTTCTCCGACGCCTGCAACCACGCCTCCATGATCGAGGGCATCCGCCACAGCCAGGCGCAGCGCGTGATCTTCGCCCACAACGACATGGCCGACCTGCGCCGCCGGCTCGAGGCCGCCGATCCCGCCGCGCCCAAGCTCATCGCCTTCGAGAGCGTCTACTCGATGGACGGCGACATCGCGCCCCTGGCCGAGCTGTGCGACCTCGCCGACGAGTTCGGCGCGATGACCTACCTCGACGAGGTGCACGGCGTCGGACTCTACGGCCCGCGTGGCGGCGGCGTGGCCGAGCGCGAGGGGCTGATGCACCGCATCACCGTGATCGAGGGCACGCTGGCCAAGGCCTTCGGCGTGATGGGCGGCTATGTCGCCGGCTCGGCCGCCATGTGCGACTTCGTTCGCAGCTTCGCCTCCGGTTTCATCTTCTCGACCGCGCTGGCGCCGACGCTCGCGGCCGGCGCGCTGGCCAGCATCCGCCACCTCAAGGAGAGCGGTCAGGAGCGCGCGCGCCACCGCAACCGGGTGGCGACCGTTCGCCGCCGGCTCGCGGCCGCCGGAATCCCCTGCATGGAGAACGACAGCCACATTATTCCGGTGATGGTCGGCGATCCCGTGAAGTGCAAGATGATCAGCGACTGGCTGCTGGACCGCTACGGCATCTACATCCAGCCGATCAACTATCCGACCGTCGCGCGCGGGACCGAGCGGCTGCGGATCACGCCGTCGCCGGTCCACTCCGACGCCGACATCGACGCGCTGGTGGACGCCCTGTCCGAGCTCTGGTCGATGTGCGCTCTCAGCCGACGGATGGCGGCCGCCTAACAGGCCGAAATGCGACGGCCGCCCTCTCGGGCGGCCGTGCCGGCTCATCATCAAGGATGGGCGCTGTTTGTTGCGGTCCGCGAGAGGCCCTTCGGCCCGCCAGACCTTCCGGCGGCAGCCAGGGCCAACCGACATGCAGGCGCAGGCGGGCGAGCGGCCCGCCTGCGCGCGGCTCCAGCCTTGACCTACTTCGCGCCGGCCTTCTTGGCGTAGAACTGGCACCAGCCGTTGGGCGAGATCACGCCCGCCACCTGCTTGCAGGCGCCGGGCGCGTCAGGCTTCGGACCGGGCAGGAAGTAGTTGCACTGGGCGCAGTGCGCGCCGTTCTTGGGCTGGTTCTGGTATTTGGCGTTCTGCTGAGTGACGACGCCCGCCGTCGCTTGCGTGGGCAGCACGAGCGGCAGAGCCGCCATGGCCGCCGCCCCGACCACGATCGAACGCCGCGACGTGGGTTTCGCTTGATCGGTCATGCCCGCTCCCAAAGTGTCCAACCGCGCACTCGCGCCGGCTGCGTTTCTATAACGTCAGACTAGCGCGTCCGTTTCAAAAGTCGACAGGGCCGTTGATGTCGGCTGTCTCACAAGTTTGTCGAACGACACCACCCCGTCGAACATGAACGACGCTTCATGTTGCCTTTGAGAACGTTCCTGCGACTAATTCTCACCTGGTGGCTACCTCCGCCCATCTAGCCCGTCTACACGGCTTGCCGAAGCGGATGGTCTCCGCGACACAACGCCATGACTTCGACGTCCGCATCCGTGCTGGCCGACCGCCCCCGCGCATGGCTGTTCTGGCTGGGCAGCCTCAGCGTCACGCTCGGGGTGGCGCTGCACCTGCCGATGTTCTGGACGGGACGGAGCATGGGCTTCCGGCTCGCAGGCATGCCGATGGATCCGGGGATGATCTGGGGCATGGCCGCCATCGTGGCCGGGATCGGCGCCGCGGGGGTCGGTCTCCTCCCCCGACGCCCGCCCAGCCCAAGCGCCGTGCGGCTGCACGTCCGGCAGGGCGAGCGACTGCGCCCGGCGCACTGGCGGCTGATGGCGGTGCTGACGCTGGCGCTCGTGATCGATGTCATGAAGCCGGCCAGCCTGGGCTTCGTCGTGCCCGGCATGGTCGGCGAGTACCGCGTGCCCAGGTCGGTGGTCGCGTGGCTGCCGCTGGCCGCGCTCACGGGCACGGTGGCGGGATCGATCGTCTGGGGGTGGCTGGCGGACCTGTTCGGCCGGCGCGCGTCGATCCTGCTGTCGTCGGTGATGTTCGTCGGCACCTCGATCTGCGGGGCGATGCCGGACTTCTGGTGGAACGTCGGCATGTGCTTCCTGATGGGCGCGGCGGCGGGCGGCATGCTGCCGGTCGCCTACGCCCTCCTGGCCGAGATGACGCCGCCGCGGCATCGGAGCTGGAGCCTCGTCTTGGTCGGCGGGCTAGGTGGGGTGGGCGGCTACCTCGCCGCCAGCTCGCTCTCGGGCCTCCTCCAGCCGCTCTACGGCTGGCGCATCATGTGGCTCCTCAACCTGCCGACCGGGCTTCTCCTCGTCGCGCTGAGCGGGCTCATCCCCGAGTCGGTGACGTTTCTGCTGCAGGTCGGCCGCGAGGCGGAGGCGCGCGCGGCGACGGGCGGGTTCGGAGCGACGCTGGGGCCTGCGAGCTCCTCGCCGCCGACTGCGCCTGTGATAGCTCCCGCCTCCGGCGCCCGCTGGCTGACGCTCGTGCTGAGCCTCGCGGCGGTCACCTGGGGGCTGGTCAACTTCGGGCTTCTGCTCTGGGTGCCGACCGCGCTCGCCGCAATGGGCTACAGCGCCGGCGCGACCGGCCGGCTGCTCGCGAGCTCGGCGCTGATCGCGTTGCCGACGGTGGCGGTGGCGGCGGTGGGCTACAGCCGGTGGAGCACGCGCGGCACGCTCGCCGCTTCGTTGCTTGTGACGGTCGTGGGGCTCGGCGGCATCCTGCTCCTGCAGGCGGGGCGGCTGACGAGCCCGGTCTGGCCCATCGCGCTCCTCATCGTCGGCTCGAATGCGCTCCTGGCCGTGCTCTTGCCCTATGCCGCCGAGACGTCGGTGGCGCGCACGCGTGGGCGAGCCACGGGGTGGGTGGCGGCGTGCACGAAGGGGGGCGGCCTGTTCGCCCAGGCGTTGGGCATAGCCGCGAGCGTACCCACGCTCGGAACGGCGGCTCTGGTGATCACCGTGCCGGCGATCGCCGCCGCGATCCTGGTGGCGGTGCTGGGACCGGAGACCCGCGGCCGCGAACTCTCAGACCTCAGCCATTAAGGCGAGGTCAGGGGCGAGGCTCCCGCGCCGCGGAAGCCTCGCGGATCTCGTCAGGCGAGCTGGAGGCTCGTCGCCGACATCTTGCCGCTTTTGCGGTCCTTCTCGAGTTCGTAGGTGACCTTCTGGCCATCAACGAGACCCGGCAGGCCGGCGCGCTCGAGCGCGGACACGTGCACGAACACGTCGGAGGAACCTTCCTCCGGCGCGATGAAGCCGTAACCCTTAGTGGCGTTGAACCACTTCACAGTTCCAAGTGCCATGATCGGCGCCTTTCGTTCAATCCCGTCGCGCAAGATGCGACGACGGCTTCGAAGACCACCAAATCGGCTTGGAAAACCCGGCCCGCGAACGAGAGAGGTGTCAGGCGTTCAGGCGGGTCGAGCCTCCCACCTAGGCTTCACGCAGGCGCGATGCAAGGCGGACGCCCCGTCGGAATAGGCCGCGCCGCAGCGCCTCACTGGTCGACGATCGCGCCCACGGCCTCGACGTCGGCTCCATCGGCGGCGGCGTTGGAGACGACGACCGCGATCTCCGAGCCGTTCTGCAGGACGAGCGTCGCAGGCGTCCCCTCCGGCAGGTCGGCGAAGGCGGACACGTCGCCCGTGACCGAGCCGCTGGCCCGCTGACCCTGCCGATCCTCGAAGCGGTCGAGCGCGTAGTCGACCTCGGCCGAAGCGCCCTCCGCCTTCAAGGTTCCCGCCCCCCGGAGCGAACCCAGAAGGGTCTGTCGTCCTGATCTGCGCATGGATGTCGGCCTCTCCGCCTCACTGAACGCGCAAGGCCCCGCTTTGGTCACCGGCGGAACCGAATACGTCGCCAGCGTGAGATGGATCGCACGTCGGCGCCGGTCGTTCAGGGGTCCATGCCCTCCGCCGTCCTCTACCGCATGGTCCTTCCCGAGCACACCTGCCCGTTCGGCGTGAGGGCGCTCGAGCTTCTGCGGGCGCACGGCTACGACGTCGACGACCGTGTGCTCCGGTCGCGTGCGGAGGTGGACGCCTTCGAAGCGCAGGAGGGGGTCGAGACGACGCCCCAGGTGTTCATCGACGGCGAGCGCATCGGCGGCGCCGATGACTTGGCGCGCTTTCTCCAGAACGGTTGATCCCACATCGGAAGTGGTTGAGCGCGGCGGCGACCGACCGTAAGCCTCTCGTGTGAACCGTCGGGGGCCTCGGCTGGGCTGGACGCACGCGCTGGCGCTCTGCGCCGTCGTGATGCTGGCGTTCGCGCAGGTGCGCTCCAATGTCATGCGAGCCGCCGAGGTCGCTTCCGGACCGTCCTGCGGCATGGGCATGCCCGCCTCGGCGATGCCTGGAATGGCCGCGAAGGGCGCCAATGACGGCGCGCGCAGAGCGCCCGGCAAGGGCGGACCCGCGTGCGCCTACTGCGCGGACGCCGCCCATGCCCCAATTGTAGCCGACGCGGTCCGGCTGCCGACGCCGAGCTGCGTCCGGTGGGCGGCGCGCCCGCCTCGACGAGCGCACCTGCCGCGCGGGCCGCCGCGCCTCGAACCTCGGGCGCGAGATCCGCCCGCAGCCTCGCTGACCGCCTGAGCCCGCGCGGACGGACGTCCGCGCGCCCGCCCCGTCAGCGGCGCTGCGACCCCGAGCGGGCGCGTGCGCCCGGAGATCGCCTTGCCCCACAGCCCCTTCGCCGCGGCGAGCGCGCTTGCGCTCGCGGCCGCCCTGCCCCCTGCCCCCTCGCACGCCCAGACGGCGGCGCCTTCCGCCGCCGAGGTGGTGGTGACCGGCGCTCGGCCTACGACCTCGTTCTCGGCCGCGGCCACGACGACCGCCAGCGTCACCGCGGGCCAGGTCGCCGACAGCGTCAACAGCGTCACCGTCGAGGACGCGCTGCGCTACCTGCCCGACATCCTGATCCGCCAGCGCCACTTCGGCGACGACCAGGACCCGATCACCACCCGCACTTCGGGCGTCGGCGCCTCGGCGCGGAGCCTCATCTACGCGGACGGCGTGCTCCTCTCGGCGCTGATCGGGAACAACAATACGAGCGCCTCCCCCAAGTGGGGGCTGGTCACGCCCGACAGCGTGGCGCGGATCGACGTGCTGTACGGCCCGTTCGCCGCCGCCTTTCCCGGAAATTCGATAGGCGAGGTGGTGGAGATCACCACCCGCGCGCCGAGCGCGTTCGAGGCCTCCGCCGAGGTGCAGGGCGCGGGGCAGTTCTTTAGCAAGTACGGCGACCATCTCTCGCTCGGCACGGGGCGCGCGGCCGCATCCGTCGGCGACCGGCTGGGTCGCTTCAGCTTGCGCGTCGGCTACAACCACCTCGAGTCGGACGCGCAGCCGCTGACCTACGCCACGGCGGTCATTCCCGCCGCCCGCAGCGGGGCGGGGACGGTCGTCAGCGGCGGCTTCGACGATGCGAGCCGGCTCGGCGTGCCGATCAAGGTCTTGGGCGCGACCGCCATCGCGCACCAGGCGCAGGACAGCCTCACCACACGCCTGACGTTTGACCTCACCCCGACGCTGACGGCCGCCTACACCGCCGGCCTCTTCCGCAACGACGAGACCGACGGCGTCGCCAGCTATCTCCGGGGCGCGACGGGCGCGCCGGTGTACGCGGGCGCGGTCAACATAGACGGGCGGGCTTATACGCTCGGCCCGTCCGTCTTCTCGAACGGCGTGAACGCGTTGGAGGAGGACCAACTCGCCCAGGGACTGTCCCTGACTTCGCACACGGGCGGCGTGTTCGACTACGAGATCGTCGGATCGCGCTTCGACTACCTGAAAAGCCGCCAGCGCTTGCCCTCGGGCGCGCTTCCCGCGGCGTTCTCGGGCGGTCCCGGCTCCAGCGTCTCGCTCGACGACACCGGCTGGTGGACGCTCGACGGCCGCGGAACCTACCGGCCTTTCGGCGCCGACGGCTCTCACGTGCTGACGTTCGGCGCGCACCTGGACGCTTTCAAGCTGAACAACCCTCGCTATGCACTGGGGTCGTGGACCGACGGTCCGGCGAGCGCCACCCAGAGCTTAAGCCGGGGCCGCACCGAGACTCAGGCCCTCTGGCTGCAGGACGCCTGGCGCCTGCTCCCCAGCCTCACCGCCACCCTCGGCGGCCGTTGGGAGCACTGGGATGCGTACGATGGGCTGAACTACAGCCAGACGCCCGCCCTAAACGTGCGCCAGCCCACCCAGGGCGACTGGCGCTTCTCGCCCAAGGGCGTCCTGGCCTGGACGCCCGGGGCGGGATGGACGCTCAAGGGCTCGGTCGGCGTCGCCTACCGCTTCCCGACCGTGCAGGAGCTCTATCAGCAGGTGACGGTGGGTCCCGTGCTCGCCGTGCCGGACCCGAACCTCAGGCCCGAGCACGCCCTCTCCGCCGAGCTCTCGGCCGAGCGCGCCTGGACGGGCGGCGAGGTGCGCCTGTCGCTCTTCAGCGAGCGCATCGACGACGCGCTGCTGTCGCAGACCGGGCAGCTGCCGACCGGGCCCGGCACGTTCCAGGCGGCTAACTTTGTGCAGAACGTCGATCGCACCGGAGCGCGCGGCGTCGAGCTGGTGGCGTCGCAGGACCATGTCCTCGTGCGGGGTCTGCAGCTCTCGGGCTGGATCACCTACGTCGACGCGCGCACCGTCCGCGACGACGCCTACCCTCAGGCGGTCGGGAAGGACGTGCCGCAGTTGCCTCGGCTACGCGGTTCGGTGGTGGCCACCTATCGCCCGCTCGCCCGGCTCGCGATGACGCTGGGGGCCCGCTACAGCGACCGGAGCTTCGGCACGATCGACAACACCGACACCTACGCCAACACTTACCAAGGTTTCGGCGCCTTTTTCGTAATCGACGCGCACGTGCGCTACCAGTTCACGCGGCACGTGTCGGGGGAACTCGGCGTCGACAACCTGAACGACCGCTCCTACTTCCTCTTCCACCCCTTCCCGCAACGCACCGTCGTGGGCAGCCTCAAGTACGTGTATTGAGGACGCCGGGCGAGCGCGGGTCGTGCGCTCGCCCTCCTAGCTGGCGGACGTAGTGGCTCGGCTGCGCAGGAGCGCCTGCACGCGCTCGCCCAGCGTGCTCATCTGGAACGGTTTGGTCAGGACGGCCATGCCGGGCTCGAGGTGGCCGTTGCCCACCACCGCGTTCTCCGCATATCCCGTGATGAAGAGCACCCGCAGCCCCGGCCGCAGCACGCGGGCGGCGTCTGCGACCTGGCGGCCGTTCATCCCGCCGGGCAGGCCCACGTCGGTGATCACGAGGTCCACGCGCGCGCCGGCCTGGAGCACGCGCAGGCCGGAGGGCCCGTCGGGGGCCTCGATGGAGCCGTAGCCCAGCTGTTCGAGCACCTCGGTGATGAGCATGCGGATGGTGGGCTCGTCATCGATCACGAGCACCACCTCGCCGGAGCCGTGTTCGGGACGCTGGCCGGTGGAGGGGACCTCGTCCTCCTGGGCGTCGGCGCCGCTGTGGTCGCGGGGCAGGTAGACGCACATCGTCGTGCCCTCCCCCACCTCCGAGTAGATCCGCACCTGCCCGCCCGACTGCCGCGCGAAGCCGTAGATCATGGAAAGGCCCAGCCCCGTGCCCTCCCCCAGCGGCTTGGTGGTAAAGAAGGGATCGAAGGCGCGCGCGATCACCTCGGGCGTCATGCCCGTGCCCGTGTCGGTGACGCACAGCGACACGTACTGTCCGGGCGGCAGGTCGCGCTCGGCGCCCGCGCGGTGGTCGAGCCACTTGTTCGCGGTCTCGATGGTGATGCGGCCGCCGTCCGGCATCGCGTCGCGCGCGTTGATGCAGAGGTTGAGGATCGCGTTCTCGAGCTGGTTGGGGTCGACCAGCGTCGGCCACAGCCCGCCCGCCTGCACCACCTCGATCTCGATGCCTGGGCCGACGGTGCGCCGCACCAGTTCCTCGATCTCGGCGACCAGCCGATTCACGTCGGTGGGGCGTGGGTCGAGCGTCTGCCGGCGCGAGAAGGCGAGGAGCCTGTGGGTGAGGGCCGCGGCGCGCTTGGCGGCGCCCTGGGCGGCCGCGAGGTAGCGCTCGACCGCCCCGAAGCGACCCTCCGCGATACGCGCCTCGATCAGCTCGAGGCTGCCGGCGATGCCGGTGAGGAGGTTGTTGAAGTCGTGGGCGAGGCCGCCGGTGAGCTGGCCCACCGCTTCCATCTTCTGCGACTGCCGCAGCGCCTCCTCCGCGGTCATCAGTTCGCGGGTGCGCGCCTGCACCTGGCTCTCCAGCGAGGCGGCGAGGTCGGCGAGCGCCTGCTCGGCGCGGCGGCGCTCGGTGGCCGAACGCGTGCGCTCGGCCACCTCGCGGATGAAGCTCATCTCCTCTTCGGGAAAGTCTCTGACGCCTTCATGGTTGAGGTACAGGAGCGCGACGAGGCCGCCCGCCTCGGTCAGGGGCAGGTTGACGAAGGCGCGTGCCGAGATCGCCTCCAGCGCCGCCGCCCCGTCTCGTGTGCGGGGATCGAGACGGGCGTCGGACACCACGGCGGTCTCGCCGCGCTTGAGGTCGTCGATGTAGCTGCCGAAATCGCGGAAGTGGAGGACGCCCGCGAGGGTCTGGATGCCCGGGGCGTTCCAGTCGCGCGCGATGGTGATCGTCTCGGCAACAGGATCGATCAGCCCGTATCCCGCGCGACTGACCCCCAGCGTGCGCCCGATCAGTTCGGCGGCGGCGAAACCGATCTCGTCGGGATTGCGCTGGTCGCGGAACATGTCGCCCAGCTCGACAAGCGCCTGGCGCATCCGCTCCTGACGGTGCTCGAGGGTGACGTCGGAGGACACCCCGGCGAGACGGGTGGAGTGACCCTGAGCGCCCGCATAGGCCTGGCCGCGGCTGTTGATCCACCGCGTCTGTCCGTCGGGGCGGCGGATGCGGTAGATGACGTCGTAGTCCTCGCCCGTCTCCACAGCCTGATGGAGCGCCGCCTCCATGCGCCCGCGATCGTCAGGATGCACCGCCTCCAGCCGCTCGGCGTAGGTGAACGGTCTGGCCGGGTCGCGGCCGAAGATCGTCTTGCAGGCGTCGGACGCGGTGAGCTCTCCCGCCGCGAGATCGAGGCTCCAGGCCCCGAACCGGCCGGCGCGCATGGCGAAGTCGAGCTCACGCTCGCGCTCCTGGGTGTCCCGCAGCCGGCCCGTGAGCTCGGCCATCAGGGCGGCGTTGTCGCTTTCGAGCCCCGTGAGGCGCTCACGCTCGAGGGTCACGTCCACCTGGCTGGCGAAGAAGTAGGCGAGCTGGCCCGACGAGTCGAACACCGGCGCCATGAGCAGGCGGTTCCAGAACGGCTCGCCTGACTTGCGGTGATTGCGGATATCGATCTGCAACGGCTCGATCCGCTCCACCGCCGTGTGGATCTTGGCGACAGTCTCCCGGTCGGTTTCCGGCCCTTGGAGAAAGCGGCAGTTGCGGCCGAGGATCTCCTCACGCGCGTAGCCGGAGAGCCGGCAGAAGGCGTCGTTGGTGAAGACCACCGGATTGTCCGGCTGCCGGGGATCGGTGATGATCATCGGCATGCGGGTGGCGCGCACCGCCGCCACGAACGGGCTGGCTCCGTCGTCCACGCCGTAGATCTGCTGCTCGATCAGGTCGGCGGTCGGCGTCGATCGCGACGAATTTTCAGTCAAACAGCAGCTCCCGGCCGGCGATGGACGGCAGATAGCCCCCCCGTAGCGCCAACGCCACCGCACGCGCCGACGCGTCAGCCGCGTCGGGGCCGGAGCGCTCGCCGAGGCCCCGCCCCGCGCGGCTTACTTCTTCTTGCCGCCGGACGACGCCGGCGCGGGCGAGGCTCCCTTCAGGCTCGGGTTCGAGGCGTTGGCCTTCGGAGGCTGGGCGGCTTTCGGCTTGCCTTTGGACTCTTTCATAACGATCGCTCCTCGTGTGGCGCCTTGAACGCGCGACCGCGCCGCCGCGCCCCCGGCCTGCCGTGCTAAATCGGCCCCGCGGACGCGAGCGCGGTCCGCGCGCGGGAGCGACACGTGGCGGGACTGAAGGACAAGCGCGGCTTCATCGACAAGGACCGGCTCGATCTCTCCGAGCGGCAGGCCGTCGAGTACTGGATGAAGCGCTGGGGCGTAACGCGCGAGCAGCTCACCGCCGCGCACCGTCGCGCCGGGCGCATGGTGAAGGACATCGCCGCCGACCTCGGGAAGAAGCGCTGATCGTCCGCAGGCCGGCGGCGCGCGTCAGCCTCCGGCGGCCTGCGGTCGCGCCGCGTCGTCGGAACGGTCGCGGTCGGGCAGGCGATGGTCGGGGTCGATGACCGCCTCCCTCACTGCGCCGCCGCCGGGCACGTCGACCACCACGCGCGCGCCCTGCCGCCAAGCCTCCACCGGCACGGCGACGCGGCGACGCGCGCCGCTGGCGTAGCGCACCTCCAGCACGGCAGGCATGACGAGCCGGTCGCGCGTCTCGACGGTCACCAACGCATCGCGCGCAGGGTCGCCGCCGACGTAGCCGACGCCCACGACCGCGAGGTCGAGCGCCCAGTTGCGCTCGTACCAGCCCCGCCACCACCAGGAGAGGTCCTCGCCGCCCTCGCTCTCCATGGCGCGGAAGAAGTCAGAGGGCTTCGGGTGCTTGAACGCCCAGGCGGCGATGAAGCGCCGGAAGGCCGGGTCGAAGCGCTCGGGCCCCAGGATCTCCTCGCGAAGGAGCCTGAGCCCGAGCGCCGACTTGAAGTAGGTGACGGGGTGGCGCCATCGCTCGGCGATCAGGTCGGCGCGCGTCAGTATGGGTGGCGCGTCGGCGTCCGTCAGCAGGGGGACGATCTCGTCCACGGGGTTCCCGCCTCCCGGCGCGTACTCCCCGTCGCGCTTGGGGCCGTAGACGCCGCCCTGAAAGTCGTCGCTCTCGAAAGTGTCGATAAAGGTGTTGAAGCCCTCGTCCATCCAGGCGTCGCGTCGCTCGTCGAACCCGACGGTCATCGGGAACCAAGTGTGGCCGATCTCGTGGGCGGTGATCCAGAAGAGCTCGCGGCCCTTGTCCTCGATCCCGTCGAACGCCATCCCCGGATACTCCATCCCCGTAGCGCCGCCCGCCACGTTGACGGCGGTGCGATAGGGATAGGCGAACCAGCGTTGGGAGAAGCGCTCCACGGCGTCCTTCAGGTACTCGGTCGAGCGGCTCCAGGCGCCCGGGCCCACGCTCTCCACCGGGTAAACGCTCTCCGCCAGCGCGGTGCGGCCGCCCGGCAGGTTCATGCGCGCGGCGTCCCATACGAAGGCTCGGCTGGCGGTGAACGCCACGTCGCGCGTGTTCTCCATCCGGTAGCGCCAGGTGCGCTCTCCCGTCGCCGGCGGGGCGCGGCCCGCGGCCGCGGCCTCCTCCGGCGTCCGGACGAGGACGGTCGCGTCGCTCGTGCGGGCGCGCGCCAGCCGGTCGCGCTCGGCCGGGGTCAGCACTTCGTGCGCGTTGGCGAGCTCGCCCGTGCCGATCACCAGCATGTCGGCCGGAACGGTCACGGCGTAGGTGAAATCGCCGTACTCGAGATAGAACTCCTGGGCGAGATAGGGCAGCGTGTCCCAGCCCCGCACGTCGTCGTACACCGCCATGCGCGGGTACCACTGCGCCACGTCGAAGATCGGCCCGTTGGGCGTGTCGACCCAGGCCGTGCGCCCGCCGAACAGCCCGGGCACCACGAAGCTGTAGGCGATGGCGAGCTTCAGCGAGCCGCCCGGAGCCAGCGGTCGGGCGAGCCGCACCTGCATGCGCGTGTCGCTGACGAGGTGGGCCGCGGGCGCGCCGTCCACCCTGACCTCGGTGATGGCGTAGCCGTCGGTGAACTCGTCGCGCGCGCGCTTGCCGGAGCCGCCCGCGGCCCGGGCGTCGCGCCGGTAGGTGTTCTGGTCGAGCTGCAGCCAGAGCACGTCCAGCGTGTCCGGGCTGCGGTTCGTGTAGGTGATCGTCTCGCGAGCGGTCAGCCGCTTTGAGGCGACGTCGAGCCGGGCGGCGATGTCGTAGTCCGCCCGGTTCTGCCAGTAGCGTGCGCCAGGCGCGCCCGAGGCGGACCGCTCCGGCGAAGCCGGCTCCGGCATGCGGAAGGGCGCGAACGCCTCCCGCGGATCGAAGCTCGCCGAGGCCGCCGGGGCGGGGCGGGGTTGCGCCAACGCCGCGGACCGAGCGGAGGCCGAGGGCGGCGTCTCCGCGGCCAAGGGCGCCGCCGACGATCCCGTCGCCACGAGCGCTGCAACCGCGACACTCGCACAAGCTCTCGGCATTCCGCGCCTCCCGTCGACGCGCCATCTAGCAAGCCGGCCGCTTCGACGTCGCGCACGATCACTGCGGTCGAGGCGTCAGACCGACATCGTCTCCCGCACCGTGGCGCCCAGAAGCCGCAGGTCGGACGCACGCGGGGTGCGCTTGCGCCAGACCAGCGCGATGCGACGCCGCGCCCCGGGGCCGTCCAGGGCGCGGGCGCGGACATGGGCGTCCGTGAGCAGGCCCGCATTCACGGCCATCTCGGGAAGGAGCGTCATGCCGAGGCCCGCGTCCACCATCCGCACCAGCGTGTGCAGGGTCGAGGCGACGAGCCGCGACTCGGGCGAGGCGGCGGGCAGGCGACAGGCCGCCAGCGCCTGCTCGCGCAGGCAGTGGCCCTCGTCGAGCAGGAGGAGGCGCGAGGGATCGACCGCGGCCGGCCGGACCTCCTCCTCATCCGCGTCGGCGCCCCCAGCCGTGATCCGGTCCACCATGAGCAGCCGGTCGTCCATGATCTCGCAAGTCTCGACCTCGCCGCAGTCGGCCGGGAGCGCCAGCAGAACGCAATCGACCGCGCCGCGCTGGAGCGCCTCGCACGCGTGGCCGGTCAGCATTTCGCGCACGAAGAGCCGCAGCCGCGGCCAGTCGCGCGACACAGCCTTCACGATCCGGGGCAGGAGGAAGGGTGCGACGGTGGGGATCGCCGCCATGCGCAGCACGCCTTCCAGAGGCGCGCGCCCACCCTGCGCCGCCTCGCGCAGGTCCTCCGCCGCGCGGATCACCTCGCGGGCGCGGGCGACCACGTCGAGCCCGACGCCGGTGAAGCGCACGCTCCGCTTGGAGCGCTCGACGAGTTGCGCCTCCAGGAGCCGCTCGAGTTCGGCCAGCCCCGCCGAGAGCGTCGACTGGGTGACCGAACACGCCTCGGCCGCGCGGCCGAAATGGCCGTGCTCGTGCAGGGCGAGGAGGTAGCTCAGCTGTCGGAGGGACGGCAGCGGCCTGATCGACTCGGTCAATGAGAGAAATCGCCATAATCCGTTTGAACGATTTATCCCGGACGGCTAGCTAGCTGTCCAGCGAAGTCGGCGACCCCGTCGCCCGTCCTGCACCCACACCCGACGCCCGCTGCGCGTCCGCCTCGAAGGAGATCAGCCGATGAACGCCGTCACCCAGGGCGACCCGAGCGGCTGCCCCGTCAAGGTCCCAGAACTCCGCAAGTTGCTCGGCCGCACCGCCAAGGATTGGTGGCCCGACCAGATCTCGCTGGAGATCCTGCAGCAGAACGGCGTCAGCCCCGACCCGCACGGCGAGGATTTCGACTACCGCGCCGAGTTCAAGACGCTCGATCTGGCGGCGGTGAAGGCCGATCTCACCGCGCTGATGACCGACAGCCAGCCCTGGTGGCCGGCGGACTATGGCCACTACGGCCCCTTCTTCATCCGCATGGCTTGGCACTCGGCGGGCAGCTATCGCACGGGCGACGGCCGAGGCGGAGCCTCCACCGGCGCCCAGCGTTTCGCGCCCCTGAACAGCTGGCCGGACAACGGCAACCTCGACAAGGCGCGCCGCCTTCTGTGGCCGATCAAGCAGAAGTACGGGCGCAAGCTCAGCTGGGCCGACCTGATGATCCTGACCGGCAACGTCGCCATCGAATCGATGGGCGGCCCGGTCTTCGGCTTCGGCGGCGGCCGCGCCGACGTCTACGAGCCCCCGCGCGACATCTATTGGGGCACTGAGGAGGAGTGGCTGGGCCAGACCCGGATCGACGAGGAGGCGGGCATGGCGCTCGAGAACCCGCTCGCCGCGATCCAGCACGGCCTGATCTACGTCAACCCCGAGGGGCCGGGTGGCAAGCCGGACGCGGTGGGCTCGGCGCGCGACATCCGCGAGACCTTCGGGCGCATGGGCATGAACGACGTGGAGACCGCCGCGCTCGTGGCCGGCGGCCACACCTTCGGCAAGGCGCACGGCGCGGGCGACGCCTCGCTCGTGGGGCTCGAGCCCGAGGGCGCCGACATCGCCACCCAGGGCCTCGGCTGGATCTCCACTCACGAGAGCGGGATGGGCGACCACACCATCACGAGCGGGCTCGAGGGCGCGTGGACGCCCACGCCGATCCAGTGGGACATGACCTACTTCGACATGCTCTTGGACCACGAGTACGAGCTGGTCCGCAGCCCTTCCGGCGCCAAGCAGTGGCAGCCGGTCGGCTCGCCGCCGGAGACGCTGGCCCCGGCGGCGCATACGGCCGGCAAGATGGTGCCGACCATGATGTCGACCGCCGACATGGCGATGAAGGTCGACCCGAAGTACCGCGAGGTCATGGAGCGGTTCCGCCAGGACCCGGCCTACTTCGGCGACGCCTTCGCCCGCGCCTGGTTCAAGCTGTGCCACCGCGACATGGGTCCCAAGGCGCGCTACCTCGGCGCCGACGTGCCGGCCGAGGACCTGATCTGGCAGGATCCGGTGCCGCCGGTCGACCACCCGCTGGTGGACGCCGCCGACGTCGCCTCGCTCAAGGCGAAGATCCTCGCGGCGGGGCTTTCGGTGTCCGAGCTCGTCTCGACCGCCTGGGCCTCGGCCTCGACCTACCGCGGCTCCGACCACCGCGGCGGCGCCAACGGTGCGCGCATCCGGCTCGCGCCGCAGAAGGACTGGGACGCCAATGAGCCCGAGCAGCTCGCCCGCGTGCTCTCCGCGCTTGAGGCGATCAAGGCCGAGTTCGACGGGGCGGCGGCCGGTGGCAAGAAGGTGAGTCTGGCCGACCTGATCGTGCTGGCCGGCGCCGTCGGCGTCGAGAAGGCGGCGGCCGACGCCGGCACGCCGGTGGAGGTCGCCTTCACCCCCGGCCGAACGGACGCCGCGGCCGAGCAGACCGACGCCGAGAGCTTCGACGTCCTGGAGCCCAAGTGCGACGGCTTCCGCAACTACCTGCAGGTGCGCTTCAACGTGCCGACCGAGGAGCTCCTGATCGATAAGTCCCAGCTGCTCAAGCTGAGCACGCCGGAAATGACGGTGCTGGTCGGCGGCCTGCGCGTGTTGGGCGCCAACCACGCCAAGGCGAAGGACCACGGCGTCTTGACCGACCGCGTCGGCCAGCTGACCAACGACTTCTTCGTCAACCTGTTGGACATGGGCACGGCGTGGAAGGAAGTGGACAAGCACGCCGACGAGGTCTTCCTCGGCACCTGCCGCAAGACGGGTGAGGAGAAGTGGACGGCGTCGCGCACCGATCTCGTGTTCGGCTCCAACTCGCAGCTGCGTGCGGTGTGTGAGGTCTACGCCTCGGCCGACGCGGGCGGGAAGTTCGTGCGCGACTTCGTGGCGGCGTGGAACAAGGTGATGAACGCCGACCGCTTCGATCTCGTCGCCGCCTGACGGCCGACGAGCTCGACAGTTCGGGGCCGCCGGGGCGCAAGCTCCGGCGGCCGCTGTCATTTCGGGGCGCCCGTCGGGAGGTCCGCGCGCGTCAGCGCGTGGGCGGGGCCGGAGAGCAGAAGCGCGTCGGCATGGGGCGCCGATCGTCCGCCTGGCCGACCACGACGCAGGCTCCCGCCGAGGGCTGGGGCGCGGGCGGCGCGGGCAGAACCAGCGCGGCCTGATCGACGTAGCCGGCGATCCCGTCGGCCGAGACGCGACACCAGCCGTTGGCGCAGCCCCTGACCACCAGCGCCACGCCGTGCTCGATTTCGTCGACCGCCTGGAACGTTTCACCCGGTCCGGACCGCAGGTAGGTCGACCAGGCGAGCCTCACCGCGGGCGCAGGGGCGGCCGACGCCGCGCCCGTGCTCAGCACGACCGCCAACGCGACCGGCCCCGCCCACCCCGCCCCGCGTCGCCCGCCTGTCGTCATGCTCGTCGCCTCCGCGCAACCATCCAATACGTTTGACGCTTTAGGGTGTCCACTGGTACTGACACTGCGTCGCCCGCGTTGCGTGCTGGCGGTATGCAGCGCTTGGACGACGCCACATGCCGATGCTCAGTTACGAGCCGAAATACCGGGTCCGCGGCGGCACGCTGATCGGCGGCGACCTGTTCGATTTCTGGGTCGGCCCCTTCTACGTCGGCGCGTTCGGGGTGAGCGCGGCGGTGTTCTCGCTCCTCGGCACGCTTCTCATCATCTACGGCGCGGCGATCGGGCCGACGTGGGCGCTGTTCCGCATCAGCATCGACCCGCCGCCGATCTCTTACGGCCTGCGGTTCGCGCCCCTGAAGACCGGGGGGCTGTGGCAGCTCATCACCGTCTGCGCCTTGGGCGCCTTCATCTCCTGGGCGCTGCGGCAGGCGGAGATCGCGCGCAAGCTCGGCATGGACCTGCACGTGCCGATCGGCTTTTCGGCGGCGATCTTCGCCTACGCCGCTCTCGTCGTGTTCCGGCCGATCATGCTGGGCGCCTGGGGTTACGGCTTTCCCTACGGCATCATGAGCCATCTCGATTGGGTTTCGAACACCGGCTACCAGTATCTCCACTTCCACTATAATCCCGCGCACATGATCGCGGTGACCTGTTTCTTCACCACGACGCTCGCGCTCGGCATGCACGGCGGCGAGATACTGTCCGCGGTGAACCCGAAGAAGGGCGAAACGGTCAAGTCGGGCGAGGCGGAGAGCGCGTACTTCCGCGACACGATCACCTATTCCATCGGTGAGATCGGCATCCATCGGCTGGGCTTCTTCCTGGCGCTGAACGCCGGGATCTGGAGCGCGATCTGCATACTGATCTCGGGCCCGTTCTGGACGCATGGCTGGCCCTACTGGTGGAACTGGTGGCTGAGCATTCCGATCTGGAACGGACTCTGAGCCGATGGCGCGCTTCCACACGCTCTACACCTCGGTGGTGGTGCTCGGCCCCGACGAGAAAGGGCCCGCCCTCCCGCCCGGCGATGCGCCGCGCGTCGGCAAGGCGCTGCACTCCGTCCTTCTGGGCCGGATCGGCGAGACGCAGGTCTTCCCCACCTATCTCGGCGGCTTCGGCATAGCCTCGCTGATCTGCGGCTTCATCGCCATCGAGATCATCGGTCTTAACATGCTGGCGCAGGTGGACTGGAACCCGCTGCGCTTCATCAAGATGCTGCCTTTCCTGTCGCTCGAGCCGCCGTCTCAGCAGTATGGGCTCTCCCTGCCGCCGCTCAACCAGGGCGGCTGGTGGCTGATGGCGGGCTTCTTCCTCACCGCCGCGATCTTTCTCTGGTGGGGGCGGATGTACACGCGCGCCCGCGCGCTTGGCATGGGCACGCACGTGCCGTGGTGCTTCGCCTCGGCGATCTGGCTCTACCTCGTGCTGGGCTTCATCCGGCCGCTCCTGATGGGCTGCTGGTGCGAGGCGGTGCCTTTCGGCGTGATCAGCCACCTGAACTGGACGGCGTCGTTCTCCGTCCGCTACGGCAATCTGTTCTACGACCCGTTCCACATGCTCTCGATCGTGTTCCTCTACGGCTCGACCATGCTGTTCTGCATGCACGCGGGCACGATCCTGGCGGTCGCCAAGTTCGGCGGCGAGCGCGAGAGCCAGGACATCGTCAACCGCTCGTCCGCCCAGGAGCGAGCCTCGCTGTTCTGGCGCTGGACAATGGGCTTCAACGCGACCTTCGAGTCGATCCACCGCTGGATCTTCTGGTTCGCCACCCTCACCACGCTGACCGGCGGCATCGGCATCCTCATCACCGGCACGGTGGTCGACAACTGGTACCTATGGGGCGTCAAGCACGGCATCGCGCCCGAGTACACGGCGCCCTACGTCTCGCCGGGCGCGCCGCCGCCGGAGGTCGCGCGCGACCTCCTCACGCGCTTCGCCGCCCCGGCCGCCCCCGCGGCGGCGGGGCCGCCGGCGGTGATCCTCCCCGCCCGGGGTCCCGCGCGATGAGGGGCGCCTGGCCATGGATCGGCGCGGTAGCCTGCACCCTCGTCGCCCTGTTCCTGGGCTTCGTGCCGCAGTGGCGTTCGCCAGGACCGAGCGTGGACGTGGGCCCGGCGGGCCAAGCCATGGTGCAGTTCGCGCCCACCGAGGCCGAGGCGCACGCGCAGAACCGCCCGGCCCCCGTGCTCACCCCCGTGGCGGACGACCCCCGCCAGGCGACGGCGGCCTACAAGAACGTGCGCGTCTTGACCGACCTCAACGCCGGCGACTTCATGCGCGTGCAGCAGGCGATGACCGCCTGGGTGTCGCCCCGCCAGGGCTGCGGCTTCTGCCACGTGGGGAGCGACTACGCCTCCGACGCCCTGCCGCAGAAGGCCGCGGCCCGCACCATGCTGGCCATGACGCGCCACATCAATGCGAGCTGGCGCAGCCACGTGGGCGCCGCGGGCGTGACCTGCTTCAGCTGCCACCAGGGCCAGCCCGTGCCCGCGGAGGTCTGGTTCCAGAGCCCGCCGCGGCCGCACCCGCGCGTCTCCGAGCCCGGCGACGACTGGAACGAGGCGGCCCGCACCGTGCGCGGCTTCTTCCCCAACGAGGGCTACGAGGAGTACCTGCTGCAGGCCACCCCCGCCCACGGCCAGTCCCTGACCGCGCTGCCGGCCGGAACGACACCGTCGTTCACCGAGGTGAAGCGCCTCTACGAGGCGATGATGCAGATGTCGGACGGCATGGGCGTGAACTGCGGCTACTGCCACCATTCGCGCAACTTCGCCGACTGGCGCCAGAGCCCGCCCGCGCGGTGGACCGGCTATTCCGGCATCGTGATGACGCGCGACCTCAACCGCGACTACCTCCTGAAGCTCATGGGCGAGGACCCGATCACGCGCTGGCAGTCGGGCAACCCACGGCCG
This sequence comes from uncultured Caulobacteraceae bacterium, assembly GCA_964242625.1. Lineage (GTDB taxonomy): Bacteria > Pseudomonadota > Alphaproteobacteria > Caulobacterales > Caulobacteraceae > JASLDZ01. The sequence continues at coordinate 141,719 of CAXTAO010000003.1, read as the reverse complement.
CTGAGCCTGCCGGCCCGCATGCGCGGCGCGCAGATCGGCAACGGCCTGGTCGACTGCGCCACCTGCCACCGCGGCGCGCCCCGTCCACGCGACGTGGCCGCGCCGCCCGGCGGCTTCCCGGGCCTGAGCGAGCCGGCAACCCCACTGCGGGTGGCGTCCGCGCCCTCGCCCGCCCCGCGCTGAGGAGCCGCCCCATGATCCCAGGCGCGATCACCGGCGATCTCGACGTGGCGCAGCTGCTCGTGATCGTCTTCTGCGTCTTCTTCTTCGGCCTCGTCCTCTACCTGCGACGGGAAGACAAGCGCGAGGGCTACCCGCTGGTCGACCCCGCGGGCGGAGGCGACGGCGAGGGCTATCCGTCAATGCCGGCCCCCAAGACGTACCGCCTGCCGGAGGGCGGCGTGGTCACCGCTCCGCACGCCGAGACCGAGCGCGCGCTCGCCGCCGAGCAAGCCTTTCCCTTCCCGGGGTCGTCGCTGACGCCCACGGGCGATCCGCTGGTCGACGGCGTGGGCCCGGCCGCCTGGTCGGCGGTGCGGCGCGACGAGCCGTTGTGGTTCTCCGCCGGCGTGACGCAGATGGCCCCCGCGAGGGTGTGCGGGTGGAGGGTGGCCAAGGGCGACGTCGATCCGCGCGGCCTGCCCGTGATCGACGCCTGGGGCGCGCGGGCCGGGGTGGTGCGCGACCTGTGGATCGACCGCGGCGTCAACATCCTGCGCTACCTCGAGGTCGAGCTCGACGACGGCGGCCGCGCGCTTCTGCCGATCCACCACACCGACATCCGGCGCATCCAGGCGCGGGTGGTGTTGCGCGCGGTGCGGGCGGCGCGGGTCGCCGAAGCGCCTCGGCCGGCGGCGACCGACCGCATCACCGCCCGCGAGGAGGACCGCCTGACCGCCTTCTACGCCGGCGCGGCCTTCTTCGGGCGCGACGACGCGCGGAGCCCGCCCAGGCTGATGCCGTGGGAGCGCCGACGCTTGCGGGCGGGGAGCGCCTCGTGAACGCCCTTCTCCCCATCGGAACCGTCCGCGCCTCGGCCCTCGACGCCCCGCTGTGGACAGGGCGGCCCGCATGGCGCGCAACCGCCCTGCGCGTGTGGAAGCTCGGGTGGGCGGCCGCCTACCTGGCCTTGCTCCTGGCGGACGGCCTGCACCTCGCGCTGACGAAGCCGCACGCGCCGCAGATCTGGGCGGGCGAACTCCGCCTCGCCCTCCTGGCGACGGCGCTCCTGCTCGGCCTGATGGGGCTCGCAGCGCTTGGGGTCCGCACGACGCGCTATTCCATCGAGGCGCGCACGGTGACGCTACGCTACGGCATGGCGCTGCCCGCCCGGCTGGTGATCCCGTTCTCGGCGATCGACACGGTGGCCGCGCGCATCCACTCGGACGGCACCGGCGACATCGCTCTCAGGCTCAAGGCGGGCCAGGGCGTGCTCTACCTCAAGCTGTGGCCGCACGCGCGCCCGTGGCGGCTGCGCCGCGCCGAACCCATGCTGCGCGGCGTGCCTGACGCTGATCGCGCCGCAGCCCTGATCTGCCGCGCCCTGGCCGCGGGCGCCGGCGGCTGCGCGACTGAGATCGAGCGGCACGCGGGCTGAGCGCCCCTCAGAAAACGAACTTTACCCCGGCGCGGACGTCGCCCTCGCGATAGTGGGCGTACTCCTCGCCGTGGGCGTCCACGAACACCTGATAGATGGGCGTGCCCACCTTCAGCCCCGCCGTGACCAGCCCGCCCACTCCGGTGATCGGGTTGGCGGGCAAGACGAAGGGGTCGCCGCCCGCGGTGAAGCGCGCGGTGGTCGCGCCCGCGTCGCCGCTCCACACGTCGCGCGCGCCCACCTCGAGCGAGGGCCGCCAGACAAGGTCCCGGCCCAAGCGCCCGCCGAAGACGACGCTCGCCGTCCCGAAGCTGGCGTCGCCCGTGCGGTCGCCGACGGTCAACGCCGTCGCCGCGGGCCCGCTCTCGGCGTAGCCGTTCTGATCGAGGCGGAAGTACTCAACCGCCAGCTGCGGGCGCACGAAGACGGGGCCGAGATTGACCTGGTAGCCGGCGCCGAAGCGGGCGTCCGCCGTCCAGCCGTGCCAATCGCTCTTGTAGGTGGCCGACTCCGCCGAGACGCCCTCTCCCGCGGCGACGGCCAGGTCGCGCTCGGTGTCGCCCCACACATAGCCGGCGGCGCCGCGAGCGGTCAGGAGGAGCCCGCCCGCCGAGACGCGCCAGTAGAGGCCGGCCTCAAGCTCCTCCATGTCGGTGGAGGAGTTGGCGATGTCCGGGCTCGTCACCTTGGCGTCGTCGAAGGCGGCCGAGACGCCCAGGACGCCCAGGCCGCCCAGCCCCTTCTCCGCCCCGCCCGCGAAGCCGAAGCCGCCCGCGTGCTCGGCTACGGCGGCCTGTGCGTCCTGCTCGACGCCGAAGCCGAACTCCTGCAGCCAGGCCCCTGCGGCTTCCGGCAGGTCGTAACGGTCCGAGATCGCGCGCCCGATGCTTTCCGCCGCCTCGCGCGCGGCGAGGAAGACGCCGCCCCCGTGCTCGGGCAGCAGCTGGTCGTACACCTTGACGAAGTCGGCGCGGGTGGAGGGTGCGAGAAGCGCCGCGGCGAGGTTGGCGTCGCCGGCCGTGCCCGCCAGCACGCCGTTCAGACCCGCCTGCTCGGAGGCGAGCAGGCCGAGGTCCGCGGCGCTCCTACGGTCGAGCGTCAGCGACAGGGTTCCCGCCGTCGGATCGGCCGCAAGGCTCGAAGTGAAGAGGTAGGAGGTGGTGGCCGTCAGCGTCGCCTGGTCGGCCACCGACAGCTGCGGCGAGCTGACGATCGTCAACGTCTGCGAGGTCTCGTTCACCGGCGCGCTCACCAGCCGCACCGCGATCTCGCCCCCGGCGGCGATGGTGGCGGCGCCCGAAACGTCGAAGCGGGTGGCGAGCCCGCGGGCGGCGTCCACGCTGACGGTCAGCTTGCCGGCGGAGCCGATGGCGAGGCTGGAGAGTCGGCTCGTCGCCGTGCTGAGGTCGGTCAGCGAGCCGTTGTCGACCGTCAGCGCGAGCGAGCCGCCGCCGTAGGTGAGCGCGCCCGTGTAGGCCGCGCCGCCGTCGATGAGGAGGCTCGAGCCTTCGCCCGAGCCCAGCTGCAACGCGCCGGTCACCACGCCCGCCAGGAACTGCACGGTGTTCACGCCCGAGCCCAGCAGGATGTCGCCGGTGATCGTGGGCGCGGCGGGGGTGACCGTCGTCGAGGCGGTGGCGGCCGTGCCCGCCGTCGAGCCGTAGAGGACGCTCGTGGTGGGGTTGGCCTGCTGCACGAGCGTGACGCCCGTCGTGTTCGCCGACAGGTCGAGGGCGATCAACCTTCCGCTGGGCGTCGCGCCCGCGGTCACGGGCGTCACCGTCGCGGTGATCTGCCCCTCGTTGAGTACGGAGGCAAGCGTGCCCGAGCGGTCGACGACGGCGGTGGCGCTCATCGCGTCCCCGGTCGCGGCCGCCGAGATCGTGCCGGTGTTGCTGAGGCTAGTAATCGAGGCGCCCTGGGCGATGCTCACCGCCGTTGACTGCGCGATCGTCGGGGTGGTGATCAGGGTCGAGTCGGCGATCGCCGCGCTCACGACGCCCTCGTTGCGTATGGCGGCTGCGGAGACGCCGGACAGCACGCCCAGGGCGGTGCTGTCGGCCTCGTAGGTGGTCGAGCTGATCGTCCCCGTGTTGCGCAGGCCCCCCGCCAGCTGGACCGTGCCGCCTACCGCACCCAGCTGGACGGCGGTGGCGGTCACGCCGTCCTCCAGCCCCGTCGCGGTGATCAGGCCGCGGTTGATCAGGCCGTAGGCGTCGTCCCCCGTCCCGAACGCGCCGAGGGTGATCGCCTTTGTTGCGGCGCCCACGGCCAGCGCGGGCGCCGAGCCGTAGACCGACACGCTGCCGGACCCTTCGTCGCCGTCCGGCACGCCGTCGCCGTCGAGATCGGCGGTCGAACCCGCCACTGTGTTGGCGGGCGGCGCGCTGAGGATGATCCCGCCCGCGACGTTGGCGGTCACCGCCAGCGCGCCGCCGGTCTGCTCCACGTCGGTGAGCGTCGCCTGCAGCTTGGCCTGGGCGGCGTCGGCGAGGCGCGCGGTGTCGCTGTAGCCCGTGGCGGTGATCGACGAGCTGATCCTGAGCGCCCCGCCCACGTCGCCGCCGATCGAGACCGCCTGCGAGCCCTGCCCCGTGGCGCCGACTGGGCCGCCCACCGACACCGACCCGCTCACCCCCGCGAGCTCGCGCACCGCCGCACCGCCGTCGCCGGTGAGGGAGGTGGTGGCGACCGTAAGGCTGCCGGCCAGCGGGGCCTCCAACGAGACGCCGTAGGAGTTCTGGCCCTTCACGGTGACGGTCCCCGTGAGCGACAAGTCGCCCGTGAACGGAGCGGCCCCCGTCAGCCGGACGCCGTATCGGCCTGCGCCGCTGGCGAAGGGCGCCTCCACCACGCTGTCCGAGTTAGAGCTGTCAGTGGCGGCGAAGTCCTCCGTGTTGGTGATCGAGCCGGTCACCGAGAGCGACCCCGTGTGTCCGCCCTGCACCAAGACGCCCACCGCGTCAGCGACGTTGTCCGCGCTGATCGCGCCGACCACCGACACGCTGTTGTTGCTGTCGATCGTGATGGCCGGGGTGGACGTGCCGGCCGTCAGCGTCGCGCCCGAGGCGATGGAGACGTCGCCCGCCGCGGAGGTCGCCAGCGGCGTACTGGAGTTGGCCGTGATCGTCGTCTGCGCGAGGGCGCCTCCCGCAAGGCTCAGGGGCGCGAGCGCGACGGCGGCGAGGAGAGCGTGACGCATGTGGGGAAAGCTCGGCGGTGCAGGGGCGGGCGCTCTCTGCGGTGCGGCTCAGACGGCAATAGGGCGCACATCCACGGTCACTTTTCAGAGCCGAGCTTGTGAGACGGCGATGAAACGCGGGAGGCGGGCCCCGTCGAACCGATGGACGCCGGCGTCCCTGGCGTACGGGCGCGATCGCCGCCACAGTGAGGCATGAGCCTCGTCGTCCTCGCCGCAGCCGCGCTTCTCGGAGGGCCCGACCCCTCGCCGCCACCCGCCGCCAACGCCGGGCCCGCGCAGAGCCAGGCGCTCGCCGCCGCTCCGCCCATGGGTTGGAACAGCTGGGACGCCTACGGCCTCACCGTCGACGAGGCGCAGTTCAAGGCGAACGTCCGCGTGCTGACCACGCTCAAGCCGTACGGCTGGACCTACGCGGTGATCGACGAGGGTTGGTACATGGCCGATCCGCTCGGCGACCGGCTCGCCACCCGGGGCTACAAGATCGACGACAACGGCCGCCTCGCGCCCGTGGTCGCCCGCTTCCCCTCGGCGGCGGACGGCGGCGGACTGAAATCGCTCGCCGACTGGACGCACGCGCAGGGCCTCAAGTTCGGCATCCACATCGTGCGGGGCGTGCCCAAGCCCTCGGCCGACCGCGACCTCCCGATCGAGGGTTCGGCGTTCCGCGCGTCGCAAGCCGCCGACCGCAACGCCACCTGCCCCTGGGACGACGCCAACTACGGTGTCGCCGACACGCCGGCGGGCCAGGCCTATTACGACGCGCTCCTGCGCCAGTACGCCGGCTGGGGCGTGGACCTCCTCAAGGTCGACTGCATCTCGGACCACCCCTACCGGCCGACCGAGATCCGCCAAATCGGCGAGGCGATCCGAAAGACAGGGCGCCCCATCGTGCTCAGCCTCTCACCCGGGCCGTCGCGGATAGAAAATTATCCCGCCATGGTTCGGGGGGCGCAGATGTGGCGCATCTCCGACGACCTGTGGGACGGCTGGACCTTTCCGCACGACAAGCCCGCCACGGAGTTCCCCAACGGCGTGTTCTCGGCCTTCGCCCGGCTGGCGCTGTGGGCGCCGTACGCCAAGCCGGGAAGCTGGCCCGACGCCGACATGCTGCCGTTGGGCTCGCTTCGACCCCACCCCGGCTGGGGCGACCCCCGCCAGTCGCGCCTGACGCCGGAAGAGGCGCGCACGGCCGTCACACTGTGGTCGGTGGCGCGCTCGCCGCTGATCCTCGGCGGCGACCTGACAGCCATGGACGCGGGGGAGCGCGCACTGCTCACGAACCGTGAGGTCCTGGCGCTGAACCAGCGGGCGGGGACGAGCCGTCCCGCAAAACTCGGCCCGGCGCTGGCCGACACGCAGGTGTGGCTGTCCACGCCGCAAGGCGCCGCAGGGCCGGACACGGTGGCCGTCTTCAACCTGGCGGACCATCCGCGCGACGTGTCGCTCGCGTGGGCGGCGCTGGGCGTGCCGGGACGGGCGATCGGTGCGCGGGAGCTGTGGACGGGCGCGCGCCTCGCGCCCTCGCCACGCGCCCGCTTCACCCTGGCGCCGCACGGCGCGGCGGTCTGGCGCTTGGATACAGCGCGACCGTAAGCATGCCACCGCGTCGAAGGTCAGAGCCGCAGCGCCCTGACGACCGCCGCGTCCAGCGCCTGCAGGAAGCGCGACCGGTCCTCCCGCTCGAAGGGCTTCGGCCCCGTTGTCGCCGCGCCGAGCGAACGGAGGTGCTCGCCCACCGCCCGCGACGCGAGGGCCGAGCCGATGTTGTCCGGCGTGAACAGCCGTCCGGTCGGATGCAGCGCCTGCGCGCCCGCCGCCAGGGTTCGCTGGGCCAGGGGGATGTCGGCGGTGATCACCACGTCGCCACGCCCCGCGCGCTCGGCGATCCAGTCGTCCGCCGCGTCCGGGCCGGCGTCGACCACGACCGAGCTGACGCCGCTCTGCGCGGGCGTGCGGATCCAGCTGTTGGACACAACGAAGACGGGCAGTCGATAGCGGGCGGCTACCCGGTACGCCTCCTCCCGCACCGGGCAGGCGTCGGCGTCGACATAGAGGTTCGCCACGGAGCGGGCGGGCGCGCGCCTACTTGCGCGGCGCGGGCTTGGACTTGGACGCCGACCGCGCGGCGGCGGCGCGCTCGGCCTGCCGGTCGGCGGGCGAGGTGCGCGAGCCCTTCTGCTGGGCGGCGCCCTTGCGGGCGGCGACGATGGCCGACAGCTTCTCGGCGGCGGTCGCGGGGCGGTCTTCGGGATCGGACATCGCTGGATCCATAGCACGACGCGGCCCGCGAGATGAACGGTCCCGGTTGATGGAGGTCGCGCTGGGACCTCCCCGCCCACTTGTGGCGCTTCGCAGGCCTGTCACGCCGCCCGGCTAGGGTCCGCGCCTGTCCGAGGAGCTTCTCCATGCGCGTCGACCGCCGTCACGCCCTGTCCCTGGTCGCCCTCGGCGCGGGGGCGCCCGGGCTGGCGCGCGCGGGGGCGCCCGCGGAGGCCACCGCATCCTTCCAGCACGGGGTGGCCAGCGGCGACCCCGGACCGGACCGCCTCCTGATCTGGACGCGGCTCACCACCGACCCCGCGCGGGGCGCGACGCTCGCCTGGGAGGTGGCGGAGGAAGCCGCCTTCGCCCGCGTGGTCGCGCGCGGCGACGCCCGAGCGGCGCCTGCCCAGGATCACTGCGTCAAGGTGGACGTGGGCGGCCTGAAGCCCGGGCGCGACTACTGGTACCGCTTCCGCGCCGGCGGCGTCGTCTCGCCCGTGGGGCGCGCTCGCACCCTGCCGCGCGGCGCGACGGCGGAGGTGGTGCTGGCCTTCGTGACCTGCGCCCTCTACCCCAACGGCCTCTTCAACGCCTACCACCATATAGCCCTATCCGAGCGGCTGGACGCGGTGGTCGAGCTCGGCGACTACATCTACGAGTACGGGGCCGACCACGACGGCTACGGCATGGAGCGCGGCCGCCGGCTGGGTCGCACGCCTGAGCCGGCGCACGAGATCGTCACGCTCGCCGACTACCGCACCCGCTACGCCCAGTACCGCCGCGACCCCGACCTGCAGGCCGCCCACGCCCGCGCCGCCTGGATCTGCGTGTGGGACGACCACGAGGTCGCCAACGACACCTGGAAGGGGGGGGCCGAGAACCACCACGACAAGACCGAGGGCGCCTTCGACGACCGCAAGGCCGCCGCCCTCCGCGCCTGGTACGAGTGGATGCCGGTGCGCGACCCAGAGCCCGGCCGCGCCTTCGAGGCGATCAACCGTTCGTTCGACTTCGGCGACCTGGCGAGCCTCACCATGGTCGAGAGCCGGCTAACCGCGCGCTCCTACCAGCTCGAGTACGACCGCCCGGGCGACATCCCGTTCGTGCCCTATGACATGAGCGCGCCGGACCACCCGGTCCGCGTGACGAGCCCCGCGCAGCTGGCCGACATCGCCGCGCGCACCACCGCGGCCGGTCCGCCCGCGCCTTACGCGCTCGGCCCAGACACCGACGCCATCGCCCGCTTCGTGGCCGATCCCTCGCGCCAGATGCTCGGCGAGACGCAGGAGCGCTGGCTCGAGGAGACGCTGCGGGCCTCGGCGCAGAGCGGCAGGCCGTGGCAGGTGATCGGCAACGAGGTGATCATGGCGCGCTGCCGCTCGCCCAAGATCGCCGCCGCCGTCGGCCGCGAACGCCTCGCGGCGGCGCTGGCGGCCCTGCCCGCCGGACGCCGGAAGCGCGCCGAAGACTTCGTGCACGTGATGAGTTTCGACCAGCCTTACGACCTCGACGGTTGGGACGGCTATCCCGCCGCCCGCGCGCGCTTCGACGCCATCGTCTCGCGCCAGCCCTCCGGCCAGGTGATCGTGCTCTCCGGCGACAGCCACGCCTTCTGGGCCAACCGGCTGATGGACGCAGCCGGCACGCGACCGCTCGCCACCGAGTTCGGCGTCAGCGCCGTGACGAGCCCTTCGCTCGGCGACGTGGCGGGCTTCCAACTGGGAGACGTCTTCCCCACGCAGAACCGCGAGGTCGCCTTCTGCGACCAGCTGGCCAAGGGCTATGTGCGGCTGACGCTGACACCCGCCGCGGCGACGGCCGAGATGATGTCGGTGTCCATCGACGCCAAGCCCTACACCGCCGAGGTGCTCGCGCGCTGGCGTCTCGCGCGCCGCGACGGGCCGAGCCCGCTGCAGCGGCTCTGATCGCCCGCGCGCTTGTGCGGGGCCGCCGCCTTGCCTAGAGGCGGCGGTCGTCGGCGCGGGTCGCGGACGTCGGGCGTCAGCCGCGAGGAGAGGCTGGCATGCTCCAGATCGACGCGATCACCTTCAACGCTTGGGGGCGACGCTTCTTCGACGGGGCCTCCGTCACCCTGCCGCCCGGCGCCAAGGTGGGGCTGGCGGGCCGCAACGGCGTGGGCAAGTCCACCCTGTTCAAGCTGATCCTGGGCGAGCTGCAACTCGACGGCGGCTCCATCGAGCTGCCCCGCGCCGCGCGGATCGCCGCGGTGGCGCAGGAGCATCCCGCCACCCCTACGAGCCTCCTCGACACCATCCTCGAAGCCGACCAGGAGCGCGCCAGCCTTCTGCGGGAGCTGGACGGGGCCGAGCCCGAACGCATGGGCGACATCTGGACGCGGCTGATCGAGATCGACGCCGACCGGGCGCCCGCACGCGCGGCCGAGATCCTGGCGGGGCTGGGTTTTTCCACCGCCGACCTCGACCGCGCCATGGCCGAGTTCTCGGGCGGCTGGCGCATGCGCGTGGCGCTGGCCGCCGCGCTGTTCGCCGAGCCCGACCTCCTCCTTCTCGACGAGCCGACCAACTACCTCGACCTGGAAGGCGCGCTGTGGCTGGAGGCGCGGCTGCGCAAGTATCCGCACACCGCGCTCGTGATCAGCCACGATCGGGAGCTCCTCAACAGCTCGGTCACCCACATCCTGCACCTGCGCGCGGGCAAGCTCGAGCTCTACACCGGCGGCTACGACGACTTCGAGCGCATGCTGGCCGAGAAGACGCGGCTGCAGGCGGCGACCCGCGCCAAGCAGGACGCCGAGCGCGAGCACCTGCAGAGCTTCATCGACCGCTTCAAGGCCAAGGCGAGCAAGGCCGCCCAGGCGCAGAGCCGCGTCAAGCGGCTGGCCAAGCTCGCGCCGGTCGCCGAGATCGCCTCCGAGCGCGTCGCGCCCTTCCTCCTGCCGTCCCCCGCCCGTGCGCTGGCGCCGCCCCTCCTCAGCCTGGACGACGCCGCGGTGGGCTACGACGGCGCGCCCGTGCTGCAGGGCCTGAACCTGCGCATGGACGTGGACGACCGCATCGGCCTTCTGGGCGTCAACGGCGCGGGGAAGTCGACCTTCGCCAAGATGGTGGCGGGGGCGCTGCCGCTGACCTCGGGCCGCATGCACCGGGAGGCGCGGCTCAAGGTGGGCTGGTTCCACCAGCACCAGATCGAGGCGCTGGACGGCTCGGACACGCCGCTCGACATCATCCGCCGGGCGCTCAAGGAGGCCAGCGAGAACTCACGCCGCTCGCGCCTGGCGCAGTGGGGCATCGGCTTCGACAAGCAGGAGACGACGGTGGCCGACCTCTCGGGCGGCGAGCGGGCGCGCCTCCTCCTGAATCTCGTCGCGTTGGAGGCCCCGCACCTCCTGATCCTGGACGAGCCGACCAACCACCTCGACATCGACAGCCGCCGCGCGCTCCTCGACGCGCTCAACGACTATGAGGGCGCCGTCGTACTGATCACCCACGACCGCTCGCTGATGGAGCTCGTCGCCGACCGGCTGTGGCTGGCGGCGGACGGCGCGGTGAAGCCCTTCGACGGCGACATGGACGCCTATGCGCGGTTCGTGCTCGACCGGGTGCGGCAGGGGGCGCGGCCGACCCAGCTCGGCGGCAAGCCCAAGGGCCGAAAGGCGAAGGCGCTGGCCTGAGCGCGCCTCGGGGCGCGACGGCGGGAGGGCTCAGGCGCCTTTCGTCCCGCTCCTCCGCGCCACGAAGATCGACGCCACCAGCACTGCAGTCAGCCCGGCGAGCACGCCCAGCTCGACCATGTTGCGCGAGAAGTTCTGCGCCACCGCGCCGGGCGACATGCCGGCGTCCGAGGTCTCCAGGGTGACGAGGAGGATGCGCCGCACGGTCGCGATCAGACCCACGATGAGGAAGGGCTCGGCCTGCAGCTCCCGCGCCTCGATCGACTGACGCACCGTGTGCAGGATCTCGACCAGCACCAGCACCAGGAGGAGGTGGTCCACGACGATGACGATGAGGCGCGCGTCCAGACCCTCGTGGACGAGCCCCTGAGCCAGGCGCACGGCCGCGACGACCAGCGCCAAAAGGGCCGCCAGCACCAGAAAGGCGGCGATCACGATCGAGATCCAGCGCTCGGCGATGATCACCATCGCCGGCGCGCGCTGGGCGAGGTCGTCGGCGTGCCGCTCGGCCGCCTCGACAGGGTCGCTCATCCCGCCTCCTCTCGCCTAGACCCGGCCGGTCGCGTGCATCGTCCGCCCTCACCACATCCGGGGAGCGTACGCAGGTCAACCCACGCTCGCCCTGGGCCGACCTCGCCGGGGCGCCGGGCCCCCTGTGTGGGTCAGGACAAAGGTGAAGTCGTCCGCGAACTCCGCGTCCACGCTGTCCTTCGAGCGCCCGGCGATGACGTGGCCGCTGTCGAAATCGACCCGCAGGAGCGCGACGTTGCGCGGGTCGGCGGCCTGCAGCCTCGCGGCCATCTTGGCGGCGTTGTACGGCGCGACGCGGGAGTCGTTGACGCCCGTCTCCAAGAGCACGGCCGGATAGCGCACGCCGTCCTTGACCGCGTGGAAGCTGTCCATCGCCTTGAGGGCTTGGAAGCTCTCGCGGGTCTTCACCGAGCCGAACTCGGGGACGTTGGGCTGTCCGTTGGGTTCGAACTCGGCCCGCAGCGGGTTGGACATGCCGACCTTGGAGATCACCGCGGCGAATAGGTCCGGGCGCTCGGTCAGGGCCCGCCCCACCGCTATGCCGCCCGCGGAGCCCCCCTCGAGCGCCAGCTGGTTCGGCGCCGTCCACCCCTGCGCGACGAGGAGTTCGCAGCAGGCGATCAGGTCGCGCCAAGTGTTGGGCTTGGTCGCCTGCATGCCCGCCTCGTGCCAGGCGCGCCCGTACTCCCCGCCGCCCCGGACATGCGCGGTGGCGATGACGCCGCCCGCCTCCAGGAACGCCACCTCGCGCGCGATGAAATTTGGCTGGGAGGGCCACTGATAGGCCCCGTAGGCGTGGACGAGGCAGGGTGCGGGCCCCGCCGCCCGCGATCCCTTGCGCGCCACCAGCGAGATCGGCACGCGCGTCCCGTCCCGGGCGACGGCGTAGAGCCGCCAGGCCTCGTAGGGCGAGAGGTCGATCCGCGGCGGCGGCTGGAGCGCGGTGCGGGGCGCGGCGCCCGTGGCGGGATCGACGGCGAACACCGCCGCGGGCTCCAGCCAGCTCGTGGCGCGCACCAGCGCCCGCCCGTCCGAGGCGTTCACCGCCACGCTCTGCATCCAGCCGGTGAACGGAAGCGCTACGGGCGTCTCGCGGCCGTCGGCGCGGATGAAGACGAGGCTCTGCTCGCCGCCGTCGTTCAGGGTCACGAAGACGCCGCCGCGGCCGGCGTTCAGCTCGTCGACGACGCGCGCCTCCTCGGCTCGGACAGACTTAGCGCTCGCCAGGTCGCCCGTGCGCGCGTCGAGGCGGACCAGCCGGCCGCGGGGCGAGTCGGCGGTGAGGGTGAGGAAGAGGTCGTGCCCGCTCATGGCGAAGTCGGCGACGCCGTCGGCCGCGCGCGAGATGCGCCGCCACGCCGGGCGGCCCGCCAGCACCGCCGCACGCGGGGCGACGTAAAGGTCGAAGTCGCGGACGTAGCCGTCGCGCACCAGGAGGGCGATGTGGTCGGATCCCACGCCGTTCTGGATCTCCGGCGAGGAGATCGGGCGCATGGGCACGGCGGGGTCCAGCCCGGGCGCAATGATCTTCACATCATCGGCCTGCGCGGTGCCGACCCGGTGAAGGTAGACGGAGCGGTCGTTGTAGTAATCCGGCGCAGTCGTCGGTCGACCGGCGAAGCGGTTATAAAAGAGCCCGTCCCGTCCGGCAGCCAGCTCGTCGCGGCGTACGGAGCGTTCGCGAGGCGATCGGGGAGGAGCCGGCCGTCCTCCACGGACAGCACGTGGCCCGTCGACGCCTCGGAGCCGCCGGACGAGACGCCGAACGCGAGGTGGCGACCATCGGGCGAGGGTTCCCACCAGTCGATCACCGCGGACGGCCCGAACGCCGCGGGAGACGTCAGCACGCGCTCAGCTCCGCCGGGAAGGCGCACGACGAGGCTGGACTTCTCCTGCCCCGGCTCACGCTTCTCGTAGAACACCCGGTCGGCCGCGGGCTTGGGATAGGTGGCCAGCACGATGTCGCCTGACATGGCGGCGACCCTCGCGAGCATGCGCCGGCGCAGGGGGGAGGCGTCCAGGACTGCCCGCATGTAGGCGGTCTGCCCCTGGATGAAGGGCGACCAGTCGGGATCGGCCGCCGTCTCCATCCAGCGGTAGGGATCGACGATCCGCTCGCCCCACAGCTCGTCGACGACGGGCTGCACCCGCGCTCGGGGAGGCGCCGGCCGGGGAGCCGCGCCGGAGGCGGTGGCCAGGGCGGAGGCGGCGACGCCGCCCAGGAAGGTTCGGCGGTTCGGCTGGAAGGTCATGTGGCGCCCCGTGTCCAACGCAGAACAGCCCGCCGCGTCGCGGCGCGCGAGCCCTGATCGGCGAACGCCGTCGCCCGTCGGTGAACGACGTCGGCGGGAGGCTGACGCCCGCGCCCGGGCCGCGCTAGCTTGGCGGGGATGACCGCCAGCCGCGCCACGCCGCCCGACGTTGTGCCCACCCGCCTCGTGGCCGCCTCGGTGCTGGCGTTCTGGGCGGGGTTCGTGGCCCTGATGACTGCGCGGGCGGCGGCTCTGGGCTTCGCCGAGGCGGGCGACATGCTTCTGCGCCGGCTGGCCTGCGCGGTCGGCGGGGTGGCGATCACCTTGGCCTTTTGGCGCGCTCTGCGCCGTCTGCGAAGCGCGCGCCTGCCGGTGCAGGTCGGCGTCGCGCTGGTGGGGGCGGCGCCGGTCACGGCGGTCTTCGCCGCCCTGAACTGGTGGGTGTTCTACGGCCTGCGTCCCACCCCGTCGCTCGCCGCGGACGTGGCGCGCTGGGGTTACTGGCGCGTGTTCCGCTACACGGTGATCGACGCGTCGGTCTCGTGGCTGTTCTTCTTCGCCGGCGGCGCCCTGTTCCTCCTGATGATGCAGTACGCCATGGGGGCCGCGGACAGCGCGCGGCGCGCGGCCGAGTCGGAGCGCGCGGCGCACGTGGCCGAGCTGCGGGCGCTGCGCTACCAGCTCAACCCCCACTTCCTGTTCAACAGCCTGAACGCCCTGTCGTGCCTCGTGCTCGAGGGCCGCGTCGGCGACGCCGACCGCATGATCCTCGACCTGTCGGCGCTCCTGCGGCGCATCCTCGCCGATCCGGCGGAGGGCGACGTATCGTTGGAGGACGAGTTCGAGCTGCAGCGGCTGTACCTGGCGGTCGAAGGCCGACGCTTCGGCCCGCGGCTGACGACCCGGCTCGACCTCCCGCCGCATCTCGCCCACGCGCGCGTGCCGCCCCTCCTCCTGCAGCCGCTGGTGGAGAACGCTGTCAAGCACGGGGTCGCCCGCTCTCGCGAGCCGGTGCTCGTCAGCCTTACCGCGCGCGTGGAGGGCGCCCATTGCGTGCTGGAGGTGTCGGACACGGGCGCCGCCGAAGCTCCCGCGGGCGAGGGTTTCGGGATCGGCCTGTCGAACGTGCGCGAGCGGTTGGCCCTGCGACGCCCCCCGGGTGCGGCGCTCGTGGCGGGCCCTCGCCCCGGCGGCGGCTACGTGGCGCGGGTCAGCCTGCCGCTCGAGCCAGCGCTTGGCTGAGCCGCTGCGCGCGCTGATCGTCGATGACGAAGCCGCCGCGCGCACCCGGCTCACGCTTCTCTGCAAGGACCTGCCCGCCGTCACGGTCGTGGGGACCGCGGATGACGGAGCGGAGGCGCTGGCGATGCTGGAGCACGCGGCGGCGGACCTGCTCTTCCTCGACATCGAGATGCCGGGGATGGGCGGCATGGCGCTCGCGCGCGAGCTCTGCGACCGCCCAGCGGCGCCCGCGATCATCTTCGTGACCGCCTTCGACCGCTTCGCCGTGGCCGCCTTCGGCGTGAACGCGGCGGGCTACCTCCTGAAGCCGGTGGACCCCGAACTCCTCGCCCGCACCGTGTCGAGGATCGCCGCCGCGCCCGCCCCCGCGGCGCCGTCGCCGCCCAACGTGTTCTGGATCCCCCACCGCGGCGCGCTGGTCCGCGCGGAGGCGGACGAGGTCGAATGGATCGCCGCGGAAGGCGACTACGCGCGCCTGCACATCGGCGCCCGCTCGTATCTCCTCTCCGAGCGCCTGCAGGCGCTGGAGGCGCGGCTCGATCCGAGGCGCTTCAGCCGCTTGCACCGCTCGGCGATCGTGCAGCTCCGGCGGGTCGTCGAGCTCCGCCATGTCGGGTCCGGCGCATGGGCGGCGACGCTGGCGTCCGGGCGGACGCTGCCCGTCGGTCGCACGCACCTCGTTACGCTCCGCCAGGCGCTCGGCGTCGCGTGAGAGGCGACCGCGGCTGGCGCGCGGTCAGCCCGAGGTCTTCCCCTCCACCAGGGCGTCCACCACCGAAGGATCGGCGAGGGTCGAGGTGTCGCCCAGGTCCTCGGTCTCGCCGGCGGCGACCTTGCGCAGGATGCGGCGCATGATCTTGCCCGAGCGCGTCTTGGGCAGCCCTGGGGCCCACTGGATCACGTCGGGCGCGGCGAAGCGGCCGATGTCGGCGCGCACGGCCTCCCGCAGCCGGTCGCGCAGCGCACCGGAAGGCTCCTCGCCCGCCTTCAGCGTGACGTAGGCGTAGATGCCCTGCCCCTTCACCTCGTGAGGAAAGCCCACCACCGCCGCCTCCGCCACGGCGCGGTCGCCGACGAGCGCGGACTCGACCTCGGCGGTGCCGATGCGGTGGCCCGAGACGTTGATCACGTCGTCCAACCGCCCGGTGATCCAGTAGTAGCCGTCGGCGTCCCGTCTCGCGCCGTCGCCGGTGGCGTAGGCGCCTGGGAACTGGGTGAAATAGGTCTCGACGAAGCGCTGGTGATCGCCGAACACCGTGCGCATCTGGCCGGGCCAGCTGTCGGCGATCACGAGCGCGCCCTCGGCCTCGCCCTCGAGCGGGCGGCCCTCGCCGTCCAGGAGGGCGGGGCGCACGCCGGGCAGCGGCAGGGTGGCCGAGCCCGGCTTCTCGGGCACGGCGCCGGCCACCGGCGAGATCAGGATCCCGCCGGTCTCGGTCTGCCACCAGGTGTCGACCACCGGCAGCCGTCCCTCGCCCACGACCTCGTGGTACCAGCGCCAGGCTTCCGGGTTGATCGGCTCGCCGACGGTGCCCAGCACGCGCAGGCTCGAGCGGTCGGTGCCGGCGACCGGGCCGTCGCCCTCCCGCATCAGCGCGCGGATGGCGGTGGGGGCGGTGTAGAACTGGCGCACGCCGTGCTCGCCGATCACGCGCCACAGCCGGCTGGCGTCGGGGTGGTTGGGGACACCCTCGAACATCAGCGTCGCCCCGCCGTTGGCCAGCGGGCCGTACACCACATAGCTGTGGCCGGTCACCCATCCCACGTCGGCGGTGCACCAGAAGAGGTCGCCGGGCTCGTGCTGGAAGACGAGCCGGTGGGTGTAGGCCGCCCAGAACAGATAGCCGCCGGTCGTGTGCAGCACGCCCTTGGGTTTGCCCGTCGAGCCGGATGTGTAGAGGATGAAGAGCGGGTCCTCCGCGTTCATCGGCTCCGGCGGGCAGTCGTCGCCGACCTGCGCCGCGGCAGCCGCGTAGTCGCGGTCGCGGCCGGTCAGCATGGGCGGGTCGGAGCCGCAGAGGTCGATCACGAGCACGGTGGACACGTCCGGGCAGCCTTCCAGCGCGCGGTCGACGTTGGCCTTGAGCGGCACGCGCTTGCCCCCGCGCACGCCCGCGTCGGCGGTGACCACCACCTTGGAGCCGCAGTCGACGATGCGGTTGGCGAGGCTCTCGGGCGAGAAGCCGCCGAACACGACCGAATGGACCGCGCCGATGCGCGCGCACGCCAGCATGGCGACGGCGGCGTCCACCACCATGGGCAGGTAAATCGTCACCCGGTCGCCCTTGGCCACGCCGCACCCCTTCAGCACGTTGGCCATGCGGCCGACGCGGGCGTGGAGCTCGCGGAAGGTGACGCGCGACCCCCGCCCGGGCTCGTCGGCCTCGAAGACGATGGCCGTCTCGTCGCCGCGCGTTTCGAGGTGACGGTCGACGCAGTTGGCGCAGACGTTCAGCACGCCGTCGCCGAACCAGCGGATGCGCACCTCCCCCGGCCCGAAGCTCACGTCCTTGACCTCGGTAAAGGGCTTGATCCAGTCGAGGCGCGCCCGCGCCTCCTCCGCAAACAGCGCGGGCGCGTCCGCCTCCGCGCGGCGGCGCAGGTCCGCGTAGGCGTCGGCGTCCAGGCTCACGGGCGGGCCTCCTGGCCACGACCCTTCGTGAGGCGAGGATCGTCGGCCCGATCAGCATAGGGGACGGCGCAGGCGCGCGTCCAACCGCCCCAGCCGCTGCGCGACGCTGGACGACCCTCCCGCAAGCCGGCGCCGAGCCCTTCTCCGACCGACTTGCAGACGCCGTTCGAACAAACCCACGGCAGAGGCGCCCGTGCGACGAACATTCGCGGGCTCTCGGTCGTTTTTCCGATCAGCGGGTTTACCCGAATCGCAGCGATCCGAGGTTAGCTCCTCACGATGGCTCGGCTTCAAATCCGCCACCTCACTCGGTACAGGTACCGCACGCCCGTGGCGTTCGGCGAGCACCGCTTCATGCTGAGGCCGCGTGAGGGGCACGACCAGCGGGTGCGCGACTTCCGGCTGATCATCTCGCCTACGGGCTCTGTTCGATATCGCCACGACGTCTTCGGCAACTGCGTGGGCGTGGTTCAACCGGGCGGGCTGTCCGACGAGCTCCGCTTCGAGAGCCGGGTCGTGCTCGACCACGATCCCGCGCCGCTCCTGTCCGACGTCGAAGAGGCGATCGCACCTTCCGGCCCGACCTTCCCCTTCGCTTATGGCGCGGAAGACATGCCCGACCTCCTGCGGCTCATAGAACCCGGAGCGTCGGATCCCGGCGGAGCCGTCTCAGCTTTCGCCCGGCGCTTCCTCCGCACGGAAGGACCCACCCCCGTCGTCAGCGCCCTGGCCGACATGACCCACGGCATCCGCGAGGGCTTCCGCTACGCCCAGCGTTTCGACGGGCGCACACAGTCTCCATCCGAGACGCTGTCGCTGGGTTCCGGCACTTGCCGGGACTTCGCGGTGCTCTTCATGGAAGGCGCGCGCTCCTTCGGCCTCGCGGCGCGTTTCGTGTCGGGCTACATCTACTGCCAGCCTCTGGCTGGCAAAGTCGGGCCGAAGGGTGGCGGCCACACACACGCCTGGGCGCAGGTCTATCTGCCAAGCTGCGGCTGGGTGGAGTTCGACCCGACCAACGGCATCGTCGGCTCCCACGACCTGATCAAGGTGGCGGTGACCCGTGATCCGCTCCAGGCGGTCCCCCTCGCCGGCAGCTACGAAGGCGAGTCGGACGAGCTCATCGGGATGGACGTCGAGGTCGAAGTCACCTCCGTGCCTTCGGCCCCCAAGCGACAGGTGGCCTAATGGCCGCGCCGTGAAGATCCGCTGCGGCTTCACGCTGTCATACGAGTGCCCGGCGCCGACCCCGGTTCTCCTGCTCCTCAACCTGCGGCCGGAACGAGCGAAGGATCTTCTCGAGCCGGAGGTGCTCGTGTCCGATCCGCCGCTGCCGTCTCGTCAGCACCTCGACAGCTTCGGCAACCGGATGACCCGGAGCCTCCTGCCGCGGGGCGTGACGACGATCTCGGCCGATTTCCTCGTCGCCGACAGCGGCTTGGCGGACGAAGTCTCTCCGGGCGCCGCTCAGCATCCCGTGGACGCTCTGCCCGACGACGTGCTGCCGTTCCTGCTGCCTAGTCGCTACTGCGAGACCGAACACCTGATGGACACGGCCTGGGCCGAGTTCGGGCAAGTGGAGCCGGGCTGGGAGCGGGTGCAGGCCATCGTGGACTACACCCACGCGCACCTGAAATTCGGCTACCCCCACGCCCGCGCCACCCGCACGGCCTTCGAGGCGCACCAGGAACGCTTGGGCGTATGCCGCGACTTCGCCCATCTGGCCGTCGCGCTCTGTCGCTGCATGAACATCCCCGCCCGCTACGCCACGGGATACCTCGGCGACATCGGGGTGGCGCCGATCGACGCGGCGATGGACTTCTCGGCCTGGTTCGAAGTCTACCTGGGGGGGCGTTGGCGGACCTTCGACGCGCGCCACAACCGACCGAGGATCGGCCGCATCGTGATGGCCTACGGCCGCGACGCGACCGACGTCGCCCTCTCCACCGCGTTCGGGTCGGCGCGCCTGGTCCGGTTCGAGGTGACGACCCTGGAAGAGGTCTAGCCGGCGCGTGCTGCGCCGCCTGCGCGCAGGCCTGGCGCGGCGAGGGCGCGCGCGACGAAGGGGGCCAGTCTCGACGCGATCAGTCGCACGCCCGCGCCGTTGGGGTGCAGCCCGTCGCTCTGCCGCAGGTCGCGCCTTTCGAAGATCTGGTCGAGCAGGTCGGGTGCGAGCACCACGTGCGCAGCCCGGGCCACCCGCGGGAAGATCGCGGCGAACTCGCGGCCGTAAGCGCCCGTCGCGCGCGCCGGCAGGCGACCGCCCGCCAGCACCACCGCAATGCGCCGGCGCTGCAGCTTGGCGATGATGGCGCGGAGGTTGCGCTCGGTGTCGCCGGGGCTCAGCGACTGGAGGAAGTCGTTGCCGCCCAGCTCGATCACGCACACGGCCGTGTCGGCGCCCACGCTGAAGTCGGCTCTCGCCAGCGCTCCCTCCGTCGTGTCGCCCGAGACGCCGGCGCCCCGGACAGTCGCGCGCACGCCCCGAACCGAAAGGGCGGCCTGCAGCTGAGCCGGCAGGGCCTGCGCGGCGGGAAGCCCCAGACCGGCGGCGATCGAGTCGCCCAGGATGGTCACCACCGGCGCTGGGCCCGCGGCGCCGGCGATGACGCCTACGGCCGCCAGCACGAAAGATCGTCGGGGAAAAGCGGCGACAGGCATGGCGGCCACCCCCATGTAGGTGACACGTGACCTCCCGCACACCCGCCGCCCAGCTCGCCTCGCCACCTCCCCTGCGGCTGCGGGGTGTGGATCTGACACTCCCCTCGAGCGCCGGCCCGGTGGCGATCCTGAGCGACGCGGCGCTCGAGGTGGGCGTGGGAGAGCGGGTGGCGGTGACGGGCCCCTCGGGCGCGGGGAAGTCCTCGCTGATCTCGGTGGCGGCGGGACTGGAGCGCCCGACGGCCGGCGAGGTCCGACTGTTCGGCGTCGACCTCGCCGGGCTGAACGAGGCCGGCCGGGCGAAGCTGCGTCGCGGTCGCGTTTCGCTCGTGTTCCAGAGCTTCCACCTGCTGCCCAACATGACGGCCGAGGAGAACGTGGCCGCGCCGCTGGAGATCGACCATCGGGAGGGCGCCCTGGCCACCGCGCGCCAGTGGTTGGATCGCGTGGGCCTCGCCCCGCGGCGGCGGCACTATCCGCACCAGCTCTCCGGCGGAGAGCAGCAGCGCGTGGCCCTGGCCCGCGCGCTCAGCATCCGCCCGGCGCTGCTGTTCGCCGACGAGCCTACCGGCAACCTGGACGACGCCAACGCCGGCGCGGTCGCCAACCTCATGTTCGAGTTGCTCGCGGAGACGGGGGCCGCGCTCGTGCTCGTCACCCATGACCCCGCGCTGGCCGGGCGGACGGATCGGGTGGTTCGCATGTCGGGCGGACGGCTGAGGCCGGCATGAGCCTCGCGCTCACCTTCGCGAGGCGCGAGCTGCGCTCCGGCGTGAGGGGCTTTCGCGTGTTCCTGGCCTGCCTGGCCCTCGGGGTGGCGGCGCTGGCGGCGGCGGGTTCGACCGCGCAGGCCTTCCGCGAGGGGCTGGCGGCGCAGGCGCGCGGCATCCTCGGAGGCGACCTGGCGGCGTCGGTCGAGGCGCGCCGGTTCACGCCCGCCGAGCGCGCCATGTTCGCTCGCCTGGGGCGCAGCAGCGATACGCTCCATGTGCGCGCCATGGCGCAGGGACCGGGTGCTCGCCGTCGGCTGGCCGAGGTCCGTGGTGTGGACGCCGCCTACCCGCTGGTCGGCGCGTTCGGCCTCTCCGGCGCGACGAGCCTGCGGGCGGCGCTAGCGAACAATCAGGGCGGCCCCGGCGCCGTGGTCGAGCCGGCGCTGCTCGACCGACTGGGCTTGCGCCTCGGCGACGGTTTCCTGATCGGCGACGCCCGCTTCGTGGTGCGGGGCGTGATCACCCGCGAGCCGGACCGACTGGGTCGCGGCTTCGCGCTGGGTCCGGGCGTCATCGTTTCCGCCGCAGCCCTCGAGCGCTCGGGGCTGCTCGCGGCAGACAGCCTGTTCGGCGAGATAATCCGTACCGCCTTCACAGCGCCGCACGATCCGGCCGCGGCGATCGCCGACTTCAAGCGCAGCTTCCCAGAAAGCGACGCGCGCCTGCGGGGGCGCAACGAGGCGGCCGCCGGGCTCGACAGGTTGATCGACCAGCTGGAGTATTTCCTGGGCTTCATCGGCCTCGCCTCCCTGGTCGCGGGAGGGCTGGGCCTGTCGACCGCGGTGGCCGGCTATCTCGAGCAGCGCAAGCCCGGCATCGCAGTCCTGAAGGCGCTGGGAGCCGACGCGGCGTTGATCCGCGACACCTACCTCCTGCAGATCGCGGCCTTGAGCCTCCTCGGCGTCGCCATCGGACTAGGCGTCGGCGCGACGGCGCCGCTGGTCCTGGGCTGGGCGGTGCGCGACCGGCTGAGCATCCCCGCGCTGTTCGCGGTCTACCCGGGTCCGCTGCTCCGGGCGGCCGCTTTCGGAGCGCTGACGGCGGCGCTCTTCTCGCTGATCCCCCTGGCGCGGGCGCGCTCCACGCCGCCTGCCGCCCTGTTCCGGCGCGACCTGACCGGGCGCGTCGGCTTCGGGCTGGAGCTTGCCGGCGCGGGAGGTGCGGCGGTCGGGCTTTTCGCACTGACGGTCGTGACCGCACCGACGGCGAGCACGGCGCTGGTCATGATCGTGGGGCTCGTCGTCAGCTTCGCGGCCCTCTGGGCGGCCGGTCGCGCCGCCGCCGCCCTGGCCCGGACCGTCCGCGAGCCGACGCGGGGCGCCGTGCGTATCGGCCTCGCTAACCTCGCGGGTCCGCGCTCGGCCGCGCGCACCGCCTCGCCTGCCATCGGTCTGGGCGTCGCGCTCCTCGTCACCGTGGTGCTGGTGCAGTCGAGTCTCGTGCGCCAGATCCGCGACGTCGCCCCGACCAGCGCGCCGTCGCTGATCTTCACCCAGATCCCCGGCGAGCGCGCCGCCGCCTTCGACGCCGAGCTGACGCGGGTCCTCGGCCCGCTGACGCCCGATCGGTACCGCCGCGCCCCTTTCGCCACCGGGCGCATCACCGCCTTGAACGGCCGCCCCGTCGACCTCGGACGCATTGAACCCGGCCAGCGGTGGGCGTTCGACCAGGACATCTCCATCGCCGCGCTCGGCCCCGCCCCGCCGGACGCTCAGGTGACCGCTGGGCGATGGTGGCCGGTCGACTACGCCGGACCGCCCGAGGTGGCGGTCGACGAGCGGCTCGCGCGGGGGGCCGGACTGAAGCCGGGCGACACGCTGACCGTCTCGCTGCTTGGGCGTGACCTCCCCGCCCGCGTGGCCGCCCTGCGACGCGTGAACTGGGGTGGCTTCGGCACGAGCTTCGCGCTGGTGATCGACCCGGCGGCGGTCGCCGGGGCCGACCTGCGCCACGTGGCCATCGCCAAGGCCTCCGCCGCCCAGGAGGCGCGGCTGATGTCGGCGCTCGGCCGAACCTTTCCGCTGGTCAACATCGTGAGCGTGCGCGAGCAGCTCGCTTCGGCCGCGACCCTGTTCGACCAGCTGACGCTCGCAGTGCGGGGCGCCGCGGCGGTGGCGGGGCTCGCGGGGGCCCTCGTGCTGGTGGGGGCCGTCGCCGCCGGAGCGAGCACCCGGGCGCGCGAGACGGCCGTGCTGAAGGTTCTGGGCGCCGGATCGGCCCAGGTGTTGGGAGTCTACACGGTCGAGTACCTGGCGGTCGGCCTGATCGCCGGAGGATCGGGCGCCGCGCTTGGGTCGCTCGCGGCCTGGCCGATCGTGGTCCTCGTCTTCAAGTTCGGCTGGAGCGTGGACTGGCCGGCGCTGGCGAGCGTGCTCGCCGCCGTGGCCCTCCTGTGCGCGACCGCCGGCGCGGCCGCCGCCGGTCTCGCGCTGTCGGCCCGCCCCGCGGCGACCCTGCGGGACGGTTGACGGCGAAGCGCACGATCCTGACCATGAGGCGGTCGAGCGGGTTCTGCAGCCTCCAGAAGATCACGCGTTCGCCGCCCGGCGCCGTCCGACCGTGGTCAAGGAAGGCGCAGCGAGCTAGTCGCGGTAGCGGGTCAGCGCGTCGCCCAGCCGCGTCTCGAGCTCGCCCAGCCAGGGCGCGAAGGCGCGCCACTGGTCGAGGCCATCGCGGAAGATGGGCTGGCGCACCTGCTCTGAACTGGGCGTCCGCACGCTGCGCCGGTTGGCGTGGAAGTCGATGCAGCCCTGGTGGAACGGAAGTCCGCAGAACGCGAGCATCCGGCGGACCTGGCCCTCCAGGTCGTCGATGACCGTCTCATGCTGTACGCGCAGGACGCGGCCGGGCAGGACTGCGCTCCAATGCTCCATGAGCGTGAGATAGGTGCGATAGTACCGCGCGATATCTTCTATGCTGTAGCTGAACTCCTGTCCCTGCGCGAACATTTGCTTCAAGTTGCTGAAACAGCAGGCCATTGGCTCGCGGCGCGCGTCGATGATCCGGGCGTTCGGCAGGATGAGGTGGATCAAGCCGATGTGCCGGAAGTTGTTCGGCATCTTGTCGATGAAGAGCGGAGCGTCCGTCTTCCTGAGCACGCGCGTCTCCGCGAGATAGCGCGAGCCGAGCGCCGCCGCCGCGTCACGGTCGAGCTCGCTCAGCACGTCGGGATAGCGGGGATGCTCGAGGTCCGGATCGCGGCCCTGGAGCTGCAGCACGAGCTCCTGGATGGTGGGCAGCTCCTGGGTGCCCTCGACCTGCGGGTGCGAGGCCAGGATCTGCTCCAGGAGGGTCGAGCCCGAGCGCGGCAGCCCCACGATGAAGATCGGATCGGGCGCGGGATCGCCCCAGCCCTCGCGGGCGCGGAAGAACTCGGCCGTGCACACCCGCGTCTGCAGGCGCGTGTTGGTCTCGACCAACTCGGGGCGGTAGTGACTCTCCGCGCGCTTAAGGGCGTTGCCGGTCTCGTAGAACCTCCAGGCCTCGCCCGCCTCGCCACGATCCTCCAGCGCCTTGCCGAGGGCGAAGCACATGTGGGCGCGGTCGTCGGCGCCGATGCCGGGCGCGGCCTCCTGGGCGCGCATGGCGGCCACCTCCGCATCGTCGAAGCGGTAGGTCTTCAGGTTGGCGAGGCTCCAGTAGGCGTCGCCGAAGTCCGCGCGCGCCGCCGCCGCCGCGCGATAGGAGATGACCGCCTCCGGCACACGGCCCACCGTCTTGAGCACATGGCCGCGCCAAAGCCGCACGTCCCACGAACCCGGAGCGTCCACCAGCATGGCGTCGTAGATCTCGAGCGCAGCCGCTTGGTTACCGAGACCCAGGGCCGCGGTGGCCGCCAGGGTGCGGTACTCGAGGTTGGAGGGGTCGACCTGCAGCAGCTGCTCGATCTGCGCCTGAGCGGCCAGGTGTTTCTGTCGCCGGATCAGCGCCTGAGCGTAGTCGTAGCGCGCCGCCTGATAGTCTGGCGCGCGCGCGACCACCGCCTCCAGCAAGGTCTCGGCGTCGTCCAGCACGTCGAGCTGCAGGCCGATCCGGGCCAGGAGGCGCATGGCCTCCAGGTGGTCGCCGTGGCGCAGCAGGAACGCGCGCACGATCTCCTCGGCCAGGCCCAGCTCGCCGTCGGAGAACAACGAGGTCGCGCGCACCACCTCGGGCGGCAGGGCCTGGAGCGTGTCGACGTGGCGCTGGGCGGTGTCGGCGTTCTCCGCCTCGCCCACCATGGCGTAGAGGCGCGCCAGCATCCGCCAGCTCGCGGGAAGCGCCGGGTTGAGGTTCACCGCGCGCAGAAGGCGCTCGATTGCCCGGGGAGCGTCACGCGCGCCCACGTGGCACAGACCCCACTCCTGATGCATCAGGCTGTAGCGAGGCTGGAGGCTCTCCAGCCTCGCAAGCAGCGCCGCCGCCTCGGGCAGGCGGCCGAGGCGGCGCTGGGCCGTGGCCGCGATCAAGAGCCCGTCGCGGTTCTCCGGTGCGCGCGCGATCAGGGCCAGGGCGCCCTGCAGCGCCTCGCCGTCGCGCCCGCGCGCCGCAAGCTCCCGCAGCCGCAGGACGTCGGCCTCCACGGGGAGCGGAGCGGCGGGGGTCAAGGTGTCCATGGCGCCTGGGATGAGGGGACGGACCGACCGCCCCCCGCTACCAGAGCCGCCCGCTCGCTAGAAGCTCTTGCTGATCTTGAAGCTGACGACACGCGGCCGCAGCGGCACCTCGGATTTGATGAACTGGGCCGTCGAGGTGAAGGTGGAGGCGTGGGAGTTCGTCAGGTTGCTGCCCACGATCTGCGCCGTCCACCCGTCCCGGCTGACGCCGAGCTGACAGTCGACTGTGGTGTAGGAGGGCAGCTCATAGCGGAGATAGGTGGTGTCCGGGATGGGGAACTCGCTCGGCGCGCTACCGGGCGTGTAGTTGGCGGGCTGGGTGAACTGCTTGCCCGTGTAGCTGACGCCCGCCTGAGCGAAGGCGTTGTAGACGCCGATCTCGCGCTCATACCGGGCCCGCAGGTTGCCCTGGAACTTGGGCGAGAAGGCGGAGACACCTCCCTGCACGCCGAACGGGTTGACGAAGGGCGTGCCCTTGATCTCGGTGATGCACTTGCCGAGATTGGGCGAGTTGGGCTCGTTGTCGACGAGGCAGGGAGAGTTCGTCTGGGTGTTGTCGTTGTAGCTGCCCGAGCCCGAGATCGTCAGTCCTTCCAGGACGCGGCCGGTGAACTGGACCTCGGCGCCCTTGATCTCGTAGTCGGGTCCGTTGACCAAGAACGTCGTGTTGCCGAGGCAGCAGGGCTGGTAGAGCGCCAACTGCACGTTGCTCCACTCCATGTAGTACGCCGACACGTTGAGCAGCAGTCGGTGGTTGAACAGCTCGGTCTTCGCCCCGACCTCGTTGTTGGTGAGCGAGTCGGGCATGTAGCCGTTGGGCGTGTGGTACTGCGGCACGCCATTCTCGTCGGGGGCCTTGTCGCGGGAGCCACGGCTGAAGCCACCCGGGCGGAAACCCTGGCTGAAGGTGTAATATAGCATAGTATTGCGATTGACGTGCCACTGGATGCCAGCCCGGCTCTTGAAGCCGGAATAGCTCACCTTGTCGTTATTCTGGTCGATATTGATGCCATTGAAGCAGGTCAGCACATTCAGGCACTTGCCGTTGGTGCCGTACTGAGAGCCGACCTCGGTCTCGTCGTAGTTGAAGTAGCGGGTGCCGCCGCTGATCGTCAGCACGTGGGGAATGATGTCGAAGTCTATCGATGCGAAGACCGCCTGCTGGTCATAGCCGCGCGTCACGTCCTCGCCGAAGCCCGTGGTGTCGCCAAGCACGCCGGGGACGTTGGCGGTGGAGTTCGGCGCGGTCTCGACATTGCCGAAGCAGGGCGCGCCGCCGCCGAGCGCCACGGCCAGGTTGTCCTGCTCGCGGCAGGAGGGGACGGTGCGGTAATTGAAGTTCATGTTGTCTTCGATGTGGAAGTTTTCGAAGTACGCGCCCACCAGGCCCCGCAACCTCCACGTGTCGGGCGTGCTGACGCGCACCTCGTTGCTGAGGTGGGTGTTGCGCACCTCGTCGCGCCAGCTGGTCACCGGCGAGTAGCAGCGCACGGGGCCCGAACCCAGAAGACCGGCGCCCCCGCCCGTGCATTCGTAATACTGTCCATACAGCGTACGGGAATAGTTGGTGTAGTCCATTTGCTGGGTGATGCGGCGCGTGGTGTAGGCGCCGGAGTAGATCACTTTGAAGTCGCCGATCTTACCGTTGACCGTCCACGCGGTATTCTGGAACTTGTCGTGATCGAAGACGGGAGAGAAGAAGGTCGTCTGCAGAGGTTTCAGGGGCTGGAAGTCGGAGCCGACCGGCAGCTGGGTGAACGGACCCTC
Organism: uncultured Caulobacteraceae bacterium; assembly: GCA_964242625.1. Taxonomy (GTDB): domain Bacteria; phylum Pseudomonadota; class Alphaproteobacteria; order Caulobacterales; family Caulobacteraceae; genus JASLDZ01. The sequence continues at coordinate 114,553 of CAXTAO010000003.1, read as the reverse complement.
CGCGTCCAGGTTCTGCAGGCTCTCGGCGATCAGCACGTCCCAGTCGTCGTTGACCTTATAGAGAGCGGAAACCCGAAAGCCCTGGTGGGTCACCGGGTTCGATTCGGGTCCTGCAAGGTCGTAGTTGTTGGCCTGGGCCGCACCCGGAACGGTGCAGAAGCCGTGCTGCCGGCCCGCGGGCAGGCCGTTAGGACAGAGACCGCCCGCCGTAGGCTTGATGCCGAAGTAGGAGTTGTTGTCTTCGTTTGAACGCGTGAACGTCGAAGCGACGTTCGTGAGATAACCCCCTTGCCTGTCGTTGTAGATCACGCCTCTCAGCGCCAGCTTGTCCTGGACGACCGGCACGTTCAGCACGGCGGTGACCGCGGTGTTGTCGCCACCGTGGTCGGTGAAGCCGTACAGGCCTTCGACGCTGCCCTCAAAGGTCTTGAGGTTGGGCTTGTTGGTGATGTAGCGAAGAGCTCCCGCCTCTGCGCCGCCGCCGAACAGCGTGCCTTGCGGTCCCTCGAGCACCTCGATGCGATTCATGTCGGCGACGTAGATGTCGACGTTGCGGCCCGGGAACTGCATCGACTGGTCGTCGAGGTAGATGGCCACGTTGGGGAAGTTGCCGACGGTGGCGCTGGACTGATTGCCCGCGGCCCCGGCGCTCAGCCCCCGCATGAAGATCGTGCCCTGCCCCGGACCATTGGATCCGTAGGTGACGTTGGGGGTGAGCTTCAGGAGTTCGGTGAAGTCGGTCACATTGAGACTGGAGAGCGCGGCGCCTGAGAAGGCCTGCACGGTCAGGGGCACGTCCCTGATGCTCTGGTTGCGACGCTGCGCCGTTACGACGACCTCGCCGACCCCGGTCGGCTGGTCCTGCGCGGCGGCGGGGGCTGCGACCGGGGCCGCGGCGTTCGACGCATCGGATGCATCGTCCGCATAGGCGGCCGCGGACGCGCCGCTGATCAGTCCAACCAAGGCGCATGACGCCAGATAACGCGTCTTCATCGACACATCCCTCCAAGTCGGCGTGCGGGGCACAGCATTCAGCGCGCTCGCAGAAATATATTCTGCGAGTTCGAAGGTTGGATATTTGAGACACTACCGGCGGGCGCTTGGCCTCAAGCTTGGCTACCGGATCATTGCGAAGCTTTGATGATACGATGCGATCCGGTAACCCGGTGATCGGCAGTGTGTCCTAAACGACACTTACGGCTTGCTCGCCTGGGCGGCCGCGTGCGCTCCCCGCGAAGACGCCGACCTGAGTCGCGCGCGCGCATTCTCCTGAAGCGCATCGCGCGACGCTGAGTCGGCTCTGAGCGTCAGGCGCATGGAGCGCGGACGTCACCGGGTGACTCGTCGCGGCCGACGATCGGAGCGATCGCGCCGGCCAGCCCCGCCCTTATTCCGAGCGGGGAGGTCCAGCCGATTGCCGCTCGATCAGCAGGTAGGGCAGGACCTCGTCGTCTGCGGTGCGGCGCGACAGGTGGGGTGGCGTCGAGCGGATTTGCCGGATGAGGAGCTCGGCGGCGCGGCTGGCCATCGCGCGCACGGGCTGCCGGATCGTCGTCAGGGGCGGCCACAGCGTCATGGCGAGCGGGGTGTCGTCGAAGCCGACGACGGTGAGGTCGTTGGGCACATCCAGCCCGCGCCGGTGGGCCACCGAGATCACCGCGGCCGCCATGTCGTCGTTCAAGGCGAAGATCGCTGTCGGCCGCGCGTTCTGATCGAGCAGGATCTCGGCCGCGCGTAAGCCGGACGGATAGTCGAATAGTCCCTGCCCAAGGCTCAGCGTCGCGCCTTTGACGTTTTCGAGCGCGCCCAGGATGCCCGCCAGGCGCTCGGGACTTGAGGTCTGGTTCGGATGACCTCCGATCACACCGATGGAGCGGTGACCGAGTTGCAGGAGGTACTGCGCCATGTCGTGAGCTGCCAGGCGGTCGTCCACTCGGACGCAGATGGCCCCCTGGGGCGGTCGTCCAGCGGCCACCACGGCCACGGGTATCTCCTCGCGCGCCAGCGCCGCCTGTAGCGCGGCGGACTCGCTGTGCGGCGGTGGGAGGATCACGCCGGTGACGCCGCCCGTCACCAATCTGCGCACGGCCTCCAGCTCGGCCGCCTCGCCGTCTTCGCAGCGCACGAGCGTGATCTGCGCGCCCTCGCGCTGCGTCTCGTCAAGAACACCTACGAGAAACTCGCTCAGAAATCCTGCGCTCGGGTTGGAATAGATGACGCCGAGCCGCACTTCATCAGCCCTGGCCAGACTTCTGGCGGCCAGGTTGGGAGAATAATTCAGCTCCTTGATGGCGGAACGGACGAGGTCGCGAGTGCTCTCCCGAACGTTGGGTTCGCCGTTGATCACCCTCGAGACTGTCATGGGCGACACGCCGGCGCGCTGGGCGACGTCGGAAATCTTTACGCCGGCGCTGGATCGCCGGCTCGCCTTCGCCATGTGCTCCCCCGCCCCGCCCCTCACCCTCCGAGCCCACTCGCCTCGTTGTCAAGCTCACGCTCGTTCGGGCGGCGCACCGGCGCGCGCAGGCGAACGGGGTTTCGGGGTAGCCAGCCGCCTCCGCTAGCGCTATCAAAAACCGCGTTTGGGGATGATGCGGCTGAATGCGGAAGCGGCAGATTAGCGAACGCGCCTGCGCGATCGCTCCCCCGAGACTCCGATTCATCGCGATGCGTGGCGTCGCCATAGGGGTATGAGGGTGTCGCCGTCTTTCACCCGCCGGTATTCTCCGGTGCTGACCACCGGTCTAGCGGCGACATGAGGAGTCGTCGCAGGACGGGGTGGCCCAACGGCGGGGCGTCCTCCACGCTGGCGATGCTTGGGGGGGTATAGGTGTATCTCGGGATCGATATCGGCACGTCCGGGGTCAAGGCGGTCGTTACCTCGGCCGAGGGCGCGGTCATGGGCCAGGGCGTGGCTGCGCTCGAGGTCTCGCGCCCGAGCGCCCTGTGGTCCGAGCAGGACCCGCAGGCATGGTGGGCGGCGACCGAAGCGGCCGTGCTCGCGATTGACGCGACGCTCCGGCGCAGGGTCCGCGCCGTAGGCCTCGCCGGGCAGATGCACGGCGCGGTGCTCCTCGGGGCCGCCGACGAGCTGCTGCGCCCCGCCATCCTCTGGAACGACGGCCGCAGCGCCGCGCAGTGCCTCGCTCTCAAGGCGCGCGTGCCCGACCTGGAGACCATCACCGCCAACCTCGCCATGCCGGGCTTCACAGCGCCCAAGCTCCTGTGGGTGCGCGAGCACGAGCCAGAGGTATTCGCGCGCGTGCGCACCGTGCTCCTGCCCAAGGACTACGTCCGGCTCCGCATGACCGGCGAGAAGGTGTCGGACATGTCGGATGCGGCCGGCACGCTGTGGCTCGACGTGGGCGCGCGGCGATGGAGCGAGACCGTGCTCGAGGCGTGCGACCTCTCGTCGGAGGCCATGCCGCGGCTGGTGGAGGGCTCGGAGATCTCCGGCCGCCTGCGCCTGGAGGTGGCGGCGCGCTGGGGGCTGGAAGCCGTGCCCGTCGCGGGGGGCGGTGGCGACAACGCGGCGGGGGCGGCCGGCGTGGGCGTGGTCACCGACGGCTCAGCGCTGCTGTCGCTCGGAACTTCGGGCGTCATCTTCGTGGCGACCGACCGCCTCCGGCCCAACCCGGCGCGCGCGGTCCACGCTTTCTGCCACTGTCTGCCCGGCCTCTGGCACCAGATGTCGGTGCATCTCAGCGCCGCCAGTTGCATCGACTGGGTCGCACGCCTCACCGGCGCCTCGGGCCCAACCGAGGTGTTCGCCCGCGCAGAGACAGCGGGGGTCCGGGAGGGCGGGGCGCTGTTCCTCCCCTATCTCACCGGCGAGCGGACGCCCCACAACGATCCTGCGGTCCGTGCGGGGTTCCTGGGGCTGGACAGCGATACGGACGCGGCGTCGATCTCCCAAGCGGTGCTGGAGGGCGTGGCCTTCGCCTTGGCCGACGGGCTGGACGCCCTGCGCGCGGCGGGCACCCACATCGACAGCCTGTCGGTGATCGGGGGTGGAGCGCGCTCGCGCTACTGGGGCCGAATTCTAAGCGCCGCCCTCGCCACGCCGCTGCGCTATCTCGAAGGCGGCGAGGTCGGGCCGGCGCTGGGAGCCGCGCGGCTCGCTCAGATCGCCGGCGACGGAGCCAACCCGCGGGACGTCTGCCGCCCGCCGCCCACCGCCTTCGTCGTTGAACCCGATCGGCGCGACGCCGACCTCCTCGCCCCCCGCCTGGCCGCCTTCCGCCGGGCCTACTCCTGCCTCAACCCCTGAACGGACACCCGTTGATGACCGACGCCGCCAGCTATTTTTCAGACCTCCCGACAGTGACCTTCCAGGGTGAGGGCGCCGGCGACGACCTGGCTTACCGCTACTACGACAAGTCGCGGGTGGTCATGGGCCGCACCATGGAGGAGCACCTGCGCTTCGCGGTGTGCGCCTGGCACGGGTTCGGGTGGAACGGGGCCGACGTCTTCGGGGCGGGCACCTTCGACCGCCCGTGGCTGCGCGCGGCCGATGCAGCGTCCGCCGCCGCCAAACGGGCCGCGCTGTTCGACCTGATCGGCAAGCTCGACGTGCCGTTCTACACCTTCCACGACACCGACGTGATGCCCCCGACGGAAACCGTGGCCGAGCACCGCAGCGGCTTCGCCGAAGCGGTGGACGACCTGGAGCGCCTGTCGTCCACGAACGGCCGGCGGCTGCTTTGGGGAACGGCCAACCTGTTCAGCCATCCCCGTTACGCCGCCGGCGCCGCCACCAATCCGGACCCCGAGGTCTTCGCCTTCGGCGCCATGCAGGTGCGCGACGCGCTGGAGGCCACCCACCGGCTGGGCGGCGCGGGCTATGTGCTGTGGGGTGGCCGCGAGGGCTATGAGACTCTGCTGAACACCGACCTGAAGCGCGAGCTGGATCAGCTCGGCCGCTTCCTGTCCCTCGTGGTCGAGCACAAGCACAAGATCGGCTTCAAGGGCTCGATCTGGATCGAACCCAAGCCCGCGGAGCCCACCAAGCACCAGTACGACTACGACGTCGCGACGGTGTACGGCTTCCTCAAGCGGTACGGCCTCGAAGGCGAGGTCGGCGTCAACATCGAGGCCAACCACGCCACCCTGGCCCTGCACACCTTCGAGCACGAGATCGCGACCGGCGCCGCGCTCGGCATCTTCGGGTCGATCGACGCCAACCGCGGCGATCCGCAGAACGGCTGGGATACCGATCAATTCCCCAACTCCGTCCCGGAGATGACGCTGGCCGTTCTGGAGATCCTGCGCGCGGGCGGCTTCACCGACGGCGGCTTCAACTTCGACGCCAAGGTGCGCCGGCAGAGCGTGGACGCGGCGGATCTCCTCCACGCGCACGTGGGCGGGATCGACGTCATCGCCCGCTCGCTCCTGGCCGCCGCCGCCATCATCGAAGACGGACGGCTCGACGCGTTCCGGGACGAGCGGTACGCGGGCTGGCGAGGCGAGGTCGGCACCGCCGTGCTCGAACAGTCCAGTTCGCTGGCGTCGGTGGCGGACCTGGCCGTGCAGCGCGGCCTGGCCCCGCAGCCCCGCTCCGGGCGCCAGGAGCGGCTCGAGAACCTCGTCAACCGTTACTGCTGACAACGGGGAAAGGGCCGGCGATGCGCACGCGCGCGTCGTCGGCCGGCGTGCGCGGCCGTGCCCGCCCGCGCGCAACGGGAGTGGACGCGTGACGATGCGGAAAGCCTGCTCGGTCGATCCGGCGACGCCGAACTTCCCGCGTCGCACCCTGCTGCTCGGCGCCGGGGCGAGCTTGGCGGCCCCATCCGTCCTGCGGGCCCAGACGGTGACGGACGCGGTCGTGATCGAGACCGACTCGGGTCGGCTCAGGGGCGATCGCGTCGGCGACCTCATGGTCTTCCGCGGCGTCCGCTACGGGGCCGACCCGTCGGGCCCGAACCGCTTCCTGCCGGCGAGGGCAGCGCCGTCTTGGAGTGGCGTGCGCGACGCCCGTCGGCTCGGCACGCCGTCGCTGCAGGATGCCTCGACCGTCTACGGGCGCGACGAGCCTGCGCCCGGCGAGGACTGCCTGTTCCTGAACGTCTGGGCGCCGGCCGGCCCCGGGCGCCGGCCGGTGATGTTCTACTCGCACGGCGGCGGCTTCACCACGGGCTCCGCTGGCAGCACCGCCCAGGACGGGTCCGCGCTCGCGCGCGAGCACGACGTCGTAGTCGTGGCGACCAACCACCGGCTGGGGCTCCTGGGCTACCTCCACCTCGGCGAGTTCGGCGGCGAGGCCTATGCGGGCTCGGGCAACCAGGGGCTGACGGACATCGCCCTCGGTCTGGCCTGGACGCGACGCAACATCTCGGCCTTCGGGGGAGACCCGGAGAACATCATGCTGTTCGGCGAGTCGGGCGGGGGCGCGAAGACGTCCTGCCTCTACGCCATGCCCGGCCTCGCCCCCCAGTTCACCAAGGCGGCCATACAAAGCGGGCCCGCCGTGAGGATCGGCTCGCCGGAGACCGCCGCCGAGACCACGCGAATGGCGCTGGGCGAGATGGGCTTGTCGGCCGCGGACTGGCGACGGCTGCTCGAGGTTCCGGGGCGTGACCTTCTCGCCGTCCAGCAGCGAATGGCGGCGCGCACCGCCGGCCGCCCACCGGGGGGATGGCGCGGCATCGCCGAGTTCGGTCCGGGCGGCTGGGGCCCGATCCTCCAGCCCGACCTCTTGCCGCGGCACCCCTTCGACCCCTCCGCGCCGGAGAGCGCGCGCGACAAGCCGCTGATCGTGGGTTGGGCGGATCGCGAGGCGGCCTTCTTCGCCTGGCAGGACCACGACGCCGAGGCCTTCACGCTCGATGAGGCGGGCCTGCGGCGGAGGCTCGCCCAGGATGTCGGAGCAGCCCACGTCGACCGCCTTCTCGCCGCCTATCGGGAGGACCGGCCTGCAGCCACCCCCTCCGACATCTTCCTCGCCGCCCGGAGCGCCGAGATCATGGGAGAAGGTTCGGCGCTGATCGCCGAGCGGAAGTCGGCCCAAGGCGCCGCCCCGGTGTTCTACTACAATCTCGCCTACCGCTCCAATCGCACGGCCCCCGGCGTGCGTGGAGAACTCGGCGCCATGCACGCGATCGACATTCCGCTCGTCTTCAACACGGTATCCGATCCCACGACGCTCGCGGGCGATCGGGAGGACCGCTTCGCCGCCGCCCGCAACATGAGCGCCTACTGGGCGAACTTCGCCCGGACCGGCCGCCCCACGGCGCCCGGGCAACCCGATTGGCGGCCCTACGCCGCGGACGATCGCGCCACCCTCGTCCTGGACGCCGAGTGCAGCCTCGTCGCCGACCGCCACGGCGCCGAGCGGAGGATCTGGAACGAACTCGACCCGCCCGCGCGACCCGTTCGACCGTCGCTCAAAGATGGCGCGTCGAACGGAGGAGGCCGTCCTTGACGCCGCGGCTCCGGAGAAGCGGGATCGCGCTGATCAGCGCCTGCCTCGCTGTGGCGACCGGGAGCGGCGCCGGGGCAAGCGGCCTCAAGGTGGCGATCACCTTCGACGACCTGCCGGTCCACGCCAGCCTTCCCCCGGGCGAGACGCGGCTGGCGATCGCCCAGCGCATCATCGCCGCGCTTCGTGACTCGGGCGCGCCCCCGACCTACGGCTTCGTCAACGGGCTGGGGACCGTGCAGGAGCCGGGCTCGGCGGCGGCCCTCGCGGCGTGGCGCGCCGCGGCATGGCCGCTCGGCAACCACACCTGGTCGCACATGAACCTCGACACGGCCGACCTCGCATCGTGGGAGGCGGACGTGGAGAAGGACGAGCCGCTCCTGACGCAGCTCATGCCGAACGGAGGCTGGCGGTGGCTGCGCTATCCCTACCTCGCAGAAGGCGACACGCCCGCCAAGCGGGATGCGGCGCGCGCCTTTCTGGCCGCGCGTGGCTATCGCGTGGCGCAGGTCACGATGAGCTTCAGCGACTTCGCCTACAACGACGCCTATGCGCGCTGCGCGGCGGCGCACGACGACCCCGCCGTTGGCCGCATGGAGCAGGCGTGGATCATCGGCGCAAGGACCGAACTGAGCCGCGCGCACGCCATGTCGACCGCGCTATACGGCCGCGACATACCGTACGTCCTCCTTATGCATCTTGGCGGCTTCAGCGCGCGGATGCTGCCTCGTCTCCTTCAGCTCTACCGCGAGCAAGGCGTGCAGCTTGTCTCCCTCGAGACGGCCGAGGCGGATCCGTTCTACTCGGAAGATGAGCACTTGGACGCGGCCTATCGGCCGGAGACCCTGGAAGCTCAGCTGAATGCGCGTGGAGACAAGACGCCCGCCGCTCCGGACGTGTCCTGGCTCCAGAACATCTGTCGAGCCCGGCTATGAGTGTGCGCGGGCATGGGCGGGGCGGTCCACGGCGGACGTTCGCGAGGGCCGGAGCGCATACGGACTCCGCGATCTCCGCTTCCGCTCGTCGCCAAGCTGCGGCTATGAAGTCTTGGAGACGTCGGCAACGGCGCGAGACGTGAGGAAACGGGTTGATGACGAAGACGCTTCGTAAACTGCTGGCCACCGCCTGCATGGCGGGCTTGGCGACCGTCGCCCGGGCCGAACCGCTGAAGCTCAGCCCGGCGCAGACCCTCGAGGGACGCGGGCTGAGCGTGATCATCGACCAGAACCAGTTCAGCCCGATCTTCTTCGACGAGAAGAACGCAGGCATCCAGCTCGTCATGCACGGAGCCCGGGTCGCCACCGACGGCGCCGTGCGGCTGAGCCCCACGCCGGAACAGTGGGCGCCCGTGCCGTTGTTCGTCGACCGGGTCCTCGGGGCCGAGCCGAACCAGGTCGTCGTTCACTCCGCGTACAAGGAGCAGAACCTCTCGTATCGCGTGAAGGTGACGGCCGAGGACGACGGGTTCCGTGTCTCCGTAGATCTCGACCAGCCCCTCCCCGCCTCGCTCGCGGGCAAGGCGGGCTTCAACCTCGACTTCCTGCCGACGGCATACTTCGGCAAGAGCTATCTTCTCGACAGCGCGCCGGGCCTTTTCCCCCGCAACCCGGGCGGCCCCATGGCGAAGGACGGCTCCGGCGATCCGGAGCCGCTCGCCTCGGGCGGATCGTCGATCACCCTGTCGCCCGAGAATCCGTTGACGCGGATCACCATCCGCTCGGAAGGCGCCCCGCTGGCCCTCTACGACGCGCGCAACCGCGCCCAGAACGGCTGGTTCGTCGTTCGGTCCCTGATCCGCGCGGGCGCGCAGAAGGACGCGGTCGTCTGGCACGTGCGGCCGAACCGGATCGCGGACTGGGTGCGCGCGCCCTCCATCTCCTTCAATCAGGCGGGCTACACGCCGGGCCGCAGCAAGATCGCCGTCGTGGAGCTCGATCGCAACTTTCAAGGCCCGACCACCGCGGAGTTGGTGCGCCTCGACAGCCAAGGAGAGCGCTCCGTGTACACGGGCCCGCTGAAGCTTTGGGGAAATTGGGAGCGCTATCGATACGCGCACTTCGACTTCAGCCAGGTGCGTACGCCGGGCGTGTACGCGATCCGCTACGCCGGTCGCACCACCAATCCGTTCCGCATCGCGCCCGACGCCTACGGCCGCATCTGGCAACCGTCGCTCGACACCTTCCTGGCCGAGCAGATGGACCACGTGGGGGTGCGGGAAGAGTACCGCGTCTGGCAGTCGCCCTCGCACCTGGACGACGCGCGCCAGGCGCCGGCGAACCTCATTCACTTCGACGCCTACAAGACCGGACCCGAGCTCGACTCGCCGTTCAAGGCGGGCGAGCACATCCCCGGGCTGAACGTCGGCGGCTGGCAGGACGCCGGCGACTACGACATCCAAACGCCCGACAACGCCCAGGTGGTGAGAAACCTCGTCTGGACGCGCGAGCTGTTCGGCACGGACTGGGACGAGACGACGGTGGATGAAGCCGCGCGTCAGGTGGAGATCCGCAAGCCCGACGGCCAGGAGGACGCGCTGCAGCAGATCCGCCACGGCGTGCTGCAGCTCATGGCGCAGTACAAGGTGTTCGGCCACGCCATCGACGGCATCGTCGATCCCACCCTGCGCCAGTACACTCACCTGGGCGACGCGGGCTCGCAGACCGATGGCCGGCTCTACGACCCGACCCTCGGGCCCCACGAGGTGCGGGGCGACCGCTCGGGCGTGCCCGACGACCGCTGGGCGTTCACCACCGACCAGCCCTCGACCGACCTCGAGGTGGTGAGCGGCCTCGCCAGCGCCAGCCGTGCGCTGAAGGCCTCCGACCCCGCCCTGTCGCGCGAGGCGCTGGAGGCGGCCAAGCGCATCTGGGCCAACCAGCGCACGCGCATGAACGTCTACAAGATCGGCCGCGACGACGCGGGCCTCCGTCCCGGCCACAACGAGATGGTCGACGTGTCGGCCACCGCCGAGCTCCTGATCGCCACCGGCGGCGACCCGATCTACCGGGCCCGGATGAAAGAGCTCCTCCCCTTCATCGAGAAGGGCTTCGATCGCACCGCCGCCCCCGCCGTGCGCGCCCTGCCCTACATGGACGCCGATTTCCGCTCGCAGCTGGAGGCGATGACCCGCGCCGCCAAGGTGCGCATCGACGCGCAGATGGCCGCCAACCCGTTCGGCGTGCCGATCGACGAGGGCTCGTGGGCGGGATCGAGCCACGTCGCCCAGTTCGGCTCGACCATGTACATGCTGCACACGGCCTTCCCGCAGGTGATCGGCGTCGACTATACCCTGCGCGCGCTGGACTACCTCTTGGGGCGTCACCCCTACAACAACCTGTCGCTGGTCTCGACGGTGGGGACGCAGTCCAAGCTCGTGGCCTATGGCCACAACCGGGCGGACTACACCTTCATCCCCGGCGGGCTCACGCCCGGAGTCATCCTGATCAAGCCCGACTTCCCGGAGGTCGGCACCGACTGGCCGTTCCTGTGGTTCGAGAACGAGTACACGGTCAGCACGACGTCGGCCTACATCCTGGCCGCCAAGGCGGCGATCGCCGCCGCCGACGGGAGCAAGTGATGCGCGTCCCGTTGACCTTTGCCGCGGCGGTTCTCTCGCTCGCGGTGGGCGCCCCGGAGGCCCTCGCATCGTCCGAACGGCCGGACGCGGACCGGCTGGCGACCGCCCTCGTGGCGCGCCTGACGCTGGACGAGAAGCTGCCCCAGCTGCTCAACGTGGCGCCGGCGATCCCGCGCCTGCAGATCCCCGCCTACAACTGGTGGACGGAGTCGCTGCACGGAGCGATCGGGGCGCTGCCCACCACGAACTTCCCCGAACCGATCGGCCTGGCCGCCAGCTTCGACACCGAGCTCGTGCACGCGGTGGCGGCCGACGTCAGCCTGGAGAACCGCGGGCTGCATACGCTCGCGCGCCGCACGGGACGCGTGGGGCGGATCGGGACCGGGCTCGACACCTGGTCGCCCAACATCAACATCTTCCGCGACCCCCGTTGGGGCAGGGGCCAGGAGACCTACGGCGAGGATCCCTTCCTGACCTCGCGCATGGCCGTGGCGTTCGTCACCGGCATGCAGGGTCCTGACGCCGACCTGCCGCAGGTGATCTCCACGCCGAAGCACTTCGCCGTCCACAGCGGCCCCGAGTCGACGCGGCACTCGGCCAACGTCGACGTCTCTCCCCATGATCTGGAGGACACCTACCTCCCCGCCTTCCGCGCCGCGGTCGTCGAGGGAGGCGCGGGCTCGATCATGTGCGCCTACAACAGCATCGACGGCGCGCCCGCCTGCGCCAACGACATGCTGCTGTCGCGACATCTGCGCGAAGCCTGGGGCTTCAAGGGCTACGTCGTCTCCGACTGCGACGCGGTCAAGGACATCGCGACCGGGCACCACTATGCGGCCGACCCCGCTGCGGCGGTCGCCGTCGCTTTGAAGGCCGGCGTCGACAACGAATGCAACGTCGAGACGCTCAGCGACACCGCCGGGCTGGAAGGGCGCTATCGCGAGGCGCTGCAGCGGGGGCTCATCACAGAGGCGGACGTGGATCGCAGCCTCGTGCGCCTGTTCTCCGCCCGCTTGCGCACCGGAGACCTCCCCGGCTTGCGCGCCGCCGACCGGCCGTCGGTCGCTCCCGAGGTCGTCGGGAATGCGCAGCACGCGGCCCAGGCGCTGAAGGCCGCTCAGGAGAGCCTCGTCCTCCTGAAGAACAACGGCGTCCTGCCGCTCCGGCGCGGCTTGCGGATCGCGGTCGTCGGACCGCTGGGGGACGCCACCCGCGTGCTGCGGGGCAACTACTCCTCCCCGCTGTCCGCCGCGCCCGTCTCGGTGCTTGAAGGGCTGCGCCGGGCCGCGCCGGGCGCGACCGTGACCTACGCGCCCTTCAGTCCTTCCTACACCGACGGAGACCGGGTGCCCGCTTCGGCGTTGACGACCCCCGACGGCCGGGCCGGCGTGCTGGTGCGCTATTACAATCCCGCCGAGGCGATCCCCGCGTTGTTCCCGCCGGGCGGGCGCAGTGCGACGCTCAAGACGTTGCGCTTCCAGCCCACGCCAACGGTCAGCCGCGTCGAGCCCGACGTGGGCGGCCGCTCCCTGACGCTGCCCCAGGTGTCCGACTTGGCCAAGACGCGCTGGAGCGGCGTCATCACGCCCCCGGAGAGCGGAACCTACCGCCTCGGCCTCACCGGACCGGGTGTGACGCTCACCTTCGAGGGCCGCCCGTTCCTCAGCACGGGCGAACAGGACTACGGCGTCCTGCCGACGTTGAAGACCGTGCGTCTGGAGCGGGGCCGCCCGTACCCGTTCGAAGTCGAGGCGCGCGGCTCGGGCGCGGATCTGATCTGGAAGCGTGTGTCCGAAGATCCGCAGGCCGCCCTGCGTCAAGCCGTGGCCGGCGCGGACGTCGTCGTCGCCGTGGTCGGCCTCACGTCGGATCTGGAAGCGGAGGAGTCGAGCGTGAAGCTGCCGGGCTTCGCCGGCGGCGACAAGACGACGCTCGATCTGCCAGCGGATCAGCAGAAGCTGCTGCGGGAGGCGAAGGCGCTGGGCAAGCCGCTCGTCGTCGTCGCCATGAACGGCAGCCCGCTGAACTTCTCCTGGGAGAAGGACAACGCCGACGCGCTCGTTGAGGCCTTCTACCCCGGCCAAGCCGGAGGTCAGGCGATCGCCGACGTGCTGACTGGTCAGGTCGATCCTGCGGGTCGCCTTCCGCTGACGTTTTATCGCAACGTCGCGGATCTGCCGCCCTTCAGCGACTACAGCATGCGCGGGCGTACATATCGCTACTTCACCGGAACGCCCGTCTATCCGTTCGGCTATGGGCTGAGCTACACGCGCTTCGCCTATGAGCCGCTTCGCGTCCAGCCGGCCCAGGGCGGCGCGCGCAACGGGCTCACGGTCACCACAGCCGTGCGCAACGCGGGGACTCGAGCCGGTCAGGAAGTGGCCGAGCTCTATCTTTCCTTCCCGGATACACCCGGTGCTCCGCGCTTGGCGCTGCGCGGCTTCCAGCGCGTGGCGCTCCGCCCCGGCGAGGTGAAACCCCTCCGCTTCGTCCTGTCGCCCCGGGACCTTAGCGCGGTGACGGGCGACGGCGTGCGCCAGGTCCTGAGCGGCCGCTACCGGGTCAGCGTGGGTTCGGGCCAGCCCGGAACAGGCGCCCCCGTCCGGACCACCGAGTTCGCCACGTCCGCCGGAGGCGCGCTGCCGCTGTGACCCCCGCCGTAGAAGGAGCACGCCACCGTGACGCCCCCGACTGAAGTGACCACCCGCCTTCGCTCTCGTCGCAGGCGCCACGGCGCGGCGGGCGTGCTCGCGGCGTTGGCGCTCGCGGGCCTGGCGCCGAGCGCCCGGGCGCAGAACGACGCCATGACGCCCATGGCGACCCCCACCCAGCCCAACGCGATCGCGCTCGGCACGGGCGCGCTGCCGGACGCTCCAGTCGCGGAGTCCTGGTATCGCCAATACGGCAGCGACTTCACCCCCAACGTGCAGTCGGCGACGCTGACCCCCTACCTACCCGATCCGGCGCGGGCGAACGGAACCGCGATCGTCATCGCGCCGGGCGGCGGCTTCCGCACCCTGTCGATGGAGAACGAAGGCTCCGAGGTCGCCCGGCGGTTGGCGCAGGAGGGGGTCGCGGCTTTCGTCCTGAAGTACCGTCTGCACCAGACCCCGGCGGGCATGGCGGCCTTTCAGCAGGACCTTGCGGCCATGTTCGCCGGCGCAGGGGCGCGTACGCGCCCCCGCCTGGATGGCGATCTGACGCCGCAGATCGCCGACGCACGGGCCGCCCTGGCGCTCGTCCGTGCGCGGGCGGCGCAGTGGCGCGTGGACCCCGCGCGGGTCGGGATGATCGGCTTTTCGGCGGGCGCCATGCTCACCCTGGCCACGACGTTGTCGGACGCTCGCAGCCAGCCCGACTTCATCGCCACCATCTACGGTCCGCTCGACACGGTCGACGCGCCGGCGAACGCGCCCCCTCTGTTCGTCGCCCTGGCCGCGAACGATCCCTTCTTCGCGGGTCGTGGCTACGGATTGATCGAGAGCTGGACGCGAGCCAAGCGGCCGGTGGAGTTCCACCTCTACGAACAGGGCGGCCACGGCTTCGGCATGTACCCCAAGCCGACCACGAGCACCGGCTGGTTCGATGCGTACGTGCGCTGGCTCCGCATGCACGGCCTGCTCACGCGCACGGCGGGCCGCGACCCTCAGCGCTGAACGGGACGGAAAGATGGGGCGGCGCAGCCTTGGCTGCGCCGCCCCGAGCGGCCGGGGGGAGGCCCGGTTGGATCGGCTCAGGCTCGCTCGGCGTGAATGCGCCGTTGCCAGCCTTGAGCAAGCTGATATGCCCGTTGTTAGCGGTCACATCGAAGCTAGCCAAAGTGTCTGCTGATGTCAACGCGAGAGTGATCGCGTCGTCCAACATCTAAGGCGCTCAGGCGCCTTGGAAGACGTTCAAGGGCTAGAGCGCGTCCAGAAAAGCTTGGTGGGTGGGCATGGCGGCGACATGAGCCGCCACCGCCTGCTGCAGGCTCGCCAGATCTCGCTTGAGCATGTTCGCGTCAACGACGAGACTGACGGGGTCGATCTCGCGCGGTCTGACTCCCTGCGCCCAGAGCACGTACAGCCAGCTCTGCACGGGAAAGAGTTCACCTTCGCCCCGATAGATCCGCCCGTGGCTTCGAAATAGGTCCAGCCGCGCCGCCAGCGTCTCGGGCAGCTCAAGGTCCCGCATCGCCCTCCAGAGCTCCTCACTCCGCTCCGTCTGGCTATAGTGCAGCAGGAGGAAGTCGCGCACGTACTCAAACTCGGCCGCCAGCGTCTGATTATACTTCCGGACGTCAGCCTCACTGAAGCTCTGGCTGGGAAACATCTGCAACAAGAGGGAGATGCCGCGCTGAATCAGATGAATGCTGGTGGACTCCAGCGGCTCCAGGAAGCCGGCGGCCAGACCGAGAGCGACGCAGTTTTTCACCCAGAACCGGCTTCGGTGACCGGTGCGGAAGCTTAAGTGACGCGGCTCGCCGAGCGGCTCGCCCTCCACCGCTCCGCGGATCACCTCCAGCGCACGCGCGTCGGAGGTCAAGGCGTCGCAGTAGACGTAGCCGTTGCCGACGCGGTGCTGCAACGGGATGCGCCACGTCCAACCCGCTTCCTGCGCCGTGGCGCGGGTGAAGGGCGGGGCGGCCCCCGTGCGCGCCGAAGCCAGCGCGACAGCCCGGTTGCAGGGCAGCCAGCGAGACCAGTCCTCGAAACCCGCATGCAGCGCCTCTTCGATGATCAGGCCCGTGAAGCCGCTGCAGTCGATGAAGAGGTCCGCCTCGACGCTGCGCCCGTCGGCGAGCGTCAGTCGCTTGACGAACCCCGTTTCCCCGTCGAGCGCCACCTCCACCACCTTGCCTTCAAGACGCGTCACCCCGCTCCGCTCGGCCACGGTCCGTAGATGCCGCGCGAAGCGGACGGCGTCGAAGTGCAGGGCGTAGGTGATCTGTTCGAGCGGCGGCGAGGGACGCGGCTGCGGCGATCGCATGAAGCGCCCCTGAGCGGCGGCCGCCGCCTGGAGCGAGTAGGCGTCCAGCGGCGCGCCGCCGCCTTCCGCTGTCAGCCTCTGCCAGCAGGCGGAGAAGGGTGCGCCGCGGACGGGGTACCCCGTGGGCCCGAAAGGGTGGAAATAGGCGTGGTCAGGCCGCGTCCAGTTTCGAAACTCGATGCCGAGCTTGATGGTGCCGCCGGTGGCCCTGAGAAGTTCGTCCTCGTCGACGCGAATGGCGCGCAGAAAGTCCATGATGGGCGGGATGGTGGCCTCGCCCACCCCCACCGTCGCGATATCCTCGGCCTCGATAAGCTGGATCTTCGCGCCGATCGCGGAGGCGAAGGCGGCCAGACCGGCCGCGGCCATCCAGCCAGCCGTGCCGCCCCCCACGATCGCGACGCGCCGGATCGGCGCGGCGACCGAGGAGGGATTGCTCATCGCGCGCCGCTCAAGGGCGTCGGTTTGCAGGCAGAGCCGCCGCCTCGGCCGCGCTGAGCCGGCGTATGGCGGAGACCGTGCAGGGAACTCCGCCCGTCGCCGCGCCGGCGCGACCCACCAACAGGTTCAGGTCGAAGCGGTCGCAGACATAGCCGCCGCCACGCGCCTGGAGGACGATGCGAGGGTCCGGACGGGTCAGCCCCGGACACTGGTCCGCCAGGTCGATCCGCATCACCACGCCCCCGTCCACGCGGACGAGCAGGGTTCGATCGTCGAGCGCCAGCTTGCCGCGGGCGCGGCTCAGGTCAAAGCACTGGGCCGCCGACCGCTGGGCGGGCGCCGCGACCGCGACCGAGCCGGTCAGCATTACGGTCGCGAGCGCGCCCAGATAGGCTGTCCACCTATATCGGCTGCAGCCCATATCGGCATATCCTGTTGATGAGGTCGCGGTTGGGCGGCAGCGTCGCCGCCATACGACGCGTCGAGGCGGAGTTCTGCGCCATCAACGCCTGCGCCTGCGCTCGGGTCGCCATTGTATCGTACGGATCTACGCGCGTCCGGAAACCCATCCCATACAGGACGTATTGATAGCTCGCAGCGGGGAATACCTCTTCCAGTCGATCAAACTCATCGAAGAACCATGGAGAATGGTACTCCCAGAGATGGAGCAGGTTCTGTAGCCGGACAGGCACGGAATCCGGGTCGACGTTGTCGACCCAGAACTGGGAGTCTCTCCGTTTCGTCAACACATAATGGAGCTTCAAGAAGTCGATGATCCGCCCCCACCGGTATTCGGTCACGGCGTTGAAGCGCGCGGCGATTACGTCCATCACCTCGCGGCAAGCGGGCAGCTGCTCGCTGATCAGCTTGGCGGAGAGTTCAACGAGAACAATCGCCGACGCCTCCAGCGGCTCGAGGAAGCCGGCCGCGAGACCCACCGCCACGCAGTTGTTCTTCCAGAACACCTCGCGATGCCCCGAGCGGATGGGGATTTTGCGCACCGCGAGATCCTGGACCGTCGGGCCGAGATAGGCGCGCAGCTCGGCCTCCGCGGCTTCGTCGCTGATGTGACGGCTCGAGAAGACGTGGCCCACCCCCCGCCGGGTCGGCAGGCCGATATCCCAGATCCACCCTGCGCTCTGCGCGGTCGACAGCGTGTGCGAGGCGATGGGGGCGTCCGGCCCGTCATAAGGCACCTGCACGGCGAGGGCGGTGTCGCAGAACAGGATGTCGCGGCAATCGCGGAACGGCACGCCCAGCGTCTTGCCAAGAAGGAGGGAGCTGAATCCGGTGCAGTCGACGAAGAGATCGCCCTCAACGACGCCGTTGTCGGTGCGCAGACCCGTGATGTCGCCCCGCTCATCCTGCTCGACCCTGCGCACGTCGGCCAAAACATGGCGCACGCCGAGCTTTTCAGTGCAGTGCCGCTGGATGAAAGGAGCGAACTTCGCCGCATCCAGGTGGTAGGCGTAGTTGGCGACGGCCTGATACTCGGGAGTCGTGATGGACTTGGGCGCCAGCCCGGCGTCGCAGAGCTCGCCCTGCGGCGTGACGGCGTCGCAGAAGCTGCGGTCTCCCGTGTCGGCCAGCCAATGCGAGGCGAGGTTCAGCTGCTCGAAGCCGTTGGGCGTCATCAGCGGATGGTAATAGCGGTCGCCCGGCTCGCCCGTGGTCCAGTTGATGAACTCCGCACCTTGCTTGAAGGTGGCGTCGCACTCGCGGATGAAGTCGGTCTCCGACACCCCCATCTTCTGTAGGGTGGATCGCATGGTTGGCCAGGTGCCCTCGCCCACGCCGATGATGGACACCGTGGGCGACTCGATCAGCGTGACGGAGAACCCCGCCTCCATGCGCGCGCGATGGCGCGCCGCGATCACCCCGGCGGTGAGCCA
Source organism: uncultured Caulobacteraceae bacterium (assembly GCA_964242625.1). GTDB lineage: Bacteria > Pseudomonadota > Alphaproteobacteria > Caulobacterales > Caulobacteraceae > JASLDZ01. The sequence continues at coordinate 96,258 of CAXTAO010000003.1, read as the reverse complement.
ACCCGCCGTTCCGCCCCCCACGACCACGATACGCTGGATCGGTTTGACCATGGAGCGGTTCTACACCGAATTGCCCGGAAACACAGATCGAAGGGCCCCGCGCGGCTGAAAGCGCGCGCGGGGCCCTCAGCGGCCTCAGTACCTGTAGTGCACTCCGACCGTGAAGCGTCGGCCATACGACACGCCGTCGAGGAACTGATTGGAGAACCGCCCACGGGTGAAGAAGCCGGAGTCGCTCAGGTTCAAGGCTTCGAAGTAGACGTTCAGCTGCTTGGTGAAGTCGTAGCTCGTGCTGAAGTCCACCGTGGTGTTCGAGTCGACGAAGGTCGGCTCAACCCCGAACAATCCGCTCGATTGCGCCTGACCGAAGTGGTCGAGGTACGCGTCCCGCCAGTTGACCGCCACCCGGGCCTGGAAGCCGTGCTTGTCGTAGAAGGCGACCAGGTTGGCGGAGTCCGCCAGACCGGTCACCGCGAAACCGGAGATGGTCAGGTCGTTCGGGTTGTACGAATGGTCCGACCCCACGATGGTCGCGTTCGCCTGAAGGCCGAAGCCCGTGTCTCCGAACACGTGCTGGGCCGCGAGTTCCAGGCCGCGAATGGTCGCGGCCGGCCCGTTGACATAGCCGTTGACCGAGAACACCGCCGGCTGGCCGGTCACCGGGTTGATGACCCCGTTGATGTTCTGCTGGCTGCTTCCGGCGACGATGAAGTTCGTCACATGCTTCAGGAAGCCGTCGATCGAGATGTAGGAGTTGCGGGCGTAATACCACTCGATGCCCAGATCGAAGTTGTCGGCCAGGAATGGCTGCAGCAGCGGATTATTACCGCTCGCCGTCAGACCCGTGGTCCGCTGTGACGCGCCCACGTTCAGCACCGGCGACAAGTCGGCCAGCGGCGGACGGGTCAACGTGCGCGACGCGTCGACGCGAAGCTTGATCTTGTCTGTCAACGACAGGTTCAGATCGATGTTCGGCAGAAGGTTCGAGTAGGTGAAGCTCTTGCGGATCGGGACCGAACCGTCGCTGTAGATGACCTGGAGCGCCGTCGGGTCGCCCGCCTGCTGGACCAGGGCGATCGGCTGCTGGCCGATGCCGGCGGAGGTCGAGCGGGTGACCTCTTCTCGCAGACCGAAGTTGATCTGCAAAGGGAACTGGGCGAGGTGCGTCTTCTCAGAGACGCTGACGTACCCAGACCAGGTGCTGTTGGTGATGTCCTGGTGGCTGCCCAGTTCTTCGGCAATCCGATAGGTGCCGTTGTAGCTCCCCGAGTTGGCGAAGCCGGGGACGGTCTGCGTCTGAGGATTCCCCAAACTCTGCAGATAGTTCAGCACCTGGTAGGGGTCGTACTTGAGCACCTGCGCCGGGAGGTTCTTCGATCCCGACTGCCCAGGCAGGAAGTCAGAGCTGCTGTAGCTGTGGGTGAAGAAGCTCGCCGGCAGGGCGACGCCCGTTCCGAGCGTGCCGAAGGGACCGTAGCCGGCGAAAGCCTGCCAATCGTTGTTCCCGAAGTCGTCGAAGTTCCGGAGATGGTCGTGGTCGGTCACATACTGACCGCCGACCCGGATCTGCAAATTGTCGTCGTGCCAGGTGCCCTGGATCTTCCCCTGCTGGACGATGTCGGTATTGCGCTGCGAGCCGATCGGCAGCACGTGCGAGCCGATCATCGCCGGGTCGTACAGCGGGTTGGTGTTGCCGTTGACGCCCAGACCCACGAGGTAGGGCAGCGCGCTGCCGCCGGGCACGATCTCTCCGATCGTGTTGCCCTTGTTGTAGCCGACATCGGCGTCGATCGAGCTGAGCTGGTTGTCGGGGTTCAGCTTGGACTCGGCGCGATCCAGATCGACGTCCACGGTGAAGTTCGCGGATACGTCCCACTTCAGGTTGAAGCCGTACTCGTTGTTCTCGAGAACCGATCCGTTGATCTGCGACTGAAAGTCGATCGGCTCGCCCGGCTGCAGGAAGCTCGTGATGGTCCCGTTGCCGTCACGATGCACGTTCTGGAACGCGTCGCTGCTGAACCAGACGCTGTAGCCGTTCTGCGCCGTCCGCACCTTCTCACGTGAGTAGTTATCGTTCAGCGTGATCAGGATATTTTCCATCGGCCGCCACTGCAGCACGACGCGGGCGTCCTGCCGGCTGGTGTCGGTGAACTCCTGGTATTGACCGTAGTCGCGCGGCTGCCAGGAGTTGAGCGTGGAGGCGGTGGACGCGCCGGCGGGGGCGCCGTCGAGCTGCGAGGGCGCGATCGTGGTGCCGATCCAGCCCTGGTTGTTGATGTGGTTGCTGCGGTTCTTGTGGTCGGAATAGGCGTAGTCGGCCAAGATCCCGAACTTGTTGTCGAGGAAGGTGTCGCTGAACAGCACTCCGGCGTTCGGCGTGGCGTGACCGTCCTCGGGCGAGTAGCTCGTGGAGCCCGAGACAGCCAGGCGCGGACCGGGATGGTCGAACGGCTTGGGGTACTTGATGTTGATGGTCGCGCCGATCGCGCCGGCCGAAAGCGAGGCGTCCGGAGTCTTCAGCACGTCGAGCTCGCCTACGAAGTCGGCGCCCACCGCGCTGAAATCGAAAGCACGGTTGGTGGTGCCGGAAGCGATCTGACGATCGTCGAACAGCGTCTCATTGAACGTCGGGCCGAAGCCGCGGACGGTGATCTGGCTGGCTTCGCCGTTTGAGGTGGGCGTTCCACCCACGCTGACGGCGCCGCGGCTGATGGAGACGCCGGGAATGCGCTGGATAGCCTGCGCGACGTTGGAATCAGGGAATTTGCCAATGTCCTCCGACGAGATCGCGTCCACGATGCCCGTCGAGTTGCGCTTGATGTCGAGGTTGCGTTGGAGCGAGCCACGGATGCCCGTGACCACGATCTCGTTGCCTGCGCCGGCCGTCGAAGGCGAGGTGGACGTTTCGTTGCCGCCCGACGTGGTGGTCGGGATGTTGGAGGGCCCCGCGGTCGGGTTCGTGCCCTGGTCCTTGGGCGCGCCGGCCTCACGCGCGGAGGCGCTGTTGTCGACCGCACCGTTGTCCTGAGGCGGAACGCCCGTCTGTGAAGGCGGACCGTTGCCGGCGGAAACGTTGGTCTGCGCCCACGCCGGCGCGGTCGCCGCGTTCAGCGCCACCACCGAGCCGCCAAGAAGGAGAACGGCGCGCAGCACCACGCCCCCCCGAACCGTACGTGCAGCCGTCCCCGAGCCCATGCGCAACCTTCCCTCTGTTCGGAGACACGCGCGCCTGGGCCGAGCCGTCGCCGTCAGGCGTCAGCTCGCACCAACCTCCGCGTACTCCCCTGTTCACCGCCGCCACGTTATCGGGTCGGCTGGGTCGTTGATCTTGATAGCGCTCACATTGCAGCTAGCAACGTTTCGCACTTCTTCTTGACCAGATTGACGCTAAGACGATCTAAAGACGGCCGCAAGTTGCGGGCGTTGGACAGGATGCCGCACCCAACCTACTTTTGGCGATCGCGTCAGAAGATCAGGATGTGGCGGGGCTGGCCAACGGCGGGGTGCGACGATACCCGTGCTGATCGGTCGCCCTGAACTGCGAGCGAAGCAGACTGGGTCGGCGATGCGACAGCACGGAGAGAGTCGGTTCGTGACCAAGGTAGTCTTACTCGACAATCAGGCTCACCGGGATCTTTGCTTGGCGCATCGGCCTGCGTCGGATTCTGCGCAGCGGTTCGTTCCCGTGGTCGTCAGCGAGTTCAGTCGTTTGGCGACCCAGTGCCCAATCTTCCTTTCCAAGGATGTGGACACGGGGGCGTTCTACTGCGGCGCCATGCTGGGCTTCGACGAGGCGCAGAACCTGCTCGCCGCGGATTGGGAGGCTTACCAGGGCTACCGCCCCCTCAACCTTCGCCGTCGACCCTTTTTCTTATCGAACGACCAGCTGGCGATCGATCTTGACGACCCCATGGTCGGAGGCGCGGGAGACCGCCTCTTCGAGCCTGACGGTTCGCCGTCCGATCGTCTCCAGGCGGTTCGTCATGTTTTCGAAGAGCTTCGCGAAAACATAACGGCTACACGGACCTTCATCGACGATCTCGTCAAGCACCGACTGCTCACGCCGATCGAGATCGACCTAGCTTTCGACGACGGGGCTCAGCAGCAATTGCAAGATCTCTACACGATCGACCAAGCCGCGCTGCTCGCTCTGCCCGAAGAGATCGTGCTGGACTGGTTCAAGCAGGGGCGCCTTTTCCTGATCGACACCATGATCCTCTCCGTCCGCCAAGTATCGGCGCTCGCCAATCGCCGCAATCGGGTTGGAGCCGTGCAGCCAGTGGCTCTGGAGGATTGGGCGCGATGAACGTTGCGCTCGGCGCGCCGCCGCAGGCGAACGCTTCGCAACTCGCCGAGATCGTGGCCGCCTGTCGCCCCGTCGTGCTTCGCGGGCTTGTGAGCGAGTGGCCGGCGGTCCAGGCCGCCACCGCCTCCCCCACAGCCCTGCGCGACCACCTCGCCCGCTTCGCACGGGCCGTGCCCGTCGAGGCGTTCATCGGCGAGCCGCACATCGCTGGCCGCTTCTTCTACGGAGCGGCGCTGCAGGGCTTCAACTTCGAGCGACGCACGATGTCGTTCCCTGAGGCGGTGGACGCGATCGCGAGCGCGTCGGAGGACCCGGACGGCCCCTCTATCTACGTCGGCTCGGTTCCGACGGAGGCCTGCGTACCCGGCTTTGCGGCCGAGAACGTCCTACCCCTTCTGCCCCAGGGGGTTGTCGGGCCCCGCATCTGGCTGGGCACGGCCTCCAATGTGTCATGCCACTACGACACGCTGGACAACTTCGCCTGTGTGGTCGCTGGGCGGCGAACATTCACCCTCTACCCGCCCGACGCGATCGGGAACCTCTACGTTGGGCCGATCGACAACACGATGGCCGGCCAGCCCGTGAGCCTGGCGGCGTCGGCTGCTCCCGGCGAGGGTCCGTTCCCCGACTTCGAGGCCGTCCGCGATCGCGCGGTGGTGCTTGAGCTGGAAGCGGGCGACGTTCTCTATATGCCCAAGCTGTGGTGGCACCGCGTCGAAGCGACCGCCTCCTTCAACGCCCTGGTCAACTACTGGTGGGACGCCACCAGCTCAGGCCCCGACGCCCCCTACGCGAGCCTTCTCCTGGCCATGATCGCCATCGCCGAACGGCCCGAAGGCGAGCGCCGCGCCTGGCGCGCGTTCTTCGAACATTACGTGTTCCGTCCGGAGGGCCACCCGCTTCGGCACCTGTCCGAGGACCAGCACGGCCTCCTCGGCCCGTTGAGGCTCGGGAACTACGGCCGGATCCGGACCCGCGTCATGCAAATGCTGCGCGGCGGCTGACCCCGGCGCGGCGCCATCTGCGCCCGCCCCGACCTGGAAGGAACGTTCGGCGCGGCGGTCGTGACGCCGCGCGGCGCCACCGCCCCGCGGATCACCGACCCTATCAGCCGCGCTGCACGAAGCCGCGGTCGGTCAGCGCGAGGCGGCGCAGGTCGAGGCCCATCTCGGTGCGGAACCGCTGTTGCGCCGCATCGGACAGACGTTGCAGCCGCGCCGGATCGCGCTGTCTCAGGGCGTCGGTGTAGCTGCCCTGCTGATACAGGAAGTTCACCATGTAGGTCTCGGCCATGCCCTGCCGCTGCGCATCGGTGAGGCGCGCGAAGTTCGGGCTTTCGGGCAGGCTGGCGCGAACCTGGGCGCGCACGGCGGCGGCCTGCGGGGCTCCCGCGTCGCTGCGGTTGGCCATGATCCAGTTGAGCATCCAGTAGGCCGCCAGCGCATCCGCCGCGTCGCCCGGGTGGAAGCCGTTCTCGCTGACGAGGCCGGCCCAGGCCCGCTCCAGGTCGGTGTGGGCGAGCTGCGTGCGCACCGCCTGGGCCTCGGCGGGACCGCCCACCCGGGCGACGTAGTCGGCGAAACTGTCGACCACCCGCCGGGTCACCTCAGGGTCGCGACGGTAGCCGGTCGGCGCGCCGAAGCGGCGCGGCGGCGGTCGCCCGCCGAAGCTCGGACGACCGTGGATGACGGCCTGCTGGTGCGCCAGCGTGTTCATGCCGAGGTTGGCCGATCCCCAGCCCGCCCAGTTGGGCTGAAAGGTCGCCTGCGCGCGCGCTCCACCCGCGGAGAGGCCCGCGACGACGGCGGCCGTCGTGGCCGAGCGCTTGATGATAGAAGGGCGCATCCGCGTCTCCTTTGTTTGACGTTCCAACGCGAAAGGCGCGCGGCGGGTGCCGCGCGCCTCCAACGTATCGCCGGGAAGGCGATCAGTCCTTCTTGGCCAGCGTGGAGCCCGCTTCGCCGATCGACTTGATGGCGTTGGCGACCGCGCTCGAGAGCATGCTGAGCTCCTGGCCGTCGGCCTGGATCTCCGAGGAAAGCTGGCCGTACTGCGAGCTGCCGCTCTGGCTGTTGCCCAACTGCTGCGCCTTGTCGGCCATGTCGTTCAGCTTGTCGTCCATCGACTTGCCCATGGCGTAGGCTATCGCCTGCAGAACGCTCATGCCGCCCTTGCCGTGCGCCGCGCCGCTGTGCTCGGAGCCCTGGCTGGCCTCCGCCACGCCCTGCTGCATCATCTGGGTGATCGCGTCGGTCGCCTGCTGCGCGGTCCCGCTGATCGACCCCTGCTCGAAGGGCGTGAAACCCAGCTGCTGGCCGATGGCCGACGCGGTGTCCGCCGCGCTGCTCCCGCCGCCGAAGCCCGTCTGCTCGAGCACCGAGCTGATGTCGCCCTGCGACAGGCCGAGCTGCTGTCCGACGAGTTGCAGGCCCTCGCCCACCGCCGACTTGAGGACCTGCTGCGCGGCGAGCTCGACCGCGAGGCCGGCGCCGCCCGTGACAGCGCCGAGCGCCGCCGATTCCGCGATGTTGAAGAGGTTGCCGCCGCCGAGGCCGCTGAGAAAGGACATGTCAGACACTCCCGTTTCCGCTTCGATGTGATCTCACGCGGGCTGGAGCGTCTCTCCTCGCCCGACGCCGCTAATGAAGCGCGCCAAGAGGCGTTCCGATACTCGGTCAGTCCCTAGCTAGGGTCGGCCCTAGGAGTCGGCCCAAGGAGTCGGCGGAGCGGCGGGCTCCCCTTCCCGCTCACGCCGGACCAGACTGACGCTGCCCGCGGTGACGCCGAGCAGAAGCGCCTCGCCACGCCAGGTCACCTCGACCAGGCGCTCGCGCGGACCGAGCGGAAGGGCGCGCACGAACCTCAGGTCGCCCACCGCGCCCGGACCCGAACCCGCCTGGGTCTGCATCCGCCGCATCACCCAGATGGCCGCCCAGGCGAGGGCGCAGACGACGCCCAGCGCGGCGACCACCCTCAACACGTCGGCGAGAGCGCTCATCGTGCAGGGCGGGCGGTCGCGGCGTCCGAGCCCGACTCCTCGGCCCGGGCGCGACGGTCGGCCTCCGCCCGCAGGCGCCGAGCGTACACGATCACCTCCGCCACCGCGGCGAACATGTCGGGCGGCACCACATCGTCCAGCACCGCGCGCTCGTTCAGGGCGCGGGCGACGGCGATGTTGCGGATCACCGGAACCCCCTCCTTCTCGGCCGCCCCGCGCATGCGCAGGGCGAGTTCGCCCAGCCCCTTCGCCGTAACCACCGGCGCGGGATGCTCCTCGGGATCATAGCTCAGCGCCACGGCCACGTGGGTGGGGTTCATCACTAAGGCGGTGGCGCCGCGCGTGGCCTCGATGACGTTGCGGGACGACCATTCCTGATGGAGCTGGCGACGACGACCCTTAAGGAGCGGGTCGCCCTCCGATTCCTTGCTCTCCTGCCGGATGTCGCGCTTGGACATGCGCATCTTCTTGGCGAACGAGAACCGCTGATAGGCGACGTCGGCTCCGGCGACGAGCGCGAACACGATCACCGCGGTCGACGCCAGCCGGAACAAGAGCGCGCCCAGGGCCGAAAACGCCCCCTCCGGCCCGCCCTGCGGCAGCGCCGCCAGGGCGGGGAACTGGCTGGCGATCACCAGCGCCACGAGCGTCGCCAGAGCCGCCGCCTTGAGCAGCGACTTGGCGGCCTCGAACAAATTGTCGGCCGAGAACATCCGCTTCAGCCCGGCGGCGGGGTTCATGTGGTCGAGCTTGGGCGACATCTTCTCGAAGGTGAGGATAGGTCCGGCTTGGGCGAACTCGACAAGAAGGCCGGCGAGCACGGCGGGGATCAGGAGCGCCAGCGAGGCGAACACGAAGGTGCGCGCGGCCACCGCGCCGACCGCCTTCATGCCGTACACCGAAGGCTGCGACAGCGCGCCGAACGCCGCGGCGAACGGCGCGGTCAATTGTGACAGAACAAAGCGCCACATGACCGCGCCCATGATCAACCAAACCACCAGCACCGCCGTGGAGCTGAGGTCCTTGGACTTGGCGACCTCGCCCTTGCGACGGGCGTCACGCAACTTCTTGGGCGTCGCCTTCTCGGTCTGATCGCCCGCGTTCTTGTCGCCCGCCATACGTTCGTCTCAAGGCTCAGCTTGACGCCATCGCCAAGGCTGGCGAGGTTCACGCGCTCTGGCAAGCGCGGCAAGCGTGGCCGGAACCGAATCGAAGCTGGGCCGTCAGTGCTTACAGCTCGCGTCTCCGTCGCGGGCGGGCTCGCGTGAACTGCGGAGGGGCTGGAATGCGCACCGTCGTCGTTCGGACTGCGCACGTTATCGCGTTGATGGCCAGCCTCGCGGGGGCGAGCGCCGCGGTCGCGGGCGAGTGCCGCACGGTTTCGGGCGAGACCTTCACCTCCGCCCAACCCGCCACGCCCTTCACCATGGCGGTCAAGGGCTGCGCCGCCTCCCCCGCGCCGCGGCCGACGTCGCGGGGTGGGTTGTCGCCGCTCCTGCAGCTCTACGACGCCCCGGGCGCCTCGGTGGATGTGCGCCCCAAGGCGGCTGTCCGAGGCGTCGCGCGCACGGTGGTGATCGTGCCGCGCAACCGCGGACGCGAAGCCGCCGTCCGCCCCCCCATCGGGCGTCGCACGTCCGCGCCGCCGCGTGTCGTCCGCGCCGGCCGACCGGGACCCTACACCCGCGCCTCCGTGAGCAATGGGGCTGTGCTGGCGGTGGCGCGCGCCTACGACATAGACCCAGCCTTCCTGGCGGCGGTGGTGAACCAGGAGTCGCGCGGTCGCGCCGACGCCCTGTCGCCGAAGGGCGCGCGCGGACCGATGCAGCTGATGCCGGGCACCGCTGCGCGCTACGGCGTGCGCGGTGCGGCCCTGGGCGACCCGGTGGTCAATCTCGCGGTCGGCGCCGTGCACCTGAAGGCGCTGCAACGCCGCTACGGCAACAACCTCCCGCTGATCCTGGCCGCGTACAACGCCGGCGAGGGTGCCGTGGAACGTCGGGGCCGCCACGTGCCGCCCTTCCGCGAGACGCGCGGCTATGTCGGCGGCATCCTCGACAGCTACGGCCGGCTGATCGCGCACCCCGCCGCCTTCGCTATGCGTTGATCGGGAGCCCGGGCGCGTGACGGTGGACGCCTATTTCCAGCGCCTCGGCGCGGGCCGCAAGACGGGGCTCGCCTCGCAGTTCAGCGACGTAGTGCTTGTGGCGGGCGTCGCCGCGATCATCGCGTTGATGATCCTTCCCCTGCCCGCCATCGCGCTCGACGCCCTGATCGCCTGCAATATCAGCTTCGGCATCATCCTCCTGATGGTGTCGATCTACATCGCCTCGCCCGTCGAGTTCTCGGTGTTCCCGAGCCTCCTCCTCATCACCACGCTTTACCGGCTATCGCTGTCGATCGCGACGACACGGATGATCCTGCTTCAAGGCCACGCGGGACACATCATCGACACCTTCGGCAACCTGGTTGCAGGCGGCGATCTGGTGGTCGGTCTGGTGGTGTTTCTGATCATCACGGTAGTCCAGTTCATTGTGATAGCCAAAGGGGCCGAGCGGGTGGCCGAGGTCGCGGCGCGCTTCAGCCTCGACGCGATGCCGGGCAAGCAGCTCTCCATCGACAGCGACCTGCGTTCCGGCCTCGTCGACAAGGACGAAGCGCGTCGCAAGCGGCGGACGCTGGAGCTCGAGTCCAAGCTCCACGGCTCGCTCGACGGCGCGATGAAGTTCGTCAAGGGCGACGCCATGGCGGGCATCATCATCGTGATCGTCAACATACTGGGCGGGTTGGCGGTCGGCGTGATGCAGCACGGCATGTCGCTGGGCGAGGCGGCGCAGACCTACTCCATCCTGACGATCGGCGATGGGCTGGTGACGCAGATCCCGGCCCTCCTGGGCGCCATGGCCGCGGGCCTGATCGTCACCCGCACGACCGACGACGAGACGGAGAAGAACCTCGGCGAGGCGGTGCGGCGCCAGCTGGCGAGCAAGCCGCGCGTGTGGCTGATGGCGGGCGGTCTGATGCTCGCCATGGCGCTCGTGCCCGGCTTCCCCTGGCCGGTGTTCGTGGTGATCGGCCTCGTGGCGCTGACGTTGGGCGTCACCCTCGACCCGCAACTCAGCGCGGTGGCGACCCGTCGGCTGCGTCCCGTGCGCGTGGCGCTGGGCCGCGACACGCCCCAGCGGCTGGCCGCCGCCTCCACTCGCGCCCTGGAGGCGCGGCCCATGCTGCCGCTCCACCTCGAGCTCGCCGGCCGCGGCGTGCAGGCGGTGGACGCCGCGCGGCTCACGGCCGCCCTGGAGAGCGTGCTGGACCGCTTCGACCTCGAGCTGGGCGTCTCGCTTCCCCGCGTGTCGGTGCACGCCGTCGAGAGCGAGGAGCCGCCGTTGTGGCGCCTCCTCGCCTACGAAGCGCCGGCGGGCGGCGGTCCCCTGCCGGAGCCGGGCGAGGACGTCGTGGACGTGGTCGCGCCCGCCGTGCGCGAGGCGCTGCGCCGCCACATCGGCCTGTTCGTGGGCATACAGGAGACGAGCAACCTCCTGGCCCGCGCGGGCCAGGACTATCCGGAGGTCGTCAAGGAGGTCGCCCGCGCCCTGCCCGTGGCGCGCATCGCCGAGGTGCTGCGGCGCATGGTCGAGGAGGAGGTCTCGCTGCGCAACCTCCGCGACGTCCTGGAGGCGCTGGCGGACGCGGGCCAGCGCGAGAAGGACGTGTTCAACCTCACCGAGTTCGCCCGCGTGGCCCTGCGCCGCCAGCTGAGCCACCGCTACGCGCCGGACGGGGTGCTGCGCGCGCTGACGCTCGCCCCCGAGCTCGAGGCGCGCCTGCGCGAGGCGGTGCGGTCCTCCAACGGCGGCGGCCAGCTTGCGCTGGAGCCGCAGGATGCGGCGCGCATCCTCGACGGCGCGATCGCGGCGGTGCGGCGGAGCGGGGCCGATGTCGTGCTGACGCCGATCGACCTGCGCCGCCACCTGCGCAAGCTGATCGAGCCCGATCTCTTTGACGTCGCCGTGCTATCGTTCCATGAACTTATTCCGACATTGCGACTTGATGTCGTCGACCGCGTTACGGCAGAGCCTGGCGGTGCGGGCGTATTGGAGGCGGCGGAATAATGACGTGGCGAGTGAAACTTCGGGATGCTCTGCTGGCGGGGACTGTCGCGGCGACCGCGTTCACAGTTTTCGCCTCTCAGGCGAGTGAGGCGGCGACCCCGCCCTTCGCCGCGTCCGAGGTCTCCCTCACCGCCCGCGAGCAGCCGATCGGTGAATTCCTCAAGGCGTTGTTCAGCCAGGCCGGGCTCACCGTGGTGCTGAGCCCGGAGCTCTCGGGTCAGGTCAGCGGCGTATTCAAGGGTCCGGCGTCGAAGGTCTACGGCGGCGTCGCGCGCGCGTTCAACCTTCTGACCTATTACGACGGCGTCGCGGTCTATGTGTACCCGTCCACCCAGATCAGCTCGCGCGCGGTGGACGTGCGCCCAGCTGAGAGCCCTCGCCTGCAGGCGGCGGTGCGCCAGCTGGGCCTGCCCGACGCCCAGAACCAGGTGCGCGTGTCCAACCGCATGCTGGTTGCGACAGGTTCCAAGCGGTTCCTCGACCAGGTCGACGAGCTGGCCAAGACGAGCCTGCCCGCGGGCGCAGGCGGCGCGGGCGGTCAGGCGTATGTCGCGACTGCGACCGCCGCCGCGGCTCCCGCTCTCCAGTACCGCGTCTACTATCTCCGCTACGCCTGGGCCGAGGACGTGACGCTGACTTTCAGTGGCCGCCAGGTGACCTTGCCGGGGGTGGCCACCATCCTGCGCAGCCTGATCAACGGCGGATCGGGCGGGGGCGCGGCCCAACGCACGGACGCGCCGCCGGCCGGCATGCTCAGCGGCTTGCGCGGCCAGGGGCTGAACCCCAACGGCGGCCGCGACCTCGGCACGCTCGGCTTCAACCTGGCCGCTTTCGGAAACATGCCGCCCGCGCAGAACTCCGACGCCTGGGCCAACGTCGCCAACAACCAGGCGGTAGGCGCCGCCTTGCAGGCCGCGGGAGGCGCCGCGGCGGCGGCCGAGCAGCCGCGGGTGGTCGCCGACAACCGCCTCAATGCGGTGATCATCCGCGACACGCGCGAGCATCTGGCCGCCTACGACCAGCTGGTGCGCGCGCTCGACGTCGAGCCTCAGCTCGTCCAGATCGACGCCACGGTGATCGACATCGACACCGACAAGGTGCGCGAGCTGGGCGCGGGCATCAATCTGTCGGACTTCACCGGCGACCAGCAGTTCAACCTGGGCGTCGGCTCCGGTGGCAACTTCAGTCAATCGCCGAACGGCACGATTGGCGCTGGCAATGGCGGCGTGCTCGACACCCAGCTCAGCGCCGGGCCGATCAAGCTGCGCGTCGGCATCCAGGCGCTGATTCAGAAGAACGCCGCCAAGATCGTGGCGCGTCCCGAGGTGGTCACGCTGTCGGACGTGGAGGCGGTCTTCGACAACTCGCGCACCTTCTACGTGCGCGTGTCAGGCTACGCCTCCTCCGACCTCTACAACATCAACGCCGGCACGACGCTCAGGGTCACTCCCCACGTGATGCGCGACAACGGCGAGACGCGGGTGCGCCTCCTGATCGCGATCCAGGACGGCACGCTCACCGGCCAGACGGTGGACAAGATCCCCGTGGTGCAGAATTCCGGCATCAACACCCAGGCGCTCTTGGCCGAAGGGCAGAGCGTACTGCTGGGCGGCCTCGTCACCGACGCCGACACCAAGACGATCGACAAGGTGCCGCTGTTTGGGGACATCCCGGGCCTGGGCTTCTTCTTCCGCTCGTCGAGCAAGGAATACGCCCACACCGAGCGGCTCTTCCTGATCACGCCGCGGTTGGTGAGCGTGGGCGCGGCGAACGGCCTTCCCCCAGGTTCGCACGCGCCGATGGCGTACGCGCCCCAGGCGGCTCCGGCGGGCGCGCCTACGCCGCCGCCGCCGCCGCCCAAGACACCGCCCACCGCCACAACCAAGCCGACCCAGCCGTGACGGGATGAGCCTGGCCGAACCTTCCGAGCCCGAGGCTCTCGCCCGCGCGGGCGCGTGGGAGCTCAGGGTGCTGGCCGGGCGCAACACCGGCGCCAGCGTCGCGCTGGCCGCCGGGCGCTGGGCGGAGGTGGGGTACGCCTTCTCAAATGACGTGGTGCTGCGCGACGCGGGAGCGCGGGGTGTGCGGCTGCGGCTGCGGCCCGGCGACGACGCCGTCGAGCTCGAGGTGGCGGAGGGCGCGGCCGAACTCCTTGGGCATATGGTGCAGGCGCCCGCCACCGCCATCCTCCCCGCCTATGTGCCGCTCATGCTGGGCGACTGCGCGATCGCCCTCGGCGCGGCCGGCGCGCCTCGGTGGGCTGAGGCCGAGCGGCTCCTCGCCGCGGCGCGTCCTCCGGCCCCGGGCGACGCCGACGCGTCCTCCGAGCCGGCGCAGACGCTGGCCGACCTGCCTCCCTGGAAGCTGATCTCGCCCGCCGCGGGCTTCCTGCCGAAGCTGGCGCCCGTGCTGCCGGTTCTCGGTGGAGCGGTGGCGGCGGTGGCCGTCCTTCTCGGCGGCTGGACGCTCGTCACCCGCTGGCTGGAGGCGACGCCAACCCCCGAACACGCCGAAGCCGCGCTCGCCGCGGACGGCTTCAAGGGCCTGCAGGTGCGGGCCGCGGACCAGGGCCTGATCGTCGACGGCGTCCTCAGCCACGGCGGCGACCTTGCGCGTCTCCAGGCAGACGTCGGGCGCCGTCGCTGGCCCGCGACGGTCCGCGTGCGCACCAATGACGGCCTGATCCAGAACGTGGCGGACATGCTGCGCACCAACGGCTACGCGGCCGAGGTGCGCGCGCTCGGCCCCGGCGTGCTGTCCGCCCAGGTGAGCGGGGGAGACCCGGCCCGGCTCGACCTCGTGCGGCGCACCGCCCTGCACGATGTGGCGGGGCTGCGCCGACTGGCGGTCAACGGCGACGCCGACCGCGACGCAGGCCTCCTCGTCGAGGGCGACGCCAGCAAGCGCGTGGTGTCGGTCGTCGGCGGTGACGACGGCTACGTCGAGACGCGGGATGGCTCCCGTTATTTCGTCGGCGCGATGTTGCCGGACGGTCACACTGTGACCGCGATCGAAGGGCAGACTGTAACTGTCCTGAAGGACGGCCGACCGACCAACCTCAAGTTTTGAGCTACAAACAGGAGAGCGGATCGTGAGCAGCAGCAACAGCTTGAACAGCAGCGGCCTCAACGTCGACGTGCTGGCCCTCGGCGCCAGCCCCTCCCCCGGCGCCTCTGGCCGTGGCGGCAAGACGGGCGCGAGTTCGGGTTCCGGTTCCTGGTTCGAGGCGGTGGCCCAGGCCTGGGGTCAGACGCTGGACGGCGAGGCGCAGAAGATCGAGACGATGTCGGACGGCATCGGCGACGGCAACGAGCAGCCCTCGCAGATCGCTGAGCTCTCCGCCGAGTCGATGCGGATGAACTTCATGTCCAACAGCGAGAACACGTCGGTCTCTTCGATCGGCCAGTCGCTGGAGACGATGGCGCGCAAGTCGTAATCGGGAGGGGGCCATGTCGATCGACGCTTCGGGCGCCGCACAGGCGCTCGCCGCGCCGCCCGAGATGCAGGCCGGCTACGGCGCCGGCCTCGGGGCGACGCAATTCAACGACGCCATGCGCGCGGCCGAGGCCGCGTCCGGCGGTCAGGCGGCAGGCGGCGCTCACGCCGCGGGCGGCGCCGATGCGCTGCAGCCCGCGCTCAAGGGCGTGATGCAGACGCTGGAGCACGTAAACGGCGAGGCCACCCAGCTGGGCCAGATGGCCGACGCCGCCAAGGCGAAGGGCGCTTCGCTCCAGCCCGGCGAGATGGTCATGATGACCGTGCGCTGCCAGGAGTTCATGTTCCACTGTCAGCTCACCTCCAACATCGCCAACCGCACGTCCGACGGCCTGCAGCAGCTGTTCCGCCAGCAGGGGTGAGGCGCATGGCGGGGCGCAGGCTCGCGCGGGGGATCGCGCCGCTCGCGCTCGTCGCGGCGCTGGCGGGGTGCAGCCGCGCCCAGCTGTTCACGGGCCTCACCGAGCGCGAGGCCAACGAGATGATGGCGGTCGTCCAAAGCTCGGGGCTGTCCGCCATCAAAAGCAGCAAGGACAACGGCAAGACCTGGACGCTCGAGGCGCCACAGGGCCAGTTCGCCCAGGAGGTCGCGCTCCTGCAGGCGCGCGGCTATCCGCACGAGCGCTATGAGAGCCTCGGCGACGTGTTCAAGAAGCAGGGCTTCGTCTCCTCCCCCACCGAGGAACACGCGCGCCTGACCTACGGGATGCAGCAGGAGCTGGAGCGCACCCTCACCGACATTGACGGCGTGGTGGACGCGCGCGTGCACATCGCCATGCCACAGGCCGATCCACTTTCGGATACGCCCAAGCCCTCCTCCGCCTCCGTGTTCATCAAGTACGACCCGAGCGTGGATCTCTCCAGCCAGGTCGCCTCCATCAAGTCTCTGGTGGTCAACGGGGTGGAGGGCCTGCCCTACGACAAGGTGACGGTGGTGCTGAGCCCCGTGCGGGCCATGCCCGCGCCGCCCAGACCTCCCACGGTCGCGGCGGTCGGCGCGCCCGTGCTGCTGCTGGTCGCCGCAGCGGGCGGCGTCGCGGGCGCGGGGCTGTGGCGTCTGCAGCGGCGGCGACGCGGGCGCGGGCGCGAGCTGACCACATGACCGGGCGGCAGGCGCTGTGGGACAGCGCTCGCGCCCTGTCGGCGGCGGCTGGGCCGGAGATGTCGCCGCGCTGTCGCCGGATTGCGGTCTCGCAGGATCCCGCGCTCGACATGGCCGCCGTCGTGGCCGCGCCCGATTGGGCGGCCGACGCCGAAGCGCGCGCTCGTCTTGTTCGCCTGGCCGGAGCCGTGCTGGTCTCGCGCGCCTGGGCCAGCGCCATCGACGGCGCAGTGCTGGGCCGCGGGGCGGCTGCGGTAGGCGACGCCGCCATGGACGCGCTGATAAACCTGCCCGCGGTCGTCGCGCCGGCCGTCGCCGACCCGGCGGCGGAGTCGGGCGACCCGAAAGCGCTCGACCGGCTGGGCGCGGGCGCACTCCTCGCCGCCACGGGTGGGAGCGCCGGCTTGCGGGCGCGGCTCGCGCGCGGTCTTCCGGTCCAGAGCCGGCCGGTGGAGGCCGCCGCCGCCCAGACGGCCGCGCACACCGCCGCCAGCATCGCGCGTGAGCTCGCCGGCGCGGAGGCGGGCCGGTGAGCTTCACCGTTTTCGCCACGGACGCCGGCGCGCTGGTTGCAGCGCAGGGGTGGCGCGTGCCGGCTGCCGAGATCCCGGCGCTGCGCGATGCGGTGGCCCTGCTCGCGACCCTGCGCACAGACGCCGCTTCCGCCGCCCGGGCGCATGCGACCGAGGCGGAGGCGGCGCGCGAGGCGGGTCGGCTCCAAGGGTGGGAGGCCGGCCGTCGTGAGGCCGCCGCCGCCGCCGCCCAGGCCGTGGCCGAGCTCGTGCGCGAAGCCCGCGAGGCACGCACTATGCTAGAGCGCCGTCTGGGCGCGTTGTCTCTCGAGGTGGTGCGGCGCGTGGCGGGCGAACTCGGGCCGGCGGCGGTGCTGCAGGCGGTGGCCGAGCGCGCCGCGCGCGAGGTGCTGGCCGACGCTCCGCTGGCCGTGCGCGTATCGCCCGCGGCGGCCGGTGGCGTCGCCCGCAGGCTCGCCGCCCTGCCGGAGGTGGAGGTGACGCCCGATCCTTCGCTCGGGCCGGACGACTGCGTGGTCTCCAGCCGGCGCGGCGCGGCGCACGCGGGGCTGGAGCTGCAGCTCCAGGCCTTGGAGCGCGCCTTCGCCGAGGTGGGCGCGTGAGCGGGATCGAGACGCGGCTGCGCGAAACGATCCAGCGCGCCCGCACGCTGGAGCGTCGGGGGCGGGTGGTGCAGGCCTTCGGCACGACGGTCCACGCCAGCGGGCTCGACGTGCGGATCGGCCAGGCGTGCGAGATCGTCGATCCGTTGACGGGTGCGCGCATCCCGGCGGAGGTGATCGGGATCAAGGGCGAAGGGGTGGCGGTGCTCACGCCGCTGACGCCGCTCACCGGCCTGTCGTCCGACGCGGAGGTCGTGCCCGGGCCCGAGCGCACCGAGATCGAGGTCGGCCCGGGCCTCCTCGGCCGGGTGATCGACGCGCACGGCCGCCCGCTGGACGGGCTGGGGCCGATTGCAGGGTCGCTCAGCCCCCGCGCGGTCTACGCCCAGGCCCCCAACCCGTTTGAACGCGCGCCCATATCCGAGCCTTTCCCCACCGGCGTGAAGGTGATCGACGCGCTCCTGACGCTGGGCGTCGGCCAGCGTTTGGGCGTGTTCGCGGCGGCAGGCGGGGGCAAGTCGACGCTCCTCGGCATGCTGGCGCGCCACTGCGCGAGCGAGGTCAACGTGATCGCGCTGATCGGCGAGCGCGGGCGCGAAGTGCGCGAATTCCTGGAAGACGCGCTCGGCCCCGAGGGGCTGGCGCGCTCGGTGGTGGTGGTCGCCACCTCAGACCGGCCCGCGATGGAGCGCGTGCGCGCCGCCCACGCCGCCAGCGCCATCGCCGAGCACTTCCGCGACACGGGCGCGGGCGTCCTCCTGATGATGGACAGCGTGACCCGCTTCGCCCGGGCGCTGCGTGAAGTGGGGCTGGCGATCGGCGAGCCCGCCGTGCGGCGTGGCTTCCCGCCGTCGGTCTTCGCCGAGCTGCCGCGCTTGTTCGAGCGTGCGGGGCCGGCCGCGGCGGGCGCGATCACCGCCGTCTACACCGTGCTTCTGGAGGAGGAGGACGCCGCCGATCCGGTCGGCGAGGAGGTACGTTCCATCCTCGACGGCCACGTCTACCTGTCGCGCCGGCTGGGCGAGGCGGGGCGCTACCCTGCGGTCGACGTGCTGGCGAGCCTGTCGCGCCTCTTTCCGCGGGTGACCGGCCCCGCCCAGCGCGCCCAGGCGCAGCAGGTGCGCGCCTGGCTCGCTAAGCACGGTGAGATCGAGTTCATGCTGCAGATCGGTGAGTATCAGCCCGGCGGCGACCCCGTGGCCGACGCCGCCATCGCGCACATGCCGCAGATCGAGGCGCTGCTGCGCCAGACGCCGGAAGCGCACGCGGCGATGCCGGCCACGCTGCAGGCGCTGGAGGCGGTGACGCGATGAACGCGCCCGCGCCCCGCCGCCTCCCCGTGCTCGTCCGGCTTCACGCCCTGCGCGAGCGTCGGGCGCAGGCCGCGGAACTCCGCCTCGCCGAGGCGCAGGCCGAGGTCGATCGCGCGCGGGTAGGCGTGGAGCGCGCCCTTCTCAGGCGCTCAGAGGTCGACGACGCCCGCGCGGCGCTCGACGTCTGGTTCGAGACCGGGCTCGACCCCCGCCACATCGACGCCGCCCTGGCGCGGCGCGGCGCGTTGGTCGCCCAGCGGCACGAGGCGCAGGTGCTGGTCGATCGCGCCGAGGCCGATCTCGCCGCGACGCAGACGGCGCGGGCCGAGGCGGCGGCCGCGCTCGCCCGCGCCCGCGCCCGACTAGACCTCGTCGCGAGCCAGTTGACCGAGGGCCGTCGCGCCGACGCGCGCCGGCGGGAAGCGCGCGCCGAAGCCGAGCAGGAGGAGCGCCGCCTCGGCGCCGGCGCGCTCCAGGGAGCCTGGACATGACCGACACGAGCGCCACCTCGCCGACGCCGCCCGCCGCCCGGCCCAGCCCCGCCGGCCGCGCCGACGGCCGGCAAACACGCAGCGACTTTCAGGCCGCGCTGGACGACGTGCAGCGCCGCGGCGGCGCGGCCGACGATCCCCGCTCGGAAGACGACGATGCGGGCGAGGGATCGACCTCCGGGCGCAAGCGCAAGGGCGGCGACGGCGGACTGATGTCGCTTCTGGGGCTGAAGGAGCCGCCGCGCGGCGCGGCGCACGGGACCGCAGGGCCCCTCGCCCGCGCGCCGCGCGACCGCAGGGACGGCGCGCTGGAGGGCGTGGGGCCACAGGCGGGCGGGTCGGCGTCGGGCGTAGCCGCGGCGGGCGAGGCCGCGGCGGGGGGATCGACAGTCGACGCCGCCGCCTTCGCCGAGATGGTCGAGCAAGCCGCCGCGCGCGGGCTGCAGGGCGGGGCGGACGCGCCCATCACCGTCGCCTTGAACGACGCCCGATCGCCCGTGCAGGCCTTCCAGCTCGCACGCCTGCCCGACGGCAGCCTCTCGCTTTCCTTGCAGGCGGAAGCGGGCGCCGTTCCCGAGGTCTCGCGATCGCTCGATGCGCTGCGCCGCCGGCTGGAGGCCCGCGGCCTCAGCCTCGGCGAGATCCGACTGGCGGACGGGAGAGAGGCGCTCGGACCCTCGGCGGCCGAAGGCGCGGACCCGGGTTAAGGCGCGCGTGCGGGGGCGGAGATCAACGGGGCAGGTGGGCGAAGGGATCGCGGCGCAGGGCGCGGCGGGCCTCTCCGGCGACATCGGCCGGCGCGCCGCCGCCTTCCCACGCCGCCACGAGCGCGCGCACCAGCGCCCGGCTCTCGCGGTCGTGCAGGCCCTCCACGGGGCTGTCCGCGTCGGCCAGGAGCTTGAGCTGATACAGGACGACCGCGCGCGAGGAGGCGTCGAACAGCGTCAGGAGCCAGCGCAGGGCCGTCTCGAAGCCATCGGCGTCGAGCGGCTCGGCCGCCAGATCGCGGTGCGCCCACAGGCACAGGAACTCGAGCGGGCCGACCGCCCGCAGGCCGCCGCGAAGGCCCGGACCCGCAGGAGCGAACGCGGGCCCCAGCGCCGCGGCCAAGCCCCCCACGGCGCCCAGACCTCCGGGGCCGCCGCCCCAAGCCGGCACGCGCGCGGCGGGCATACGGCTGGTGGAAAGGGCGCGCGCGAAGGTGTCGGCGACCAGGCGGCGCGCGGGCAGGTCGCCGAAGCGCCCCACCGCCGCCAGGAGCTTGAGAAAGCCAGGATAGACCGCGTCGCCGAAGGCGTCGCGCACGGCCTCGAGCGCCTCTACCCGGCCGTCCTCGTCCCCCTGCGCCTCGAGCGCAGACACCAGCGCCTGGGCGGCGCCGGCCCAGTCGGGGTCCGCCTTGAGCACGGGCAAGGCGCGTCAGCCCTCCAGGACGAACGCCGCCACCGTCCGCGCGGCGTGCACGGGATCGATGGAGGCGCGCTCGCGCCCGAGGCCGACCTGCCCTTCGGCCCCCGCGTCGAACGCCGACCAGTCGCCGAAGCGCTCCCCGCCGGACGCGCCCGTCTGGCGCATCTCCGCCGAGGCCTGGGCGGTGCGGAAGGCCGGCGCGAGGTTGGACGAGAGGCCGCCGGGTCCGATCAAGGGTCGCTCCTCCACGGCACAACGCGCGCCAGCCACCAGGCTGCAAAGATAGCTCCGCGCTCCCTTCTCCGCCATCGGGGACAACCCTAGTGGAGGCAGCCGTCGAGGCGCTGGACGCCCTGGGCGTGCGGGTGGCCACCGCCGAGGCCGCGGGCGGCCGCGTGCTCTGGCGCTCCGGCGGGTTCGACGCGGCCCTGCCGGGGCTGCCGTCGCTGGCCGCGCCCGGACCGGAGGTCGCCGGCCTCGCCGAGGCGTGGGACGACTGCCGGCTTAGCGGGCGGCCGGTGTCGGCGCTCGTCACCCTGCGCGGGGCCAAGTCGGTGTACGACGCGCGGCTGGCCCCCTCCGCCGACGGGACGCGCATCCACGTCGAGCTGCAGGACGCCGCCGAGCGCCGCGCCGACGAGCGCCGCCGGCTTGAGGATCGCGAGCGCCTCCTCCTCACCTCGCGCGTGCTCTCGGTCGGCGAGATGGCGTCCATGATCGCCCACGAGCTGAACCAGCCGATCGGGGCGATCGCCAACCTCCTGCGCGGTCTGAAGGCCAAGCTGGCGCGCGGCGCCCTGACCGCCGAAACGGGGCTGCCCGCGATCGAGAAAGGGGTGGAGCAGGCGCTCTACGCCGCGGGCGTGATCGCGCGCATCCGCACCTTCGTCGACCAGCGCCAGCCCCGGGTCGAGCCGCTCGACCTCGACCGGCTGGCGCGCGACACGCTGGCGCTCCTCGACTGGGAGATCCAGCGCGACGGGGTGGACGCCCGCGCCGAGCCGGCCGACGCGCCGCCGCCGCCGGTCCTGGGCGACGCGGTGATGATCCAGCAGGTGCTGGTCAACATCGCCCGCAACGCGCTGGACGCCATGCGCGCCGGCCAGGTGCGCCGGCTGCGCCTGTCCACCCGCGCCCGCGCCAAGGAGGTGGAGGTCCGGATAGAGGACACCGGCCCGGGCGTAGACGAGGCAGTTGCGACGCGCATGTTCCAGCCGTTCTATTCGACCAAGAGCGACGGCATGGGCGTTGGGCTGGGCGTGTGCCGCTCGATCGTCGAGCTCCACGGAGGCCGGCTGTGGCATACCCCGGCCGACGACGGCGCGGGCTCGGTCTTCCACCTGGCGCTGCCCCGCGCCGACCTCACGGAGGCGACGTGAACGCGGCGGGGCGGATCTGGCTGGTGGACGACAATGCCGAGTTCCGTGAGTCCGCCGTGTGGTGGCTGGAGGGGCTGGGGTATGATGTGCAGCCTTTCGAAGGTCCCCTCGCCTGCCTCGCCGCCCTGGACGGGTCCGGCGAGGCGTCCGCGGCGCAGGCCGCGGGCTGCCTCCTGTTCGACGTGCGCATGCCCGAGATGAGCGGGCTGCAGCTCCTGGACGCGGTGCGCGAGCGCCGGGTGCGTTGGCCGGTCATCTTCATGACCGGCCACGGCGACGTGCCGCTGGCGGTGGAGGCCATGCGCAAGGGCGCGCTCACCTTCCTGGAGAAGCCGTTCCAGGAAGCGGCGTTGGAGGAGGCGCTGGCGGCCGCCTTTCGCCAGGGCGACGCCGACGCGGGCGACGTCCAGCCGCCCGAGGGCGAGCCGCCGCCCGACGCCGCACCCGACCCCGAGCTCGCCGCACGCAGGGACGCGCTCACCCCGCGCGAACGCGAGGTGATGGACCTCGTGGTCGAGGGGCACCCCAACAAGGTCGTCGCCTACCGGCTCGGCATCAGCCCTAAGACGGTGGAGCTGCACCGGTCGCGCGTCATGGCCAAGATGCAGGCGCGCTCGCTGACCCAGCTCGTGCGCATGACGCTGAGCGGCCGCGTCGATGGCTGAGGCGCGCGCCCTGCATGCGGCGCTGCCCCGGATCGCCCCCGCCGAGGCGACGCGCCGCAACGCCGCGCTTCTCGCGCTGAACGCGATGACCGCCCGGGGCGGCCGGATGCGCGCCCGCCTGGCGGAGGGCGACGCGGCCCCCATGCTGCGGCTCTCCGGCGACCTCGCGGTGCGGCCGCTCCTGGCGGAGGGGCAGCCGTGCGCGTGGACGCCGGCGCCCGCCGCCTCCGTGCTGCCGGAGGCGCTGATCGAGCTCAGCCGTGCCGAACCTCTGCTTCTCCGCATCGAACAGGCGTGGGGCGTACCGCTGGAGCCAACCGGGATGGGCGCCGCGCCCGCGGGCGCGCTGCATTTGATCGTCGAGATGGCGGATGCGGACGGCCGTCCCGTCCACGCGCTCCTCCTGGCCATCGGAGCGGAGGCTCCGCTTCCCGCGAGCCCGCCCCGCTCGGCGCAAGTCCCCCTCGCCGGAGCCGCGCTGCACGCGCGGGCTGGCGTCATCCTCACGCTTCGTGGTCCTGTGGCTCCCGCCGACGAGTTGCCCTTGCTGGGGCGGGGCGATTGGGTGCTGCTCCCCGCGGCGGGGGGCGAGCTGGCGGCGGATCTCGCCTGGGCGGGTGGTTCGCTGCGCGGCTGCTGGCGGGCGACGACGGGGCGGTTCGCGTCACACGACGCGCAAGGGGGCGGAATGGACGGCGGCGCACAGGGCGAAGGCGAGCTCAGCCTTGCGGGCGACATCCCCGTGCG
Organism: uncultured Caulobacteraceae bacterium; assembly: GCA_964242625.1. Classification (GTDB taxonomy): domain Bacteria; phylum Pseudomonadota; class Alphaproteobacteria; order Caulobacterales; family Caulobacteraceae; genus JASLDZ01. Next base: position 73,105 of record CAXTAO010000003.1, on the reverse strand, counting down.
CCTCTCGGCCGAACTCGCCACATTAGAGCTGCCGCTGGCGGAGCTCGCGCGGCTGGCGCCGGGCGCGGTGCTGAGCCTGCCGCCGCTGGGCGACACGCCCGCCGTGCGGCTTCTCGCGGGCGGCGCGCTCGTGGCGACCGGGCGGCTGGTGGCGCTGGGCGAGGGCTATGCGGTGGTGGTTGACGAGGTCGCCCAAGGGTCGGCCGGGGCGGCGGCGTGAACCTCACCACCTTCACTCCCGCCTCCGCGCTCCTCACCGTCGTCTTCCTGGCGCTCGCGCCCTTCGTGGCGGTGATGGTGACCTCGTTCACCAAGATCGTCGTCACCTTGAGCCTGCTGCGCAACGCCCTGGGCCTGCAGCAGACGCCGCCCAACGTGGTGATCAACGGGCTGGCGCTGATCCTCACGCTCTACGTCATGTATCCGGTCGGGCTGCAGATGCAGGCGGACATGGCGCAGCGACCCGTCGCGGAGGCCAGCGGCGACACCGGAAAGATGCTGGCCTACGCCGACGCGGCCAAGGAGCCCCTGCGCACCTTCTTGATGAAGCATTCGAGCCCACGCGAGCGCGCCTTCTTCCTGCGCACCGCCCAGAAAGTGATCCCCGCCCGCGCCCAGACGCTGACCGACCGGGACTTCATCGTGGTCGTGCCCGCCTTCACCGTGGGCGAACTGACCGCCGCCTTCCAGATCGGCTTCCTGATCTTCCTGCCGTTCCTGGTGATCGACCTGGTCGTGTCCAACATTCTCCTGGCTATGGGCATGATGATGCTGTCGCCCACGACCGTATCCTTGCCGTTCAAGCTATTGCTGTTCGTCTTGATCGACGGCTGGGTGAAGCTCGCCCACGGCCTCGTGCTGTCCTACCAGTAGCGCGGGAGGCGCCACCGCCATGATGAACGCCCAGGCGCTGCAGCTGATGAACGAGGCGCTGTGGCTCGTGCTCCTCCTGTCGGGGCCGCCGATCCTCGTGGCGTCCATCGTCGGCGTGGCGATCGCGGTGCTGCAGTCGGCGACCCAGCTGCAGGAACAGACGCTTCAGTACACCGCCAAGTTCATCGCGATCGTCCTGACCATCTTCATGACCGCGGCGCTCCTGGGCGGCACGCTCTACGCGTTCGCCGACAAGGTGTTCACCCAGTTCCCCGGTCTGATCCGGCCCTGAAGGTGGAGCTGGGCAGCCTCCTCGGCGGCTTCTTCGACCAAGCGCTCGTGCTGGCGGTGGCGGTGACGCGCGTCGCCGCCACCTTCCTCCTCCTGCCCATCTTCACGCCCGAGTTCGTGCCCGCGCTCGTGCGCAACAGCCTGTTCGTGGGCTTCGCGCTGATCGTGATCGCGCTCCAGCCCGACCTCGCCGCCTTGCGCATGACCATGCCGCAGTGGGTGGGCCTGTTCGCGCGGGAGGCGATCATAGGCATCGTGATCGGCTTCTTCTTCGGGACGATCCTGTGGGTGTTCGACGCGGCGGGCCGGATCATCGACGCCAAATCGGGGGCCAGCATGGCCCAGGTGGTCGATCCGCTCTCGGGCGAGACCACCTCGCTCAACGGAGCCTTTCTGGGCCGGCTCGCCAACTTCGTCTTCATGTTCTCCGGCGGCCTCCTGCTCCTGGTGACCACCATCACGGCCAGCTACGCGATCTTCCCAATCTCGCCCGCCGCCCCGCGCCTCGTCATGGGCGAGACGAGTCTGTTCGAGGGCGAGTTCTCGCGCTTCATGGGCCTGTCGATCACCTTCGCGGCCCCGGCGCTGGTGCTCCTGACCGTGGTGGAAGGCGGGATGGGGCTGATCAATCGCTTCGCCCCGCAGCTGAACGTCTTCTCGCTCACGCTGTCGATCAAGTCGTGGCTGGCGACCGCGGTGGTGCTGGCGACCAGCGGCCTCTTCGTGCAGGCGCTGGTCGACGAGATCGGCACGCGCCCGGCCTTCGTGCTCGACGTGCTGCGAGGCCTCGCGCGGGCCGGAGCCGGATGATGCTGTTCGGACCGCCCGATCTCCCCCGATACCTGGACATCGTGCCGCCCCCGGCCGCCGTCGCGCCCGCGCCCGACCTCTCGGGCCCGCGCTTCAGCGTGCGCCTGGGCGCCTATCGCTCGCGCGTGACGGCCGAGGCGGCGGCGCGGAGCTGGCGCATCGCCGGCGAGCAGCCCGCGCCCTTGCGCGTCGCGCCCGTGCGCGTGGCCGGCGGTCTCTGGTACCGGATCACGGCCGGCCCCCTCGCCAAGACGCAGGCCGACGCCCTCTGCGCCCGTGCGCGGGGGCGGGGCGACCCCTGCGCCATCGACGGCGTCGATCTGCCCGAAGCGCTCACGCCCACGCCTGACGCCACTGCGGCCGAGGACGCCAACGCCGGGCCGCCCGGGTGACCGACCTTTCCGGCGCTGTGGGCGGGCTCTTGGGGGGCGCGCTCGGGAGCCTCGACGGCATGGTCCAGGGCGCGTCGACCTACGTCGCCGGCGCCGGGGAGACGCTGGAGGGCGTGGCGCAGGCGCTGGGCGTGGACCCGGCCGCGCTCGCCGACGCCAATCCCCACCTCGCGGACGCGCCGGTGCTGCCGCAGGGCGTGCACCTCGCCGTCCCCGCGGCGGACGTCTCCGTGGACGCGCGCGCCGCCGACGCGGCTTCGCCTCCAGGGTCCACGCCGTCGAGCCTGGGCGTCGCCGTGGACGCGGGCGGACCGGCGAACACGAGCGGGCGCGACGTGGGCCCGTCCGCCCAGGGCGTCGCCACCTCGGCCTCCCCCCTCTCACGCGCCGCGCCTGCGACGCCGTCGATCGCCGCGTCGCCCAGCGCCGCCCAGCCCGGAGCATCCGCCCTCGCGGCCTCGCCCGGAGCCAGGGCGGCGGACAGTTCCACAACGGGGTCCGTGTCCTTTACTGCGGCGCAGGGGTCGCCGCTCGCGGCGGTGCTGGACCCGACCGTCGTGGCGCAGGCGGCGGCGGAGCGCCCCGTCCCCTCGTCGCTGGAGTCCATCTTCGCGCAGGCGCTCTCGCTCGGAGGCCGGCTGCCGCCCGAACTGCAGACGGCCGCGCCTCTGGTGCTGGCCGCGGCCCTCGCGCGGATCGACTGGACGCCCGTCGCCGCCGCTCAGGTCCGCCCCGGCGACGTGGTGATCGTGGCGATGGCCGACGGGCTGCACGCCGTCCGCGTATCCGTCGACGGCGAGGTGCTGGGCGCCGACGGAGCCGCGCTGGAGCTGCAATCCGGGCCTGCGAGCGAGCCCGCCGAAGCTCCCGCCGCCCTGCGTCCCGCCGATCCCATGCCGCCGGGCGTCGATCTGCCCGCCCGCCCGCCCACCCGCGCCTCGCAGCCCGTGGCCGCCCGCGCGCGCTCCCGAGCCGCGGGACGCGGCGCGTCGACGGCGACGCAGGATCCGCGCCGCCGCTGGATCGAGCGCGTGCTGCCCGCGGCGAAGTGGGTCAAGGCGCGGTGGGGCGCGCCCGTGTCGGTCGTGACCGCGCACGGAGCGCTCGTTTCCGACTGGGGTCGCCTCGCGCCCGGCAACGACTACTTCGGGCTGCTTTCATCGGTGGCTCCGGGCGCGAACGCCACGCCCGTCCGCAACCTGCCCGCGCCAGTTGTGGAGGGCTACGCCTCGCTGGACGACGCGGCCGACGCCTTCGGGGCCTTCCTCGGCGGAGACCGACGGATCGCGCGCGCGCTCACGGCCGGCCGCGCCCCGCTCCTGCGCACGCTGGAGGAGGTGGCCTTCCGCGAGCCTCGCTACGCCGCCCGGATGGAGGCCCTGATCGAGCTCAACAACCTGTCAGCGCTCGACGCCGCCTGAAGCGGCCGTGCGCGCCTGAGAGCGACGCTCCGGCTAGGGTGGGCCCTAGCTGGCGCGAGGAGCGTGCGTGGACGACCCTGCGTCCGCCAACGCCGGAGAAGCTCGCATGACGACGGTGAACGCCAGCCAATCGACCCAGACGAGCGCCGGTGGCGCGCCCGGGCCCGACGTCTACCGCGTGCGGTCGGGCGACACCCTCACCGCCATCGCTCAGGCGCACGGCGTGTCGCTGGCGGCGCTCGAGCGCGCCAATCCGGACATCCACCATCCCGACCTGGTCCGCGTCGGACAGGCCATCCACATCCCGTCCCGGGTGGCCGCCCCACAGGATCATCCTTCGACCTACACGGTGCGCTCCGGCGATACGCTCTCCGGGATCGGCGCGAAGCTCGGGGTGGACTGGCGGGTCATGGCCCAGGCCAATCACATCGCTCGCCCCGACCTTATCAAGCCCGGCGAGGTGCTGCGGCTCGGTCCGTCGCGCACGCCCGCCTCCCCGGCGGGCGGCGCCGCGACGCACCCGACGCGACCCTCGCATGCGTCTACGGGCGGCGCGCCCGCGGCGCCCGCGCGCCACCCCTCCGCACCCTCCACGGCCGGGGCGGACGGCGCGGTGGACCTGGCGCACGCGCACACAAGCGCCGCCGAGGTCGAGCGGCTGAAAGGTTACGAGAGCCTGCGCTTGAATGCCTATCCCGATCCCGGCACCGGCGGCGCGCCCTGGACGATCGGGTACGGACACACCGGCCCCGACGTGCACCCGGGCGAGACGATCACGCGTGAGAAGGCCACGTCGCTGCTGCGCGGCGACCTCGCCGGCGCGGAAGCCGAGGTGCGCAAGGACGTCAAGGTTCCGGTCAGCCAGGATCAATTCGACGCGCTGGTGAGCTTCCAGTTCAACACGGGCGCGCTGGGCTCCTCGACGCTGCTCCATAAGCTCAACGCCGGCGACTACGCCGGCGCGCACGCCGAGTTCGGCCGCTGGGTGCACGGCGGGGCCGGCCAGGTGATGCCCGGGCTGGTGACCCGGCGCGCTCAGGAGGCCAGGCTGTTCGGCGACCATGCGCCGGGCGCGACCGGCCGGGCGCCGGCCAGCCCCGCCCCTCCGTCGGGGCCAAGCTCCGCCTCCCGCCTCTCCGCCGGCCGCCTGCCCGACACCAAGGGCCTATCGGCGGCCCAGCGGTACGATCTCTACAAGGGCGTCGTCGAGAAGGACGGCTCGCCCGCCGCCAAGGCCGATTTGGCCCAGGGCAAGCAGGTCGTGCTGGCGCTGCGGGTGGACACCAACACCCACGCCAACGGCGGCTCCGGGACCTACGACGACCGGCTGGTGATCGTGGACGGCCAGACCCACCAGGCGCACGAGTACACGGCCAGCACCGACCCGATCTCCCACTACGAAGGGCGTTACGGTCAGGACGTGAACCACGACGGGCGCTTAGACCTCGGCCGGCTGGCGGACGGCACCTACGCGTTCCATTCGTCGACCTACGACGGCTACGCCGCCCTCAAGCCGAGTGGCGCCGAGACGGTGGAGCGCGACACCAACCACGACGGCGTCTTCGACGCCCGCGACGGCGCCCACCGCGTGCAGACCGCGCCGGGCGCGAGCCTCGCCGACTACGTCCACATCGGCGGTCGCGCCTTCACGGGCTCGGCCGGCTGCCTGACGCTGCCCCCCGGCCAGCACGCGGCCTTCTTCGGCGCGCTGCGTTCGGGTACGAACATCCACCTCGTGATGGTCAACACCAATCGCCTCTGAAGCCATGCTCAAGGCGAAGCGCGACAGACGGGCGGCCGCCATCGCCCTGGCGGTGTTCGCCGGCGTGGCCGCTTCCCCGTCCGTCCCGGAGGCGAAGGCGGTGGTCGCCGCGCCTTCGCCGACCGTCGCCGCCTTCCTCGACCTGCCTTCGCGCTACGTCGACCTCCTGCCGGCGGAGCGGCGGCGGTTGGTGACGGCGGGAGGCCGACGGCTGCTCGCCCGCGACGACCGCCATGGCTATCTCGCGATCGGCGGCGACGGGGCGAGCCCCGGCTTCACGGTCGCCATCTTCCGACTTGCCGGCGCGCCGCCGGTCGTGGCGGTCCAGCGGTCAGACGAGCTGCGCACGCGCACCTGGTTCCTGCGTCGCGGGGGCGCGGGCTGGGAGGACGTGTCGGCGAAGCTCGTGCCCGGCTACACTCCCGACGGCCGCTACACCCTGCCGCGTTACGGGGTGACGCTGATGGCCGACGACGCCCCGCTTCAATGGAGGAGCGGACGCTTCACACCCGGGCGCGCCGCGGCGGCCAAGTCCCCCGCTGCGGAGCTCCCCTTTGTCGGGCGGTGGAAGGTCATGGCTGTGCGGGTGCGGCCCGGGAAGGTGCAGGCCCTACAGCCGGACGACCCGGAGTACATGGGCGCGGTGCTAGACGCCTCCCCGGCGCGGCTATTCTGGACGGTGAAGCCGAAGGGCGGCACCCTCGACGACGTGTGTCACGGGCCGAAGCTCAAGGCCGGCGCGGTCGCTTGCGCGTCGGGATCCTTCGGCCCACCCCAAGCCCGCATGACGACAGGGCCGGGCGTGCTCAGGCTCGACTGGTACGATGGCGCGCAGCTCGAGCTGCATAAAGTCAGCCCCTGAGCCGCCGCGGTGGGCTCGGGGGCGATGAACCCGACCGCCTGTCTCGCCGGTAGGGAGCCAGCTGGGCCGGAGCGCGTTGGAGCGATCAGATGGGAGAACCTGATGGCACGATCGGCTGAGAAGCGCGGCAAGGACGAGACGGCGGCGGCCGAGAAGAAGGTCAAGGCGACCGGCAAGCCCGCAGGCGGCGCACGGGGCGGCATCACCGCGCCGGTCACCCCCTCTCCCGAGCTCGCCGCGATCGTTGGCGAGGGCGATCGGCCTAGGAGCGAGATCGTCAGCAAGGTCTGGGAGTACATCAAGTCGAACAACCTTCAGGACCCTGCCGACAAGCGCCAGATCAAGGCCGACGACAAGCTGGAGAAGGTTCTCGGCGCCAAGTCGATGAGCATGTTCCAGATGAACAAGCCGCTGAGCGCACACCTAAAGGCGGTAAAGCCCAAGTAGCGCGAGTAGGCTACGACGGAGCCACGGGTTCGCGGCAGGCGTTGCTCGAGAAGTGACGCCTGCCGCTCCGCATCGAGGCTCCCTCTACAGTGGCGACCCGTGTGCGATGGACGGCTACGACGCACCTGGGACAGACAGGTGAACGCCATCACTGAGGTCTAACCAAGCCGGGGCGTGATCGCTCGCGCCCGGGCGGCCCCTCACCTCCCGGTCGACCCCGCTATCGATCAGCCTGTCCATCAGCGCGGGGGCGACCAGCAGGTGGTCGATGCGCAGGCCGGCGTCGCGCGCCCACGCATCGCGCAGGTAGGCCCAGAAAGTATAGGACCTCTCGTCCGGGTGCAGGTCGCCGAGTGCATCCGTCCAGCCCTGAGCGATAAGCCGTGCGAAGGCCGCGCGTGGTTCCGGCTGAACCAGCGCGTTCCGGGTCCAAGAACGCAAGCTGTAGATGTCGTGGTCGGTCGGAACCACGTTGTAGTCGCCGATCAGAAGCGCGGGAAGATCGGCCGCGACCAGTTGGGCGGCGTGCGCGATCAGGCGCTCGAACCAGGCCATCTTGTACGAAAACTTGGGTCCGGGCCAGGGATTGCCGTTGGGCAGGTACAGGCAGCCCACCAGCACGCCCCCGATCGCCGCCTCCAGGTACCGCGCCTCGTGATCGTTCGGGTCGCCCGGCAGGGCTCGGCGCGTCTCCCGCGGAACTTGGCCGCGGGCGAGGAGCGCCACGCCGTGATGGGGGCCCTGTCCGCGCCAGATCGCGCCGTAGCCCGCCGCCTCCAGCGCCCTGGCCGGGAAGGCGGCGTCGGTGCACTTGATCTCCTGTAGAGCCACGATGTCGGGGCGCGTCGCCTCGAGCCAATCGATGAGGTGGTCGAGCCTCGGGACGATCCCGTTGATGTTGTAAGTCGCGATCCTCACGACGGCCTCGACCTCAAGCTCGTCAGCTTCGACGTCCGCACCCGGCCCGTTGTGTCCGCCTTATGCTGAAGCGCCGCGGCGCGGGCGTCACGGCTTCGACGACCGCCCTCCCCCGGGCGTCTGGCGCACCCTCGCGCCGCTCACGCGCGCGCCTGAGATGCGATCCAGCGGTCGCCGACCTGCTGCAGGATGTCGAGCGGAAGCCTTCCCGAGCCAAGCACCGCCGCGTGGAAGCTCTTCAGGTCGAAGCGGGCGCCGAGGCGCTGCTTGGCCTTCGCGCGCAGTCCCGTGAACACCGTGTGCCCGAGCTTGTAGCTGCAGGCCTGGCCCGGCGTGGCGCAGTAGCGCTCGACCTCGCGGGTGGCGAAGCCCCTCGCCTCGCCTTCCTGGGCCACGAAGTAGTCGATGGCCTGCTCACGCCCCCAGCGCAGATGGTGGATGCCGGTGTCCACCACGCAGCGATTGGCCCGGAACAGCTGGAACTTGAGGTAGCCCAGCCGTCCGAGTGGATCGTCGTCGTACATGCCGAGTTCGTCGGACAGCTGCTCGGCGTAGAGCGCCCAACCTTCCGCATATCCCGAGAAGCCGCCGACCTTGCGGATGAGCGGCAGGCGGGTGTTGGAGAGCGCCAATCCACCTTCCAGCTGGTGGCCGGGCAACCCCTCGTGGAACACGGTGGTGGCGAGGCAGAACTTCGGCCACTCCGCCGAGTCGTGGAGATTGAAGTAGACGAGGCCAGGACGCGAGCCGTCGAGCGCGGGGCCCTGGCTGAACGCCGAAGCCGCGCCGGCCTCCGTTTGCGCGGGCACGCGCCGCACCTCGAAGCGATACGGCGGCAGGCGCTCGAACGCCTCGGGCAGGCGGGTGCGGATGGCCGCCAGCCGGGCGTTACAGTAGGCGATGGCCTCCGCCTTGCCGGCGTCGGTATTCGGGTAGAGCTGGGCCGGGTCGGCGTACAGGTGCGCCATCCGCTCGCCGATCGTTCCCTGGCTGAGCCCCTGCCGGCGCAGGAGCCCGTCGAGGCGCGCCGATATCTCGCGCGCCTGCTCCAGCCCGATCCGGTGAACCTCGTCGGGCGTGAGCGCGGTGGTCGTCGTCACCTGCAGGGCCGCGGCGTAGAAGGCGGGCCCCTCCGGAAAGCGCCACACGCCCGCGTCGTGGACGGCGCCGGCCCGCAGGCGTCGCGCTTCGGCGATCTGGCGATCCAGCGCCGGGCCGATGCGCGTGTCGTAGAGCTGGGCGGCGCGGCGGCGATAGTCGTCCGACAGCCCCCTGGCCGCGGCTCGGCGGCCGAGCGAGGTGACGACCAGCGCCTCGTCCGCCGAGGTGCGCGTCTTGCCGAGCTGGGTGAGCGCGGTGTCGAGGATGAAGTCGGGCGGGACGACGCCGACGGCGGCGTCGTGGCGCATGCGCTCGGTGTTGGCGTCGACTTGCGCGCCGAACGCCTCCAGGCGCGCCAGATAGGCGTCCGCATCGGCCGCCGTCTCGATCCGGTGCTTGGTGTCCAGGAAGTCGGGGACCGACTGGTAGGCGCCGGTCAGCTGACTGACGGCGTAGGGCAAGGGTCCGTACGAGGCGCCGCCGAAGTCGAAGCGCTGCAGGGCGGCGGACGAACGCCGGGTGTAGACCACCGAGTCGTAGTCCACCTGCGCCGCCGGGCTCAGCCGGCTGCGGTCCACCGCCACAAGCGAGGCGAGTTGGCTGGACGTCAGCGCCTTGGCGGCCGCGATCCCCTGATCCGACTGGTCCGACAATCTCGAGCGCAGGTCGGCGTTGCGGCCGGTGTCGAGGCCGAGCTGGGTGGCGCTCTCCGGACGCAGCCGCAGGTCCTCCTGAAACATGCGGTCGAAGAGGCGGTCGAGCGCGGCGTCCGGGGTCTCCGTCGCCGCCGGCTGCGCGTTAACCAGCGCGGCGGGAAACGTCGCAACGGCGGCGGCGGCCAGGAGATCGCGTCGTGTCGGCATGGCTCGCGGGTCCCTCACCTCCCGACGCTAAACGCAGGCCGAACGGCACGCCAGCCGCCTTTGCGCCGGGGGCGTGCACGCGCCGCCTCTCCGCCAAGAGCTGCCGGGTCAGCCGATCGTATGACGCTGAGCGCTGGAGCGAGCTGGGCTAGGGTGCTCAGGTAGGGCCCGGTCGATCGCCGGGAGGAGAAGCGGATGCAGGGTCCAGGCCGCCGTGCCGGCGCGCAGGCGGAGCTTGGTCGCGGCGGACAGGCATGAGCGCGGCGGACGTCATCCCGTTCGCCATGATCGGCGGGGGCGAGGGGGCCTTCATCGGGCAGGTGCACCGCTGGGCGGCCGATCTTTCCGGCGCGTGTCGGCTCGTCGCGGGGGCGTTCAGCTCGGACCCAACGCGCAGCGCGCGCTCGGGCGCGGCGATCGGGCTCCCGCCCGAACGGGTGTACGGGGACTGGCGGGAGATGATCGCGGCGGAGGCGGCGCGGCCGGCAGAAGCGCGCATCCGCTTCGTCTCGATCGTCACCCCGAACCACCTGCATCGCGAACCTGCCGTGGCCGCCCTGGAGGCGGGCCTGGCCGTTCTGTGCGAGAAGCCGCTCGCGGGGGACCTGGCCGATGGCGAGGCGATCGCGCACGCGGCCGCGCGCTGCGGTGGGCTGGTGGGGGTGACGCACACCTACGCCGGCTATCCCATGGTGCGCCAGATGCGCGCGCTCGTCGCCGCCGGCGAGATTGGCGGGGTGCGCCGAGTGGACGTGCGTTACGTCCAGGGCTGGCTGTCGCGGGAAGCCGACGCGACGGCGAGCCCTCAGGCTACGTGGCGCACCGAGCCAGAAAGCTCAGGCGAAACAGGCGCGCTGGGCGACATCGGCTCCCACGCCTTCCACCTGGTGGAGTTCGTCACGCGCGAGCGGGTGACGAGGGTGGCGGCCGACCTCCGCGCCACGTTCCCGAGCCGCCGCCTGGACGACGACGGGGCGGTCTTGTTCCACCTCTCGGGCGAGGGGCGCGGCGTGCTGGTGGCGAGCCAGGTGGCCACGGGCGAGCTCAACCGGCTGGACCTTGCGGTCTATGGCGAACACGCCTCCCTCCACTGGCGCCAGGAGCAGCCCGACAAGCTGGAGGTGAAGCGGCGCGACCGGCCTTCCGAGGTGTGGACGGCGGGCGCGGGCGTTCCCTACCTTGCACCCGCCGCGCTGGGCGCCACCCGCACGCCCGCGGGTCATCCGGAGGGTTACATCGAAGCCTTCGCCAACATCTACGGCGCGTTCGCGCGCGCCGTTTCGGGGGCGCCCTCCCCGCCCGAACCTGGCTTCACCCCCCTGGACGAGGCGATGCGCACCCTGCGCTTCCTCCACGCCGCGAAGCGGTCCAGCGATGCGGGCGGGGTCTGGACGGAGCTTGAGGCGTGAAGGGTCCGGGCATCTTCCTGGCGCAGTTCGCAGGAGACGAGCCGCCCTTCGACACGCTCGCCGGGCTGGCGCGCTGGGCGGCGGGACTGGGCTACGTCGGCGTGCAGATCCCGAGCTGGGATGCGCGCCTGTTCGACCTCGAGCGCGCCGCCGAGAGCCGGACCTACTGCGACGAGGTGCGGGGCGTTTGCGCGGAGGCGGGCGTGGCCGTCACCGAGCTCTCGACGCACCTGCAGGGCCAGCTCGTCGCCGTGCACCCCGCTTACGACGCGCTATTCGACGGCTTCGCGCCGCCCGCAGCGAAGGGCGATCCCGCCGCCAAGCACGCCTGGGCCAGCGCGCAGCTGCGCCTGGCGGCGCGCGCCAGCCGCAATCTCGGTCTCGAGACGCTTCCCACCTTCTCAGGCGCGCTCCTCTGGCACACCGTCTATCCGTGGCCGCAGCGGCCGCCGGGGCTGGTCGAGGAGGGCTTCGCCGAACTCGCCCGCCGCTGGCGCCCGCTCTTGGACGCCGCCGACGACGCGGGCGTCGACCTCGCCTTCGAGCTGCATCCGGGCGAGGACCTGCACGACGGGGTGAGCTTTGAGCGGTTCCTGGACGCCGTGGGCGGCCACACGCGCGCAAACATCCTCTACGACCCGAGCCACTTCCTGCTGCAGGGGATGGACTACGCGGGCTTTATCGACGTCTACCACGAGCGGATCCGCGCCTTTCACGTCAAGGACGCGGAGTTCAGGCCCACCGCGCGCGCGGGCGTCTACGGCGGCTACGCCGGCTGGACGGAGCGCCCGGGGCGGTTCCGATCGCTCGGCGACGGGCAGGTCGACTTCGGCGTGATCTTCTCCAAGCTCACCCAGTACGGCTACGACGGCTGGGCGGTGCTGGAATGGGAGTGCGCCCTGAAATCGTCCTACCAGGGCGCCGCTGAAGGCGCCCCCTTCATCCGGCGCCACATGATCGAGCGCGCCGCCCGCGCCTTCGACGACTTCGCCGGGGGCCCAGCCGACCCCACGCTGAACACCCGGGTGCTGGGGCTGGAGCCCCGGTCGTGAGCGGTGCGGTGAGGCTGCGCCTCGGGCTGATGATGTTCCTGCAGTACTTCGTCTGGGGCGCGTGGTGGGTGCCGTTCGGCACCTACCTGGCCCACCGCGGGCTGGATGCGTACGTCGGCGCGATCTTCTCCGCGCAGGGCTGGGCCGCGATCGCTGCGCCGCTGTTCGTAGGCGCCCTGGCCGACCGGCGCTTCCCGGCGGAGAAGGTGATGGGCGTCATGCACCTAGCGGGCGGATGCGCGCTCCTCGTCATCCCGCTCGTGAGCGCGCAGTTCACGCCCATGTTCCTGGCCGCCCTCTTCGCCCTGGGCTGCTACATGCCGACCATAGCGCTCTCCAACGCGATCGCCTTCAACGCCCTGACCGACAGCGAGCGCCAGTTCCCGGCGATCCGCGTGGCGGGCACGGTGGGCTGGATCGTCGCAGGCCTGATCGTGGGCGTGTGGCTGCACGGCGAGGCGACGGCGCTACCGCTGCGCCTCGCGGGCGCGGTCTCGATCCTCTACGGCGCCTACAGCTTCACCCTGCCGACCCTGCCGCCGCGGGCGGGCGCCGAGCGCTTCACCCTGTCGAGCCTTCTGGGCCTGGACGCCATCGGCGCCATGCGCGACGTGAGTTTCTGGGTGCTGATCGGCGGCTCGCTCCTCCTGATGCTGCCGCTGAGCTTCTATTACGCCTACGCCAACCCGTACCTCGCCGAGATCGGCGTGCCCGCGCCGGCGGCGGTGCAGGCGATCGGCCAGGTGTCGGAGGTCGGCTTTCTCCTGGCGCTGCCGCTGTTCTTCCGCTGGGTCGGGATCAAGGGCGTGCTGCTCTTGGGCATGGTGGGCTGGGCGGTGCGATACTGGTTGTTCGCCCACGGCTTCACCTCCGCCGGACCGATCATGCCGCTCGTGTTGAGCGGCCTCGCCCTGCACGGGGTCTGCTTCGACTTCTTCTTCGTGGCCGGGCAAGTCTACGTGGACAAACGGTTCCCGCCCGAGACGCGCAACCGCGCCCAGAGCTTCCTCGCGCTCGTCACCTGGGGCGTCGGCTCGGTGGCGGGCAGCCTGATCGCCAACGCCGTCTACGTCGCCCACACCCACGGGGCGGTGCACGACTGGCGCTCGATCTGGCTCGTCCCCGCTGGCCTGGCGCTCGCGATAGCCGCCGTCTTCGCCGTGACCTTCAGAGATACCCCTGCGCGAGAACGGGCTGGCGCGGCGGCCTGACCGATCGCGTCGATCTTCTTGGCCAAGCGAAGTCACGTCGCATTGCCTCGCGTAAGTCAGCTTGGCAGTCTGGCGGAGTCCGGGTCCGGAGAGAACGACATGCGCCACCTCCTGTCCGTCGCGCTGCTGAGCGTCAGCGTCAGCGCCGCCGCCGCGGCTACGCCCACGCCCACGCCGAAGGAGCAGCTGCTGCAGCCCCCGGCGGGCGCGCGCCACTACACGATCAGCTCCACGGCCGGGAAGCATGGCGACATCTGGTCCTGGACCACGCCGGACGGGCGCCTCGCCTATCGCATGTCGATGTCGCTGCGCGGCTGGGTCACCGAGGACGATGAACGGGTGACTCTGGGCGCCGATCGGCGACCGAGCGCCATCACCATCCGCGGCTACACCGACCAGGGCGACGCCGCGGAGGACTTCACCGTCGACGGCGCCGGCGTGGCGCACTGGAAGACGACGGTCGATGCGGGTTCGGCGCCCTTCGGTGACCGCCGATATAACACCTACGGCGGCCCGTGGCTCGCGGGCGAGCTCGACGTCGACGCCCTGGTGAAGGCGGGTGACAAGGGCCTCGATCTCCTGCCGAACGGCCACGCCAACCTCGCCACCCGTCAGTCCGTGCAGATCGACGGCCCGCACGGTCCCAAGACGGTGAAGCTCGCTTTCATCACGGGATACGGCTTCTCGCCGTCTCCCGTCTGGCTGGACGCCGACAACCGCTTCTTCGGCAACGCGGGCGTCGTCTCGCTCCTGCCCGAAGGCTACGAGGCCAGCGGGCCCAAGCTGAAGGCGATCCAGGACGAGGCGACCGCGGCCATGGTGCGCGAGGTCGCGCACACCTTCCTCAGCCCAGCCAACCGAACGCCGACGCTTGTAGATCACGTGCTGATATTCGACTCGATCGCGGGCGTCTATCGGCCCGACCGCGCCGTTCTGATCGCCGACGGCAAGATCGCGGCGATCGGACGGGCGGGTTCCCTCAAGGCTCCGACGGGGGCCGTCGTCATCGACGGGCGCGGCAAGACGCTGACGCCGGGGCTCTGGGACTCGCACCAGCACGTAGGCGACGACTGGAACCTGCTCCAGAACGTCGCCACGGGCATGACCAACTACCGCAGCCCCGGCACCGAGATCCCCGACGCGCTCTCCATCTACAAGCGGCGCGCGAGCGGCGACCTCCTGGCCCCCGACGGCAAGATCTCGGTGATCATCGACCGCAAGGACCCGCTGGCCGCCCAGGGCGCGATCACCGTGTCGTCGGAGGCCGAGACGATCGCGGCGGTGGACCGGATCAAGGCCGCGGGCCTGTGGGGCGCCAAGTTCTACACCTCGATGAACCCCGCCTGGATCGCGCCGGGCGCCGCCGAGGCGCACAGGCTGGGGCTCCACGTGCACGGCCATGTGCCCGCGGGCATGCGCCCGCTGGACGCCGTGCGCGCGGGCTATGACGAGGTCACCCACATCAATTTCATCATGATGCAGGCGATGCCGCAGGAGGTGGTGGACCGTTCCAACACCGCGGCGCGGCTTGAAGGCCCGGCTCGCTACGGCAAGGACGTCGACCTCGACTCGCCCATGATGAAGGCCTTCTACGCCGAACTCTCCCGGCGGGGCACGATCATCGACCCGACGCTGACCGTCTGGGAGCCGTTGATGACGTCGGACGGCGCCGCCATCTCGCCGGAGTACGCTCCATACGCCAAGGTGGCTCCGCCTTCGGTGGTGCGGGGATGGAAGATCCCGGGCTATCCGCTGTCGCAGGGCCTGACGCGCGACGACTACCGCAAGAGCTTCGCCAAGATGGTCTCGCTGACCGGCCGGCTGCATCAGGCGGGCGTGCGGATCGTCGCAGGCACTGACGGCTCGGGCCTGGAGCTCGTGCGCGAGCTCGAGCTCTACCAGGAGGCGGGGCTCACCAACGCCGAAGCCCTGCAGAGTGCGACGATCGTCCCCGCGCGTATGACCGGCATGAACGACCGCACGGGCTCGGTCGAGCCTGGAAAGACGGCGGACGTTATCCTGGTCGACGGGGACGTCTCCCGCGACCTCCGCGCCCTGCGCCACGTCGACACCGTCTTCCTCGACGGCTACCGCCTGGACGGGCGGGCCTTGCGCCAGGCGAGCGGCTTGAGCGGCATGCCCAGCTAGCCGGCGTATCGCGTCGAGCCCGCGCAAGCGCCGCCCGGAGTCGGCGGGGAGCTGGGCGCAGGGCTCGACGGTTCACGTCTCAAGGGACGGCGGCTTCGGCGGTCTCGATCCTTCGCGCCGCAAGGATCTGACCGGCACGATCCACGATCCGGGTCAGGCACGCCGTACGTACGAACATAGCAGCGGCCAACATCTCAAGCTGCGGCCGCGCGGGGGTGGCGGGCCGGACGGGCGCCTGGGCGTCGTAGCGCTCGACGAGCTGGGCGGCGGCCCGATCCACCACGCGCGCGCCCAGCCGGTGCTCGTTGCGCACGAGCTCAGGCGGCGGCGCCTTGAGATCCCAGATCACGCCGAGCTTGGACAGCGACCACAGCAGGTAGAACGTGGGATCGATCTCCCACCAGCGGAAACCCTGCCGGGCGCTGCGCTGATACGCATGGTGGTTGTTGTGCCAGCCCTCGCCCAGGGTGAAGATCGCTAGCCAGACGTTGTTACGCGAGCCGTCGCCCGTCACGTAACGCTGCCTCCCGCTCATGTGAGCCAGGGAATTGATGCAAAAGGTCGAGTGGTAGACCGCAACCGTGCTCCAGAAGAAGCCGACCACCACTCCGGGCCAGCCCGCGACCGCGAAGCAGCCCAGCGCCAGGGCGCCTGCCGGGATGAACTCGTTGCGGTGAAGCCAACGCAGTTCGGGATAGCGGGCCAGGTCGTCGATGCGGGCCAGGTCCACATCCCGGTGCCGCCGATCGAAAATCCAGGCGACGTGGCTGTACCAGAACCCGCGTCGCAGGGCGGAGTGCGTGTCCTCTTCGGTGTCGGAGTGCAGGTGATGGTGTCTGTGACGGCTGGCCCACCACAGCACGCTGCTCTGCGCGCTCGTCTGCGCCAGGAACCCCAGCACGAACTGGAAGACGCGCCCGGTGGAGAAGGCCCGGTGGGAAAAGTAGCGGTGGTAGCCCGCACCGATGGCGAACATGCGCACGAAGTACAGTGCAACGCCCAGCGCGACAGCCCGCCAGGTCACGCCCGTCCACAGCGCCGCAAGGCAGACGAGGTGGGCGATAACGAACGGGATCGCGGCGGGGTAGACGATGTCGGAGTGGCGCTCCGGAGCGTCAGGCGGTGTCAGGATCGGCCTCCTCGCACAGCTCGCGCACGGGCGAACCACCACGCGTCCTGGCAAACGCCAAGGTCGCGCGTCGTCGCGGCGACAATCGGGCGAAGCGCCCCACTCCGTCGGCGGAGGCCGTCAGCGCTCATCGACGACCCTCGGGAGCGCGGACGCAGGCTGTGCGTTGGGGCGTCTCGCAGCGACGTCTCGGCGGCGCTGCGCCTGTAACCGTGCATGCGGGGGTTTCCCATGGTCGAAAGGTCCAGTGATCAGACATGGGCGCACGCACCGTTGCACGCCGTCCTGGCCCCGCTAGGGGCGGGCCTGCTACTCGCGGCTCTGGCGACCGACATCGCCTATGTGAGGACCGACTCCACCCAGTGGGAGACGTTCTCCGTCTGGCTGATCACCGGGGGGTTGATCGTGGCGCTGGTCGCGGCGCTGGCGTTGGTGATCGACCTCGTGAGCGGGCGCACGCGCCACCTCGACCCTGTCAAGTTCGTCGCGCTGGCGAGCGCCGCGGTGACCGCGACGGTCAACGCCTTCGTCCACAGCCGTGACGGCTACACCGCCGTGGCGCCGACGGGGCTGGGTCTATCCATCCTCACCGCCCTCCTGATCGGCGTCGCCGCGTGGGGCGGCTGGAGCCTGAACGCGCCTTCGCGTCGCGCGGGCTGAACCCAAGGTGCTCCGCATGACTCCCTCGACTTCGATCCGACTCCTGGCGCTGGGGAGCCTCGGCGGCCTCGCCGCGTGCGGCGGGCCTGCGCCGCCGCCGCCGTCCACCCAGATCGGCGCCGCGCCGCTCCTCCCCGCGCCGCACCAGTACCTCCTGCCCCCCATGCACATCGCGCCCGTCGCGCAGTGGGCCGGCGCCACGCCCACCGTTCCCGCGGGGATGGCGGTCAAGGCGTTCGCCACCGGGCTGTCGGGGCCGCGCTTCGTCTACGGCCTGCCGAACGGCGACGTGCTCGTGGTGGAGACGGGCGGCCCCAAGGCCCCGGTGAACCGTCCCAAGGACCTCGTGATGGGCTGGGTGCAACACTTCGCGGGCAAGGGCGGCAAGCCGCCCATGCGCGTGACGCTCCTGCGCGACACGGACGGCGACGGCGTGGCCGACCAGCGTTTCGCCCTGATTGACCACCTGCACTCGCCCTTCGGCGTGGCGCTCGTCGGCCACGACCTCTACGTCGCCGACACCGACGCCCTGCTGCGCTTCCCCTACGAGGTCGGGCAGACGCACATCGACGCGAAGCCGACGGTCGTGACCGAACTGCCCGGCGGTCCGATCGATCACCACTGGACCAAGAGCCTCGTCGCCAGCGCCGACGGGACGAAGCTCTACGTGGGCGTGGGCTCCAACAGCAACATCACCGAG
This sequence comes from uncultured Caulobacteraceae bacterium, assembly GCA_964242625.1. Taxonomy (GTDB): domain Bacteria; phylum Pseudomonadota; class Alphaproteobacteria; order Caulobacterales; family Caulobacteraceae; genus JASLDZ01. Next base: position 55,056 of record CAXTAO010000003.1, on the reverse strand, counting down.
AACGGGCTGGAGGCCGAGAAGGACCGCGCCGCCGTCTGGGAGATCGACCGCGCCACGGGGCTGAAGCGCCTCTACGCCACCGGCCTGCGCAACCCGGCGGGGCTGGCCATCCAGCCCGGCACCGGCCGGCTGTGGGCGGCGGTGAACGAGCGGGACGAGTTGGGGCCGGACCTCGTGCCGGACTACCTCACCTCCGTGCAGGAGAACGCCTTCTACGGCTGGCCCTACAGCTACTACGGCCAGCACGTCGATCCGCGGGTGAAGCCCCAGCGGCCGGACCTCGTCGCGCGCGCCGTGAAGCCCGACTACGCCCTGAGCTCGCACGTGGCGCCCCTGGGCGTCGTCTTCTCCGCGCCGTCCAGCCTGCCCGCCTCTTTCCGCGGCGGCGCCATCGTGGGCGAGCACGGCAGCTGGAACCGCTCGCCGCTCAACGGCTACAAGGTCGTCTACGTCCCCTTCGCGGGCGACCGCCCCTCCGGCCCGCCCCAGGACCTCGTCACCGGGTTCCTGACGGGCGACGACCACGCCCGCGGGCGGCCCGTAGGCGTCAACCTGGACAGCCGAGGCGCGCTTCTCGTCGCCGACGACCTTGGCAAGACGGTGTGGCGGGTCACCGCGACGGAGGTCAGGGCCGAAGCCAAGCCGCCGGCGCCGGCTCACCACCGCGGCTGACGAAGGTCGGCTCAGACCCGGCCGGTGATCGCCGCTCCGCCCGACGCCCCGCCCGCGGCCGAGGTGGTCGTGACCGGTGCGCGCCTGCCCGACCCGGCGGGCGACGCTGCCTATTCCGTGGTCCAGGTCGCGCCCGAGGCGCTGCGCGACGCCACCGAGCTGGACGGCGCGCTGAAGAGCGTCCCCGGCTTCTCGCTCTACCGCCGCACCTCCACCCTCGGCGCGAACCCGACCACCCAGGGCGTGTCGCTGCGGGGGATCGCGGGCTCGGGCGCCTCCCGTGCGCTGGTGACGCTGGACGGCGTGCCGCAGAACGACCCTTTCGGCGGTTGGGTGATCTGGACGGCGCTGCCCTCCGTCGCCGTCGGCGAGGCGCGGATCGTGCGCGGCGCGGGCTCGGGCCCCTACGGCTCGGGCGCGCTGACGGGGGTGGTGCAGCTCGACACGCCCGAGACGCAACAGGGGCTATCCGCCGAGGCGTCCGGCGGCGGGTTGGGCTTTCGCGAGGGGCAAGCGGCGCTGGGCGTGACGCGCGGCGACACGCGCGTGTTCGTCGACGCCGCCGGGCAGGAGAGCGACGGCTGGATTCCCGTGCGCGATGGCCGCGGCCCCGTCGACCGCCCACTCGACCTGCATAGCTGGACCGCCGCGGGCCGGGTCGAGCAGGACCTCGGGCCGGGGACCACCCTCGCCGCGCGTCTGGCGGGCTACGAGGAGGACCGCGGCGCGGGGGTGGTCGGCGCGTCGTCGCGCGCCTCGGGCCAGCAGGGATCGGTGACGCTCGCCCACCAGCCGGGCGCGCACGGCTGGGGCTGGCGGCTGCAGGGCTGGGTCGACGCCTCCAACCTCTACAACGCCTCGGCCACCGTCGCGAACGGCCGCACGGCGTCCACGCCCGCCAACGTGCAGTACGCGATACCCGCCCTCGGCTGGGGGCTGAACGCCGCGCTTCGCCGCAACGCCGGCCGCTACAGCCTTGAGCTCGGCGCCGACGTGCGCGGGGCGACGGGCGAGAGCCGCGAGCTCTTCACCTACAGCGCGCCGCTGGGCGACTTCACGAAATCGCGCAAGTCGGGGGGCGAGACGGTGGTGGGCGGAGTGTACGCCGACGGCTCCGCGCGGTTCGGCCGCTGGCTCGTCACCGGCGGCGTGCGCGTCGACGACTGGGCCGACTTCGCCGCTGAGCGCGTGGAGCTGGCCCGCGCGACGGGCGCGAGCACCCTGAACACCCGCGCGCCCGACCAGAACGGCCTCCTCCCGACCGGGCGGCTGGGCTTCCGGCGCGACCTGCCCTTCGGCCTGGCATGGCGGGGCGCGGGCTACGTCGGCTTCCGCGCGCCCACGCTGAACGAGCTGCACCGGCCCTTTCGTGTCGGCAACAACCTCACGGAGGCCAACCCGGCGCTGGCCCCCGAACGGCTCTACGGCGCGGAGACGGGCGTCGACCTCGCGCGCGGGGCCACGACGCTCAGCGCGACCGTCTTCTACAACCGGCTGGAGGACGCGATCACCAACGTGACCCTCGGCCAGGGCCCGGGAACCTTCGCCATCCCCGATCTGCCGGGCGTGTCCGACGCCGTGGCGGCGGGCGGGATCCTGCGGGTGCGGGAGAACGCGGGCGCGGTGGACGCAGCGGGGGTGGAGGCGGAGGCGGTGGAGCGCGTCCTCCCCGACCGGCTCGTGCTGCGCGCGGCGCTCGCCTACACGCGGTCGGAGGTCGACGGCGGCGCCCAGGCTCCGCAGCTCACCGGCCTGCGTCCGGCGCTCACGCCGCGCACCACCGCCACGGGCGAGGCCCGGTGGACGCCGACCCGCGCGTGGGCGCTGACCGCGGACCTCCGCTACGAGAGCGCCCGCTTCGACGACGACCTCAACACGCTGAGGCTGCGGCCGGCGTTCAGCGTCGACCTGCGCGCGGAGTACGCCTTCACCCCGGCGTGGAGCGCTTTCGTCGCGGCCGACAACCTGTTCGACGCGGCCATCCAGACCGCCGAGACGGCCGACGGCGTCTACAGCTACGACGCGCCGCGGCTCGTGCGCGTGGGCGTGCGGCTGCGTCGCTGAAGAAGCCCACTCTCCCGCCACCGGGAGCCGCAGCCGGCTACGCCGCGAAGTAGGCCGGCGTGCTCAGGTCCTGCTCCAGGGAGGGCCCGACAGGTCGCCAGCCGAGCTCCTCCTGCGTCCGCGCGCTCCCGGCGGGATTGTCGACGGCGGCGAAGGGCGCGATCCAACCGAGGTGGCGGTTCGCCTCCTTCAGCGTGACCGACGCTACCGGCAGGTCGAGCCTGTCGGCGACGATCTGCGCAATGCGGCGGAACGGCAGCCCCGCGTCCCCGACACCATGGTAGACACCGCCCGCACGCCCCTTCTCCAGCGCGAGCCGGAAGAGCGTCGCGGCGTCGTCGCGGTGCACTCCGCACCAGTGGTTCTCGCCGTCTCCCACGTAGAAGGCGCTCCGCCGCTTGCGCGCAGCCGCGGCGATCATGGGTACCAGACCCTTGTCTCCCTTGCCGTGCACCGAGGGCGCCAGGCGCACGATGCTGGCCCGTACGCCGCGCTGCGCCCACGACCGCACCGCCGCCTCGTTCTCCGCGCGCAGCCAGCCCGGCGAGCGCGGGTTGGGAGCGTCAGTCTCCAGCGCCGGCGCCGCCGCCCGCTCGCATGGCGCTCCTGCAAGCCCCATGAGGCCGAAGGTGGTGACAAGGGGTCGGTCGGAGCCCTGCAGCGCCGAGCCCAGGGCGTCGATGCCCTCCCGGTCGGTCGCGCCGATCGCGCCCATCATCCGGCGGACCAGGTGATTGGGCGCGCCGCCCAGGAAGACGTTGAGCGTCCGCCGGGCGGGCATGTCCATGGGCGAGATAGTGAACGCGAGGTGCGCCACCCCGTCCGACATGGCCGCCCCGCGCTGCAGGCTCTTCAGGTCCCGCAAGCTGCCGAGGTGCGGCTCCGCGCCCATCTTGCGCAGCTTCTCCGCCGCCGGGGCGGAACGGGCGAGCCCGATCACGTGGTGCCCGTGGGCGAGGAGGTCGGCGACGAGGGCCGCGCCGATGAACCCCGTCGCGCCGGTGACGAAAACACGCATGGTTCGGCTCCACATACGCTCCGAGGCGTGACGCTCGTTACAGCGTCGACTTCGGAGCCTCTATGCGCCCGCGTCCACATCTGTTTACGTTTCGTCCGGCGTGGATCCGCTCTCCCACATACTGGCGCTCCTGCGGCCGCGAGAGGTGGGCTGGCGCCTGATCGAGGGGCGGGGCGGCTGGACGCTTCACCTGCCGCCGCGCCGCGACATCGTGGTGTTCGGTCACCTGCTCGAGGGTGCGTTGGAGGTGCGACGCGAGCGTGAGCCGCCGCTCGCGACCGCCGCGGGCGACTTCATCCTGATCGCCTCGCCCCGGCCCTGGTCGATGCGCGCCCCTGGCGCCGGGCCCGAGGTCGGGCTGAAGGCGGTGTTCGCCGATCCCACTCTCTTGATGCACGGCGCCGCTCCGCAGCACGTGACGCGCTTCGTCGGCGGATACTTCGCCTTCGACGCGGTGGGGGCCGACCTCATCGGCGGCCTCTTGCCGTCGATCGTGCATGTCGAGGCGCAGGCTCACGCCGCGCGCCGACTGGACACGCTGGCGGCGTTGCTGGGCGAGGAGGCTCAAGAGGTCCGCGCCGGCCGCTCTCACGTGCTGGAGCGCGTGCTGGAGTTGATGCTGGTCGAAATCCTGCGCCGGCCAGGATTGGGCTGGGACGAAGCGCACCCTGGCCTCCTGAGAGGCCTGTCCGACCCCCGCGTCGCCCGAGCGCTGGAACGTCTGCATGGCGAGGTCGCGCGTGAGTGGACCGTCGCCGAGTTGGCGGCCATCGCCGGCATGTCGCGCTCGGCGTTCGCGCTGAGCTTTCAGCAGCTCGTCGGTCGCTCCCCCATCGCCTACCTGCTGGAGTGGCGCATGGCGCTCGCGCGGCGGTCCCTTGCGGCGGGCGAACAGTCGATCTCCGCAATCGCCGCCGACGCAGGCTTCCGGTCGGTGAGCGCCTTCAGCACCGCCTTCAAGCGCGCGACGGGAGTGTCGCCACGGCGCTACGTCAACGCCGGCGCGGCGTCCTAGAGCGGCGCTCTTCGCGTCCGCCGCGCATAGCGAGTCGCTCTTCGGAAGCTTCGAACGCGCCGGCCAGGGTGGGCCTCACCTCGTCGCCGATCAGGAGGGCGTGTAGGTCTCAACGCCGGCCGGACCGGGCGCTCGGCCCGGCCGGAAGTTGGCTGGCGTCGCCTCTGATCAGCGACCCGGCCTGAAGAGCTGGCGAACGTGCGACCAGGAGCCGTGGTGACATGACACCACGTTCGACGTCCGCCGCTCTCTTGCAGGCCTAGGCCGCCGCGGCCGCGCCGTAGTCCATGCACTGCAGGTCTGAGACCAGGGTCGGCCCCGTCGGTCGCCAACCGAGCGTCTCGCGCGTCCAGGCGCTGGAGGCCGGCATGTCCAGGCCGACGAACATCGCCATCCAGCCGAAGTGGTCGGGGGCGTCTTCCGGAGACACGGAGACGGCAGGGATACGCAGCCCCTCCGCCAGCGTCTCGGCGATGGCCTTGGCGGTGATCCCCTCCTCGGCGACGGCGTGGTAGCGCGCACCCGACTCGGCGCGCTCGATCGCCAGCACATAGAGGCGCGCCACGTCGATCACGTGCGCCGCGGGCCAGCGGTTCTGGCCGTCGCCGACGTAGCCCGCGACGCCCTTCGCTCGGATGGTGTCGAGCAGCGGCGTGATCAGCCCCTGTTTGACGGGATCGTGCACCTGCGGAAGCCGCATCACCGAAACGTTCACGCCGGCCGCGAGCAGCTCCTGCCCCGCCAGTTCCGACGCGATCCGCGGATTGGGGTGGTGAGGGTCGAACACGTCCTCCCGCGCCAGCTCTCCGGGCCCAGGGCTGCCGATGCCTGTGCCGGAGGTGATCAGAAGGGGCTTGTCGGAGCCCTGCAGCGCCGCGCCCATCGCCTGGATGACCCGGGCGTCCTTCTCGCAGTTGGCGACGAAGTTGGAGAAGTCGTGGTCGAACGCGCAGTGGATCACCGCGTCCGCCCCGATCGCGCCTTGAGCCAGGGTCTCGGGATCCTCGAGCTCGCCGCGATGCGCCTCGGCCCCCGCGGCGACGAGCGCGCTCGCCCCCGCGTCCGAGCGCGTCAGGCCCAGCACCCGATGACCGCGGGCGAGGAGTTCGGGAACGATCCGGGAGCCGATGAAGCCGGTGGCTCCGGTGAGGAACACGCGCATACGAGGTCTCCGCTGTTGAACGATGCGAGTATCGGACCGGGCGGCGTCCTGTTACAGTAGTGACTTTATCCGGGTATAACCGATGACAGGATGGGGCCGTGACCACCGACGCGACAGGCCGGCTCGGCGCCTATCTGCGCGACCGGCGCAACCGGCTGGACCCCGCCGCCCTGGGCTTCGCGGGTGGGCGCCGGCGCACCCCGGGCCTGCGTCGGGAGGAGGTGGCGCAGCGCGCCAACATCAGCCCCACCTGGTACACCTGGCTTGAGCAGGGGCGCGGCGGGGCGCCTTCGGCCGACGTGCTGAATCGCATCGCCTCGGGGCTGATGCTGACCGAGCCCGAGCGCGAGCACCTGTTCATGCTGGGGCTGGGGCGCCCGCCGGAGGTGCGCTATCGGGCGGTGGACGGCGTGAGCCCGCGGCTGCAGCGCGTCCTCGACGCCATGAGCTTCAGCCCGGCGATCGTGAAGACCGCCACCTGGGACGTGGTCGCCTGGAACCGCGCCGCCGCCGTCGTGCTGACCGACTACTCGAAGCTGCCTCCGGAAGGGCGCAACATCCTGCGCCTGTTGTTCGCCGACTCCCGCATACGCGCCGCGCAGGAGGACTGGCTGGCGGTGGCCCGCTTCGTGGTGGGCGCCTTCCGCGCCGACGTCGCCCGCGCCGGGGCCACGGCGCAGAGCACGGCCCTGGTGGAGGAGATCTCCCGCCTCAGCCCCGAGTTCGAAGCGTTGTGGCGAAGCAACGACGTGGTCTCGCATGGCGAGGGCCTGAAGCGCCTGCATCACCCCGAACTCGGCCTTCTGGAACTCGAGTTCTCCGCCTTCGCCGTCGACGGCCGGCCGGACCTTGGCATGATCGTCTACAACCCCGCCACGTCCGCATCGGCGGCCCGCATGCGAGTGCGCATCGGTGAGGAAATCTAGCGTGAGGCTCACGCAGCCGAAGTTCGCCTCCGCGCAGTCGCTCGAGCGGCGATCAGTTTCGCCTAGGCGGCCCGCCGACGGAGCGGTCTAGCCTCGCCTTTCAGCACCCTTCGGTGAACGACCTCAACGTTCAGAGCGCCTGGACGGAGCTTCGTCGCCCGACCGTCACGCAAAGCGCCTACCCGTCGCGTCCGGATGACGACGCAGCCTCCAACCCCGCGTCCGAAGCTCGGCGCCTCCCCTTGGTTGGCGGGACTGGCCGCCTTCTCGGCGTACTTCGCGATGTACGCCTTCCGCAAACCCATCGCGGCCGGCACGTTCGCGCATGCGGCCGGCTGGACGTCGGCGCTGAGCTACAAGAGCGTTCTCCTGATCGCCCAGCTTCTTGGGTACGCGACCTCCAAGATCATCGGCATCCGTGTCATCGCCGAGTTCGGGCGCCGCGGTCGCGCCGTGGCGATCGCCGGCTTGATCGGCCTGGCGTGGCTGGCGCTGGTGGCCTTCCCCCTGACGCCCGCCCCCTGGGGCGTGACTTGGCTGTTCCTGAACGGCCTGCCGTTGGGCATGATCTGGGGGCTGGTGTTCAGTTACGTCGAAGGACGACGCACGTCCGAGCTGATCGGCGCGATGCTTTGCGCGAGGTTCATCCTGGCGTCGGGCGTGACGAAGTCGGTCGCTGTGCTCCTGATGCAGTCTGGCGTCCCGGAAAGCTGGATGCCCGCCGCTACGGGTCTCCCCTTCCTGCCGCTCCTCGTCGTCTCGCTCTGGTGGCTAGAGCGCGTGCCGCCGCCCGACGTGTGCGATGAGGCCGAGCGGACCGTGCGCGCCCCGATGGACGGGGCGGCCCGGCGAGCCTTCCTGGCGCGGTACGGCTTGCCCATGCTGCTCCTGGTCTTGGGTTACGTGCTCCTGACGGCGCTCCGCGACCTGCGCGACAACTTCGCCGTCGAGATCTGGACGGGACTTGGCTTCGGCGGGGAGGCGGACATCTTCACCGCCAGCGAGCTCCCGGTTGCGGTGATCGTGCTGGCGGCGCTCGCCTCGCTGATCCGCGTGCGCGACAACGGGTCGGCGCTCGTGGCCATGCACGGCGCGGTCGTGGGGGGCGCGCTGACGCTTGGGCTGGCCACCTTCGCCTTTCAGTCCGGAGCCTTGGCGCCGCTGCCGTGGATGATCTTGGTGGGCGCGGGTCTCTACCTCGCGTACACGCCGTTTAACGCCATGCTGTTCGACAGAATGATCGCCTTCTTGGGCGGCGTCGGCAACGCAGGGTTCCTGATCTACATCGCGGACGCTTCGGGCTACGCGGGAAGCGTGGCGCTCCTGATCTACAAGAGCTTCGGCGCGCCAGGGATGGACTGGCTGGGCTTCTTCATCGTCGCGGCCTACGTCACCGCCGGAGTGGTCGCGGCGACCGCATCGGCGTCGGCGTACGCCTTTTTCCGGTTTCGGCGGTGAGGGGCCGTCGAGCTGACGCCGCCAGCGGCGGCTGAGGATGAAGGGCGATCACCCGACCTCTCGGGAAGGTGGCGCGCGCCACGCCCGGGAAAGCACATGGTAGATGGGCTCCGGCATGATCCAGCCGGACGCCCAGCGCGCGAGCAGGGCGGCGAGCAGCAGCGGACCCACGAGACCGGGGTCGCGGGTCATCTCCATCAGGATCACCGCCGCCGTGAGGGGCGCCTGCACGACCCCGGACAGATAGCTCGTCATCCCCAGAACGACCGCAGCGCGCGCGGCCACGTGCAGCCCGATCTTGGTGAAGGCCGCGCCGAGGCCCGCACCCGTCGCCAGCGAGGGCGCGAATATGCCGCCCGGAGCCCCGGAAGCCGAGGCGGCGAGGCTGGCGATCGCCTTGGCCAGGGCGAAGCCCGCGCCACGCCCGGGATGGTCGGCGATCAGAGACTTGGCCTCGGCGTAGCCGGCGCCGAACGTAGCCCCGCCCGTGACCGCCGCCACCACCGCCGCCACCAAGCCGCAGCCCAGCGCGAAGGCGAGCGGGCGGGCGCGCCGCCACCGGGCGACGGGACCTTCGCCCGGGCCTATCGTCAGCGTCAGGAGTCGCGCGAAAAGGCCGCCGGCGGCTCCTCCGGCCAGTCCGATCAGGGGCGCCGCGACCCAGGCCGGACCGAGCACCGAGTCGACGTTCAGCACACCGAAGTAGGCGTAGTTCCCCTGCAGCGCGTAGGCGGCGAAACCGGCGGCGACCACGACCAGGATCACCGCGGTGTGGGTGCGGCTGTCGAAGCCGTGGGCCAGCTCCTCGACGCCGAAGACGATCCCGGCGATAGGCGTGTTGAAGGCCGCGGAAACGCCCGCCGCACCCCCGGCGATGATGATCGCACGTCGGCCGGGTCCGCCCTTGAGCCCGCGCGTGAGCGTGCGCACGACGCCCGCGACCACCTGAACCGTCGGACCTTCGCGCCCGATCGAGCCGCCGCACAACAGCACGCCCACGGTGAGTACGACTTTCCACGCGGCTGTGCGCAGCGTCACGCGCTGGCCGCCCCAGCGGCCGTGCCACCGCTGATGCGCGGCGGCGATCACCTGCGGAATGCCGCTGCCCGCCGACTCGGGCGCGAAGCGCCGCGTGAGCCAAGCCGCGGCGACAAAACCCAGTGGCAAGAGCGCCAGCGTCGGCCAGGCAGCCAGCCTGTAGAGGCCCGCATGGACGCCCATGGCCGCGTCGCACAAGCGTGCGAACAGGGCGGCGATGGCGCCCGCCAGAGCCGCCACGGCCACAAGCACGCCCGACCGCCAGGTGCGACGGGCGCGCAAATGCAGGCGCAGACGCTCGCGTCGCCTTCTGGTCAGCCTGTCCGACACGGGCTCTTCTAGCGCGTTCGGCCCGCGCGCCAACTACGACACCCTGACAGCACCCTCCCCGATTGCACGTGGCGGCGCCCCAGGCATGCTGCCAACGTCCGTGTAGCCACGGCTGCCAGAACGTCGCCCCGAGCTGAAGATCGCAACATGCCGTTGTCTCGTCGCGCGCTCGTCCTCGCCAGCGGAGCGCCCCTCGCCGCCAGATCCGTCTTCGCCGCAGATCCCTCGCCTACCGCCGCGCGCCTGCTCCGGTTCAGTCCGACGCTCGATACGCTGGTCTCGCCCGAAGCGGCGCTGGAGCGGGTGGCGACGGGCTTCACCTTCGTGGAAGGGCCCATGTGGCGCAGCGGCCGGGTGTGGCTGTCCGACCTGGGCGCCGACCGGATCGTGGCGGTCGCACCGGACGGAACTGTCTCCGTGCTGCTGGAGGCCGCAGGCGGGCGGGCGCGCCCCTGGCCGATGGGCAACCTCGGGCCGAACGCCATGGCGCCCGACCGCGACGGCTCTGTGCTGTTGGCGCGCCAGGGCGGTCGGACGGTGGTCCGGCTGGATCGTTCGCTGCAGGTCGCGCCGTTCCTGTCCGGCTACGAGGGGAAGCGGTTCAACAGCCCCAACGACCTCGTGTTCAGGCCCGACGGCTCCCTGTGGATCACCGACCCGCCCTACGGGCTGAAAGGGATGGACGCCGACCCGGAGAAGGAACTCCCGTTCAACGCCGTGTTCCGCTACGCCGCTGGCCGGCTTATTCCCGTGATCACCGACCTGACGCTGCCCAACGGCATCGCCTTCTCTCCGGACGGGCGCACCCTCTACGTCTCGAACTCGGGGCCGCACATGTGCGTGATGGCCTACGACGTCGACGCGGCAGGGGCCGTGTCGCGCGGCCGCGTGCTGCTAGACCTGCCCACAGGCGCGCCTGGCCGGGGCGTGCCCGACGGGCTCAAGGTGGACACCCTCGGCTACGTCTGGAGCACCGGCCCCGGCGGGGTCCGCATTCTGGCGCCCACGGGCGAAGTTCTCGGTATGATCGCGTTGCCGGAAGCGGCGGCCAACCTGGCCTTCGGCGGCGCCGACCGGCGCACGCTCTACATCGCCGCGTCGACCAGCCTCTACCGCCTGCCCCTGCGCGTGGCGGGCGAGCGGCCGCTCTACGCGGTCTGACGCCGTTGTCGATCGAGGCGCCGATGTGGAAGGGTCTGGAAGCCGGGGAGGAAGTGATGAACGCATCGAGACGTGAGCTCGTGGGCGGTGTGGCGGGAGCGCTGTGGGCTGGCCGAGCCTTCGGCCAAAGCGCGGGCTCCGACGACATCCTGCGCAAGGTGGATCCCGAGCTGCGGCCGGCCGCCGCTCAGATGCTGAAGGCTCCGGCGGGACGGCCGCTGACGCTAGCCGGGGTGATCGCCTCGCGCGGGCAGCCGCACACCTCGGACGCTTTCTTGGCTGCGCCATCCTGGACGCGGCGTACGATCCCCGGGCCGAAGGGTTCGCCGGAGCTGACCGTCTATGTCGTCAACGCCCAGCCCGGCGGTAGCCGCCCCGCGATCCTGCACACCCACGGGGGCGGCTACATCTTCGGCTCGGCCCGTGACAGCGTGCCGATGCTGCAGCGCACGGCCGCCGAACTGGATTGCGTCATCGTAAGCGTGGAGTACCGCTTGGCGCCGGAAACCACCTACGCCGGCTCCATGGAGGACAACTACGCCGGCCTGCTCTGGCTGCACGCCCACGCCGATCAGCTCGGCGCCGACCCGAAGCGGATCGCGGTCATGGGTGAAAGCGCCGGAGGCGGTCATGCGGCTCTCTTGGCGCTCACCGCACGAGATCGAGGCGAGGTCGGCCTGCTTTTCCAGTGCCTCGTCTATCCCATGCTGGACGACCGCACGGGCGTGACTCGCACGCCGGCCTCGCCGATCGGCAAGTTCGTCTGGACGCCGGAGCTGAACCGACTGGGGTGGCGCGGCTTCCTGGGCGAGGCTCCGGGCCGACCCAGCGCGCCCCGCCGCGCCGTACCGGCCCGCTACACCAGCCTGGCCGGCTTGCCCCCGGCGTGGATCGGGGTCGGCGGACTCGATCTCTTCGTGGACGAGGACCTCGACTATGCGCGGCGTCTGATCGACGCTCGGGTGGCGACCGACGTGCTGGTGGTCCCTGGCGCCTACCACGGCTTCGACGGCATCGCCGCGCAGAGCGCCGTGGCCCGTCGCTTCACCACCGCGAAGCTCGACGCCCTGAAACGCGCCTTCGCTAGCTGATCGATAGACCCTTCGGTCTCCACTCCGACCTCGCCACCGTCGACCCCGCCCCAATCACCCGGCGGTGCAGATGGGCTGCAAAGCCCGATCACTGACGAGGCCTACGATAGTCGTCGGTACTGCGACCTGCGCGCGTGTCTGTCGCCTTGCGTGGTCAGGAAGCTCAGGACAGCCGAAAGGAGCGTGCGATCTTGCTGGTGGACGATCCGGGGCAAAACTTCGCCCGGAGCGGACAGCATCGCGGACGAGGCTCTCGTCACCGGCGGCCCGTGACGACCACCAGCGGATCGCCCTTCGAGCCGTCGGTGAGAACGCGGGCTACGACATCGCCCAGGCCGCATCGCTCAAGGAAGAGCTGCACCAGACGGACATGATCCGAGGTATCAAGAGCGCGCCAGATCGCGACCGCCTTGGTCGGAAAGCAACGGTTGGAGAAGCTGACGGCCAGCGGCGCGCCTGGCTTCAGCGCGCGGGCGACCTCGCCGAACACCTCCACGGGCCGCTGCAGGTACTGCACCCCCACGCAGCAGAGCGCCGCGTCCAGGATCGCGTCGTCGAGCGGCAGCACCGGATCGCGGTTGAGGTCCTGGACGAAGCGCCGGGTCAGGCGTGGGTTGGCGGCGAGCTCGGCCGCGTTCATGCCGTGGCCGATCACCTCGGCGAGCTCCAGCTCGGGCGGCAGATGGCTCACCCAGCTGGACATCAGGTCGAGAACGACGACGCCGGACGGAAGGATCGTCCGATAATGTTCGGTCAGCGCGGCGACCGCCGTCTCGTCGATGTGGGTGACCAGCCGCGCCGGCCCGTAGAACGCGAGGTCGTCGTCACCGTCGATCTTGTCGAACGCGCCGGCTGGGAGCTCCGGCAGCCGGTCATCCACGGTGGAGGCCGTCACGCGCCCCGGCCGTCCACGCTCCCGCCGCCAGCCCCGCGGCCATGGCGGCGTAGGCCAAGGCCATGCCCCGCTTGGACAGCACGAACTCCCACCCGGGCGTGAAGCGCTCGGGTGTGGCCAGGTAGTCGACCGCGGCCGCCACCGCGGACATGGCGGCCGCCTCCGTGGCGAGCCTGACGGGCGATCGCGCCCGACGCCCCACCCAGGCCTCGAACAGCGTCGCCCAGAAGAACGTCGCCGCGGCATGGGTGGCGAAGCCCACGCCCGTATGTCTCAGGTCGGCCGCCACGACCTCGCCCGCGGCGTCTCCGTTCAGCCAGTGGCTGGTGGCGTTAACGGGCTGCAGGGCGCCCCGGCCCTCCCAGCGCGCGGCCGCTGCGAGCGCGACGCTCGACGTCGCCGTCGCGAAAAGGGCCGAGACGGCTGAACGGGCGAGGAAGTCTGCCGATCGGCGCACAGGTCGAGCCCTTCAACCGTTGAGAGGAGACGCGTCGAACCCGACCAGGAGGGAGGCCACGTCGTCGTAGAGGGCGGTCGCGCCCGCGTCCTGCAGCGTGGCGTCGTCGAAGCCGCCGGAGCGCAGGGCGACCGTGCCGGCGCCGGCGCGGGCCGCCGCTTCGACGTCGTAGGGGCTGTCGCCGACGGCCACCGCCTCGTCGCTCGCTACGTCGACCCTTCTCAGCGCCTCGGCGAAGATGTCGGGGGCGGGCTTGGACGTCTGGACATCGTCGGCCGTCGTGGTCGCCTCCACGAGAGCGCGGGCGCCCAGAAGCTCGAGGTAGTGGTCGAGCTCCGGCGTTGAGGCCGAGGACGCGACGACCACGCGACGACCGGAGGACCGCACGCGGGCGAGGAGGTCGTGCGCGGCCGGGAACGGGCGGACCTGCTGGAGGTACGCCGCCTTGAAGCGTTCTCCATGGGCGTGCCCGAACGCGTCCGCCGTCTGCGGGTCCGCGCCCGGAATCAGCGCCGGCACGAGGAGGTCGGCTCCCTTCCCGATCTGGGCGTGGACGGCCTGCGCGCTGACGTGGACGCCCTTGGCGTCGAACACCTCGAGCCAGGCGCGCACGTGCAGGTCGTTGCTGTCGACGAGCGTGCCGTCGAGATCGAAGAGGACGGCCCTGATGGTCACGGGAGGGGCAAGCGGCGACGCGCGGCCGGGTTCCCGGTCGGCGGTCGCTAGTCGCGCCGGGCCGAGTCTCCCACGCGAGACCGGGAGGCGGGCCATCGGAGTGGCTGCTCCCCGAAAGGGGCTTGCCACCCTATGACCCGCAGGGGCTGAAGGGCCGCTCGCCGGCTGCGGGCTGAAGTCCGTCAGTGACCGATCAGCGAAGCGGGAGCCCGTCGGTGGTGGGCCAGTCCGCCCAGACGACGTCCGTGGGGCCCGCGGCGTAGACCACCACGCTCCAGCGCCGATCGCCTCCCTTCCAGAGCAGGGCGGCGAGATCGTCGGACATCATCCCATGCGCGGCCGCGCTCGCTGTCGAGCCGCCACCCAACTGGGAGGCCGGCCGTCGGCGCCCCGCAGCGCCGCGAGCAGGAAAACCCAGCGCCCATCGACGGAGAGGCGCCGCACCACGACGGACGAGGTCGCGCGTCGCAGCTTCCGCCGGCTTGCGCCGCGGAAATGGCCTTCACCATCTGTCCCCGGAGACGGAGCGGTGACAAGAGAGCGCCAGAAGCGGACGCCGGCTTACCGCCTGCGACGGGACCCTCTCATGAGCGCGGCGCTCGTGGGCTCCTGGTCGCGTGCCCGCTCGGAGCGGCTTCGAAGTGCAAGACAGGCCCGTCGGTGTGGGCGTAGAACGGTCGGGCCTTCGGAGGATCCCATGCGGTTTCTGATCAACCGGCGACCGGTCGACGCCGAGTTCGATGCGCGGTTGTCGCTGCTGGACCTCCTGCGCGAGCACCTGGGGCTCGCCGGCACCAAGAAGGGCTGCAACCAGGGCGCGTGCGGGGCCTGCACCGTGCTGGTCGACGGGGAGCGCATCAACAGCTGCCTGGCGCTCGCCGTGCAGTACCAAGGCCGCGAGATCACCACCATCGAGGGGCTGGGCGCGCCTGGCGCGCTGCACCCGCTGCAGGCGGCGTTCGTCTCCCACGACGGGCTGCAGTGCGGCTATTGCACCCCCGGCCAGATCTGCTCGGCGGTGGGCATGGCGGGCGAGCTGGAGCGCGGGGTGCCGAGCTTCGTCAGCGCCGATGTTTCGGCTGAGCACTTCGAACTCACCCACGACGAGCTGCGCGAGCGGATGAGCGGCAACCTCTGCCGCTGCGGCGCCTACAACGGCATCGCCGACGCCATCGTCGAGACGTATGGCGACGCCCGGCGCGAAGCCGACGCGCGCGAGGCCGCCTGATGACGCCCTTCCTCTACGAACGCGCCTCCGACACCGACGCGGCGCTGGCGCTCGCGGCGCAGGCCGGAGCCAAGTACCTGGGCGGCGGCACCAACCTCGTCGACCTCATGCGCGAGACGATCGAGCGCCCGCGCACCCTCGTGGACGTGACCGGCCTCTCGCGCGAGATTAAGGACACGCCGGAAGGCGGCCTGCGCATCGGCGCGGGGGTGAAGAACACCGCGCTCGCCGCCGACGCGCACGTGCGTGCGCGCTACCCCCTGCTGTCTCAGGCGATCCTGGCGGGGGCCTCGGCGCAAATCCGCAACATGGCGACGGTGGGCGGCAACCTGCTGCAGCGCACCCGATGCACCTACTTCTACGACGACGCGGCGCGCTGCAACAAGCGCGAGCCCGGCGCCGGCTGCGACGCGCTGGAGGGCTTCACCCGCCTGCACGCGATCCTGGGCGCCTCCGACGCCTGCGTGGCGACCTTCCCCTCCGACATGTGCGTGCCGCTGGCGGCGTTGGACGCGGTGGTGGAGGTGACGGGCCCCCGCGGCGGGCGGGAAATCGCTTTCGCCGACTTCCACCGCCTGCCGGGCGAAACCCCGCAGGTCGAGACGGAGCTCCTGCCGGGCGAGCTTATCACGGCGGTGACCTTGCCTCCGCCGCCCCCTGGCCGATCGATCTACCGCAAGGTGCGCGACCGCGCCTCGTACGCATTTGCGCTCGTATCGCTGGCCGCGGCTCTCGAGGTGGAGGGTGGGACCGTGCAGTCCGTGCGCCTGGCGCTGGGCGGCGTGGCCCACAAGCCGTGGCGCGCGTCGGTGGCCGAAGCGCGCCTCGTCGGCGGCCCGGCGACGCGCGAGGCGTTCACCGCCGCCGCCACCGCCGAGCTCGCGCCGGCGAGACCCTTGCGCGACAACGCCTTCAAGGTCGAGCTGGCCAGGCGCCTCATCGTCGATACGCTGACCAAGCTCGCCCAGGTCTGAGGAGCCCTCCATGAGCGTGTTTCAGGAAGCCATGCAGGGTGTGGTCAAGAAGGCGGTCGCGCTCGCGCCCGACGCCCTGATCCCCGGCGGTAAGCCCGATCCTCTGATCCGCCACAAGCACGGGCTCATCGGCGCCCCGATCTCGCGCATCGACGGCCCGCTCAAGGTGGCGGGCCAGGCGACCTTCGCCGCCGAATTCGCGCTCGATGGGATGCTCTACGCGGCGCTTAAGTTCTCCACGATCGCCAAGGGCCGCATCACAGCCCTCGACACCTCGGCGGCCGAGGCGGCGCCGGGGGTGGCGCTCGTCATGACGCACAAGAACGCGCCGCGGCTGAAGCCCATGCCGCCCTTTATGAGCGAGGCGAAGGCGGCGGGTGGCGACGACGTGCCGGTGATGCAGGACGACGTCGTGCACTGGAACGGCCAGCCCATCGCCCTGGTTCTGGCGGACACGCAGGAGCAGGCCGACTACGCCCAGTCGCTGATCCGCGTGACCTACGCAGAGGAGGCCGGCGTAACCGCCCTGGCCGAAGCGAAGGCGAAAGGGACCGAGCCCGGCGTCTTCATGGGCCAGCCGCTCCGGATGGAGCAGCATCACGCCGAGGCGAAGCTCGCCGCGTCGGCCTTCAAGGTGGACGCGCGCTACACCACGCCGCGTCACAGCCACAACCCCATCGAGCTGCACGGCTGCACCCTGATGTGGACGGGCGACGAGCTGCGCATCCACGACGCCACCCAGCTGGTCGACCACGAGGCCTGGACCATCGCCCAGACCTTCGGGATCAAAGAAGAACAGGTGCACGTCACCTCCCCCTTCGTGGGCGGCGGGTTCGGCAGCAAGTGCCTGTGGCAGCATCAGGTGCTGGCGGCCGCGGCGGCCAAGCTGGCGGGACGCCCCGTGCGCATGGCGCTCTCGCGCGAGGGGGTGTTCCGCATCGTGGGCGGTCGCAGCCTGACCGAGCAGCGCGTGGCCATCGGCGCCGACGCCGAGGGCAAGTTCCAGGCGATCGTCCACGAAGGCGTCACCGCCATGACGCCGCACAACAGCTTCCCCGAACCCTTCATCCTGCCCGCGCGAAGCGCCTACGCCGCCGAAAGCTTCAAGCTCGACGTCGAGACCGTGAAGCTCAACATGGTCGCCAATACCTTCATGCGCGCGCCGGGCGAGGCGGTGGGCACCTTCGGGCTCGAGTCCGCGGTCGACGAGCTGGCCCACGCCATGCACCTCGACCCGATCGAGCTGCGCCTGCGCAATGAGCCCGAGAAGGACCCGACGCTCGGCCTGCCCTTCTCGCAGCGCGACACCGAGCGCATGTGGCGCGACGGGGCCGAGCGCTTCGGCTGGAGCGCGCGCACCGCGCCCGGAGAGCAGCGCGACGGCGATTGGCGCGTGGGCCTCGGCTGCGCCGCGGGCACCTACCCGTACTACCGCATGCCGGGCGGGGCGGCGCGGATCAGCCTCACTCGCGAGGGGCGGGCCGTCGTGTCCATCGCCGCGCACGAGATGGGCATGGGTACCGCCACCGCTCACACCCAGGTCGCCGCCGAGCGGCTTGGGCTCGCGATGGAAGACATCGAGTTCCGCTACGCCGACAACACCCTGCCCGGCGTGGTGCTGGCGGGCGGTTCTCAGCAGACGGCCTCGGTGGGCATGTCGGTCATCACCGCGCACCGCAAGCTGGTGGGCGAGCTCCTGAAGCTCGCCGGCAACGACTCGCCGCTCGCCGGCCTCAGCGTCGACGAGGTGGGCGGGCTCGACGGCGGGCTCTGCGCGCTTGAGGACGAGAGCCGCTGCGAAAGCTATCGCTCCATCCTGACGCGCGCCGCCCGCGACGAGGTGACGGTGGAGGCGGAAGCCCCGCCGCCGCTGGAGCTGCAGCACTGGAGCATGCACAGCCACGCCGCCATGTTCTGCGAGGCGAGGGTGAACGCCGTCACCGGCGAGCTGCGCATCACGCGCTTCCTAGGCTCGTTCGATTGCGGCCGGATCCTCAACGCTAAGACCGCCACCAGCCAATTTCGCGGTGGCATCATCATGGGCCTGGGCCTGGCCATGATGGAGGAGACGCTGTTCGACGAGCGGACCGGGCGCATCATGAACCCATCCCTCGCCGAGTATCACGTGCCGGTGCAGCTGGACGTTCCGCAGATCGACGTGATCTGGACCGACGAGCCCGACCCGCATGCCCCCATGGGCGCGCGCGGCATCGGCGAGATCGGCATCACGGGCGTCGGGGCGGCCGTCGCCAACGCGGTGTTCAACGCGACGGCACGGCGCGTGCGCGACCTCCCGCTCACCCTCGACAAGCTGCTCTGAACTGCGCCGCTTCGCTCGGAGCAGATGTCGGCTACGCGCCAGGAGTGAAGATCGGAGCGTCCCCGGTTTGCGACTATCCGCGCGGCGATAGCATCATCGCATCAACCCTGCTCCGCGAAGCGCCCTGGCGATCGTCTCGCCCACGTCGGTCGTCACGGGCGGCTTCGGGCGCGCCGCTTCGCCCCGGCTCGCTGGCTGTCGGACAGGCCTGCCAGCTGTACCGCTAAGGCCGACGATCCCCCACGACTGAGCGATCTGCCGGCTTGAGGACACCCCCGCTTCCAGGATCCAAGGTGCAGGCGCTCCGCACCCGTCGGGGCTCCTCGAGTCGATCGGAGCGCCGTGACCGAGACCGGCGATCAAGTGCAGCTCGACGGCGACCGCGCCGTCAGGCCGAAGCCACGCGGTGCGAGTATCGCGGCCGGTCACCACAGGAGCTGCAGCTGGGGTGACCGCGCCATGGACGTCGCACCACTGCAGCGCCAAGGCCTGGGCGGCAGCCGGGGTGACCGTACCATCGGCGTCCCCATGCCAGATCGAAATCGTCGGCCACGGTCCAGACGGCGACGCTGCGGCGCGCACCTTGTCGCCCCAAGCTTTCGCAGACAGCTGAGGAACGCTGCGCATCGCCGCGAGAGCCTGGCCCACCGCGGACGCCGCGCGATAGGGCAGCCCGGCGATGACCGCGCCCGCGGCGAAGACGTCCGGGTAGGTGGCGAGCATGACCGCGGCCATGGCGCCTCCCGCGGACAGTCCCGTGACGAACACACGCCGAGGGTCGAGGTCGAGGTCCGCAACCGCCCACCCCACCATCTGGGCGATGGACGCCGCCTCACCCGACCCACGCCTGATGTCGGCGTCCTCGAACCAATTGAAGCAGAGGTTGGGGTTATTGCCCCGCACCTGCTCAGGGCAGAGCACCGCGAAGCCGTACCGGTCGGCGAGTTCGATCCAGCCGGCGCCTGCGGCGTAGCCCGCAGCCGTCTGTCCGCATCCATGCATCACGACGACCAGCGGCGCGCCGGGGGCGAGGCCCTCCGGAGCGTGGAGCCACATCGCCAGCGCGCCCGGGTTGGGTCCAAAGCCCGACACCGATCGCAGGTCTGGGTCTAGCCGCGCGGCCGCCCCCGCTGCATCGCGCGCGCGGGCCAAAAGTTCGGCGACTGTCGCCCCAAGTCCCGCCACGGCCGCGCTCCCAGCCAGAACGCCCGGCTGACGGGATATGGATGCTGCACTGCAGCATTGCACGTGCTGGATCGTCCTCAAGGGCCGAGACACTGGGGAGGAGCGACGCAGACCGTCGGGAGCGGACCTCGACTGGATCGCCAGGAGGGCTACCGACGTTGCTGTCGTTCGGCACGAAGGGAGACGGACATGGCGAAGGGGCAGGTCAAGGGCAACAAGGAAACGCGCAAGCCCAAGAAGGAGAAGCCCAAGGAGATCGCGGCGAAACCATCAACAAAGTAGAGCGCCACTCAACGGCTGGTGAGCAGCGAATGTCGTCCCGGTCGGCTCGACTCTCCGAAACCCAGCGGGCCCAGGGCGGTTGGAGACAAGGCGAGCCGTCTTTTAGTGGCCCGCCTTGTTAGGCTGACGAAGCCGATCTGGCTGATGCATGTTGATCGGCGAAAGGCCTCACAGAAGGCTGACCACAGCTAAAGGACGAGCCTCGGAAGGCTAGAGCGTGACTACAGGTACACTCTGGCAGCTTCGATCCCATAGCTGAACTAGTGGCGAGAAGAAGCCGGTATGATCCTCTGCTTTAGCGAGGGTAGGATCATTCGCACCACGTCAACGGGCGAAAGTGCGGCATCCTGCGCAGAAACGGTCGGCTCAGGAGACTTGGTGTCGAACCGCTGCATGAACAGCCAGTAGTCGAGGTCTTCCACGGCGTGACTTGCCGAGGCGTAGTGCACGTCGGCTCCCACGGATTCCGCCCTCTCATCTTGTTTGGAGCGAAAGGCGCGACCCCCCACGATCACGGCCATCTTCGGGTTCCGCGAGGCGGCACGAACATCCTTAATGGTCTGGATGAGCGCTGCGAGGCGTTCGCGACGAGTGAATACGTCGCTGAGCGTCAGGGCGAGAGCGTCGAACCACTGCGTGCTGACCAGGCCCATCAGTTCGGGATCATCATGCGGGAACTCAGCCTGGACCCTCCATCCCGCTCGCGCAAACAGCCCCCCGACCAGAGTCGCACCTAGCAGGTGTGTCTCTTTGGGCGGCGGCGACACAAGCACGCGACGCCCCTCGAGGGCGACTCGGCGTGGCTTAGGCCTGCTCGGGTCGAGCCGTCGCACCAGGCTCTGCAATTTGCCGAGCGCCAGGGTGATGTCGAAGCTGCTGCAGATGTCCTCGCACCACCAATCGCCCAGCCGACGCGCAGCAGGTTCGAAAAGGGCTCGGCAGAGCGTGGGCGCGTCCTCGCCGAGAACGGCACGGGCGCTGAAGAACTCGGTGATCCCCGCGTCGTCGCCGGCGAGCGCCAAGCGCGCGAGGAGGATCGGGCCCTCCTCATCGTTCGGAAAAGCGGCGGCTCGCGCCTCGGCCGCCTCGTCCGAAGCCGCGTCGCGGGCATCGCGCTCAAGGAATCGCAGGTCCCAGTCGCTGAACAGGCGCACGGGCGTCACGCCTTCGGCCAGGAGCTCTACGTCCGTATGGCGCCTGTCGCGGTTGATCGAGTTCCAGAGCACACTGAGGGCGTCGCTTGGACCCTCCAGCCACTGGAAGAAGCGATCGCCCTCATGAACCAGCATGCCCGTGACGCCGAACCGGCGGTTGCGTTCACGAGCGTCGGCGAGGAGCTCGTCCAGATCGTCGGCGTTCGGCTCCTCCGACGATCGGCTCTGATAGCACAGCGTCGCGAGGGGGTTTCCAGCGGGGTACGCACCTCGGGCTGACGATGCATTAGCGTGGGAATTGACTGCTGGCATGAAAACGCCTCGCCACCGTGGGTACTGCAGGCCACGCCGCGCCGTTCAGGCGGATCGAGCCTTCACCGCGGACACCCTGCATCCTCTCGACGTGCAGGATCAATGCGACTTTCTGGGCCACCCTAGAGCCTTCGGGGGAGGCTCGCCGCGGAGCGGCCCTGCGAGCGGCCCGCTCACTTCGACAGACTAGCGCTCGCCGAACCTGCTGTGATCCGAGGACCCAGATCCGCCGCCTGAAGATCGGGTCGCACCTGGTTCATGAACCCTCGAGCCAGGCGATAAGCAGCCTGAGCTTCCGCATTCTCACCGAGCGACTTCAAGGCGTCGGCGCGGGCGAGTTGGACGGTGGCTGAGCCGGGCGCCAATCGCGCCGCCGCGTCGGCGGCCGCGAGGGCTTCAGCCGAGCGCCCGGCCGCTTGCAACCGCGCGACTTCGCGCACCTGCACAAGGGCCGAGGCGAGCGGCATGTGAAAGCGGCCGTGATAGACGTTCACCCCGCCCTGGATCACCGCGTCGGGCTTCAACCGCCGAAAAGCGTCGTACGGGTTGAGTTCACCGTCGCCGAACTCGATCCCTTCCAGGTCGGAGTCGCTGATCAGCACCGTGCCCTTTATCTCGGGCGGAACCGCCATGGGGAGCCCGAGCCACCAGAGGGTGTCGGTGGTCGGCAGGCGGCGGCAGCGCACGCCGTAGTCGGAGGGCTCGATCGCGCCGTCGGGGAAGTAGGCGAACCAGCAGTCGCCATTCTCGTGGCGCGCATCGAGGTAGACCTTCACCGCCCTGAGTTGTTGCCCCCAGTCGGTGTTGGAGTCGCTGAGGTAGCGGTGAACCTGGCCGGGGCCGCCCCAGGTTTCGTTGCCGTAGGCCATGTAGGCGGGCCAGGCGCGCAGGCAGGTCGCCACCTGCCAGGCGACCAAGATCGCGGCGAGCCCGCGCGCTACCGTCCCGCGCGCCGCGACGGCGGTCGCCGCGCCCGCCGCCAAGACGTACAGGAAAGGGTAGATCGGCAGCAGGTGGCGCACGCCGATGTCGAAGCGCGAGCTCGACACCACGCCCAGATAGATGGCGACCGGGATCAGCAGGGCGACGACGCGGCCCGCCCCCGCTCGCCGGTCGAGCCTCAACACCGCCGCCGCGAACAGCAGGATGAGGAGCGGCAGTGTCGACTTGATCAGGACGGCGGCGGGAAAATACCACCAGGGTCCATGGCGATAGACGTGGCCGAATAGATAGGCCGTGTCGGCGAATTCGGTCAGCTTGGTGTTGGCGAGCCCCCACAGGTAGCCTTCGGGCAGGAGCCGCAGGTGCGCCGCCACGCCCAGCAGGTGGGCGTCGGCGGGGTTGGGCAGGGTGCGGAGGTAGGCGTCGAGCGCTGGCGAGAGCGGCATGCCGCCAGGCGCGGCCTCAAAGCGGAATCCGTAGAACGCCCAGACGATCACCCAGGCGAGGAGGCCCACGCCCGCGACCTCCGCCAGCCGCCGCACGGCCAGACGGGCGCTCCGCGCGACCACGCCCTCCCACATCGCCAGCGCCGTCAGCATTGGGGCGAGGAGGACGCCGGTGAACTTGGTCGACAAGGCGCATCCGGTCAGCACGCCCGCCGCCCCGAGCCAGACGAAGCGGCGCGATCCCGCCGACCGGAGGAAGGCGAGCACGGCGGCGAAGATGAAGAGCGCGCTTGCGACGTCGGTGGTGACGAGCGAACCGTGCGCCAGGAGCGTGGGGTCGAAGGTGATCAGCGCCAGCGCGATCAGCCCGCCGAGTTCTCCGAAGATGCGCCATGCGGCCGCTCCGGTCAGGGCGGTGAGCGCCAGGGCGAAGAGCAGGCAGGCGTGACGGGCAGGCAGGAGCGTGCGCCCGGGCCCGTTGTCGAAGACGAAGGCGCGTCCGTCGCGGAAGGCTTCTTCCGGCTCGGGCCGACCCTGGTTCGGCGGCGCCACGAGCCTGGAGGGCAAGAGCGGAAGGGCCGCGGCCAGCTTCAGCAATGGAGGAACTTCTGGATTGAGCCGATGATCGCCCCGGGTCCAGATCGTGTAGCCATCATAGAGGTGGTGCGGCTCGTCCCAGGTGGCGGAGAAGACCTGGGCCACGCGCGCCAACTGCAGCGCGAAGATGAGCATCAGCACGCCCGCGACGGCGGCCGGGCCCAAGCGTCGTGTCAGATCCATCGACCCTACCGTCCGGTGCAGCCAGAGCCCTGCCGGCGCCGATGGCACGCCAGGCCTTTCCCAACGTCAATGCGCCAAGAGCGGACAGCAGCGTCGCTCCGACAAGCGCACGTTCACGTGGGAGGCGGACGGGTCTCGCCCGCGTCGAAGCCGGTGGGCGCGTGGCCCAAGTCGAGCTGGGTCGGGACGATGTGGCGCGCGTCCCGCCCGGACAAGCCGAGGTGGTGGACGCGGCTTCAGCCCACCCGCGTCGCGCGACGGCGCGAGACTACGCCCGCGATCACCACGCCCACACCGAACGCCAGCGCCAGGCGACGCAGGAGCGCCGGGCGATTGTGCGTCCACTCGCTCGCAAGGCCCCACTCACGCGGCATGTTGGGGGGCCGCCCTCCCCGTACGTCCGCCACGACGCCCTCCACCACGTTCACGCGGTCGGCCAGCATGAGCAGGAGCCAGTGCGCCCATTGCGACTCGCTGAAGCGAAACGCGACGCGCCTGAGCGCTCCGCTGGCGCCGGTGGGCGGCAGCGTCGTCCCGAACACGGCGGGCAAGCGGTTGTGCTCAATGGAGGTGAGCACCTCCACCGTTCGGGCCTGCAGCGGCGGGCGCGTCCACGTCAGCCCGTGGTCGTCGCGCTTGGCGTCGCGACTGCGGATCGGAAACGTCGGGTCGTTCCGCGGGTCGGCGTCGGTCGCCCAGCCGGGCACGCTCTGCGGATCGATGCGGGCTTCAGTCATGTCCGGGCTCCAAGGGTCAGCCCGCGTCGAAGACGAAGACGGGCTTGATGCAGCCGTCGAGCTTGGACGCGAAGATGTGGTAGGCTTCGGCTGCGTGCTCCAGGGGAACGCGGTGGGTGATGATCTCCTTGGGACGCAGATGTCCACAGCGAACATGCTCGATCAGGCGAGGCAGGAGCCGCTTCACTGAGGCCTGATTGGCGCGGATCGTGATACCCTTGTTCACCACGTTCCCGATCGGCACCATGTTGCCCGTCGGCCCGTAGACGCCCACGATCGATACCACGCCACCCTTGCGTACCGAGTTGATCGCCCAGTGCAGCGCGACCGGCGACCCTGCCTCGAGCTTGAGCTTCTTGCCAAATATGCTGTGCAGGGCGTTGCCCGACGCGTCCGCTCCCACCGCGTCGATGCAGACGTCGGCGCCGAGCGAGTCGGTGGCCTTCTTCAAGAACACCACAGGATCACCGATCTCGCGATAGTTATAGGCCTCGGCAGGGCAGAAGCGGCGCGCGAAGTCCAGCCGATACTCGAGGTGATCGATCACGATCACCCGTCCGGCCCCGAACAGCCATGCGCTCTTCGCCGCCAGGAGCCCGACAGGCCCTGCACCAAACACGACCACCGTATCGCCGCGCTGGATGCCGCCCATCTCGGCCGCCTGGTAACCCGTGGGAACGACGTCGGTGAGGAGAACGGCGTCGTCCAGATCCATCCAGTCGGGGATCCGGGTGGGGCCGACGTCGGCGTAGGGCACGCGCACCACCTCGGCCTGACCTCCGTCGAAGCCGCCCGCCGTGTGGGAGTAGCCGAAGATAGCGCCCACCGCCGTGGCCTGCGGGTTCGACTCGTGACAGTTGCCGAACAGGCCCTGCCGACAGAAGTGGCAGCGCCCGCAGGCGATATTGAAGGGCACGATGACACGGTCGCCCACCGCCAGCGTCTCCACCGCGGGGCCTACCTCCTCGACCACGCCCACGAACTCGTGCCCGAAGGTTGATCCGACGCGCGTGTCGGGAACGTCGCCGTTGTAGAGGTGGAGGTCCGAGCCGCAGATGCACGAGCGCAGCACCCGCACGACGGCGTCCTCCGGGTGCTGGACGACGGGCCGGGGCTTCTCGGAGACCCTCACCCGGAGAGGACCGCGGTACTCCATCGCGCGCATGCGGCCGGCTCCTAAACTATTGATAGTCCGATGCATTGGCTCAACGGAGAGGGTTCAGCCGCCGCGCGAAGCCAACGCGCGGACACGCCGCGGGTTCTCACGGGATGAGTGGCGACATCGTCGCGAGGCGGCGCTGGGGATCGCGCGACCCTCTGCTAACCTGCCGCCTCTCGTCGCTCACGGAGTTCGAAGTTCGACATGCGTAGACGCGAGCTGATCGGCGTAGCAGGGGCCGCCTGGCTCGGAGCCGCCGCGCCTTCGGCGGCGCAGCCGACGACCGGTAGCCTGGTGATCGGAGAGGGGCCGGACGGCCACGCCGTGCCCGAAGACTTCATTGGGCTCTCCTACGAGTGTCAGGAGCTTGCCGATCCTGCGTTCTGCGCGCCGTCGCACGATGCGCTGATCGGAGCTTTCCGCCGGATCGCGCCACGGGGCGTTCTGCGCCTGGGCGGCAACACGAGCGAGTTCTCCTGGTGGCGCGAGAGGGCGGACGAGGCGGCTCCGGCCCGACGCGCGGCGGCGACGCGTGTCGGCGAGCCTCGGGCCGACACCCTCTACGCCATCACACCGGCGGCGATTGGCGCCCTGTCGGGTTTCCTGCGGGCGACCGACTGGCGCTGCATTTACGGATTGAACCTCGGTCAGGGTCAGCCCGCGGCGCTGGCGCGGGAAGCGGCGTACGTCCAGCGCACCCTCGGCGACCGGCTTCTCATGTTCGCTCTGGGCAACGAGCCCGACCAATATCGCGTCCACCTGCGCGACCCGGCGAGTTGGTCGGTCGAGCGGTATCTCGACGAGTGGCTGCCCGCCGCGCACGCCGTACTGGCGGCGGCGCCCGGCGCGCGTTTCAGCCTGCCGGAGGTGGCCGGCGCGCTCGACTGGCTGCCCGCGGTGGCCGAGCGCCTTTCGCGACCGGGAGCGTCCGTGCCGGTCGCGGCCGTGTCGCACCACTACTACTTCGGCGGGCCGCCTTCGAATCCCGACGTCAACGTGACACGCCTGCTGCAGCCCGACCCGCGCGTGGCCGCGTTCACGGCGATCGCGAGCGCGGCGGCGGCGCGTGTGGGCGCGCGGCCACGGCTGACAGAGGCCAACACCTGCTACCGCGGCGGCAAGCCGGGCGTGTCGGACGTCTACGCCTCCGCCCTTTGGGCCGCCGACCTCGCTCTCGGGCTCATGGCGGCGGGCTACGAGGGCCTGCACCTGCACGGCGGCTCGGCCTCGGCCGTCGGCGCATCGGTGGGAGGCTTGGCGGGCGATGCGCTCCAAACCGACGGCGCACCGCACCCTCGCCCCTACTACACGCCGATCGCCCAAATCGGCGCCCGACTCGAGCTGCAACCGGACGCGCAAGGCCTACGCTTCGCGGGCCTGTTTGCAGGCGCCCAGATGCTGCCGTGCGCGCTCGAGGTGGGCGGGGCGAACGCCACGGCCTATGCGGCCCGACGTCGCGATGGCGCGATCCTGGCCGCAGTCGTCAACAAGGACGCGACTCGCACCCTGGCGCTCGCCGCTCCCCGGAGGCGCAGAACGGCCTCGCTGACCGGGACCGCCCTCGCCAGTCGCGAAGCTCTCCTTCGAGTTACGCCAGCGGCCGCGCTTCAGGGCGGCGACCTCGTCGTCCCGCCGCTCTGTGCGATGGCCTTCGAGTTGGCCTAGCCCGCCTCTCATCTGCGGCGGAGCAATCTGCAGACGGGAGTTCAGCGCCAGGAGCGGACATCGGCGTCGCTGCGGCGAGCAGACAGTGCGTGCCAGCCTCATGGACCCGCCTGTGGATCGCCGCGCGTCGCTGGCTTCCCACCCTGACTGATCTTGGCGGGGTCCGGTCTGCGCTGACGAGGTCGCGGGCGCATGGACGCCTTGTAACTGGTCAGGGAACTCCTTCCCCGACACGGTCGAGGTCTGTTTAGGAAACAAGACATGCGCGCCAGGCTGAGCAGCCTTTGTCTCCTGGGTCTGAGCCTCTTGCCTCAAGGCGCGACCGCCCAGCCCGCCGCTCCGGCGGGCGTCGATCCGACGGCCGCTCTCGTTCCCGAACTCGTCGTCAACGCGCCGACGCCCGGACCCGCCTGGTGGAAGGTGAGCCACGGCGACGCGACCGTCTTCGTGCTGGGTCTGCCGACGCTGGCGCCCAAGCAGGTCGTGTTCGACGACCTCGTGGTCCGCCGCCGCCTCGAACACGCGGATCGCTTGATCCTCGCGCCCGCTCCCGACGTGAACTGGCTGGCGTTGCCGGGCTTTCTTTTGGGAGGCCGCCGGATGATGGCGCAGACCGCGCCCATGTCTGCGGACCTGCCGCCCGATACCGCTACGCGGCTCCGCGCACTCCTGGTGCGCCGCGGTCAGAAGCCGGACGCGCTCGATCACGTGAAGCCGGCCTTCGCGGGGTTCATGCTGGCCAACAGCGATGACGGTAAGTCGCTCACCCTGTCGGTTGGAGACCTCCAAGATCAGATCGAGAAGCTCGCTCGCTCGACCGCGCATCACCCCCGCCCAACGCTGGTGCGCACGGGACGCTACGACATCCTGGCCCAGGTCAAGGAGCTGGCGCGCCTGCCGGCCCCAGAGCAGCACACCTGCCTGGACGACGGGCTTCGACAGGCGGAGAGCGGTGGCGGAGGGCTGAAGGCGGTCGCGGCGCAGTGGGCCGCGGGCCGCGTCCGCGATGTCACGCAGGCGGATCGCGGTTTCGAAGCGTGTCTCGCGCGATCACCCAGGGTGGCGAGCGATCTGCAGCGGGGCATAAGCGCATCGACGGCGGCGATCGAAGCCGCGCTACGATCGCCAGGGCTCTCTGTCGCCTTGGTCGACCTTCGCCCGTTGCTGGCGACCGACGGCGTGCTCGACCGCCTGCGTCGGCAGGGCTACGAGGTCCATGCTCCCGGCCAGTGACGTTGCATTCTGACGAGTTCGATGGAACCTTCTACCTGAAGCAGCGCCAGTCGCCGGGCGACCGCTGTCGAAGCCTGCATCCGGGCGGCCTCGGCTTCTTCGAGCGCGTGTGACGCCGTCGCCCGGCCGAGCCCATCGACCGCCAGACCCGCCGATCGTAGAGCTCGCGCAACGGGTAGGCCCGGCAGGCGCTTACATCCGCGCCGAGCGGCCGACCTAGCGCTGCCCCGCGAATGGATCCGGTCATGACCACGTTCACCGTAATCGCGACCACGCTGTCGCAGGGCAGCGAAGATGCCGAAATCGACGCCCGCGGCGGCGACTTCCGCAGCCCCGACGAGGCGATCGGTTACGCGCGACGCATCGCCGAAGAACACTTCGAGCTCGCCGGCGAGCTGGCGTTGGACTTCGACTACTCGCAGGTGGCGATCTACGAGGGAGATTCGGAGCAAAGTGAGCTGGATATCAATGCGCCTGATCTATTAGGCATCTGGTTATTCTTCGAGGATGGAGTGGCTTGGTCCTCGGCCCAATCCCTTCGCGAGCAGCAGCAGCCCGACGCCGCGTCGCAGTGAGGCAGGGTCTTCGTCGGCCGGGCCTCGGAAAGCGTCTCGCGCCAGAAATGGACATCAGCGCCGTTGACGGTGATGGACCTTCGCGGTCGCGCCCTGGGATTTGGCTAAGCGCGGCCGTGCCGGCGGCAGATTTCGACCCGCTGCAGGCCTCAGGTGAAGGCTTCGCACTAGCCGCGTCACGCGGGGCGCGGTCGCGGCGCACCGTCGACGTTCTCAGTTGGTCATGGCGGAACGGTCGCCGCGTCGGCGCTTTGGAGGGGCGTGAGGAGCCTACATGCCTGCCAAGTCAGACCCCGAGAGCGCTTATCCGCACAAGATCGCCATGCCGAAAGGCGGCAGTCCAGAAGTTGACGCCGCCGGTGCATTGAGCGGCGGCGAGGCTCAGCGTGGAGATCCTGCGTCTGCTCCACGCCCGCTCGGTCGCAAGGACCCGACGCTGACGGGTGAGGACGCGCCCAGCAAGGACAACGTCCCGATCCGCTGACGCACGTGCGCTGGCCAGACCACGGGGCTTGCACCCTGGTGGACGCGGCGCTGGCGAGCTCCAGCGCTATGCGTCGTCCCACGGCGGCGGCAGGCGTCCTGCCTTGAATAGGATTTCTGGGTGCTCGTCGTAGTCGCCCATCTCGGTGTCGGCGCTCGCGCTGTACGCCACCACGCCTAGGCGCTGGGACGCCAGTCGCTCAGCCTTCCGCTTGGCCTCGGCCGCGTCCTTGCAGCCGACCGCCTGCTCGGCTTTCAGGTTCGCACCGCGGCCGGCGACGTAGGCCTGCACGATATGGACAGTCTCTTTGGGCATGGCGCTCGGCTAGGCGGGCGGGCGGACCGGCGCAAGCGTTAGGTCCCGAGATCTTCGACGGTCAGGTCCGGCGACCGCCAACGTCCCGGCCACCAGCAACCCGCGGGCGTGCGCGCGAGCCAGACGCACGCCAGCTGCAGGGTGAAGAGCATGGTGATGGCGAGGTTGTAGCCGCGAAGAAGATCGTCCGCGGAGAGGCTGGGGGAGAGCATCACCCTGAGATGACATCCGAACTGAAGCGCCGCGAAGACGGCCATCGCCGCCAGCCACAAGGCGCCGTCGAGGAGCAGAAGTACGCCTACGAGGACCAGCAGGCCCGCGTGGAGGAGGCTGTAGGCTTCGGTGAGGCTAATTACGTCGACGTGCCCGGCGAGCAGCCGCGAGGAAGCCCAGGAGGCCACGAGCGCCCACGTGCAACAGCGCAGCGAGGCCCGCGCCTTCCATGAGCCGACGACCGCGGTCGCCAGCACGAGCACCGCATAGCCCCGATCGTTGAAGAACAGCTGCTGGATCGCGGCCACGTGCGCCTTGCTGAATCGAGCCCAGGGCAACCCTGCCTTGGCGCGGACCGTAGGTCGATCCGTCGACACGCCCCGCGGTCACTCGCCAGCGGGACCGGCCTCTTGCCTCAGATTCGGGCTTCTCAGGCTCCGAGCTGATCGGAGCAGGCCACTGTCGCGGCGCAATCGGAGTTCGAGACGACGTCGAGATCGGGGACCGCTATGCGCCTGGCAGGATGGGGTGGGGTCGTCGCGCTACTCGTGGCGCTCAGCCTGGGGGCCTACGAACGGGTCCATACGGCCGCGGGGCAGAAACACGAGATGTCTATCACCGGGACGAAGTGACGGCCGGTGTCCAGCCCGGAATCTGCAGGCGTTGCAGGCGGCCGGTCCTTGCAGGAGCGGATGCCGCCAGGCAGCCCAAACGCCGCCTGCAGTATGGAGCCGGGCCCGCTCTGCTGCGGCTTAGGCCAGAATGTCGAGCAGGCTGCCGGTCATCTCGTCGGCCGTACGCAGGACCGCGGCGGACGCGCTGAAGGTGGTCTTAGCATTCTCTTGAGCGACCGCCTCGGTCACCAGGTCGCCGTTGCCCTGTGCGGTGCGGACGGCGCTCGCATCGAAGCGCTGCGCTGCAGAGATCATGCCCTGAGTGGCCGCACCAATTGCGTTCATGCCTGCGTCTTATTCGATCCGGCTGAAGCAGCCCTGAATTGACGTAGTAAATTCATCCAGGAGATCGCGCCAATGCCTGCCGTGGCTGTGGGAAGGAGGCGTGCACCGCGCTGAACCTTTACAGCGTTTGCATCGCCGGAAGCGGCCAAGCAGGCGGGTGTTCCAGGCGGGGACGCCTTCCGACCGCTGCGAAGCTCGCGCTCGGCCGCGAAATCGTGATGGCGGGCTGACTGGATCCGCGGTCTCGCAGGATCGTGATGGCTTAGCGGTCGACCCAACAGCGGAGCCGTGGCACCCCTGGGCGCCCGAGCTGCGAGAGCTCGGCACAGCAACGCACGATGCTCTCTTCGGCCGCTCCCAGGGGGATAGAACATGCCGATGTACACGACACGTGACGGAACGCAGATCTACTATCGCGACTGGGGACGAGGGCGGCCGGTGGTGTTCAGCCACGGTTGGCCGCTCACGGGCGACGCCTGGGAAGGGCAGATGATGTTCCTGCGCGCCCATGGCTTCCGGGCCATCGCGCACGATCGTCGCGGCAACGGTCGCTCCGACCAGCCCGACTTCGGCAACGACGTCGACACCTGGGCGGACGATCTGGCGGGCCTGATCGAGCATCTCGACCTCGAGGAGGCGGTCCTGGTCGGCCACTCCACAGGTGGCGGCGAAGTCGCGCGCTACATCGGCCGGCACGGGACCGGACGCGTGTCCAAGGTCGTGCTTCTGGACTCCATCGTGCCCAGGATGCTGCAAGCTCCCGACAACCCGGCGGGCGTGCCTATGGAGGGGATCGACCAGATCCGCGCCGGGACGCTCGCCAATCGCTCGCAGTTCTTCAAGGACGTGGCGACGCCCTTCTTCAGCGCCAACCGCGAAGGCGCGAAGGTCACACAGGGGAGCCGAGATCTGTTTTGGTTCCAGGGGCTGCAGGGTGGGCTGCTCTCCCAATATGAGACATCCCGCAGCTGGGAACTCGACTACACCGAGGACGCTCGACGTATCGACGTGCCGACGCTGGTGATCCACGGCGACGACGACCAGATCGTGCCGATCGACGCCGGCGGACGGCGCGCCGCCGAGATCATCCCTAACGCTCGCCTGATCGTTTATCCCGGTGGCAGCCACGGCGTCGCGATCATCGACCCGGATCGTGTCAACGCCGACCTGCTCGCATTCTTGAACGAACCAACCGCTGCGACCGCGTCCAACACCGGTTGAGCCTCGCGGCGGCGGACGCGGGAGACGCCCGGCCGCTCCCGCTCCCCCGCCTCTTCGCGGTCAGGCTCTGTTCTGGCCGCTGTTCATTGAGCGCTCGACGCCATGGGCGACGCCAGCATCCGTCGGGCGCCAGCAGCGGATTGTGGTCACTTCGTGCGCGAACCTTCGCGCCGCCCGAGCGCTCCCCGTTCATGACCGCGCGCGCTCGCTTTAACTCCCTCGGCCGCTTGATGATCTGCGTGGCGTCGGTCTGCACCCTGTGGGCCTGCGCTTCCACCGGAGAGCTGGGGGTCGCCGCCAGGCCGTTCGCGGGGCGCACGGTGGTCGTCACAGGCGCTTCCAGCGGCTTCGGTCGCGGCGTCGCCCTCGCCATGGGCGCGCGGGGCGCCAACGTGGTGCTGGCGGCGCGCAGGCGCGAGCCGCTGGAAACCGCTGCGGCCGCGATCCGGGCGACCGGGGGCGCCGCGCTCGTCGTGCCCACCGACGTCAGCCGAAGCGCGGAGGTGGTGCACCTCGCCCAGGCGGCGGTCGATCGCTTCGGCCGCATCGATGTGTGGGTGAACGACGCGGGGGTGATCGCCATCGGCCGCTTCAACGACACGCCGCTCGCCGAGCACGAGCGGGTGATCGACGTGAACCTCAAGGGCGTCCTGTACGGCAGCTACGAGGCGCTGGGCCGCTTCCGCCGTCAGCACTCGGGCGTGCTGATCAACCTCGGCTCGATCGAGAGCCGCGTGCCCCTGCCGTACCAGGCAAGCTACGTCGCCTCCAAGCACGCCATCCTCGGCATGGACGAGGCGCTGCGCCAGGAGCTCAGCCTTGAGGGTCAACGCAACGTGCAGGTGGTGACGATCATGCCGTGGGGCGCGGACACGCCCATCTGGGATCACGCGGCGAACTACACCGGGCGCGAGACGCGCGCGCCCAGCCTCGACGACCCCGACAAGATCGTGCGCGCCGTGATGTGGGCGGCGCTCCACCCACGGGCGCGGGTCGCCGTCGGCTGGAAGGCGAAATCCGCCGTGGCGGGAGAGAACCTCGCTCCCGGCGCGACGGAGCACATGGCGGGCGTCATCTATGACAAGGTCCAGATGCACGGCGTGCAGCCTTCCGCGCCGGCCACCTCCGGTTCCGTGCACACGCCTATGTCGAGCGGCGTAACTGTGGATGGAGGCCTACGCGCGCGATGGCGAACTGAGGATCATCCTGCATCGAAAGGGGTCGCGCCTGCGCCGCCGCGGCAACCGTTCCCGAACGATTCGCGGGACCGCTCCCCTTGAAGCGGCTGGGCGCCATCTCTAGGCGCCACCATCCTCCTCTGTTTGCGTGCGGCCCTCGGTGGTGACCGCCGTGGCAGCCGCGCCGCATCAGCTTGCGCGTGAAGTTCCAAAGCGCAGCGTGCAAGCCGCTCCGGACAAGTGCAGGTGGCGCTTAGCTGAGGTTTGGACAAGTGGCCCATCATGATCGGCTCGCGGCTCCCATGCGGCGCTCATCGGCCCGGGCTCGGCGAAGGGGGTGTGCGCTGTTGGCTCTGACCTGGACGGTTCTACATCGATCAGGCGCAGGGCTGGCGCTCGCCGCCATCGCCGTGACGGCGGCGTTCGCTGCGGTCCAGCCGGAGAGCGGCGCCGCGCCCACCGTGGTTGAGGTCGACACGGGCGCACTGGCCGGAGAGACGCGGGACGGCGTCTCGGCGTTTCTCGGGATCCCCTACGCCGCCGCGCCCACAGGCGTGAAGCGCTGGAAGCCGCCCGAACCCGCCCCCGCCTGGAGCGGCGTTCGACCGGCGACGGCGTTCGGGCCTGTCTGCCCCCAACCGATCGAACCCTGGGCCAAGGGCGAGACGGGTCGCCAGAGTGAAGCCTGCCTCAGCCTAAACGTCTGGGCGCCCGCGACGGCGCGACCGAGCGCAGGCCTGCCGGTCATGCTGTGGATTCACGGAGGCGGCTACACGGCCGGAGCCGGGTCCCAAAGCACCTACCTCGGCCAGGATTTAGCGCGACGAGGCGTCGTCGTCGTCACCATCAACTACCGTCTCGGCGTACTGGGCTTTCTCGCCCATCCAGAGCTGAGCAGGGAGTCCGCTCACCACACCTCCGGCGACTACGGCCTTCTGGATCAGATCGAGGCGCTTCGCTGGACGCGGCGGAACATCGCACGCTTCGGCGGCGACCCCGCCAACGTCACCATCTTCGGCGAGTCGGCCGGCGGCGGCTCCGTTCTTCTTCTGACCGCCTCGCCATTGGCCCGCGGACTCTTCAGCAAGGCGATCGTCGAGAGTGGGGCGGCGCTCGACCTCCCGGCCGACGGCGTCGCGCGTCCGACGCTGGCGCAAGCGGAGGCGGCGGGGCGCGCCTTCAGCGACGGCCTTGGGGCGGCGCGGCTGGACGATCTGCGGCTCCGGCCCGTCTCCGACCTCCTGGCCGGCCCCGCGTCTTCGCTGTCCACTCGGCCTATCGTCGACGGAGTCGTGGTCCCCACGGACATCACGCTCGCTTATCGGGCAGGGCGGGCCGGCGGAACACCGCTCCTCATCGGCTGGAACTCCGCCGAGGGCGACTCCCTCTCCCAAGCGAAGCGCACCGCCGACTACGAGTCGGCGGTGCGCTCCGCGGCGGGATCGGCGGCGAAGGCCGTGCTGGCGCTCTACCCCGTTCCCGCTCCAGACAAGCTACCCGCCGTGGCGGCCCGTGAACTGTCCGACACGACGTTCGGGTGGCGGGCGTGGAGCGTGGCGCAGGCGCAGTCGACCGTGGGTGGGGCGCCCGTCTTCGTTTACCACTTCGACAACGCTCCGCCTCGCCCGTCGGACTCTCCATTCGTGACGCCGGGCACGCTGCACTCAGAGGAATTGGGCTTCGTCTGGGGCGGTGCGGAACCCGCCCGCTGGCCCGCCGCCGACCGCCGACTCGCCGACCAAGTGCAGCGCTACTGGACGAACTTCGCGCGCTCCGGAGACCCGAACGGAGCGGGGCTGCCCGATTGGCGACCTCACCGCCCCGAAAGCTCGACGGCCTTGTGGTTCCAGGCGGGCCAGGCTCGATCGCGCGCGACACCTGACGTGGCCGCCTTCCGCGCCCTCGACGGCGCCTTGTCAGGGGCGCGGGCCGTCAGGCCCTGACCCCGACGCACACTCGCGAGCGCGAGCGCAAGCGTCGCGCGGAGAGAAGGAGCCGACCGCGCGTTGACCTGACGCTCAAGGCCGGACGTTGGACCTCGTCTTCAACCGGTCGCCAGTTCCAGCCGCACCAGCGTGGCCATCAGCGACACCACCTCCTCGGCGGCAGCCGGGGCCTGGCCCAGGCGCGCGGCGCTGTCGCCGAACTGGGCGAAGAGCGCCTCGGCGCCCGTGCTGGTCACGATCCGCTTCATCCCCCAGTTCCCGAACGAGCGTGTGGGCGCCTCGCAGACGTCGACCACCTGCAGCTCGGTATGCCGCAGGTCGCGGCAGATCCGTTCGAACACGCCCTCAACCGCGGCCTGCGGCCCTTCCAGCACCTGCACGAAGGCGTCTCCCACGGCCACCAGCGCCCCGCTCACCCCGGCGCGGGCGTTGTTGCTTTCGGAGCGGGTGACGATCTTTTCCATCGCTGCCTCCACCCGAAGGTCGGAGCCCGTGAGCAAATTGCGGCTGCGGTAGACTAGGCGGCACAGATCGGTCTCATGGCCCGCGCTCATGCGGCCCTCCTTGCTGCGTCCATGAAGTGCGACAGGTCGCTGGCCGAGAGCGGCCGGCTCAGGAGATAGCCTTGGAGCTGGTCGCAGCCCTCACCGGCTGAGAAGGCGAGCTGCTCGGCCGTCTCTATCCCCTCCACCGTCGTCGCCAGCCCCAGGCACGCGCTCATCGACAGGATGGCGCGCACGATCGCGGCGCTCTCGACGTTGGCGGGGCACTGCGAGATGAACGAGCGGTCGACCTTGAGCTTGTCGACGGGAAAGCGCGCGAGATAGCTCAGCGAAGAGTAGCCCGTTCCGAAGTCGTCCAGCGATATGCGCGCGCCCATGCGGCGCAACTCGGTCAGCGCCGCGAGCACCCGCGCTTCGTCGGCGATCAGGACGCCCTCGGTGATCTCAAGCTCGAGCCGCTGGGGCGCGAGGCCCGTCTCGGCGAGCACGCCCGCCACCATGGCGCACAGCGCCGGGTCGCGGAACTGCGCGGGCGAGAGGTTGACAGCGATTGTGAGCGGCTCGGGCCAACTCGCCGCCTCTGCGCAGGCGGTCCGCAGCACCCA
Organism: uncultured Caulobacteraceae bacterium; assembly: GCA_964242625.1. Taxonomy (GTDB): domain Bacteria; phylum Pseudomonadota; class Alphaproteobacteria; order Caulobacterales; family Caulobacteraceae; genus JASLDZ01. The sequence continues at coordinate 18,678 of CAXTAO010000003.1, read as the reverse complement.
TTGACCGATCGCGCCGATCAGACCGGTCTCTTCCGCCACGGGGATGAACTCCAAGGGCGAGATCAAACCGCGCTGGGGATGGCGCCAGCGGATCAGCGCCTCCGCCCCCGTGATACGGCGCGTCCGGGCGTCGATCAGCGGCTGGTAGGCCAGCTCGAAATCCTGGCGCGCCAGGGCGCGGCGCAAATCGATCTCCAGCGCGCGGCGCGCCTGCATCTGCGCGTCGAGCCCCGTCTCGAACAGGCGGAACGAGCCGCGCCCGTCGCTCTTCGCCCGATAGAGCGCGAGGTCGGCGTTGCGCATCAGGTCCTCGGGCGTGTCGCCGTCCGAGGGCGCCAGCGCGACCCCCACGCTCGCACCGACATTGATCACCCGGCCGTCGATCAGGAACGGGCGGCCCAAGAGGTCGACGATGCGCGCCGCCAGTACGCGGGTCTGCTCGGGCTCGGTGACGCCTGCCTGCAGCACCGCGAATTCATCGCCCCCCAGCCGCGCGACCGTGTCGCCGTCGCGCACCGCCGCCTGCAGCCGCCCCGCCGCCCGCGCGAGGAGCTTGTCGCCCGCGCCGTGCCCCAGAGTGTCGTTGACGAGCTTGAAACGGTCCAGGTCGATCATCATCACCGCGAGCCCTCGCTCGCGGGCGCGGCGCGAGCCCGCCTGCGCCTCGAGGTCGAGGGCGAAGCGCGCGCGGTTGGGCAGGCCGGTCAGCGGATCACAGAAGGCGAGGTCGCGGATCTGGGCCTCCGTGCGCAGACGCTCGCGCTGATCGCGCACGGCGATCACGTGGTGCGGCCGGCGATTGATCTCGACGCCGCGCCGCTGCACCCGGACAGGGATGCGCTCGACGCCCGGGGGCGTGAGCCAAGCGTCCTGCTCTTCCTCAAGCGAGATCGCCTCGGCCGGCAGCCCGCCCAGGAGCTCGGACAGCGACCGCCGGGCGAGGTCGCCGCCCATCCCGGGCAACCGGCGCAGGCTGTGGTTGGCCGAGAGGAGGACGTCTCCCTCGCAGATCATCAGCCCCTCTAGGGCGATGTCGGCGAGGTCGGCCATGCGCTGCCGCTCCTGGCGCCGGCGACGGCGGGCGGCGCGGTCGAGCGCGGCTCCCGCCGCAGCGAGGGCGATGACCCCGATCGCCGCCGCCGCCACCGCCACCGCCAGCGTGCGCGGCTCCACGGCGTCGGCCGGCAATGGACGCGACGGGTCGTAGACCACCGTCAGCGCCGTCATCCCCACGAAGTGAAGCGAGCAGATGCACAGAAGGAGCGCGACGGGCGCCAGGGCGCGGACCAGCCGGCGCGGCGAGAACACCACGAGCGCCCCCGCCGCCGCGAAGCCTACACTGGTGACGACGGAGGCGGCTACGGCGGCGATGTTCCAGGTCATCGTCCCCGCAACCTCGTAGGCCGCCATGCCCGTGTAATGCATGGCCGCTACACCGAGGCCGACCACAGCGCCCCCGCCCGCGCGGCCGACGGGGTTGCGGGCGTAGACCACGCCCACGACGCCCAGCCCGATGCCCAGAACGGCCACCAGGAAGGACGTCGCCGAAAGCACAGGCTGGAAGCCCATCGGTGCGCCGGGATGAAAGGCCAGCATGGCCACGAAATGCGTCGCCCAAGTTCCGCTCGCGCACGCGATCACGCACGCACACGCCCACAGCCGGCGCGCGGCGGGCTGGCGGGAGAACCAGGCGTAGGTTCCCAGCGCGAAGGTGGCGTAGACACCGGCCATGCAGACCGACGCGGCCAGGAGGACGAGGTGCAGGTCGTGCTGGTGGGCGACACAGGCGTAGAGCGCGTGCACGAAGTCTGAACTCCAGTTCTCAGCGAGTTCTCTCCGCGAAGTGCCAACAGACAGTTATCGTCGGCGTAAATTTCCAACAAGGCACTCCGACTTCTAGCAACATAGATTGTTTTTTGGGATGACGCAGGCCATTTCGGGCTGTCAGACAGAGGCTTACGGCTTCAACAAACGACACTTTCGCGCGCATGCGTGAGCGACGACGGAGCGACGTCGGCTCCTGGTCCGTCACGGACCCGGCGCGCAGCGTGCCAAGTGAAAACGACTGCGAAGGGAGCCTGATGAGGCGACTTGTCAGCGTGGGCGCCGCTCGGCGAGCGCACCCGGGCCGAGTCCGGCTATATCACTGCAACTGTTGTCGCTTCACGCCTGGACTTTTGATGGTTCCGGACGGCAGAACAGGGCTAATCAAGGAGACTCCCGTGGGTTTCAGCCTCTACGACGCCTCTGCGCCTGTGTTCATCAAAGCCCTGACCAACGCAGAGGCCTGGCTCGACAAGGCGCATGATCAAGGCAAGAGCGAAACGGCGATCCTTGAAGCACGGCTCGCGCCCGACATGCGGCCGTTCCCAGCGCAGATCCAAATGGCTTCGGACACGGCCAAGAACGCTATCGCCCGCCTAGTGGGACGTGATGCGCCCGCTATGCCCGACACGGAGGCGAGCTTCGCCGAACTGAAGGATCGCTGCCGACGCACCATCGCCTTCATCGAGAGCGTCGACCGCACAGCCTTGCAAGGAGCGGACCAGCGCGACGTCGTGCTCAAGTTTCCTAACGGGATGGGGTACCGCTTCAACGGCGGCGAGTACCTGGCCGGATTCGCGCTGCCCAACTTTTTCTTCCACGTGACGACGGCTTACGCGCTTCTGCGGGCGCAGGGCGTCAGTCTTGGCAAGCCGGATTTCCTTCAGCACCTCGGTCCGCCCATGAGGCTCGGGGAGGCGACCTAACCAGCGGACATCTCTCGCGGTCAGTTGGCCGCTGGCTCGCGGCAATCGGCTTGCGCCATGAGCGGACATCAGCCCTGCTCCGGCAGCGGACGCACGCGACCCCAGCTTCAAGGTCAGCTTTAGGGCCGACGTCGGTCCGCTTGCGCCGCTCAGTCGGCGCCGGCGTCCACCCGTGACGAGCGGGTGAGCTGCCCACTAGGCAAGTGCCAGAAACAGCCCACGACCCGTCCCGTGCGATCGCGGATGAACGACACCACGGTCACGTCGCCGTCCACCCTGAAGGCGCCGTCGGCGACAGGGATCAAAGTCGTGGGCGCATCGTCGGGACGAGATCTGGCTGCGAGCCGCCCTTCGCCTTGCAAGGCGATCAGATCCACCACGCCAGCTTCGGATCGGTACACCCCGGCAAAGTCGGACAGCGGCTGCTTGGCGGTGAAGAGCGGGGGATCGCGCAATAGGCTGGTCTCCTGGTGCGAGAGGTAGACCCAGCGCCCGGCCGACCTGACGAAGACGTCGGTTTCGATCCAGCCTGTAGTCACGCCGGCCAGCCGCTCGGTCACTTCGGCTTGCACAAGCGCCACCTTTCCGACAGCGCGGGAGCTCACCAGCGAGACGGTGTAGGTCGCCCCCAGTCCACTCCGCCCAGCGACGAAGGTCCGCAGGCGTGCCAGGCCGCGGCGCTCCCCACGGTCGGAGACATGAACGAAGCGCGGATCAAGCAGGCGACGATACGCGGCCCAGTCTCCGGCGGAGAGGGCCGACAAGCGCGCGTCGATCAGCTTCCGGAACCCGGTGGCCGCGACGCTCGATGCGTGAGCCGTGGGCGACCAAGCGAGGTGGACGGCAACTAGCGTACCTACAGCCACCGACCTCACATCGAGCCCTCACTCTACGTCAGCTCAGCTAGGCTAGCTCCGGCGGTCACGTCTGTCTCTGATCTAAAGCCCTCGCTGGTGACGTCGCCGACGGGCGCAGGCGGTCCGCGCTGCGGGGCCGGTAGGCGCCAGGAGCGGATTGGCGCAACTCCCGAAAGCCACAGGCGGCCGCCTCGGCGAACAATGAACGCTGCGCAACATCGCGGCCGCATCTCAGTTCAGTGTCGGTCCTGCAATCTTCCCCTACGCCGCCTCATGTGGCGGTCGGGAGGAGACGGTCATGCAGCTTCGCGTTCTCCCTTTAACGGCCGCCGCCGCCGTGGTTCTGAGCCCCGCCCTGGCGACCGCTCAAGGTTTCGGCTGGAGCTCGGGGTACCGCTCGCCGCCTCCGCACGCCTTCGCGACTTACGATCGCGAGGGGGGCTATGGCGATCCGCTTCAAGCCCGCCAAGCCCGACTGCGCGACTGGATGCGCCGCGGGTCGCAGGAAGGCTGGCTCTCCGGACGGGCGCGCTGAACGGGCGTGGGGTGAATTCCGCACCATCCGCAACGAGGGTGAGTATGACCGTCAGGATGCTTGGCGTCGCCTCGACCGCCTCAGCGAGTTCGTTCGCTGGGCTCACGACAGCGCCGGGTACTAGGACGTTCTGCGAGCAACCCGGCTCACCCTAGGCGGAGTTCCGCACATCGAAGACGCGTCGAGTGCAAGGACGTCGTAGCCGATGCGCCGAAGACCAGGTGACGGGCGCCAGCGGCGCCCGTCACCTTCGACGACCTACTTGCTCGTCGACTTGCCGTGAGCCTTCGTCGAGCTCTCGTGCGCCTTGGTCGAGTGACCGTGGGCCTCGTGCGCGTGCTTAGAAGCCGCCCCCGTGTCGCCCTTCTCGTGATGCTCGGCCGCCATCTTATGCGACTTCGCAGCCGCCTCGTGATGCGAAGCCGCTTCGGTATGCGCTGCCTTAGGCATGGTTTCTCTCCGTTTGACCGAAGCTGTACGCCGCTTCGTTCGCGTTCGGACCCCAGGCGGTCACCTGCTGACCCACCCCTCCAGTGAAGGGACTTGCGTAATTACGCTTAATTGCGGCTGCAGCGCGGCGGGGTCGTATAACTCGTTGTAAGTAGCGGCGCACGGCCCCACGGACGAACAGTCTGCTCACTGGTCATGGGCCTCAGCGGCCGTCGATCAAGGGCGTGAAAGCGGTCGCTGCGAACGGCGGCTATGAGTCAGCATCGGACGGTCAGTCGAAAGGTCTATCCGGCGTTGATCGTGACTACCTCCAGCAGCTCGGACCCTAACTGCGCCTCCTCTCCGGCCGCCCTGCCCAGAAGCGCTCGCGCAAGCGGAGACACGTACGAGATCAGACCCTGCTTCGGGTCCGCCTCGTCCTCTCCCACGATCCGGTACGCCTGCCGACGTCCATCTTCGCGCTCGAACGTCACCGTCGAGCCGAACTGCACCACCCCGCTGGAGAGATCTGCCTCGGTGAGCTGGGCGGACGCCCGCCGGGCGGAGGCGTAGCGCAGCTCACGCGTCGCCCGCGCCATGGCCGTCCGGTCCACGCTGACCTCCCCCGAGCTCTGCGCCCGAGCATAGCCGGCCTGAGCCTCTTCCAGGGCCGCCTCCAAGGCTTGCAGTCCGGACTTTGTCACGAGGTTGGGATGCGGCGAGATGGGGCGATCGGGCAGGTGGGCGGCGGCCGCCTTGCTATCCTCTTCGCGGGTGAAGGCGACGCTCACGTGACCTGCCCCGAGCGCGACAACCGCGTCCAGTCGGGTGGGCCGACGGTAGTGTGGGTCATGTTAGGGACGAGCTCATCCGAGCCGCTTAGCACCCGCTCGCCGGAGCAGGGGAGCCCAACAGCTCCCCTGCTCCTCCTCGTCAGGAGGTGGCGCTCGCCGTCTTCTGGCGGCTGCGCTTGCCGGAGCCAACTTGTCCCGTCAGATGCGGGTTGCCGTCGCCACTCGGATCACGGAGTTTTGGGAGCGTACGCCAAGGAGCGTAAGCTCGATGCGCGGGATCCCGTCAGTCTGCGCTACGTCGACGCAGTAGAGCCCCGTCATCGTTCCTGGCATGTAAGTTGCGTGGCGGGACCATGGACCGGCGACGCCTCTCCCTCCTCGCTGTTACGGCTCTCGTGGCCGGCGTCTCGCTTGCAACCGCCTTCAGGACCGCTGGAAGAAGCTTTCATCCGGCGGGCGGCGCGCTTTCGCGGTGGTGGTCAAACGCGGTCATCTACGAGGTCTACCCCCGGAGCTTTCAGGACAGCGACGGAGACGGTGTCGGAGACCTGCAAGGGGTGGTCAGCCGGCTCCCTTACCTGGAGTCTCTGGGCGTCGACGCCATCTGGCTGACGCCGATCCAGCCCTCACCCAATCGCGACTTCGGCTACGACATCACCGACTACACCTCGGTCGCCCCCTCGCTGGGCCGGCTCGCCACCCTCGACCGCCTCGTCGCCGAAGGGCGTCGTCATCGTATCCGGGTCATCCTTGATCTTGTTCTTAATCACACCTCCGCGCTTCATCCCTGGTTCCGCGCGTCAGCCGCGTCCCGCACGAACGCCTACGCCGACTGGTACGTCTGGTCCGACGGGGTGGTGGCGCGTGGAGCCCTCTCTCCAGCCCAGCGCACCAACGTGCACGCTGGGCGAGCGCCCCCGAACAACTGGACCTCGAGCCTCGGCGAGAGCTCCTGGACCTGGGTTCCGACAAGAAGGCAGTTTTACTACCACCGCTTTGATGCGTCTCAGCCTGACCTGAACTGGCGCAACCCCGCTGTTGAAGCGGCGATCATCAAGGTGATGCGCTTCTGGCTGGACCGCGGCGTCGCCGGCTTCAGGCTGGACGCCGTCACCAGCCTCCTTGAGAACCAAGCTCTCAGCGACGAGCCGCGGGGCGGCGATCGCGTGCGCACAGATAGTCTGCCGGAGACCCTGGCCGTGATCCGACGCCTGCGCGCCGTCACGGACAGCTACCCCGGCGAACGCGTGCTGATCGGCGAGACCTTCACACCCAACGTGGCCGCGCTGTCGGCGTGGTACGGCGGTCCGGCTCACGACGGCCTGCAGCTCCCCATGGACCTGCAGCTCGGCTTCTCCGGCGACCTGCGCGACGGCGCACGCCTGCAGCGCCACCTCCGACAGACTCAGACGCGACTGGGCGGGCTCACCCCCCTCTACGTCCTGGACAACCATGACCAGGTCCGGTCGATCGATCGGGCGGGCGACGGGCGCCACGACGTGGCGATCGCCAAGGCGTTGGCCACCGTCCTCTATCTCAGCCGAGGCGCGGCGCTGACCTATTATGGCGCGGAGCTGGGCATGCGGACCCGCGAACCGCGCCACATCTCGGAAGTTCGCGACCCGCGAGGTCTGCCAAACTGGCCGCGCGAGAAGGGGCGAGACGGCGAGCGCACGCCCATGCAGTGGACCTCGGGATTGCAGGCCGGCTTCAGCTCCGCCAAGGCGACCTGGCTCCCGGTCGCGGAAACCGCTTCGACGATCAACGTCGAGGCGCAGACCCGCGACCCCCAATCGCTTCTTAGCTGGACTCGATCGCTCATCGCGCTGAGGCGGATCGATCCGGCCGCCGCGAACGGCACGATGTCCTTTCCCCTCCACACGACGCCCGGGCTCGTGACCTGGACGCGGGCCGATGACGCGAGCGGCCACCGCCTTCTGGTCTACATCAACATGTCCAAGCGCCGCTTGCGGCTGACGCCGCCACCTGGCGCCCACCGGGTGCTCGGGACCGGGATGACGAGCCGTTTGTCGCAGGACGTCGTCCTCGCACCCTACGACGTGTGGATCGGGCGCGCACCCGACAGTCTCGCGCTGCGCCTGCAGCGTGGAGCGCTCAGGTTGTTGGGTCGAGGCTGACCCGCTCTCAGGCGAGCGGCCGAGCGGAAACGCGGCGCCACTCGGCCTCCACCGCCGCCTGCAGGTCTCCCGCCACGTGGCGACGCAGGACGGCCAGACCCTCCAGCACGACGCGCCGGCCGCCGAAGAGGCCGCCGGGGACTAGACGATATCCGAGGCCGTACACGGAAGCGTCGCTCCGCGTCTCCCCATCCTCGATGTAGCTCGTCGCCAGGCCGACCGGCAGCACGCCCTCGCCGTTGACCGGCTTGCCGCCCCGCGCGCGGGCGGCGGCCTCCAGCGCCGATTTCAGCCCGGCTTCGAACCACACGCGATCGATCTGCGGCTGGGCGGCGCTGACCTCCATGGCGTGATCGAGCACCGTGCGCGGGAAGATGTAGCGCTGGCTCTGCACCGCCTGCCCTGGCCGCAGCGGCGAGAGCACGAGCTTGGCCCCGGCTTCCTGCACGGTCGCGGTGAGCACGAGCGACTGACGCGCCGCCGACTGTCGTTGCGCGGCGACCTCGTCGCGCGCCTGGTTCAAGCGGGCGCGATGCGCGTCCCAGTAGCCCAGCCCCGCAAGGACGAGACCCGCGACCGCCACGATCTCGCCGACGGTGACCCAGCGCCGACGCCACCAGGGGCGATCGCCCGCGGTCAAGCGCCCCCTCCCCGCACGTCGGCGGAGTCCGAGCTGTCGACGGCGCGCGTACCCAAGAAGCGCCGCCGCTTCCGCCCGCACCGCTCACGCCCGACGATCTTGATCGCGTGCATGCCGAACCCGTCGCGTTCCCTGGGATCCGGCCGTGAGCCGTGATCGCGACGGACGCTAAACGGCCGGCGGCAACTCTTGCAACCGCGGTGCGGCGAGCATCGCCTCCACCTCCGCGCGAGCCGACAGCCGCTCCACCCACCGCACCGGTACGCATCGCCGGCGTCGCGGACAGGGCAACGAGCCGAGCCGCATGAGAGCCAGAGCTTCACAGCGGCGAACAAATCGCGTCGTTGCGGCGAGCCTTCACTCGCAGCCGCTCTCCGCCTTTTGGAACCTCCGAGGTTGGATCCCCGTTAACTCTACCTATCAACAATCAAAAGGAGGGACCGATGATGAAGATCAGTGCCATAGCCGTAGCGATTACCGCCGGTGCGATGGCGACGGCCGCCACCGCCCAGAGCGTCTCCGCTCCGAGTGCCGTCAACCCTATCCTGGCCCAGGGCGTGCATACCGCCGGCAATGCGGCCGCTTTGGCTCCCGGTGCGCATGAGATCTTGGCACCCGCCGTTGCGGGCACCGTCCCCGCCACCCGGCCGTTCACGCAGGGCGTCACGAGCGCGGGCTATTATCTCTCTAAGGGAATTTCCCAGACCGGTGACAACATCCAGAAGGACGGCCTCAGGGTTGCGCCGACCGGTGGGGTCTCCGCCTCGCACCGTCAGCTGGAGGTGAACACCACCAAGGCCTTGGTGAACCAAGCGGGCGGGGTCGTCACCCAGGCCGTGAAGGTCCCCAAGTAGGTCAACGTATACGGGATGCTCCGGCTGGAGCATCCCGTCCGCTTCAGAGAGTGAACCGCAGCGCTACGTTCAACCTCGGCGTGCTGCGGTAGATCTCCAGCCTCTTCTCTACGGCTGCGGCGCCTTCCAGCTCTAAGACGACGTTGGGAAAGACGGTGGCTCTCAAGCCCGCTCCCACGTCTGTGAGGCTTTGGCTGACACCTTGGAAGCCGTCACGTCCGAGGTATCGGGAGAACCCGCCATCGGCGAAGGCGTAGACCTCGGCCGGGCGGAAGGGCTGGTGAGACGCCGGCGCCAAGGTGCGTGCGAGTTCCAGCGATCCATAGGCGCCGCTGTCGCCCACAGCCGTCACGCTGTCGAACCCACGACCGGCGGTCGGGCCGCCTAGAGCGAACAATTCCACGCTGGGAAGCCTGTTGAGCGCCAACTGCCCCTGTGAGCGAATTCTCGCCACCCAGAGGTCGCCGAGAGCGCGGTCGAATGCGAAGGCGTAGGTCAGCTTGTTGAAGACCAACGTGGAATCAGACGGCGATCCGACGCGGGCGCCGAAGATGTCCAACCCTCTGCTCACGGCGGTGGAGAGCGTCCAGGTGTTGGCCCCGACGCCGCCGGCGTAGGTCAGCGACGCGCGCACGGCGCGGGTGCGGTCGCTGGCGAAGGTCTCCCCGATGAAGGCGTTGTCGACGTTGACGCCGTCGATAGAGGCGGATCCCGTGACGAGCTGGTCGCCGTGTCGGAGCAACGGCTGGCTCAGGGTCAACCCCGACGAATATGCGTGGCCGCTGATATCGCCCAGCTTGGTGTGCAGATATCCGAAGTTGGCCTGGAGGGTGGCGTCGCCCAAGCGCTCGCTGTGAGCGACCGAGTAGTATCGCAGGCGCGCCGTGCCCGGTGATACGAGGGTGCTGAACTGGGTCTGATCGCCCTCGCGGGCGAGGCTGTAGAGCGTGATGCTGGCGTCGGCTTGCGCACGTCCCAGACCGGCCTGCCCCTGGTTGTTCACGCCGACGGAGAACCGCCCCGGCGGCTGGTGAAGCGCGATGTGCAGCGCGACCGCCCCGGCCTCGGCGCCCGGGACGACTCGGACGTCGGCGCTCAGTCCCGGCACCTCCTGCAGTTGAGCGACGAGCGCGCTCAACGACGAACGACGCAGCGGGCGCTCCTGCAAGAGCGGGCGGGCCAGGCGGTCGACCAGGCGCGAGACGTGCACGTGCGGGTCGGGTTCGAGCACGATCGATCCCACCCGGCTCTCGACAGCCTTCAGGTGCAGAACACCGTTGGACAGGCCCTGCTCTCCCGCCGATACGGCGTAGAGGGCGACGTCGGTGTCGGCGTACTCGGCCGCGGCCGCGTCGATGATCTTGTTGACGTCGTCCAGAGTGACGGTCTTGCCGAGGTAGCTCCGCCACGCGGGTGCGAACCGCGTCAACGGCACGGACGCGCCGTCCACCACGACGCTGTCGAGCCTGGCGCTCGCGAACGTGCTGTTCTGATATCGCTGGGCGTTTCGAGCCCTTCGCGGACGCCGCGGATGGCGACGCGGCGCCCCCAAGGCAGGACGATCCACGCGGTCGGGCCCCGCGATCGGCGACTGCGCGTACGCCGGAGCGAAGGCGGGGAGGCTCGAGCCCACGGCGAGGACCGCGAGAGCCCAGGACCGAACCGCGCGGCGGTGCGGGACCGCGACGATCTTGAACATGCGCGGAGGCGCTCCTGAATCACCGACGGGTATAGCAGAGCCGCGCATCCACCGCGTGTGCGCGGCTCCTCCTGGTCGACGCCGGAGCTCGTCGGCCATCATGGACGGGTCGTTCTCCTCCACCATGTAGGTCGCGAGCGCCCGGGCTTGGTCCCGATCACCCGGGCGCCGGCGGACTCAGGAGGGTCACGAGCTTGGACTCGATCAGCGGGCTCGGCGCGTTCCCCAGCATCGCAATACGCCAGGAGGCGACGTGCTCGTCCGCCCCGCCAAGGGAAGGCGGACGCAGCGTGAATCTTTGGGGAAGCTCCGGGAGGCCGTGGTAGGGCGTGGTTCAGCGAGTTCGCCCAACGTGACTGGTCCTTGAACTGATGCCTGCCTCGGCCAAGGAGAGCTCCTCTCCCGGCACGTACACCCGCGACCGCGCGGTTACGATGACGCCCGTCCAGACTCGCGCGAGCCTCGTCGCAGCGGGGCTGCTGCTCGCCGCGGGTCTGTGGACAGTGCGCGAGTTCCTGCCGGCGTTGATCTGGGCCGTGGTGATTGCGATCGGGCTCTGGCCGCTCTTCGACCGTGCTGGCCGCCGCTGGCCCAAACACCGCAAGACGCTGCTGCCGGCTCTCGCCGTGCTGGCGATCCTGGTCGTCTTCGTGATCCCGCTGACGCTCGTCGCCCTGCCTGTGGCGGAGGACGCCCACGGGGCCGCCGCCTTCATCGCGCACGCCCGCCAGTCAGGCGTTCCGGCCCCGCAGATCCTCGGGCAGCTCCCGTTCAGCCCCAAGCTGATCGCCTTGTGGCAGGCCAACCTCGGGCGGCCGGGCTACCTCGACGAGTTCAGCTCTCGGCTAGCGCAAAATCAGCTGGTCGGCTTCGGCCGCCGCCTCGCCCAGCAGGCAGCGCATCGCACCGTCCTGTTCGGCTTCACCCTCCTGACGCTCTTCATGCTGCTACGAGAGGCGGAGAGGATCACAGCGCAGTTCGTGGTCGCTAGTCGCCGGACCTTCGGGCTCGCCGGTGAGCGGGTCGGACGACAAATGGTCCGCTCCGTGCATGGGACGGTGAACGGCCTGGTTCTCGTCGGCCTCGCGGAAGGCGCGTTGATGACGGTGGTCTACTTTGCCGTTGGGGCTCCTCACGCAGCGCTGTTCGGACTCATCACCGCGCTCCTAGCCATGGTGCCCTTCGGCGCGACGGTCGCCTTTGCGATCGCTGCCCTAGTGCTTCTCGCGGTCAACAAGATCGTCGGAGCGCTGGTCGTGCTTGCGGTTGGCTCGATCGTCACCTTTGTGGCGGACCACGCCTTTCGCCCCGTGCTGATCGGCGGCGCAACGAAACTGCCCTTCCTCTGGGTCCTGCTCGGCATCTTGGGTGGGGTGACAGGCTTCGGTCTCCTCGGGCTCTTTGTCGGACCGGCCATCCTGGCCGCCCTTATCCTGCTCTGGCGCGAATGGGTGGGCAGCGAGGCTGGGCCGCTGAATCCTGAGCCGGACGCGACCGAGGGCGTGAGCGCGACCTGAGCACGGGGGCCGCTCCCTGAGCTCGCACGACAGAGGGCTTCACGAAGGACGCTCGCCAGACATGGACCGCAATCGTCCACTAGCGGACGTTCCGGACGCCGGTGCTGTCAGTCCAACGGCCACCTGTTCCCGCGCGGGCGCACTCCCTACCCCGCTCGGAGCTAGGCGGCGACCGCCCGCCACTCGGCCGCGGCGGCTGAGCGGCGCTCTCTGAAGCGCTCCTGGCTGACGAGGTGGCGTCAGGATGACGTGGTTGTGCAGGGTGAAGCGGCGGAACGGGCTCGGCGGCAGCGGCCGGGCCATGGCCCACCCTCCCTCGCTCAGCCCTACCCCCCCGTAGGCTGACACTGCCTTTGCTACCGAAAGCTATCATCTCATCGCGGGGTAGCGGGGCATTGCCAGTCGGTCGCGGGACCCTCAAGCTCGTTGCTCGGGGATTGCGCCGGGGGCGCGCAAATGGGCGGCGTGGAATACAAGCTGGGGCGCTTCACCTTGCACCCGGGACGGCAGCTGCTGGTCGGCGGCGCGCCGGTTCCAATTCGGCGCAAGGCTTTGGACCTGCTTTCCGTACTGGCCCAGGCGCGTGGGGCTCTCGTCTCAAAAGACGAGCTGGTTGCGCAGGTATGGGCGCGTAAGGCTGTCGAAGATAACGCCATTCAGGTCCAGGTCACGGCCGTACGTAAGTTGTTAGCTGAAGAAGGCGGCCGACTGAGCACAGTGCGTGGCCTAGGTTATCGCCTCTCGGTGGAGGAGATCGTCGACGGGTCGAGTACGGCGCCGGTCGAAACGGAGAAGGAAGCGCCGGCGCGGCCGACCTCTGCCGGTCAGGCGCCGCGACTATTGTCGGCGTCCGCCTCCGTGACGGCGATAGTCGCCGGCATTTCCCTGCTCGCCGCGATTGCAAGCTATCCCGTCAGCGGAGCGATCCGGCGCTGGCTAGCTCCAGAACAGGACCGAGTGGCGGTGCTTCCATTCGAAGTCACGAGCAAGGACCCTGTCGCGCTCGCCTTAGCTGACGGCATGCTTGACGCCGTTTCGGCTACGCTGACCAGCCGTGGATTGCGCACGATCTCTCGAGCAGACGCGTCCGGTCCACGGGATGGCGAGCGGACTCTTTCGTCCAATCCGCTGCGCACCCGTCTCATCATCACCGGCGCGGTCTCAAGAGAAGGGAAAACTGTCAACGTTATAACCCGCCTGGACGACGTAGTTGAGCGTGTGACACTCTGGTCTCGGCAAATAAGCGGGTCGGCTGATGCTCCGGCCGCTCTTAGGACAATCGTGGCCGCTCAGACGGGCGGTGCGGCTAGCTGGGCCCAACTGGCCCGAGCCAGTCCAGCCCGCGTCAGTGCGGAAGGCGTCGCGGACTTCATCGCCGCCCGAGAGAGCTTGACCGGTCTACGAGAAGGCGGGGACGTGGTGGCGGAGCGTTTCGCTCGCCGCCTTGCAGCGACCACGCCCGACTTCTCATGGGGGCACTCTGCGCTGGCTACCGCAATCGCCTTTCAGCTGCAGAACTCCGAGCCGGGAACAGCTGACGTTCAGGCGCGACGCCATGAGGCTGACGCCGAGGCGCGTCGGGCGCTCTCGCTCGATCCGAAGAACGGGGAGGCTTACCTAGCGCTCGAACTCCTGGCGCCTTCTCACGATTGGTTGGCTAGGGAGAAGCTTCTTGAAGCGGGAGCGGCGGCCGACCCCGGCTTCGAGCCGCTCATCCTCATGAGGGGACGCCTGCTCTGGACGCTCGGGCGTGCGCACGACGCTATACAGCTGCTGCGGACTGCTCACGAACTTGACCCACTGCACAATAGCGCGAGCTGGTCGTTAGCCGTGAGCCTTGTAAGCGGCGGATACTCGGAGGAGGGCCGCCGTTTGGTGAGCCAGATGAGTGCAGAGTGGCCCGACCACACGGCCACCTCCGACGCGCGCTTCTGGACGGCGATGCTCGACGGTCGCGACGACGAACTGATGAAGCTTCTGGATGATCCATCCGGGAGGGACGGCTTAAGCGATGTCGGAGCTCAAGTCTGGCGCGACGTCTTGCTGGCTGGCCGAACCGCTTCAAAAATGCATCGGCGCACGATCGCCGACGAGATAGCGACGGCCGCTAGCACGGGAACGATAGAGCCGGGACCGGCCGCACTGCTCGCGGCCAGACTCGGCGACCTCGACCTGGCTTTCGACCTAGCGCGAGCCTACGAACCCAATCACTATTCGCCACCTTACTTATTCCTCTCCACGACAACCCTCATGCGGAAAGATCCGCGCTTCATGCTTGGAGCTGAACGACTAGGTTGGGGCGCTTATTGGCGCGCCACAGGCCGCTGGCCCGACTTCTGCAGCGACCCTGACCTGCCTTATGATTGCCGAGTCGAGAGCGCGCGACTACAGACTGGACGCAACTTGCGTTGATCGTCGCTAATCAGGACGGCAGACGAGACATGGTCTAGCCTGGATGCACGCGATCTTAACTGCAGCGCGAAAGCTGTAGCAGGCGCCGCTCGTTCAGCCGGGACGGTCGCCTTCGTTCCGGCCCAGGGGACGCAGGAGGGCAATTTCCGAGACATGTCGGCGGCCGTGCGCGCGCGAGAGCTGCACGACGACGTCGACCATCGTCTCGACGTAGGTCACGATCTCGGTGCGGCTGAGCATCAGGCCGCCCTGCATCACCATGAGCGCCAGCTGATCCAGCGCCGCGCGTGGGTTATCGGCGTGGACGGTGGTGATCGACCCGGGATGGCCGGAGTTCACGGCGCGCAGGAAGCTGTAGGCCTCAGCACCCCTGAGTTCGCCCAGGATGATCCGGTCGGGCCGCAGACGCAGGGACGCCTGCAAGAGATCCTCCACCGTCACGCCCGCCTCGCCCAGGCGCCCGCGGACGGCGACCAGACCGACGCTGTTAGGGTGGATCAGCCGGACCTCGGGCGTGTCCTCGATCACGACCAGGCGCTCGTCCTGCGGGACCTCCTTCACCAGCGCGTTGAGGAAGGTGGTCTTGCCCGTGGAGGTGCCGCCCGAGATGATGATGTTGCGCCGCGTCAGCACGGCCAGGCGCAGAAAGTCACCGACGCGGCCCGCGTCGAGCGCCTCCTGCAGGGCGACTTCCTCCGTGGAGGGCTGCGCCAGATCGACGGCGCGCACTTGGTCGAAGCCGCCGCCGGCGTCGTAGTCGGCGATGGAAAGGTCGCTCACCACCTGCTTGCGGATGGCGATCGCCATCGGGCCGCGTGTCGCAGGCGGCGCCACCACCTGCACGCGTGCGCCGGAGGGCAGGGTGGCCGCCAGGAGTGGGCTCTCGCGGTTTACGCCCTGGTGCGCCGCGGCGGCGATCTGGCCGGCGAGGCGCCGCAGGCTCGTCTCCGTCAGCTCGGGAGCCGTGAAGCGTTCCGCCACGCCGCCCAGGGTCTCGACCCACACCTCGCCCGGCGCATTGATCAGGATGTCGGTTACGTCCGGCCGCTCCAGCCAGGGTGCGAGCGGGCGCAGATAGGCGTCGAGATAGACACGCTCCGCGGGAGGGCTCTGCGCCGGCGCGGGTACGCTCACGGCTGCGGCTCCTCGGTGCTCGAGAAGTCGAGGTCGCGCGCGACGAAGATGCGGATGGGTGTGCCCTGGGCGACGGTGATGGTGGGCGAGATGTTCTGCGGCGTGAAGGCGCTGGCGGCGCCTGCGAGCGAGCTCGCGTCCGACGAGGAGCCGATCACCACCTGGGTCGAGTTGCCGCGCACCAGCGCCTGGCCGCCGAGATTGACCACCGACAGGAGCACCGCCCCGCCGAACCGCTCGAAGAAGTGCCGGTCGACCTTGCCCGCCAGCCCCGCCCGGCCGAGCGTGTCGGCGCCGGACGAGCCGATCTGCACCGTGGCCCCGTCGGGCCGGAGCACCCGCGTCCAGATCACGAAGGCTCTGGATGCGCCCAGCGCCACGCCGGAGCGGTATTGGCCGATCACCCGGCTGCCGCGCGGGATGAGCACCTGCGAGCCGTCGAACGAGCGCACGTCGCGGCTCACCACCGCGCGGGTGAAGCCCGGCAGGTCGGAGTTGAGTGCGGTCTCCAGTACCGCGGGGATCATCGCGCCCTGCGGCACCGTGGCCCCGCGATTGCGCAGGAAGGTCGCGCGCGAACGCTCCGGTTCGGTCACCGTCACGCGCGAGGCGAACTGCTCGTCGCCGCTGAGCGTCGGCGCGCGACCGGCGGCCCCGGCCGCCCCCGCCGCCGGCTTCGGCGCCGGGGCGTCGCCGAAGTCAACCACGAGCGAAGGCGCGCGCCGCCGCTGGGCGGCGGGATCTACGGTGGCGACCACGGGCGGGGCCGCCGCCGGCGGTAGCGGCGACACGGGCGAGGGCGCGGGCGTGACGATCGCCAGGGCGGGCGGCGTGGGTGCGGGCGGAGGCGCCGGGGCCGGCGGCGTGGCCAACTCCCCCCGCGCAGCGTCCTCGAGCGCGTCGAGTTCCTTGGGCGGCGGCGGGACGGCGGGCGCGGCCGCCCCCACCTGCCCCCGCGCCGCCAGCTCGCCAAGCGCGCGCGGCGGCCCGGGACGGTGGCTGGACAGCCAGAGAAAGACGAGCCCGCCGATGAGCACGGCCGCCCCGCCCACGAGCCACCCCCCGGCGGGCGGGCCGGCGCGCGCCACCGCGGGACGCAGGCCCTCGGGCGAGAGGCGCGCGCCTTCGACGCCAGAGCGCGGATCGAGGGCGGGCGGCTCCCCTGGCGACCCGGCAGACGAACTCACCGCGGTCCCCCGTCGTCATGAGCGTCGGCGCGAGCAGCGGCGCGGGCGGTCCGGGCGTCGGCGGGGCGGGGTGCGTCGCGGCCCGGCGGCGGCTCGCGCCAGCCCTCGTTGATGACGACGGTCACCGCGCGGCCGTCGCGCAGCACGAAGCGTGGAGCGACCTGCTCGACCACCTGGTAGCCGTCACGCACGCTGTAGTTGGCCACGCTCTCCTGCCCGTCGGGGCCGACCACGAACAAGGCGGGCGTGGCGGAGCCCCGCGGCCAGCGGAAGTAGGTCAGCTCGCCGTCGTCGAACACCTCGGCCGGCAGGTTGGTGCGCGCGCCGGTGTAGGCGTAGTCGGCGTGGCGGCGCGCGGGGGGCGGCAGGCCGCTCACCACGTCGGCGCGCGCGGGCGCGGCGGGCGGCGGCGGATAGCTGAAGCGGATCACATAGGGCGGTTCGCCCCTCGCTCCGGGCGCGTGCGCGCTGAGCTCGAACAGGTAGGCGCGCTTGTCGGTCACCACCGTCATGTTGGTCTGGGCGGCGAGGTCGATCGGCTTGACGAAGATCAGCGTGGCCGACTTGTTCGGCGTGATCTGCCAGGCGGCGCCGTCGCCGATCGAGACGTTCTGGATCTGCTCGTCCGGGCCGAACTGGATCATGGTCTGGAAACCGAACGCTGCGTCCAGCGCGATTACCCGGTCGGTGTCGTAGGGCAGGACGCGGATGCGCGGGTCGAGCGGCGCGGCCGCGCCCGCCGGTGCGGCGCACGCCAGCCCCGCCACGAGGGCGAGCGTCGCACCCACGCGCCTCACCGGAGCGCGCCCGCCGTGGTCGCCGTCGGCAGGGCCACCGCCGCGCCCGCGGGCGCCTCGCTGTCGCGCCGATAGCGGGTGACCTGGAAGCCAAGCGGGTTGGTGAAGCGCTCGCCCTGGCTGAGCGGCGCAGTGGTGTAGCGGAAGGCGATGGCCGCCACATAGGGCTGGGCGGTCCCCGCCTGGCCCCCCGCCTCGCGCCGGGTGGTGGTGAAGCGCACGAGCGCGGTGGTGGGCGAGAGCAGCGACACGCTCTCGACCTGCACCGCCACGGTGGTGCGCGGCGTGTAGAGGTTGAGCGGGCTTTCCGGCGTGGCCCGCTGCATCAGCCGGGCGTAGTCGTCCCGCGCGGCGCCGCTCGAGAGCAGCATGGTCTTTCGATAGCTCTCGCGCAGGTCGGTAGGGTCGAAGGTCTCGCGCGCGAGCACGTACTGCACGAGGTTGGACTGGGTGACCGCCTGGTCCTGGCTGATCGCGCCGGGGGCGAGCGGGCGCACCGTCTCAACATAGCCGGTCTGGCGGTCGACCGTCACGGCGTAGGGCGTCACCGTCTTGAGCGGGGCGAGCGCCGCCAGCGCCACCGCCTCCAGCGCCGCCACGGCGCAGGCGCCGCCCGCCACCCACCAAGCGACGCGGCGCGAGGCGCGCAAGCCGCCGTGGACGTCGGCCGACCAGGAAGCGGCCTCCGCGTAATAGCCGGCGCGGCGCGCGGCCTCGTTGGAACTCGTGGGCGGCGGCGTCATGCGGTGCGGAGGTCCTCGCGCGGGCGGGCGACGCGGGCGTCGCGCGGCGCGGCCGAGCGGCGGGGGGCTTGGCCGAGCCGGTTCTCGACGGCGACGGTCGCGCCCGCTGCGCGCGCCGACGCAGGCTCGCCCACGGTGATGCGGCGATCGGCGGCCGCGCCCTCGGAGAGGGCGGCCGCGAGCGCGCCGGGC
>CAXTAO010000002.1:0-229129 GCA_964242625.1 uncultured Caulobacteraceae bacterium | reverse complement strand
TTGGCGGTGTCGTGGAAGCCGTTCACGAACTCGAAGCCCAGCGCGATCAGGAGCGCCAGCCCGAGCAGCAGGAAGGCCCCGGTCGCGATCGGCTCGCCGCCGCCCCAGGTGCGCAGGTCGGTGGCGATGGAGAACACCGCGTAACAGGCCCCCGCGATCAGCACGAGGAAGAAGGCGAACGCTCCTGCGGGGTGGATCTTCTTGTCGAGATCGATGTGGAGCGAGCGGGCGACCCCCTTCTCCTCCTTCGACGGTGGCGAGGTGGCGGTGGTGGAGGCCATCGGAGGTCCTTGCGTTCCCCTCGAAGCAGGGCACGGTCGAGCCGACGCGCCCGTGACGTTCATGTGAAGATTCGGTGAAGATCGACCGCGATCAGCTTGCGGCGGGGCCGATCGTCACCTCGAGCCGGGGCAGGTCGGCGATGGCGAGGGCGATCCGGTCCCCCGGCGCCACCGGCCCCACGCCGGCGGGCGTGCCCGTGAAGATCAGGTCGCCCGCCTCCAGCCGGTAGAGCTTGGACAGGAAGGCTATGATGTCGGCGACCGGCCAGATCATGTCGGCGAGGTCGCCGCGCTGGCGCGTCTCGCCGTTCACGGTGAGCTCCAGGGCGCCCGAGGTCATCGGCCCCGCGCGCCCGGCTGGGCGGATGGGGCCGAGAGGCGCGCCGCCCTCGACGTTCTTGGCTGTGTCCCAGGGGCGACCCGCCTTCTTGGCCTCGGCCTGCAGGTCGCGCCGTGTCATGTCGAGCCCGGCGGCGTAGCCCCACACGCAGGCCTGCGCGTCCTCCCGCGCGATATCGCGCCCGCCGCGGCCGAGCGCCACGACCAGTTCGCCTTCGTGGTGAAAGTTCGCCGTCGCGGGCGGATATGGCAGCGTCGATCCGGTGGGGACGACCGCCTGCGCCCACTTGGTGAAGAAGAAGGGCGCCTCGCGATCCCCCGCGCCCATCTCCTTGGCGTGATCGGCGTAGTTCTGACCGACGCAGAAGATGCGTCCGACCGGAAAGGTCCCCCCGCCCTCCACGGCGGCCAGCACGGGCGGAGCTGGGGCGAACACGGGATCGGACACGGGCGGGCTCCTCCGGAGGGACTGCCCGCCGAACCCGCGGACGGCCGGGTTAGCTCCGCAGCCGCAGCCGGGTGAACAGCATGAAGCTCGTCGGATCCGAGCCGTAGGCCGCGTCCAGCGCGCGGGGCAGGTCGTAGCGGCTGACGAGGCCGCCCACGTCCACCGCCAACCGACCGGGCAGGCGGAACGCGCGCTGGTAGCCCAGGCTGAGCTTGCCGACCGTGTAGACCGGCTGCGTTTCCGCGACCGGATCGGGGAAGAGCTCGTCCTTGTCCACCACCTCCAGCCGCGCGAACACGCTGTCGGCGCCGCGGGTCAGCACGCCCTCCCCCAGCCAGGCGTCGGTCGAGCGGCGCGGCTCGCCCGCGGGCGGCAGCCGGTCCATCCGGCCCCAGGCGATCACGCCCTGGACGAAGCCCGGCGCCCACCAGCCCGTGCGGAACGGGTGATTGTAGATGGCCGAGGCGATCGTGCGGTCCTGGTCGACCAGGGGCTCCAGCTGCTCGACGGAGTGGAGGTGGCCCCGACTGACCTCGAGCGCCCAGTCGGGGCCGGGATTCCAGCTCAGCCGCACCGACCACGAGTCGGGCTTCGGCTCCCCCAGGTCGTAGCGGTGCTGGTCGGGCTCGCGCCCGCGGAACCCCGAGGCCTCGACCTTCCACCCTCCGGCCACGAGGCCGCCGGTGACCACGCCGAACGCCAAATGCGTCGAGTCGAGCCAGTGGTGGTCGATGGGGGTCTCCGGGTCGACCAGGCCTGTCGCGCGATGGAGGTAGACGGGCGGCCCGAGCGCGGGCTCGCCCGCCGGACCGCCGTAGAGGAAGCCGGACACCCCGCCCCCCAGCGGGTGGCTGTAGCTGGCGGCCAGCTCGCCGATCAGGTCGTGGGGGTGCTGGCGGTCGATCAGGCGGGTGCGCCCGTCGGCGGTCTCGCCCGTCTGCAGAATGAGCGGATAGCCCGACTTACCCATCAAGGGATCGAGCGAGAACAGGCCCTTCAGCGTCAGCGTCCCGCCCGCGAGCGGGCGCGAGGCGTCGAGCATCAGATGGCTCAGCACGAAGGTCTTGGACGCGCCACGCGGGCCGCCCTGGTCGTCGTAGACGAGCGTCGCCTGGCCGTGCGCCATCACGCTCCAGCCGCCGCCGGCGTCGAGGTGCAGCCCGTCGTGGGCGGCGCTGTCCGGCTGCCAGGCGGTGCCGGAGGCGTCGCGCGTCATCGGATAGGGGCCGAGCTGGCCCGTCATGGCCATGCCCGCCATTGCGTGCGCGTCCATGCCCGACATGTCGGTCACGGCCGACCCGGCGTCAGAAGGCAGGCGCGGGGGGGCCGCGGGCATCGTCATGCCCGGCATCGGCTGAGCGCGCGCCGCCGCCGCCAGCGTCCAGACGAGGCCAATGAGGAGAACGGGAGAACGCATGGTCGGGTCGCGCCGCCCTAGCACCCCGCGCCGCGCCCCACGAGCGTGGAGACTGGCGTCCGCGCGCCCGGGCGTGCTCCATGGCGGCGACGACACGCACGGGACGGAGAGACGCGCATGAGGTGGGCTGGCTGGGCGGCGGCGGGCGGGGCGCTCCTGTGGGCGGCGGCGGCGGGTGCGGCTCCCGACGCGGGACGGCCGCCGATCACCGGCATCTCGCACCTGGCCGTCTACGCCGCCGACCCCGCCGCCTCCGAGCGCTTCTACGTGGGCAAGCTCGGAGGCGTGAAGGCGCCCGATTCGGAGGACCCGCGCGGCGCCCGCTACCGCTTCGGTCCGCGCCAGTTCGTGGAAGTGCTGCCGCTTCCCGCCGGCCAGGGCCTTAGCCGCATGGCGCACGTCGCCTTCGTCACCACCGACGCCGCGGGCATGCGCGCCTGGCTCGTGTCCCACGGCGCGCGCGAGGTGTCCGCCCTCGCCACCGCCCCCGACGGCGAGCGCCGCGTCTCCGCGCGCGACCCGGAAGGCAACCTCGTGCAATTCGTGCAGCCGTCCCCGGCGGTGGCGACCGGGCGCGCGGCCATCAGCGACCACGCGATCCACGTCGGCTTCCTGGTGCGCAGCCGCGCGGCGGAGGATCGGTTCTACCGAGCGCTGCTGGGCTTCAGGCCCTACTGGCGCGGCGCCATGCGCGAGGACGCCGTCGACTGGGTTTCCCAGCAGGTGCCCGACGGGCGCGACTGGCTGGAGTACATGCTGGTGGGCCCGGGCTCGACCACCCCGCTCGACAAGGTCGACGCCAACGAGCTGGGCGTCTTGAACCACATCTCGCTCGGCGTGCCGAACATGGAGGCGGCGGTCACCACCCTGATCCGCGACGACCGGCTGAGCCCCCGCCACGACGGCCCTCAGATGGGCAAGGACGGCAAGTGGCAGGCCAACCTCTATGACCCGGACGGCACGCGGGTGGAGCTGATGGAGTTCCAGCCGGTGGCGGAGCCCTGCTGCTCGCCGTTCACCGCCCCAAGCCCCACCCGCTGAGGGCGAGCGCAACCGCCGCGGGGCCTCACGCCTCGCGGCGGAAGGTGGCGTAGATGCGCTCGGCCAGCGCTTGGTTGACGCCCTCGACCTTGAGAAGGTCGGCGACGTCGGCCCGGCTGACCCCCCGCGCCGAGCCGAACGCCTGCAGGAGCGCGCGCTTGCGGGCGGGGCCCACCCCGTCGATCTCGTCCAGCGGGTTCTTCGTCAGCGCGCGGGCGCGCTTGGCGCGGTGGGTGCCGATGGCGAAGCGGTGCGCCTCGTCCCTCAGGCGCTGGAGGTAGTAGAGCACCGGGTCCTTGGGCTCGAGCATGAAGGGCGTGCGGCCGGGCATGAAGAAGCGCTCCAGCCCAGCGTCGCGGTCCGGCCCCTTGGCGACGCCCACCACCGCCACGTCATCCACGCCCAGGTCGGCCATGACGGCGAGCGCGGCGTCGAGCTGGCCCTGGCCGCCGTCGACCAGGACGAGGTCGGGCTTGGGCGCGTCGACGCCCTCCTCTTCCTCCTTCTGCAGGCGGGTGAAGCGACGGCGCAGCACCTGGTTCATCATGGCGTAGTCGTCGCCGGGGGTGAGCTCGCCCCCCTTGATGTTCCACTTGCGATACTGGTTCTTCTGGAAGCCCTCGGGCCCGGCCACGATCATGCCGCCCACCGCGTTGGTGCCCATGATGTGGCTGTTGTCGTAGACCTCGATCCGCTCGGGCGGGCCCTCCAGCTTGAACACCTCGCACACGCCGGAGAGGAGCTTGAGCTGGGCCGACCCCTCGGCCATGCGCCGGCCGAGCGCCTCGCGCGCGTTGGCGGCGGCGTGGTCGACCAGCCGCTTCTTCTCCGCCTGCTTGGGGACGAGGATCTCCACCCTGCGGCCGGCCTTGCCGCGGAACGCCTCGGCGTAGAGTTCGCGGTTGGGCACGTCGCGGTCCAGAAGGATCTGACGCGGGACCGGCTTGTCGTCGTAGAACTGGCCCAGGAAGTTATCGAGCGTCACCGCCTCGTCGCTCCAGCCCTCCTCGTTCACCTGGGCCAGGCGCTGGAAGTAGGCGCGGTTGCCCCAATTCTGGCCGGCGCGGAAGAAGAACACCTGTACGCAGGTCTGCCCACCGTCGTGGTGAAGCGCGATCACGTCGGCCTCCTCCACGTGCTCGGGGTTGATGCCCTGCTCGTTGGTGATGCCCGCCAGCGCGCGAATGCGGTCGCGCACGCGGGCGGCGCGCTCGAACTCCATGGCCTCGGCCGCCTGCTCCATCTCGGCCACGAGGCGCTTGTTCACCGCGCGCGAACGGCCGCGCAGGAAGTCGTGCGCCTCGCCCACGAGCTCGCGGTAGCCGTCGGCGTCGATCTCGCCGGTGCAGGGGGCCGAGCAGCGCTTGATCTGATGCAGCATGCACGGCCGGGTGCGGCTCTCGTAGACGCTGTCGGAGCAGGAGCGCAGCAGGAAGGCCTTTTGCAGGGTGTTGAGCGTGCGGTTCACCGCCCAGGTGGAGGCGAACGGCCCGAAGTACTCACCCTTGATGGTGTGCGCGCCGCGATGCTTGCGCAGCTGCGGCGCGGCGTGATCCTGCCTCAGCACGATTTCCGGGAAGCTCTTGTCGTCGCGCAGCACGATATTGAATCGCGGCTTCAGCCGCTTGATCAGGTTTGACTCGAGGAGGAGCGCGTCGGCCTCGGTGCGGGTGGTGACGAACTCCATGGCGCGGGTCATCGACACCATGTGCTGCAGCCGCTGGCTGTGCGCCCGCCCTTGCGCGTACTGCACCACGCGCTTCTTGAGCGAGCGCGCCTTGCCCACGTAGAGGAGCTCGCCCTCCTCGCCGATCATGCGGTACACGCCCGGCGTGTCGGGCAGGCGGCGCACATAGTCGGCGATCAGCTTGGCGCCCGTGAGCCGCGGACCGGCCTCCTCACCCTCCGAGGAGCGCACCACATCCACGGCCTCCGGCGACGGGGGGACCTCGAGCTCGACACCTGCGTCCGACATCGCCGTGCATATAGTCGAGGCCGCCCCGCCCGCTCCAGCGTCGCCGCCCGGCTTGAAGCCGCGCGCCGCCGGACGTATGCGGACGCGCATGGCCGCCCTCCTCCCGATCCTCCTGTTCGTGGTCGCCATCGCGGCGATCAACTTCTTCGAGTTCCACCGCTTCGACTGAGGCGCGCGTGCCCCCGCCCGCGACGCAGGGCGCGGCGCTCGTCACCGGCGCGGCCCGGCGCATAGGCCGTCGGCTCGCGCTGGAGTGCGCGCGGCTCGGCTACGACGTCGCCGTGCACCACCGGGGCGACCGCGACGAGGCTGAAGCCGCCTGCCACGAGATCGAGGCGCTGGGCCGCCGCGCGGTGCGGGTGCAGGCCGACCTCGCCGATCCCGACGCCCCCGCCCGCGTGGTCGCGGAGGCCCGCGCGGAGCTCGGCCCCTTGAGCCTCCTCGTCAACAACGCCTCGCGCTTCGACGACGACCGCCTCCCTGCGCTCACGCCCGAGCTGTGGGAGGCGCACATGTCGGCCAACCTGCGCGCGCCCGTGTTCCTGCTGCAGAGCTTCGCCGCCCAGGTCGACGCCGGCCTGCCCGACGGCGAGGCGCTATGCGTCAACCTCCTGGACCAGCGCGTGCTGCGGCCCGACCCGCGCTTCTTCTCCTACACGTTGTCGAAGTCCGCCCTGTGGACCGCCACGCGCACCGCCGCCCAGGCGCTCGCGCCGCGCGTGCGCGTCAACGGGATCGGGCCCGGGCCGACGCTCGCCTCCGTCCACCAGGACGCCCAGGGCTTCGCGCAGGAGGCGGCCGGAGTGCTGCTGGAGCGGCGCGTCGAGCCCGACGACCTCGCAGGGGCGCTGCGCTATCTCGTCGGCGCGCGGGCGGTGACGGGGCAGATGATCGCGGTGGACGCCGGCCAGCACCTCGGCTGGCGCACGCCCGACGTCGCCGACGATCCCGCATGACCGCCGTCGCCGCCCCGCCGCGCCCCTGGGCGCCGCCGCGCCACGAGCGCTTGAGCGTGTTCATGCGCGGGCTCGAACTGGAGGCCGAGATCGGCGTCCATCCCCACGAGCGCGGCCGCGTCCAGCCGCTGCGGGTCGACGTCGAGGCCGAACTCGCGCCCGGGCCGGTCACGGGCATGTCCGACACTCTGAACTACGAGACCCTGCGCGCGCTCGCCCTGGCTCTGGCCGACCGCGGGCACATCGAGCTTGTTGAGAGCTATGCCGACGACCTCGCGGCCGCGGTGCTGCGCAACACCGCCGCTCTGCGCGTGCGCGTGCGGGTGGAGAAGCCGGAGGCGTTGGCGGGCGCGCAGGCGGCGGGCGTTGAGGTCTGGCTGTCACGCGGATGACGCAAGCTTAACTCGCAACGTCGCTCGCGGCGTGCGACTTTCGGAGCGTTCCTTCGTTGGACAGGACACCATGACCGACGCTTCCTTCGACACCTCGCCGCGCAGCCCGCCGCCGCCCGCCTATTCGGACGACACCCTCACCTTGCCGGTGGTCTGCTACGCCCTGTACCTGATCGGCATGGTGACGGGCGGGCTGGCCTGCCTGGCCGGGCTGATCCTGGCCTATGTTCTCCGGGGCGACGCAGGGCCGCGCGCGCGCAGCCACTACATCTTCCTGATCAACACCTTCTGGCTGGCGCTGATCGCGCTCGCACTCGCCTGCGTGCTGGCGATCGCCGGCGTGCCGCTGATGATCATGGGCGGGGTCGGGCTGCCGCTCTTCATGCTGGCGGGCCTCTTGGGCGCGGGCGTCACCGTCTGGTTCGCGGTGCGCTGCATCCTGGGCATGGTGCGCGCCGCCCAGGGCCAGCCCTACCCCGACCCGCGGACCTGGCTGGCGTGAGCGGGGCCCCCAGCGGGGGCGGCGTGCGAGACGACGCCGCCCGCCGCCGCTTCGAACTGGAGGAGGACGGGCGGCTGGCCTACGCC
This sequence comes from uncultured Caulobacteraceae bacterium, assembly GCA_964242625.1. Taxonomy (GTDB): domain Bacteria; phylum Pseudomonadota; class Alphaproteobacteria; order Caulobacterales; family Caulobacteraceae; genus JASLDZ01. The sequence continues at coordinate 221,692 of CAXTAO010000002.1, read as the reverse complement.
GACTACCGCCTCCAGGCGGGCGTGCTCGAGATCCCGCACGTCTTCGCCGACCCCGCCCTGCGCGGACGCGGCGCGGCCGGGCGGCTGATGGAGGGCGTGCTGGCCCACGCCCGCGCCGAGGGGCTGAGCGTGCGGCCCACCTGCCCGTACGCCGCCGCCTACATCCGCCGCCACCCGCGGCACGCCGACCTCCTCGCCTGACGCCCGGCGCGCGGGGCGGAGCCGCCGGGGAGCCGGCGCGTTCCGACAGCCTTCCACGGAGTACGGTCATGGCCCACGACAAGCTCAACGAGTCCGACGAAGGTTTTATCGACCTGCCCTCGGGCGCGGTGCAGGTGTCGGCGGGCGTGAACGGGACGGAGAGCTTCCTCGAGCGCGACACCACCGCCACCGTGCGCCTGGTGATCGCGACCGTCGCGGTCGCCGCGGCGGGCGGCTCCACCCTCGACGCGGTGATCGAGGTCGGCGGCGAGACCGCCCGCGCCCAGGACGGTCCGATCAACAGCGACCACCACCAGCACCTCCAAGCGGTGCAGAGCGTGCAAGTCGTCGTAAAGGAGGGCGAGCGCGTGCGCTTCAAAGCCTATCCCCAGGCCCAGGGCGCGCGCGTGCTGCGCACGGTGGTGTACACTTCCGATATCAAGCCGCCGTCCAAGGGCGACTGACCCGACCGATCGCGCCGATGTGAGGGGGCGGGCGCCGCCGGCGCCTTGCCCCCCCGGCGGCTCGGCCCTATGTTCGCGACAGCTTATGCTCATGGGAAGCATAAGTCGGCGGTCTCTGTTCTCCGAGGCTCCGCCCCGGTTCCCGGAAATGCTCATTTCGAGCACATCGGAGCTTTCGAGCATGCCCGCCGACGGTTTCGCCGCCCTCGCCTCCCCCGCTCCGGTCGTCGATTGGAGCCCGGCGGTGGAGCGCGAGACGGCGTCTGTGCGCGAGCGGCTGGGCGACCTCGTCTCGCCGCTGGAGTGGCGGCTGCAGGCGCCCCTGATCGCCGAGATCAACGCGCTGAAGCGCGCGCGCGGCGCGGTGATCCTCGCCCACAACTACATGACGCCCGAGATCTTCCACGGCGTCGGCGACTTCGTGGGCGACAGCCTGGCGCTGGCCAAGGAGGCGCAGCGCGCGGACGCGCCGGTGATCGTGCAGGCGGGCGTGCACTTCATGGCCGAGACCTCCAAGGTGCTCAGCCCCGAAAAGCGCGTGCTGATCCCCGACCTGCGCGCGGGCTGTTCGCTGGCGTCCTCGATCACCGGGGCCGACGTGCGCCTGATCAAGGCGCGCCACCCGGGCGTGCCGGTCGTCACCTACGTCAACACCACCGCCGAGGTGAAGTCGGAGACCGACATCTGCTGCACGAGCGCCAACGCCGTGCAGGTGGTCGAGGCCGCCGCGCGCGAGTGGGGCGTCGATCGCGTGATCCTGATCCCCGACGAGTTCCTGGCCAGGAACGTCGCGCGACAGACGGAGGTGAAGATCATCGCCTGGCGCGGGCGCTGCGAGGTGCACGAGCGCTTCACCGCCGCCGACATCGCCGATCTGCGCGAGAGCTATCCCGACGCGGAGATCCTGGCGCACCCCGAGTGCCCGGCCGAGGTGATCGAGCTGAGCGATTTCGCCGGCTCCACCGCCGCCATGAACGATTACGTGCTGACACGGCGGCCGCGGCAGGTGGTGCTGATCACCGAGTGCTCCATGGCCGACAACGTCGCCGCCGACGCGCCGGACGTGCAGTTCGTGCGCCCGTGCAACCTGTGCCCGCACATGAAGCGCATCACGCTGGAAAACATCCGCGACTGCCTCTTGCACGACCGCTTCGAGGTGACCGTCGACCTCGCGATCGCCGCGCGCGCGCGCGCGGCGGTGCAGCGCATGGTCGACCTGCCGCCGCCCGCCGTCCCGGCGCGGTACGACATGGTCAAGGCGCGACATCACGTCGACGTCGAGCTGATCTGACGGCCATGGCCGACGCCCGCATCGAGGTCGTGGTCGAGGACATCACCACCCTCGACGTGGACGCGATCGTGAACGCCGCCAACGAGGCGCTGGCGGGAGGCGGCGGGGTGGACGGCGCGATCCACCGCGCGGCGGGCGCGCGCGACCTCCACGCCGCCTGCGCGGCGCTGGGGGGTTGCGCCACCGGCGACGCTAAGATCACGCCTGGCTTCCGCCTGCCCGCGCGCTTCATCATCCACGCGGTGGGGCCTCGCTGGCGTGGCGGCGGCCACGGCGAGGCGGCGCTCCTCGCCTCCGCCTACCGGCGCTCGCTGGAGGTCGCGGTGGAGAACGGGCTGGCGAGCGTCGCCTTCCCCGCCATCTCCACGGGAGTCTACGGCTACCCCGCCGCCGACGCCGCCGACGTCTCGGCCGCGGAGGTGCAACGCTTCCTCCAACGCGACCGCACGCTCGAGCGGGTGGTCTTCTGCGCCTTCAACGACGCCTCCGCCGCCCTCTGCCGCCACGCCCTGGAGCACCTGCGGTGACGTCTCGGGAGCGGATCGAGTACGACGGCGTGCTGGTTCTGGGGGCGGGGCTCGCGGGGCTCTCCGCCGCCCTGGCCGCCGCGCCACGCCGCGCGCTCGTGATCTCGCCCGCGCCCCTGGGCGAGGGCTGCGCCTCCGCCTGGGCGCAGGGCGGGGTGGCGGTCGCCCTCGGCGCCGACGACAGCCCGGCCCTGCACGCCGCCGACACCGAGGCGGCCGGCGCGGGACTGGTCGACCCCGCCACCGCACGCGCCCTGACAGAGGCCGGTCCCGACGCGGTGCGTGCGCTGGCCGCGATGGGCGCGCCGTTCGACCGCGATGCGCAGGGCGGCTTCGTGCAGAGCCTCGAGGCGGCCCACGGCCGCGCGCGCGTCGCCCGGGTCGGCGGCGACAGCGCCGGACGAGAGATCATGCGGGCGGTGGGCGCCGCCGTGCTGGCCTCGCCTTCCATCGCCGTGTGGACCGGCGCTCGGGCCCGACGGCTCCTGCAGGACGGCGCCGGCCGGGTGCGCGGGGCCTTGATCGAGCGCGATGGGCGCCTGGTGGAGGTGCTCGCGCCCGCGCTGGTGCTCGCCACCGGCGGGGTGGGCGGGCTCTACGCCCAGACCACGGACCCGGCGGCCGTGCGTGGGGAGGGGCTGGGTCTGGCGGCCCTTGCAGGGGCGGTGATCCTCGACCCCGAGTTTGTGCAGTTCCACCCCACGGCCATCGACATCGGCGCCGACCCCGCCCCGCTGGCCACCGAGGCGCTCCGCGGTGAAGGCGCGCGGCTGGTGAACGGCGACGGCCGCGCCTTCATGGGCGACTACGATCTCCGGGGCGAACTCGCGCCGCGCGACGTGGTGGCGCGCGCCATCCACGCCGAGCGCGGCGCCGGGCGTGGCGTCTTCCTCGACGCGCGCGAGGCGGTGGGCGACGCCTTTCCCCGCCACTTCCCCACGGTGTTCGCCGCCTGCATAGGCGCGGGGCTGGACCCCCGCACGGCCCCTATCCCCATCGCACCGGCGGCCCACTACCACATGGGCGGGGTGGAGACGGACGGCGACGGCGCGACCTCGCTGGAGGGGCTGTGGGCTGCGGGCGAGTGCGCGGGCTCGGGCGTGCACGGGGCCAACCGGTTGGCGTCCAACAGCCTTCTGGAGGCGCTGATCTTCGGCGCGCGGGCCGGTCGCTCGGCGGCGGGCGCCCGGCGGCTCCGCGGGGCGGTCGCCCCGGCCGCCGCTGCGCCCGACTTGCCGGCGTTCGAGCTGCAGGCGCTCCGCCTCGCTATGAGCCTCCATGCCGGGGTGGTGCGCGACGGGACGGGGCTGGCCGAACTGGACCGGATCCTCGACGCTGCGGAACGGCGTTGCGGGCTCGGGCCGGCGCTCGCCGCCGCGCGGCTGATCACGCGCGGGGCCCTGGCGCGGCGCGAGAGCCGGGGTGCGCATTGGCGAGCGGACTACCCGCAGACCGACCCGGTCGCGGCGCACACCCGGTTGACGCTGGACGCCGCTTCGGGCGACGCGCGGGCGGCGGCGTGAACCCCGCTCGCGACCTCCAGCCTCCGCCCGATCTGCTGCTCGCCCCCGTGGTGGAGGCCGCGCTGCGCGAGGATCTCGGGCGCGCTGGCGACCTCACCGCCTCGCTGATCGACGCGGATGCGGTGTTCGAGGGCGTGATCGCCGCCCGCCGCCCAGGCCGGGTGGCGGGCCTGGACTGCGCGCGGCTCGCGCTCCGCGCCATCGACCCTAGCGCCCGGTTCGAGGTGGTCGCGCCCGACGGCGCGGACGTGGAGGCGGGCGGCGTCCTCGCGCGGGTCGCGGGGAACGCCCGGGCGGTACTCTCGGCCGAGCGCGCGGCGCTCAACCTCGTGGGGCGCCTCTGCGGGATCGCGACGCTGACGCGCGCCTATGTGCAGGCGGTTGCGGGCACGGGGGCCGCCATCGTCGACACCCGCAAGACGACCCCGGGCCTGCGCGCGCTGGAGAAGTACGCGGTGCGCTGCGGCGGCGGGGTGAACCACCGCTTCGGCGTCGACGACGCCATCCTCATCAAGGACAACCACGTCGCGGCGTGCGGGGGGGTGCGGGAGGCGCTCGACCGCGCGCGCGCCGCGGCGGGCTGGCTCACCCCCATCGAGGTCGAGATCGACGGGCTGCACCAGCTCGACGACGCGTTGGGCGGCGAGCCCGCGGTGATCATGCTCGACAACTTCTCCCACCCCGACCTGCGCGAAGCGGTGCGGCGGGTGGGCGGGCGCGTGCGGCTGGAAGCCTCGGGCGGCGTGACGCTGCAGACGGTGCGCGCCGTCGCCGAGACGGGGGTGGACGGGGTGTCGGTCGGCGCCCTGACCCATTCGGCGCCTGTGCTCGACCTCGGGCTCGACGCCGCAGGCTGAGGCGGGCCGGGCCGGAACCCGCCCGTCGGCGCACGGGTTGGACTGTGCGTCCTCCCACCCGCAGGAGCCTTCCCATGGCCCACCCCGCCCCGCCCGTCCCACCCGACCAGCAGAGCACCAAGATCGTCGGCGAGCACTCGCCGGCCGACCGCCACGCCGACGTCAAGCGCGACCCCGCGGGCGGAACCGCGGGCGTGAACACCGACGAGCAGGGCGACGCGGGCAACCTGCGCCAGAACCTGTCGCATCAGGCCAACGTGCAGGACCGCTGAGCCATGCCCGAGAAGAACAACGAACGCTGGGGCGGCCCGGGATCGTCCGAGCAGAACGCCGACAAGGCCCCGCCCCCGCACGAGCGGGGCGACGGCGACCCGCCGCTGAAGCCCGGCCCGCACTCGAGCGAACGCTCCCACGTGTCGGGCGGTGGCGGCGAGCTGGACGACCACCACACCCACGACCCCGCCACCAAGCGCTGACGGCGGGCGCGCGCCCGCCGTTTCAGCTGGCCGGAGGCGCCGTCGGCGACGGTGGCTCGGTCATGAGCGCGGCGGGGGCCAGCGCCGGACGTCGCGCCTCCCCGCGGCCGTAGAAGACGTGGGCGCCGATGCGTGCGACCTGCCAGAAGCGCGCACCCCAGGCCGCGCTCGACGTGACCGTGTGGAAGTGCGTGGCGCCGCCCACCTCGTCGACCGCGCGTCCGGCGAGCGCGAGCGACGCGACCCGGCGGGCGCGGCCCCAGGCGGCGATGTCGCGCCGAGCCGTCACCGACCCGTCGCAGGCGAAGGAGAACTGGCAGGCGCGGCCCGCACGCTGGAACACCACGCCGCAGACAGACTTCGGAAAGCCCGGCCGCCGCGCCCGGTTGAGCACCACCTGCGCCACCGCCGCCTGTCCCGCCGCCGGCTCGCCCCGCGCCTCGTAGTACACGGCGTCCGCCAAGCACTCGAGTTCGCGCCGGGCGGGGTGCAGCGCCGCCAGGTCCCGGTGTGCGCGGGGCAGGGCGAACAGCCAGCGCAGGTCGGGCGCGAGCCGCGGCCGGAGACTCGGCGCCTCGGCGCCGACAGTGGCGCGGAGTTCTGAAGGCGGGCCGCCGGGCGGCGCTGTCCCCGCCGGCTGCAGGGTGAGAAGCGCCGCGCCGAGACCGAGGCCCGCCACGGCGCCCGCTGCGGCCAGGGCGGCGAGCGCTCGAGGGTCGGAGGTGAAGGTGTTGGCCGACACGGCGCCTCGCGCAACGTGGTGCGGCCCCGGACGCGGGCCGAAACAGGGTTAACACGCAAGATGAAGGCCGCGCGTTAGCAAACCGTTGTCGCCCATCCCGCGCGGGTCCAAGCTCCGAGTCAAGAACGGCGGGCGGAGACGGGCGGCATGGCGATGTTCCGGAGCTGGACGGAGCTGACGCGCGAGCAGCGATCGGCCTTTACCGCGAGCCTTCTGGGATGGACGCTCGACGCCTTCGACTTCTTCATCCTGACGCTGGTGGCCAAGGAGATCGCCGGCGACTTCAAGATGAAGGTCTCCGCCATCCTCGCGGCGGTGACGGTGACCTTGATGCTGCGGGCGCCGGGCGCGCTGTTCTTCGGATGGTTGGCGGACCGCTTCGGGCGGCGACCCGTGCTGATGATCGACGTGCTGCTCTATTCGGGGCTGGAGTTCGCCACCGCCTTCGCCCCCAACTTCACCGTGTTCATCATCCTGCGTGCGCTGTTCGGCTTCGCCATGGGGGGCGAATGGGGCATCGGCGCCTCGCTCGCCTTCGAGAGCCTACCCGCCAAGAACCGCGGGCTGATGAGCGGCATACTGCAGGAGGGCTACGCCCTAGGCTTCCTCCTGGCGGCGGTGGTCCACTACGCCGCGCCCGTGATCGGCTGGCGCGGCATGTTCATGGTGGGCGTCGCCCCCGCCCTCCTGGTGCTCTACATCCGCACTCGCGTGCACGAGAGCCCGGCCTGGGAGCGCACGCGCGACCACGCCCGCGCCACAGGCGCGAAGGCGCCCAACCCCATCGGCGCGCTCGCCCGGCGCTGGAAGCTGTTCCTGTTCGCCGTCCTGATGATGACGGGCTTCAACTTCTTCAGCCACGGCACGCAGGACGTGTATCCGACCTTCCTGAAGGTGCAGCACCACTTCTCCGACGCCATGGCGTCGAACCTGACCATCGTCATGAACATCGGGGCGATCACGGGCGGAGTGATGTTCGGCGCGCTGTCCGACCGGATCGGGCGCAAGCGGGCGATCGCGCTGGCGGCGGTGCTGGCCTTGCCCGTCCTGCCGCTGTGGGCGTTCTCGGCGACGCCGCTGCTCCTAGGGCTCGGCGGCTTCCTAATGCAGATCTGCGTGCAGGGGGCCTGGGGCGTGGTGCCCATCCATCTGAACGAGCTCTCGCCCGACGAGGCGCGCGGCACGTTCCCGGGCGTCACCTACCAGCTCGGCAACCTGATCGCCTCGGGCAACGCCATACTGCAGGGCCGCATCGCCGAGGCGCACGGGAACAACTACGGCCTGGCGCTGGCGATCGTCGCGGGCATGGTGGCCGTGTTCCTGGCGGTGGTGACGTTCTTCGGCCCCGAGCGGCGCGGCGCGAGCTTCGGCGGAGACGCCGACGCGCCGATCGGGCCGGCGGGCGCGACCTCGCCCTGAGCGCGCCTCACCAGACCGCGATCTTCTCCGCCTCGTGATGCGACAGCCGGTGGTGGGCGCGCGCGTGGTCCTCCTCGGCGAGGAGGCGCACCACCTCCAGCGCCGCCATGCAGCCCTGGCCCGCGGCGGTGACCGCCTGGCGATAGACATGGTCGGTGACGTCGCCCGCGGCGAAGACGCCCTTGGTGAGGGTGGCGGTCTTGCCGGGCACGGTCTCGAGGTAGCCCTCGCCGTCCATGGCGAGCTGACCCTTGAACAGGGAGGAGGCGGGGGCGTGGCCGATGGCGATGAAGACGCCGTCGGCGGCGAGGTCCTCGCCCCCGTGGCCGCGCGTGTTCTTGAGGCGCACGCCGGTGACGCCCGCGCCCCCCGGTTCGCCCAGAATCTCCTCCACTTCGCGGTTCCACACCACCTTGACCTTGGGGTGGGCGAACAGCCGCTCCTGCAGGATGCGCTCGGCGCGCAGCTCGTCGCGGCGGTGGATCAGCGTGACCTCCGAGGCGAAGGCGGTGAGGAACAGCGCCTCTTCCACCGCGGTGTTGCCGCCGCCGACCACCGCCACACGCTTGCCGCGGTAGAAGAAGCCGTCGCAGGTGGCGCAGGCCGAGACGCCGAAGCCGCGGAACCGCTCTTCGCTCGGCAGCCCCAGCCAGCGCGCCTGGGCGCCCGTGGCGATGATCACCGTCTCGGCCAGGAGCGCCTCGCCCGAGTCGAGCTCGACGCGGAACGGCCGGCGCGACAGGTCGACCGAGGTGACCACCGTGTCGAGGATCTCGGTCCCCACGTGCTCGGCCTGGGCGCGCATCTGCTCCATGAGCCAGGGGCCCTGGATCGTCTCGGCGAAGCCCGGGTAGTTCTCCACGTCGGTGGTGATGGTGAGCTGGCCGCCCGGCTCCAGCCCGCTGACCAGCACGGGTTTCAGCGCGGCGCGCGCGGCGTAGATGGCGGCGGTGTAGCCCGCCGGGCCGGAGCCGATGATCGCCACGCGCACGGGTCTGGCGTTCGGAGCGGCGGCGTCGGGCATGGGTGGAGGCTCCGGTCAGCGGCGGGGCCGCTAATCTAGGCGCGATTTCGCCGGGCGCGAGCCGCGCCCCGCTCCCCCCCTCCGCCACGTTGCCACGCCGCGGCGCGGCTGTTAGCCGTGCTGCGACGAGGGAGCGCGGGCCGCGCCCCTCCTCAGCGCGGAGCGGTGACGGAATGTCGATGGGGTCGCCCGTGGTGCGCAGGCGCCGGCGCGGCGGGTGGATGGACGTGCTGACGCTCGACCGCACCTGGGGGCTGGAGGCCGTCCAGCTGATCTACTGGGGCGGGCTGGCGGTAGTGGCGCTGGTGGCGTTCGGCGTGGTCGGCGGCGCGGTGGGCGTGATGATCCGCTCGGGCGTGCCGGAGGGGCTTCTCCTCGGCGTGCCGCTGCTCGTGGCCGGCCTCGCCCTGGCGGCGATCCTCTGGCTCCTGTGGCGCGGCGCGTGCGAGTTCTGCGTCGCCGTGTTCCAGATCGCCGACGACCTGCGCGCCCTGCGGCTGGCCACCGCCGAGACCCAGGCGCCGAGCCCCGCGGCGCCTGGGTCTCGCCCGCGGGTGGACTGACGGCCTTTAGGCCGCGCGCGGCACCACGAGGTTCCGCCCCTCGCGCTTGGCCTGGTAGACGGCGGCGTCCGCGCGCTTGATCAGCGCCTCGGGGGTGTCCTCCTCGCCGGCGGTGACCGCCACGCCGACCGAGATCGTCACGCCCAGCGGCTGATCCGCCCCCGCCACGCGGAACGGCGAGCCCGACACGCTGGAGCGCAGACGCTCGGCGATGCGCAGCGCGTCCTCCAGCTTGGTGTCGGGCATGATCACCACGAACTCCTCGCCCCCGTGGCGGCAGGCGAGGTCGACCGCGCGCACGTTGGAGGCGAGGCGCACCGCGAACTCGCGCAGCACCTCGTCGCCCACGTCGTGGCCGTAGGTGTCGTTGACGCGCTTGAAGTGATCCACGTCGATCAGGAGGCAGGCGACCGGGTCGCCGCCGCAGGTCGCGCGCTTGACGAGGCCTCCGAGCTGCCCCGCCATGTAGCGGCGGTTGTGCAGGCCCGTGAGCGGGTCGGTGACCGCGAGCTCCAGCGACTGGTCGAGGTTCTGCCGCAGGAGGTCGGTGTAGCGCTTATGGCGCACGAGCGTGCGCACGCGGGCGGCCAGCTCCTCGGCGTCGACCGGGCGCGCGATGAGGTCGCTCGCCCCGATCTCCAGCGCCTTCACCGCGCGGGCGCGCTCTGTGGGCTCGAACACCGCCAGTATCGGCAGGCCGCGCGTGCTCTCGTCGGCGCGGGTGCGCGCGATCAGCCGCAGTCCGTCGAAGCTCTCGGCGGCCAGGTTGACGACGAGGAGGTCGGACCGCGCGCGCACCGCCAGGAGCGCGCGTTCGGCCTCGGCCTCGACCACCGGCCGGTGCTCGCTCGCGAGTTCGGCCGCCATGCGGCGCGACTGGTGCAGGTTGTCGTCGGCGATCACCACGCGACCGCCGCCGCCGCCGAGCCTCTGGCCGACGCTCTCGATGACCCCGATCCGCCGGCCCGACGCCTCGCGCGCGCGCAGCTCGTCCAGCGTGATCTTGAAGCGGGTGAGCGAGCGCACGCGCGCCAAGAGCACCACGTCGTCGATCGGTTTGGTCAGGAAGTCGTCGGCGCCCGCCTCCAACCCGTTCAGCCGGTCGCGCCGACCGTCGAGCGCGGTGACCAGCACCACGGGGATGTGGCGGGTGTACGGATCGGCCTTGAGCCGGCGGCACACCTCGAAACCGTCCATGCCGGGCATCATGATGTCGAGGAGGATGATGTCGGGCCGTTCCTTGACGGCCGCGGACAATGCCTGCGGGCCGTCGCGGGCCGTGGAGACTTCGTAGTATTCGGCCGCGAGCTTCGCCTCGAGCAGGCGCACGTTGGTCTCGATGTCGTCGACGACGAGGATGCGGGCGCTCATGCGATCACCAACCTAGCGGCGCGTCAGTCGAGGAACTTGCGCACGGTCTCGAGGAAATAACCCACCGAGATCGGCTTGGAGATATAGGCCTCGCAGCCGCCCTGCCGAATGCGCTCCTCGTCGCCCTTCATGGCGAAGGCGGTGACGGCGATCACCGGGATGGCGGCCAGCTCGTCATCCTCCTTGAGCCACTTGGTCACCTCGAGCCCCGAGATCTCGGGCAGCTGGATGTCCATCAGGATCAGGTCGGGGCGGTGCTCGCGCGCCAGGGCCAGCGCCGAGAGCCCCTCGCGGGTCTCCAGCGTCTCGTACCCCTGGGCGTCCAGCAGGTCGTGGAAGAGCTTCATGTTGAGCTCGTTGTCCTCGACGATGAGCACGCGCTTGGCCATCATGACCCGTGGTGAGAACCGTGCGAGGACGGGCGGCCGGGCGCGTCCCGCTCGCAAGTCCCCGCTCCAATCAGGCCCGCCTTGTCGCACGCCCATTCCGAAGATTGTGTTAGCCCTCCGGTCGCGGCCGACCTCGCCGCGGCTTGCGACGGGCTGGCCGCAGACCCGCGCCGCGCCGCGGTGATCGTGGACGTCGACGAGGTGCTGGCGCTCTTCGTGCGGGGCTTCCGCGCCTGGCTCGAGGCGCGCGGGTACGAGTTGCGGCTCGACACCTTTCGCCTGTTCGGGGCCATGTACGCGCGGGGCGTGGAGGAGCCGCTGGAGCGGGCCGAGGCGCGCGCGCTGTTCGACCGCTTCTTCGCCGAGGGCTGCGGCGACCTCGCGGTCACGCCCGACGCGCCCGCGGCACTGGCGCGACTCGCGCGCCGTGCGCAGGTGGTGATCCTGACCGCCGCGCCGCCCCAGGCCCGCACGGGGCGTTCGGCTTGGCTCCTGGCCAACGGCCTCGACTATCCGCTCGTCTTCAGCGACGGCCTCAAGGGCGCGTCGGTGCGGCGGCTGGCGGAGGCGGCGGGCGGGCCCTGCGCCTTCGTCGACGACCTCCTGCCCAACCTCGACTCGGTGGCCGAGGCCGCGCCGGAGGTGAGGAGGTTCCAGCTCGTCGCCGATCCCGAGCTGAGGGGGCTGGCCCCCTCCGCCCCCGACCGCCACCCGCGCATCGACACCTGGCCCGAGCTCGCCCTGGCCGTCGAGCGCGCGCTTCACGGCCCCGGCGGCTGAGCGCCGTGCGTCGGCTCTGCCGCGACTGCCTCCGCCGCGACGAGGCCGCAGCACCCGGCGGGCGCTGCCCCGCCTGCGGATCGCCGCGGCTCCTGGTCCACGACGAGCTCGACGCGCTGGCGATCGCCCACGTCGACTGCGACAGCTTCTACGCCAGCGTCGAGAAGCGCGACCGTCCCGAGCTGCGCGACCGGCCGGTGATCGTGGGCGGCGGCGTGCGGGGCGTGGTGACCACCGCCTGCTACATCGCCCGCACCTACGGCTGCCGCTCGGCCATGCCTATGGCGCGCGCGCTGAGGCTGTGTCCGGAGGCGGTGGTGATCCGCCCCGACTTCGCCAAGTACACCCACGAGAGCCGCCGGGTGATGGCCCACCTGCGCGCGCTGACGCCGCTCGTGCAGCCGCTCTCGCTGGACGAAGCCTGGCTCGATCTCGCGGGCACCGAACGGCTGGGCGGCGGCCCGCCCGCCTGGCAGCTCGCCCGCGCGCAGGCGGCGATCGCGCGGGAGGTCGGCATCACCGTCTCCGTGGGCCTCGCCCCCAATAAGGTGCTGGCCAAGATCGCGTCGGACCTCGACAAGCCGCACGGCTTCTCGGTGATCGGCTCCGCCGACGCGCGGACTTTCCTGAGCGGACGGCCCGTGAGCCTCCTGCCGGGCGTGGGGCCCGTGTTCACCCGCACGCTCGAGCGCGACGGCTTCGCCCGCATCGGCCAGTTGGCCGACGCCGACCCCAAGGCGCTCGTACGGCGCTACGGCGAGGGCGGACTGCGCCTCTACGAGCTCGCTCACGGGCGCGACGCGCGTAGCGTCGAACCGGACTCGGTGCGCAAGGGCATCTCGGCCGAGACGACCTTCAACGAGGACCTGTCGGAGATCGCCGACCTCGAGGACCGCCTCCTTCCCGCCTGCGAGAAGGTGGCGGCCCGGGCGCGGGCCGGCGGCGTGGCCGGGCGCGTGGTGACGCTGAAGCTCAAGACCGCCGACTTCCGCCTCCTCACCCGCCGACGCACGCTTCCCACCCCGACCCAGACCGCCCAGGTGCTCTTCGCGGAAACCCGCGCCATGCTGCGGTTGGAGGCGACCGGCGCCCGCTTCCGGCTGATCGGCGCGGGCCTGGCGGAACTCGAGCCCGCGGAGGGCGGCGTGTCGGACTTCTTCGCCGAAGCGGAGGTGCGGGCGCGCAAAGCGGAGCACGCCGTGGACGCGCTCCGCTCGCGGTTCGGGGCCGAGGCGGTGCGCCTCGGCCGATCGCTGAAGGCCTAGGCGGCGCTCAGGTCTTCGGGGCGTCCTTGAACGCCTCGTTCACCTCGTCCTCGGTGATGCGCTTGGAGGGATCGCCCTCCTGGCCCAGATTCTGTTCTTCGGTCTGGTCGCCCAGCACGCCCGGCTGGGAGCCGTCCTGAGGGTACTCGCGGCCCGTGTTCTCGTCGGGCTGGGTCTTGGGGGCGTCGGCCATGGCGCGAGCTCCTATGTGAGGGAGCCGCTTCAACGGCCCCGCTCCCCGCCCCGTTCCGCGTCGCCCCGCCCCTCGACGCGAGGGCGCGGGCCGGGCGATACGGCCTCCCGCCCGAATCGAGACAGCCTCCACGCCATGGCCCGCAGCGCCGCCGCCCCCGCCGCCGACCTCTTCAACGCCGGAGCGGCGGCCCCGCCCGCGCCCGCGCCGCCGTCGTCCGGCTACTCCGCCAAGGACATCGAGGTGTTGGAGGGGCTGGAGCCCGTGCGCCGTCGCCCCGGCATGTACATCGGCGGCACCGACGAGCGCGCCCTGCACCACCTCTTCGCCGAGGTGCTGGACAACGCCATGGACGAGGCGGTCGCCGGCCACGCGAAGCTGATCGAGGTCGCGCTCGACGCCGACGGCCGGCTCAGCGTGCGCGACGACGGGCGCGGCGTGCCGGTCGACCCGCACCCCCGCCACCCCGGCAAGAGCGCGCTGGAGGTGATCCTGACCGTGCTCCACTCGGGCGGCAAGTTCTCCGGCAAGGCCTACGAGACCTCCGGCGGCCTGCACGGCGTGGGCGTGAGCGTGGTCAACGCGCTCTCCGAGCGGCTCGACGTCTTCGTGCAGCGCGACGGCTTCGACTGGCGCCAGAGTTTCAGCCGCGGCCAGCCGCTGGGGCCGATCGAGCAGGGCGCGCCGACGAAGAAGCACGGCACGACCGTCGCCTTCACCCCCGACGCGGAGATCTTCGGCGAGGAGGTGCGGTTCAAGCCCGCGCGGCTCTACCGGATGGCGCGCTCCAAGGCCTACCTGTTCCGCGGGGTGGAGATCCGCTGGCGCTGCGACCCAACGGTGGCGGGCGACACGCCGGCCGAAGCGACTTTCAAGTTCCCCAACGGCCTCGCCGACTTCCTGCGCGAGCGCGCCGAGGGCGTGGAGACCGTCACGCCCGAGCCGTTCGCCGGCCGCGTCGACAAGGCCGAGGGCGGCGGCGCGGTGGAGTGGGCGGTCGCCTGGGCCCCCGGCGGCTTCGGCGAGCACGACGGCTTCGCCCAGAGCTATTGCAACACCGTGCCCACCCCCGACGGCGGCACCCACGAGGCGGGCTTCCGCGCGGCGCTGACGCGGGGGCTCAAGACCTACGGCGAGCTCACCGGCGAGAAGCGCGCAGGCCTCGTCACCGCCGAGGACGTGGCGGCGCATGCGGGCCTCCTCGTCAGCGTGTTCATCAGGAACCCCGAGTTCCAGGGACAGACCAAGGAGCGGCTCTCCTCCGCCGACGCCCAGCGCCTGGTCGAGACCGCCTTGCGCGACCCCTTCGACCACTGGCTGACGGCCCAGCCCAAGCTCGCGGGCCAGCTCCTCGCCTTCGTGGTCGAGCGCGCGGAGGAGCGGCTGAAGCGCCGCAAGGATCGTGAGGTCGCCCGCGCCAGCGCCACCAAGAAGCTGCGCCTCCCCGGCAAGCTGACCGACTGCTCGGGCTCGGCCGCCGACGGCTCCGAACTCTTCATCGTGGAGGGCGACAGCGCCGGCGGCAGCGCCAAGCAGGCGCGCGACCGCCGCACCCAGGCGATCCTCCCGCTCCGGGGCAAGATCCTCAACGTCGCGTCGGCCGGGGCCGACAAGCTGCGCGCCAACCAGGAGATCGGCGACCTGCAGCTAGCGCTGGGCGTGCAGGGCGGGCCCAAGTACCGCGAGGACGACCTGCGCTACGACCGCGTGGTGATTATGACCGACGCCGACGTGGACGGCGCGCACATCGCGAGCCTTCTCATCACCTTCTTCTTCCGCACCCTGCCGGAGCTGGTGCGCGCCGGGCGGCTGTACCTCGCCATGCCGCCGCTCTACCGGCTGAGCCATGGACCGACCGTCGCCTACGCCCGCGACGACGCCCACAAGGCCGAACTCTCCCGCACGATCTTCAAAGGCAAGACCCCCGACATCAGCCGCTTCAAGGGGCTGGGCGAGATGATGCCCGCCCAGCTCAAGGAAACCACCATGGACCCCGCCACCCGCACCCTGGCGCGGGTGGCGCTCCCCCACGCCGAGGAGGGCGAGGCCGACGTTGAGGCGCTGGTGGAGACGCTGATGGGCAGGAAGCCCGAACACCGCTTCCGCTTCATCCACGACCGCGCCGCCTTCGCTGTCGCCGACCTGGACGTCTAGGCGCGCCTCGCCGCGGCTCTCCGCGCGCCTGCGACCACCAGCGGGCTGGTCCCGAGGTCGACGTAGGCGCACCCTCGACGACGATGACCCTGGCCGCCCTGGCGCACCCGCTCGTCAACATGACGGCCATCGTGGTCGTGCGGTATCTCGTGGTGGCGGCCGCCCTGTACGCCCTGCTCTGGCGGCGCGCGCCCGCCCGCGCCGTCCGCCTCAGCCGTCGCGCGCCGACCGGCGCGCAGGTGCGCGGCGAGATCGCGCTCTCGGTGGTGTCCTCGGTGATCTACGCCGCGCCTGCAGCCGTCGCCATGGAGCGATGGAAGGAGGGCGGCACGCGCCTCTTCGCCGACCTCTCGCCGGCCGCCTGGCCCACCATCCTCGTCGGCACGGCGGCCTGCCTCCTGATCCAGGACGCCTTCTACTACTGGGCGCACCGCGCCATGCACTGGCGCCCCGTGTTCCGCGCCCTGCACGCGGGCCACCACCGCCACCCGGAGCCCTCCCCCTTCGCGGGCTTCGCCTTCGACCCGCTGGAGGCGGTGCTGACGGGCTGGGTGCTGCCGGCGCTCGTCTTCGTGATTCCGGTCGAGGTGCACGTGGCGGTCGCCGTGCTCATGCTGACGACGGTCACCGGCACGCTGAACCACGGCGGCTGGGAGGTGTGGCCGAGGCGCTGGGTGGAGGGCGCGTGGGGCCGCTGGGTGGTGATCCCCGCCCACCACGCCCAGCACCACACGCGCTTCGGTTGCAACTTCGGTCTCTACTTCCAGTTCTGGGACCGGCTGGGCGGCACCCAGGCGGAGGCTGTGGCCCACCCCGCCTGGCGCGCATCGAAGCGCGCTCGCCCGCGCGGAGACCGCCCGGAGGCGGCGGCGCTCCTCACCCGCGCGGATTGACTTTCCCCGTTGGCCGGCCATATTCCGACCACCCGGAGGTAGGCTGAGCGATCCGCGCCGCCCCTCGCCCCTTGACGATGGGCGGCCCCGGCGATCCCTCCCCTCCCTTCCTGAGGACCTTTGACCACTTTTGCAGACCTGGGGCTCAGCCCCTCCACCGTGCAGGCCGTGGCCGACACGGGCTACACCACGCCCACCCCCATCCAGGAGCAGGCCGTGCCGGTCGCGCTCGCCGGGCGCGACGTCCTGGGCATCGCTCAGACCGGCACGGGCAAGACCGCCGCCTTCACCCTGCCCATGATCGACCGGCTGTCGGCCGGCCGCGCCAAGGCGCGCATGCCGCGCTCCTTGGTGATCGCCCCCACCCGCGAGCTGGCCGATCAGGTCGCCGCCTCGTTCGACAAGTACGCCAAGGGAACCCGGCTCTCCTGGGCGCTCCTGATTGGCGGCGTGTCGTTCAAGGACCAGGAGCTCAAGATCGACCGCGGCGTCGACGTCTTGATCGCCACGCCCGGGCGCCTCTTGGACTTCTACGAGCGGCGCAAGCTGATGCTTCTTGACGTCAAGATGCTCGTCGTCGACGAAGCTGACCGCATGCTCGACATGGGTTTCATCCCCGACCTCGAGAAGATCTTCGAGATCACGCCCAAGCAGAAGCAGACGCTGTTCTTCTCGGCGACCATGCCGCCCGAGATCACGCGGCTGACCAGCCAGTTCCTCAAGGACCCGACCCGCATCGAGGTGACGCGGCCGGCGACCACCAACGAGAACATCGCCCAGTTCACCGTGCGCGTGCCGATGGACGCACCCAAGGCCAAGCGCATGACGCTGCGCGCCTTGATCGAGCGCTCCAATCCCGACAGCGGCATCGTGTTCTGCAACCGTAAGTCGGAAGTCGATATCGTCGCCAAGTCGCTGCAGAAGTACGGCTTCGACGCCGCGCCGATCCATGGCGACCTCGACCAGAGCCAGCGCACCAAAACGCTGGAAAGCTTCCGCGCCGGCGAGCTGAAGCTCCTGATTGCGTCGGACGTGGCGGCGCGCGGGCTCGACATCCCCGCGGTCAGCCACATCTTCAACTACGACGTGCCGCATCATGCGGAAGACTACGTCCACCGCATCGGCCGCACCGGGCGCGCCGGGCGCAAGGGCGAGGCCTTCATGATCGTCACGCCCAGCGACGGGCGCGGCTACGAGAAGGTGCTGCGGCTCATCAAGATGGAGCCGGAGACGCTCGACGTCGACGTCGACTGGGACGAGGCGGCGCGCGGGGCCGAGCGCGACCGCGAGCGCTTCGGCGGCGCGCGCGGGCGCGAGCGCTCCGGCGGGCGTGACGGCCGGGGCCGTGAGCGCGAGCGGGAACGCCCGGTCGCCGACCACGGCTTCCGGGCCTCGACCGAGCCGTTGGCGGCCGTCTTCTCCGAGCGTGCGCCCATCGACCCTGTGGATGTCGCTCTCGCGTCCGAGGCGCAGGCCGACGCACCCCTCGCCGACGCCGGCGAGCGCCCGCGGCGCGAGCGCACCCGCGGCGGACGGGGTCGCGGTCGCGACCGCGAACGCCCGCGGGAGGCGGCGAGCGTCTCCCCGGTCGAGGCCGACGTCGAAGCCGATGTCGGGGATGCCGCCCCCGTGCGCGCCCCCACCATCCGCGCCTCCGTGGCCGACGCGCCTGCGCGCGCCTCTAGCGAGGAGCCCCGCCGCGATCGGGAGCGGGGCCGCGACCGCGATCGTCCGCGCGACCGCGGCGAGCGGCCGGATCGCGGCGATCGCTCCGATCGGGGCGAACGCGAGGAGCGGGGCGTCGTGGGCTTCGGCCAGGACACGCCGGCCTTCCTGCTGCGCGCCGCCCCCCTGCCGCCCGCGCCCAAGAAGGCCGCCGCCCTCGCCGAGGTGGACGACTGACGGCGCCGACCCCGGTCGGCGCGGCCCTGCGCCTCTCCGATTTCGACTTTGATCTGCCCGAGGCGGCCATCGCGCTTCGTCCCGCCGCGCCCCGCGACGCCGCGCGCCTCTTGGTGGTGCGGCCGGGCGCCGAACTCGACGATCGGGCGGTGCGCGACCTGCTCGACCTGCTCGCGCCCGGCGACCTCCTCGTAGTCAACGACACGCGCGTGATCGCCGCTCGCCTCTCCGGCGTGCGCACGCGGGGCGAGCACGCCGCGGCGGTCGAGGCCACCCTGCACCGCCGCACGGCGCCCGACCGATGGACCGCCTTCATGCGCCCGGGCAAGCGGCTGGCCGTCGGCGACGCCGTTCGCTTCGGCGAGGAGCTGGCGGCGCAGGTCTCGGCCAAGCACGACGGCGGCGAGGTCGAGCTCGCCTTTGCGCTCTCGGGCGCCGCGCTGGATGCGGCGGTGGCGCAGGCGGGCGTGATGCCGCTGCCGCCCTACATCGCGGCACGCCGGAGGGAGGACGACCGCGACCGCGCCGACTACCAGACCGTGTACGCCCGCGCCGACGGGTCGGTCGCCGCTCCTACCGCGGGGCTGCATTTCACCCCCGACCTCTTGGCCCGCCTGGCGGAGCGCGGCGTCGGGCGTGCGCGGGTGACCCTGCACGTCGGCGCGGGCACCTTCCTGCCGGTCAAGGTCGACGCGGTGGAGGACCACCGCATGCACGCCGAGTGGGGCGAGGTGCCGCCCGAGACCGCCGACGCCGTGGCCGAGACCCGCGGGCGCGGCGGGCGCGTGGTGTGCGTCGGCACCACCTCGCTGCGCCTCCTGGAAAGCGCCTGCGACGACGTGGGCAAGGTGCGCGCCTTCTCCGGCTGGACCGACATCTTCATCCGCCCCGGCGGCCGGCCCGTGCGCGCCGCCGATGCGCTCCTGTCCAACTTTCACCTGCCGCGCTCGACGCTCCTGATGCTGGTCGCGGCGTTCTCTGGGCTCGAGACGATGCGCGCCGCCTACGCCCACGCGGTGGCGAGCGGCTACCGATTCTACTCCTACGGCGACGCCGGGCTGTGGTTCAGGCACGGCGCGCGATGACGGCCGCCTCGCCCGCGCGCACGCCCAAGAGTTTCACCGTGCTCGCCACCGACGGCGCCGCGCGCACGGGCGTGCTCTCCACCGCGCGGGGCGAGATCCGCACGCCGGCCTTCATGCCCGTCGGCACCGCGGGCACGGTGAAGGCGCTCACCGTCGAACAGGTGGCGGCGACGGGGGCCGACGTGATCCTCGGCAACACCTACCACCTGATGCTGCGGCCCGGCCCCGAGCGGCTCGCACGGCTGGGCGGGCTCCACCGCTTCATGCGCTGGCCGGGGCCGATCCTCACCGACTCGGGCGGCTTCCAGGTGATGAGCCTCGGCGCCCTCACGACCCTGAGCGAGGACGGCGTGACCTTCGCCTCGCACATAGACGGCTCGCGCCATGCGCTATCCCCAGAACGCTCCGTCGAGATCCAGGCCGACCGCATCGGCGCCGACATTGTCATGCAGCTCGACGAATGCGTCGCCTGGCCCGCCGACGAAGCGCGCGCGCGCGGCGCCATGGAGCTCTCCGCCCGCTGGGGCGCGCGCTGCAAGGCGGCGTTCGGTGAGCGGGACGGGCAGATGCTGTTCGGCATCCAGCAGGGCTCGCTCTACGAGGACCTGCGCCGCGAGTCCGCGGAGCGCCTGCGGGAGATCGGCTTCGACGGCTACGCCATCGGCGGGCTGGCGGTCGGCGAGGGCCATGCGGGCATGGTGGAGGTGCTGGACTACGCCGCCGCCATGCTGCCGTCGGACCAGCCGCGCTACCTCATGGGCGTGGGCAAGCCCCGCGACCTGGTCGAGGCGGTCGCCCGCGGGGTCGACATGTTCGACTGCGTGCTGCCCACGCGTTCGGGCCGCCATGGCCAGGCCTGGACCTGGGACGGCGCGATCAATCTCAAGGCCGCGCGCTTCGCCGAGGACGACGAGCCGCTGGACGCCGCGAGCGACTGCCCCGCCAGCCGCGACTACTCGAAAGCCTACCTGCACCACCTCGTGCGCGCCGACGAGATCCTGGGCCAGGTGCTGCTCTCCTGGCACAACCTCGCCCACTTCGGGGCGCTGACCGCCGCCATGCGCGCGGCGATCGCGGAAGGCCGCTTCGAGCGCTTCCGACGCGACTTCCACGCCCGGCTGGCGGGCGCGGCGGACGTCAGCGGCGGTTGAGCGACAGCCCCGCCGTCGACACCTGGGCGACCTGCGGCGGTCCGATCCGCCACGCGCCCGCCTGCGGCTCGGTGGCCGCCGGGGGCGGCGGGGGCGATGCGAGCGGGGTGGCGGGCGCGACCGCCGCGATCACTGCGGCCATCATGGGCGCGGGCGGCGGCGGCGCGGGCGCGACGGCCTGGGTGAGGCTCCAGTCGGGGCCGCCGGGGGCGGGGCGGAAGCCGATGGGCGCGGCGGGCCAGGCGCAGTTGTGCTGCATGCCGTAGCTCTTCAGGAAAGCGCGACGCACCTGCCCGGACAGCACCGCCTTGGCGAGCTTCTTGTCGGCCCGATCCGCCCCTGTGATCTTGCGGATGGTGTCGCGCATGGGGATGAAATGGTTGGCGGCGCTGCGCACGGCGTCCACCGCGGCCGAAGCCGCCATGTCGGCGCCGCGACCGTACATGTTGCGGTGGTGCTCGATGTCGGGGGTGTCGAGGTCGGGCCCGAGCACGAGGTCGAGATCGGCCACCTCGTTCAGCACCGCCTCGCAACTGCCAAGGCCGCGCACGTCGTAGGGGCGGGTGCGCGCCTTCTCCAGAGGCGGGGGAAGCTTCGCGCGCATCACGCCGAAGTCGCGGAACGGGGAGGTCACCACCCCGCCCATGCCGTTGTAGGTCTGGCCCAGCGTGTCGAGCCCTGCGCGACTCCCGTCGCGGTAGGCTTGGCCCACCTGCGCCTGGCACAGCCCCGCCGCCGCCAGCGATCCGCCCACGGCCAAGCTGGCGACGATGCTCAACCCGCTCCGGCTCATGCCCGCACTCCACGCCCGACCGCGGCCAAACTACAACACTTCCACGTTTCGGAACAGTTCCAACGCGGTCGTCGGCGTCGCAGCCCCGGCGCAGGCGCAGGGCGGGCGTGCTAGCGGGAACGGCATGAGCGCCCACCGCTGCCTCTGCCTCGGCGAGTGCATGGTCGAGCTGCGGCCGGTCGAGCCGGGACTGTACGCCCGCGGCTTCGCCGGAGACGCCTACAACACCGCCGTCCACCTGCGGCGCGAGCTGGGGTCCGACGGCGAGGTGGGGTTCGTCACCGTGCTGGGCGACGACGCGCTGAGCGCCGACATGCGGCGCGCCTTCCGGGCGGAGGGCGTCGACGATCGGCTGGCCTTCACCGCCCCGGGCGGCGCGCCGGGGCTGTATCTCATCGAGCTCGACGCGGCGGGCGAGCGCGACTTCCACTACTGGCGCCAGGCCTCGGCCGCGCGGGGCTGGGCGCGGGCGCTCGCAGGCGCGGGCGGCGCCGACGTGCTGGCCGGAGCGGACCTCGTCTACCTGTCCGGCGTATCCCTCGCCATCCTCGACCCTCCCGATCGGGCGCTCGCGCTTGATCTCCTGCGCGCTGCGCGCGGGGCCGGGCGGGCGCGCGTGGCGTTCGACCCCAACGTGCGCCCGCGGCTGTGGGGCGACCTCGCGCAGGCGCGCGCCGTCATCGAGTCCGCGACGGCGCTCGCGGACATTCTGCTGCCCAGCCAGGATGACGGCGCGCATCTCTGGGGCGAGGTCGAGCCGGAGCGCCAGCTTCTGCGGTGGCGCGCGCTGGGGGCCGCGGAGATCGCCCTGACCCTCGGCCGCGAAGGCGCGCTCGTTGCGTGGCCCGACGGGGAGACGCGCCTCGCCGCCCCCGATCCGCCCGGGCGCGTGGTCGACACCTCCGGCGCGGGCGACAGCTTCAACGGCGCCTATCTCGCCGCGCGGCTGCGGGGGGCCGCGCCGGCGGAGGCGGCCGCGCGGGGGCTCGCCCTTGCGGCGGAGGTGGTGACCTCGCCCGGCGCGATCCCGCCTCGGCGCGTCGTCGCCGCGACGCCCTGACGCACCCGCCTTCATCCGTCCGCAACCGCGGGCGGGGCAGAGGCTCCGCATGGCCGACCGCATCCTCGTGCTGGACGACGTGGCGATCTTCGGACAGCTCGTGGCGGTGATCCTGCGCGCGGCGGGCTACGAGGTGCTGCTGCACCAGAACGCCGCGAGCGCGCTGGAGGCGGAGCGCCGCTACCGTCCGCGACTCGCCCTCTTGGACATCGACATGCCCGGCATGAACGGGTTGGAGGTCCTGAAGGAGCTCCGCAGCCGCCGCCGGCCCGAGGAGCTGCGCATCATGATGGCGACTGCGCGCGGCGAGACCGACTTCGTGGCGCGCGCCCGCGAGGCCGGAGCGTGCCTCTACCTGCGCAAGCCGTTCTCGGTCACCCAGCTCGTGCGCCGGAGCCACGCGCTCCTGGCCGGCCCCGACCACGTCGAGCCGGCCGAGGACTGCCTCGTTCTGTAGGGACTCGGGGAACCCCGCCCGTCGCCGCCGCCTTGGCGCGTGAAGGCAGGAGTTCACGTTCATGGGCAAGACGCACGCGCACGGCGTGGAGAGCACCGCCGCGGTGTTCCACCACCCCATCCACCCCATGGTGATCGCCTTTCCCGTGGCGACGCTGATGGCCGCGCCCGCCGCCGACCTCGCGGCGAGCGCCACCGGCGACCGGTTCTGGCGCCGTGCGGGGCGGTGGCTCCTGGCGGGTGGGCTGGCCTCCGGCGCCGCGGCTTCGGCCGTGGGCCTCGTCGACTACCTGGCCATCCCACAGGTGCGACGGATGCGGTCTGCCCAGGTGCACGCCGCCGGCAACATCGTGGGGCTGGCGCTCGCCGGCGCCAACCTCCTGCGCCGCCCGGCGGACGACCGCTCGCCGCCCGACGGCGTGGCGCTCGGCCTGTCGCTGGCGACCGTGGCGCTGCTCGGCGTCACCGCCTGGCTGGGCGGCGAACTCTCCTACCGCCACGGCGTGGGGGTGATCGCCGACGACAGCCCCACCGCGACGGAAGACCTCGCCCGGCTCGTGTGAGGCGCGCCGGCCGCGCCTGACCTCGCCGCGCGCGTCTGACGATCCCCGTCACCAGAACCGGCTGCCGGGACCGCCCTTGAAGGGGCCGGCCTCGCGCGAGGTGACCCAACCTCCGTAGAAGCCGCCCGGCTGAGGCGCGGCGCGTTCGCCGTCCACCCAACACTCGTCGAAGCGCGAGGCGTAGAAGGCGACGTGGCCGCGGAGGCTCTCGAAGGCGGGCGTGGGCGACGGATAGCTCCAGGCGGCTGCGCGCAGCACCTCGCCACCCGCCAGCACGTCGAAGTACTCCGCCGCACCCTTCCACTCGCAGAGCGACCGCTCGCCAGAGGGCCGAAGCCCGCCGGGCGCCACGTCCTCGCGCGGAAAATAGTAGGTCGGGGGATGGCTGGTCTCGAGGGTGCGGACGCCTCTCGATGTGTCCGCGATGGCGACGCCACGGTGGAGCACCCGGAGCCGATGGATCGTGGGCTCGGCGACGGCCGGCCGCGGATAGCTCCACACGCTCTCCTGGCCGGGCCGGGCGGCGTCGGGCGTCGGCCTCACCGGCTGGGCCCCGCGCGCTCGAGGCGCATGGCCGCCCGCTGCAGGGCCGGACGCGCGCGCAGGAAGACGCGGTAGAGGCGCTCCAGCATCCGGAGCACGCCCGGATGCTGCGCCGCCCGTCCCAGCGGACGCAGGAGCGGGATCACGCGCCACATCGCAGCGAAGGCCGCCGCCCCCGACACCACCCGCCCGTTCTCGCGCGCATGGAGGCGCGCCAGGAGGTCGTCGCGGGGCAGCGGGCAGCTCCCGGTCTCGCGCGATGCGTCCACGAACGTCACCGCGCCCCGCCGGTCGAGCCGCCGCATCAGGGCGATCTCCCGCCTGCAGAGCGGGCACCCGCCGTCGAACCAGACTACGACCTCGGCCATCGCCCGGCATATAGGCGACACGGGTTCGCCCCGCCCGTATCTGAGGGGTGCGGCGCCGATGGAGGATGGGCGGGTGGAGCGGTGGCGACCTCTTCGGGCAAGCGGATGACGCGCCGGCGGGTGTTCGTGGTCGGCGCGACGGGGTCGGCCGGGCGCGCCGCGGTGGCCGCGCTCGTGCGGCGCGGGCACGAGGTGGTCGGCTTTGTCCGCCCCGGCTCCGCGGCCGACGCCGCCTCCGCGCTCTCCGGGGCGGAGGTGCGGGCCGGCGACGTGACACTCCCCGCCTCGCTCGACCAAGACGGCTTCCGCGGCGAGCAGTTCGACGCGGTGGTCTCGTGCCTGGCGTCGAGAACCGGCGCGCCGGCCGACGCCTGGGCGGTGGACCACGAGGCCCACCTGCACCTGCTGGACGCCGCGCGGCGCGCGGGCGTCGGCCACTTCGTCCTCGTCTCGGCGATCTGCGTGCAGAAGCCCGTGCTCGCCTTCCAGCACGCCAAGCTGGCGTTCGAGGGCGCCCTGATCGCGTCCGGGCTCCGGTACTCGATCGTGCGGCCGACGGCCTTCTTCAAGTCGTTGTCGGGGCAGATCGAGCGCGTGCGGCGCGGCCGGCCGTATCTCCTGTTCGGGGACGGTCGCGGCACGGCCTGCAAGCCGATCAGCGATGAGGATCTCGCCGACTACCTGGCCGACTGCCTCGACGATCCCGCCCGCTGGGACCGGATCCTGCCCATCGGCGGTCCGGGGCCGGCGATCACCCCGCGCGACCAGGGCGAGCGGCTGTTCGCGCTTCTGGGCCGACCCGCCCGCTTCCGCAGCGTGCCGCTGGGCCTGTTGGACGCGATCGTCGCCGGGCTTGCGGGGCTCGGACGCGTGTCGCCGCGCCTGGCCGACAAGGCCGAGCTGGCGCGGATCGGGCGCTATTACGCGACCGAGTCGATGCTGGTGCTCGATCCCGCGACGGGGCGCTACGACGCGGAGGCCACGCCCTCAACAGGCAGCCGGACGCTCTTCGACGCCTACGCCGAGATCGTGGCCGGAGCGCCCGCCCCCCGTCGCGGCGCCCACGCCGTGTTCGCCGACACGTGAGGGCGGACGGCGGGCGTCACCAGTTGAGGGGATTGAGGACGTGGCCCACCTTCTGGGCCGCCTTGCCGGCGCCCGACAGCACCGCGTCTCCCGCGTCGCCGGCCTTGTCGTACACGTTCTTCACCACACCCGATCCCGGCAGGTGGAGCTTGTCCAGGACGCCGCCGAGCACGCGTCCCTCGGCGTCCGAACCGGCGTTGAAGATCGACCCCGCCGTTCCGAGCACGCCGCCGGCGATGTCTTCCGGGTGCAGGAGGGCGTGGGCGGCGATCTTCAGATCGTCGCGGATGTGGGCGCCCGACAGGGGAGACGTCCCCAGCCCCTTGTAGCCGGGATCGCCGTTGAACTGGCGGTAGATCTCCTCGTGGGCGTACTGCCAGGTCTCGTGCTGGCCGTTGGACACCGACGAGATGTTCTGGGCGGAGCCGACGAGGTCGGAGCTGGCCTGGAACCGCGCGTCCTGGGTCAGCGTGGTTCCGCCCTGGCCGTCGGAGGTGAAGGTGAAGGTCTGGTCGCCCCGAAGCGGGTGGCCGTCGAGCGTCTGGACGCGGATGGTGTTCTGCGAAGGGTTCAGCTGCACCTGGATCGGCAGCCACAGCGGCGGCGGACCGCCGGACTCGAGCATGTAGCGCCCGCCGTCCTGCAGGCCGTTGGCGGCGGCGGGGCGGATCTCCAGTCCGCCGGCGCCGAACACCTGGTCCGGATGCTGGACGAAGTGCTGGTAGGCCTGCTCGGGGGAGGCGTTGGGGATCTGGCTCTGGTAGACGGCGTGGGTCACCTCCCGGCCGTCGCGCCCGATGGGCGGATTGACGTTCAGCCCCTTCAATGTCGCGCTGACGCTGGCGTCCGACGGCTCGCGCGGCAGGATCGAGCCGGGGTTGAGGTGGCGGGTGCCGTAGCTCAGGAGCGCGGGGCCCTCGAGCTTCAGCGTCGCGTCGCGCTGCGCCTCCTGCTGGTCGTGCGATCCGCCGACGGCGAGGGTGGGGTCGGGGCCCTGGATGCCGATGGTGAAGTGATTGTCGCCGGTGGGCCCGCGCAGGATGTGCAATCCCGCCTGGGTGGGGCTAGCGGGTGTGGGCGGCGCGGGCGGCGGCGGGGGCGGGGCGCTGGTCCGGGGCGAGTAGTCGATCGGCGGCAGCATGGGTGCGATCCTCCAGCGGCGGAGAATGGTCCGCCTCGCAGAGGCTCGCTATCCGGAGAATCCCCAGTGCGCCGGCCGGGTCTAGGAACGCGGGCGGCGGCGGAAGGACGTCTCGATCAAGGTCACTGGTGCTGGAGCGCGGGAACTCGCCCCTCCGCCCTCAAGTCCCATCGGATCTGGAAGGGCGTCGTTCCGCGCCACGCTCCGATATGGATATGCGGCATACGGGCGTGGCCGTTGTCGCCGACGAGAGCGACGACCTGCCCGGCCCGCACATGGTCGCCGACCTTCACCGTCGGCCGGGTCGTGTGCGCGTAGGTCACCTGCAGCCCGTCCGATCGCAGGAAGGCGATGTAGCCCGCCAGGACCTTCGACGGATGACCGGGGACGTTCTCGACGGGGTTGTCGTGCACGCCCTCGACGACGCCGTCGAACGGGGCGTGCACCTGCGCATGGAAGCCGAACCAGTCGGCGTTGCGGCGGCCGTCGCCCCGGAACGGTTTCGGAAAGCCGTCGGACGTGACGGAATCCAGGCCTCCGGTGACGACGCAGTCTCGGCCAAGAGCGTCGCCGACGTAGTGCAGGGACCCCTCGGGATGCTCGCCGCACACGAATGGCTGATGGAAGACGGGCGCCAGTTCGACCACGTGAATACGGCCGACGACCTTCGCTTTCGGCAGCCCCATGACATCGAAAGGGCCGAGCAGAAGGGCCAGCAGGGCGAACATGCGCGAAGCTACTTGGCTTCAGGCACATCCGGAAGGCCGCATGGGAAGCGGAGACGGCTTGACGCCGAACAGATGGGCCATCGTCTCAGCTCAGGCGCGGACCGGTCCCGGCCCCGCCTCGGTCATGACCACGGGCAGGATGTCGCCTCGGGCGTCGAAGCGCAGGCGATCGACGGCCAGCACGCGGTGGTCGCCGTTCGCCTCGCCCAGGGGACGGCGGTGGTAGGCGATCAGCCACGCATCGCGTCCGGGCGCCTGGGCGACGGAATGATGGCCTGCGCCCGTCGCTAAGCGCAGGTCCTGCCGCAGGATCACTTGGGCATCGGTGAAGGGGCCGAGCGCGGAGGGCCCACGCGCGTAGGCCACCCGATAGTCCGGCCCGGTCCAGTCGCCCTCGGACCACATGATATAGTAGACGCCGGCTCGCTTGATCATGAACGAGCCCTCCACGTAGCCGCGCGGCGTGATGGACCTGAAGGTCGAGCCGTCGGCGAAGGGTGTGAGGCCGGACAGGTCGGGAGCGAGCCGGGCGACGTTGCAACGCCCCCAGCCGCCGTAGAACAGGTAGAGCTGACCGTCGTCGTCGCGGAACACGAAGGGGTCGATCGGCTGGGCCCCGTCATGGAAGGCGCCCACGAGGGGGCGCCCGAGTTCGTCGCGGAAGGGGCCTTGCGGCGCATCGGCCCAGGCTATGCCCAGGCCGCCGAGCTGCGTGTCGCTCTGGATGTCGTTCGCGCCGAACAGCATGGCGTAACGCCGCCCCACGCGGATCACCGAGGGCGCCCACAGGGCGTAGGCCACCCAGGGCACGTCGGCGACGTCGATCACGCGCGGGTGGCGCGTCCAGTTGACCAGGTCCGGCGACGAGAACGCGTCCATGTAGGTCTGGCCGAGGTAGGCCGGGCGCACGGTGGGGCCTTGGCGCAGGCGCACCTGCGCGGCCGAGAGCACCGGGGGCGTCGCGTCCGCAGGCGCCTCCGAAGTCGTGGCGTAGAGCCACCAGCGCCCGTCGAAATCGTGGAGTTCGGGGTCGGCGTACCAGCCGCCCAGCCCCGTGGTGGCGAACGCTCGCGCGGGACGAAGGGCGGCGGCCGTGGCGGCGGCTCCGCCGACGAGTACGCTGCGCCGGGGCGCGCCGACGCGCCGAGCCTCGCTAGTCATGTCTTCAGCGTGACAGCGCGGCGCATCAAGAGGAAGCGACCGTTGGGAGGGGGGATGCTCGACGTGGCTGTAGTGTAAGGCGAGACGGCTGCGCCGGGCCACCCTGTCGCGCCGCCGTCGCGCCCGCGCCGCGCTCAGGGGACGCCTCCACCATGAACGTCGTCGTCTGATGGCCGCCGCCGCCTCGACCCCCTGGGACGTCGACGCCGTCGCGCTGGAGCGGCTCCAGCCGGCCGACGGGCAGTTGTTCGCGGACGGGCGCGAGCTCGAAGTGTTCGCCCGGCTGCGCCGCGAGGATCCGGTGCACCGCACCGACGAAAGTCGCTACGGCGCCTACTGGTCGGTCACGCGCGCCGCCGACATCCAGGCGGTGGACGGCGACCACGAGACCTTCTCCTCCCACCCGGCGATCCATGTGGCCGACGCCGACCCCGACTTCCCCCTGCCCATGTTCATCGCCATGGACCCCCCGCGCCACGACGCCCAGCGCATGGCCGTCTCCCCCGTCGCCTCGCGCGACGCCTTGGCGCGGCTGGAGCCGGTGATCCGCGCCCGCGCCGGCGCGATCCTCGACGCCCTGCCGGTGGGCGAGACCTTCGACTGGGTCGACGCGGTCTCGACCGAGCTGACCGCCATGACGCTGGCGACCCTGCTGGGCTTCCCCCAGGCCGAACGGCGGCGGCTCGCGCGCTGGTCGGACGTGGCGACCGCCGAGCCGGGCGGCGCGCTCGTGGCCGACGTGGAGACGCGCCGCCGCGAGCTGGCCGAGTGCGCGGGGGCGTTCGAGGCGCTGATCGCCGAGCGCGCCGCGGCCGCCGAGGGGGACGACCTCCTCTTCCTCCTGAGTCACGCGGAGGCGACGCGCGACATGGATCGCACCGACCTCCTGGGCGCGATCCTCCTCCTGATCGTGGGGGGCAGCGACACCTCCCGCAACGTGATCACCGGCGGGGTGCTGGCGCTGCACGAGCACCCCGAGCAATTCGCCCGCGTCGCCGCAGACCCCGGGCTGATCCCGGCGCTCGTCTCCGAGTCGGTGCGCTGGCAGACGCCGGCGGCGCACATGCGGCGCGTAGCGAGGCGCGAGGTGGAGCTCGGCGGCAAGCGCATCCGCCGCGGCGACAAGGTCGTGATGTGGTACGTGTCCGGCAACCGCGACGCCCTCGCCATCCCCGAGCCGGACCGGTTCTGGATCGAGCGCCCCCACGTGCGCCGCCATCTCTCCTTCGGCTCAGGCGTGCACCGTTGCCTCGGCGCGCGCCTAGCCGAAATGCAGGTGCGCGTCCTGTGGGAGGAGGCGCTGGCGCGCTTCGCCCGCATCGAGGTGGTGGGCGAGCCGGTGCGCACCGCCTCGTGCTTCGTGCGCGGCTTCCAATCGCTGCCCGTGCAGGTGACGCGTCGCTGAGATCAGCGCGTGCGGCGAGGTGTCGCTCTTCTCCCGTCAAGGGAGAATGCGATTGCGGCGGCGACGTGGCGGCCTCTACAGCGAATTCTCACGCCGAGGGGCTCTCATGAACACGCTGAAGTACTCCATCGCCATGCTGGCCGCAGGCGGCGCGCTTGGCGCAGCCGCCAGCGCATCTGCTGAGACGGTGGTCTACGACTACTCGGGCCTCGATCTCGTCCAGAACGTCGACATCATGGGGTCGACGCAATACCAATACGGCTTTGACCCGCTCACGAGCAGCAGCGAATTCAAGACGTTCGGCAGCGAAGCTAATCTCGGCAGCTATTCAGATACCATGTCGTCGCCGACCAGCGACACCTATGGCGCGAATACGAAGCAGACGACGGCGGTCAAGGACACCAACGGCAACGTGGTTCCGGCCTACCAGGGCGACTCGTACCTGAACCTCAGGTTCGCGATCGACGGCACGACCTACTATGGCACCGCCGATTTCAAGACGATGGGCGAGGACGTGACGCTGCACGCCATCACCTACAATTCGGCCGCGCCGGAGCCCTCCACCTGGGCGCTCCTGATCGCGGGCGTGGGCCTCTCGGGCGCGGCGCTGCGGCGCGGCCGCCGTCAGCCGGCGCTGGCGGCGTAGTAGAACAGGGCGTCGGCGGCGGTTTCGACCGCCCCGCACCTCCTGGCCAGCTTCATCGTCGCCGAGACGGTCTCGTCGCAGAAGAAGCGGAAGTCGCGGAAGCCGTCGGCGCGGCCACGGCGGACCACCTCGTCGAGCATCAGCGGGGTGGCCCAGCCGCCCCGCCAGCCCGGCGCGGTGACCCAGGCGTCGATCACGCCCACGCCGTCCTTCACGCGGCAGAACAGGACGCCGACCACGCGGTCTCCGTCCATGGCGGCCAGCGAGCGCTCGCTTCGCGACCCCTCGCCCGCGCGGCGGCGCGCGTTGTGCAGGGCGGTCATGGGACCGCCGCCGAACTCGGCCGAGAGCATCCAGCCCAGTTCGTCCAGCGGCGCTTGCGCCAGGGGGACGACCCGCGCGCCCTCCGGCGTGCGCCCGCCGCGCCGCAGCCGCTCCACCCGCGGCTGGAGGTGATCGGCCAGCGCGTCGACGTCGGCGATGAAGTGGCGGTGGACGCGCGCCGGGGCGAACCCGCAGGCGAGGAGGAAGCTCGCGGCGGGCCCTTCGAGCGGAACGCCGCGCAGCGACCACAGGCCCGCCGCCTCGCCCCGCGCCCTCTCCCGCGCCGCCGCGACAAGCGCGCGGCCCACGCCGCGCCGGCGCGCCTGCGGCAGAACCTCGACCGCGAGCGGAAATCCCGAAGGCTGCGACCAACCGCGCCAGATCAACGCCGCCGCGCCCGCAAAGGCCCCGTCCAGCCGGGCGATGAAGAGCTCGACCTCGGGCGCCAGCGCGTGCGGAAGGAGCGCGAGGCAGGCGGGGGCCTCGGCCTCGGTCGCCGGGCGGACGCTGATCCCGTGCATGCCGGCCGACTAGCATGTAGGTCGACGCGGTGACCAGTTTGCTCCTGATCGGCGCGGCGGGCCTCGACTGGGCGGGCTTCGCCGCGCAGGCGCGGGCGGGGACCCTGCCCGCCCTCGCGGGGCTGGCGCGGCGCGGCGGCGCGGTTCCCATGAACGCCTTTCCCGTGGACGAGGGCCCTGCCCCCTGGGCCACCCTCGCCAGCGGCCGCCCGCCCGAGGCGCACGGCGTCCACGCTCGGGAGGAGCCCTGGGCCGGCGGGCTGCGCCCGATCGGACAGGCGTCGTGGCGCGCGCCGCCGGTGTGGGCGCGGCTGGAGGCGGCGGGGGTGAGCACGGGTTCGGCGGGCTGGCCCGCCACGCGCCCGGGGGACGCCTGGCCGGGGCTGCACGTCGACGACCGCTTCGCCCCGCCGACGGGCTTCACCCGCGAAGACTGGGCGCTGCCGCCCGGCGCCACGCCGCCCGGCGAGGCGCGCGAGGCCTTGCGCGCGCGGCGGGTGCACCCCGCCGACGTCGACGCGGGCATGCTGGCCCCGCTCGTTCCCCAACTCGCCAGCATCGACCAGAGCCGCGACGCCGACCTACCGCGGCTGGCGCTCGCCATGGCCGAGGCCGCCACCCTCCAGGGCGCCGCCGCCTGGCTCTTGGAGGACGACGCGCCGAGCGCGGTGTTCGTTCACCACCCCTGCCTCGCGCGCGTGCGCGCCCGCTTCGACGGGGTGAGGGAGGGGCCGTTCGCCCCGGCGGTGGACGGCGCCTGGCGCTTCCTCGACGCGCTGGTGGGACGGCTCGCCGAACTTGCGGGACCGGACGCGACGGTGGTGGTGGCCTCGCCGGGCTGGCGCCGCCGCTCAGGCGTGTTCCTGGTCGCCACGCCCGGCGCACGGCTGGCGAGCGATCTCCTGGGAGTCGATCCGCTCGACGTGGCCCCCACCGCGCTCGCCGTCTTCGGGCTGGAGGACCGGGACGCCCCGGGCGCCGCACGCCTGCCCGCCGGGCCGAGCCCGCGTCCTGCGCCGACCCCGCCGGCCCCGCCGGCCGTGACCGCCGACGCGGATCTCCTCGCGGAGGCGCAGCGCGCCGGGTTCGCCCCGCCCCGCCCGCCCTCGCCGCGGTGGCGCGCCGACGTGCTGACGAACCTTGCACGTCTGATGCTGGCCCGCGCGCCCGAGGAGGCGCGGGCGCTCGCGGCGGAGGCGCTGGAGCTCCAGCCCGAGCACCTGGGCGCGCTGCAGGTGCTTGCGACCGCCCTGGCCGCCCTGGAGACGCCCGAGCCGCTCGCGGCCGTCGCCGACGCGCTCGAGCGCCTGGCCCCGGCCCGGGGATGGGGCGCGCTGGCGCGCGGCGCCTGTCACGCCCTGCGGGGCGAGACGGACATGGCCGTGGCGCCGCTGGCCCGGGCGGAGCGCGACCCCGACCCGGAGACGCGGCTGCGTGTGGCGGCCGTCTGGCTCTCGGCCGGGCGCATGGACCGCGCCGAGCGCGTGTTCGCCGGCCTCCTGGCCGTCGACCCGGCCAACGCCTCGGCCGAGGTGGGCCTCGCCATGGGCGCCCTGGCGCGGCGCGACTTCGCCGCCGCCGAGGCCGCGCTCGGCCGCGCCCTGCGGCTGGAGCCCAACGGGGCCGCCGCCTACCTCCAATTCGCGCGGCTGCGCGCGCTCACCGGCCGGCGCACCGAAGCCGAGCGCATGGCGCAGACCGCCGTGCGCCTGGGCGCAGCGCCCACCTACGCGGCGGTGGCCGCGGACGGAGACTGAAGCACACGTGGCGGCGGGGGTCGCTCGCGCGCTGAGCCTCCCACTCCGGCGGCGAGCAGGGCTGGAACGGCGCGGCCGTGCAGGTCGGGCGAGGTCCGGACGCAACTCCGTCGCTGGAGCAAGTCAGGGCGGCGGCGCGGTGGTGAGCCCGGTGGGGTTCGAACCCACGACCCCATGATTAAAAGTCACGTGCTCTACCGGCTGAGCTACAGGCTCACCGCCGCGCCGTCGCGCCGGCGGTCTTAGGCGAGCCGGACGGCCACGGGCAAGCGCGCGGTCAGCACTCGATGGCGTTGACGGCCAGGCCGCCGAGCGAGGTCTCCTTGTAGATTTCCTTCATCTCGTCGCCCGTGCGCTTCATGGTGGCGATCACCTTGTCGAGGCTGACCGCGTGGCGGCCGTCGCCCAGGAGCGCCAGGCGCGCGGCGTCGATCGCCTTGATCGCGCCCATGGCGTTCCGCTCGATGCAGGGAATCTGCACAAGGCCGCCGATTGGGTCGCGGGTGAGGCCGAGGTTGTGCTCCATGCCGATCTCGGCGGCGTTCTCGATCAGGGCGTTGGTCCCCCCAGCGCGGCGCAGAGGCCGGCCGGCGGCCATGGAGCAGGCCACGCCCACCTCGCCCTGGCAGCCCACCTCCGCGCCGGAGATCGAGGCGTTGCGCTTGAGAGCCCGCCCATGGCGGCGGCGGTGAGGAGGAAGACGCACCGTCCCTCGCGGTCGCCCCCGTGCATGCGGTCGTAGAAGCGCAAGACCGCCGGCAGGAGCCCCGCCGCGCCGTGGTGGGCGCGGTGACGACCCGGCCGCCGGCGGCGTTCTACTCGTTCACCGCCAGCGCCCACAGGTTCACCCAATCCAAGGCCGCGAGCGGGTCGACCACCTGCCACTCGGCGCGGTCGCGCAGGCTCTCCCGGATGCGGCGCGCGGGGCGCGGCACGTCGAGCCCGCCAGGGAGCACGCCGTCGGCGCGCACGCCCCGGTCGATGCACGCCTCCATGGCGTCGAACACCGCGTCGAGCCCCGCCTCGCCCTCCGCGCGAGGCGTGCCCGCGCACTCGTTGGCGAGCATCAGCTCGGCGATGGAGAGCCCCGCCGCCTCCGCCCGCGCGAGGAGCTCGGCCCTTGAGGTGTAGGGGCGGGGCACGACCGCCTCGAGGTCGTCGCCGGGGCGCAGGTTGCGCTCGATCTCCGCCTCGTCGAGCTAGAAGCCGCCTCCGACGGAGAAGTAGGTGCGCGCATCGAGCTCGGCGCCCGCGGCGTTCAGCGCGCGCAGGCGCAGGGCGTTGGGGTGGCGCGGCAGGCGGGTGAAGCCCTCCAAGGCGATGTCGCGCACCTCGTCGAAGTCGATGGCGGCGCCCTTGGCGCCCAGCGGCAGCGCCCGGGCGGCGCGGGCCTCACCCAGGGCGACCTCGGCGGCGTCGGGGTCGAGGGTGGCGGAGTCGTAGCCCATCAGCCCCAGCACCACCGCCCGGTCGGTGGCGTGGCCGCGGCCCGTCAGCGCGAGCGAGCCGTAGAGCGCCACCTCCACCCGGGCGACCCGAGGGAGCGCGCCTGCGTCCCGAGCCGCCGCAGGAAGCGGGCCGCCGCGGTCATCGGCCCCATGATGTGCGACGAGGAGGGCCCGACGCCGGGCGTGAAAAGGTCGAACACGCCGAAGGTCATGCACCCGTTCAGCGGGGCGGGCGGGGCCCGTCAGCCTCGCCGGCGGGCGCCTCGGCGCTGGCGGCGCGCGCGATCACGGGTAAGCTCGTTGCTTCGCCCCGGAGAGCCGTTGCGCCCGATGACCACCCGATCCGCCGCCCGCCCGATCGCGCTCCTCTCGGGCGCCTGCGCCCTCGCCCTGGTCACCGCCGCCGCCGACGCGCAGACCGCGAGAACGTCGGGGGCCGCCGCGCCCGACCAGTCCGGCGCGAGCGCCCAGGCGCGCGAAGGGCAGGCGGAGCGGCCGCCCGGTCCGGGCGCGCTCACGGGAGCCGCGGGGGCGACCGCCCGCGCGCCGGCGCCGGAGGGCGGCCTCCTGGGCTTCACCCCCGCCCACGCGGCCGAACAGCGCGCGCTTGAGGCGCGCTTCGACCGGAGGATCGACCCCGTCGAGCTCGACGGCTGGCTCCAGCGGATGAGCTCGGGCCCGAACCAGGTGGGCGGCCCCCACGACCGCGAGAACGCCGAATGGCAGCTCGCCCAGTTCAAGCGCTGGGGCTGGGACGCGCACATCGAGACCTTCCAGGTGCTCTACCCCACGCCGCTGGAGGTGAGGCTCGAGCTGCAGGGCCCCCACCCCTTCACCGCCGCCCTGCACGAACCCGCCGTGCCCGGCGACCGCACCTCGGGCCTGCCGGGCCAGCTGCCGCCCTACCTCGCCTACCAGGGCGACGGCGACGTCACAGCGCCGGTGGTCTACGTCAACTTCGGCATGCCCGACGACTACGAGGCGCTGGCCCGCATGGGGGTGAGCGTCCAGGGCAAGATCGTGATCGCCCGCTACGGCGGCGGCTGGCGCGGGCTGAAGCCCAAGCTCGCGCAGGAGCACGGCGCGGTGGGCTGCCTGATCTACTCCGACCCCGCCGACGACGGCTACGCCACCGACGACGTCTACCCGAAAGGCCCGCAGCGTCCCGCCTTCGGCTTGCAGCGCGGCTCGGTGCAGGACATGACGCGCTATCCGGGCGACCCGCTGACCCCCGGCGTGGGGGCGACCGCCGACGCCAAGCGCCTCACCCGCGAGACCGCGCCCACCATCCTGAAGATCCCGGCGCTGCCGATCTCCTACGCCGACGCCCAGCCGTTCCTGGCCGCGGTGGACGGCGTGGCCGTGCCCAAGGCCTGGCGCGGCGCGCTGCCGCTCACCTACCACGCGGGGACCTCCGCGGCGCGCGCGCACCTCGTCGTGCGGTCCGACTGGTCGCTGAAGCCCATCTACGACGTGGTGGCTGTGATGCGCGGGCGCGAGCTGCCCGACCAGTGGATCGTGCGCGGCAACCACCACGACGGCTGGGTCTTCGGCGCCTCCGACCCGCTGTCGGGCCAGGTGGCCCTGATGTCGGAGGCGCAGGCGATCGGCGAGCTCGCCAAGTCGGGCTGGCGGCCCAAGCGGACGCTCGTCTACCTGAGCTGGGACGCCGAGGAGCCGGGGCTGATCGGCTCCACCGAGTGGGCCGAGACCCACGGCGACGAGCTGCAGCGCAAGGCCGTGCTCTACGTCAACTCCGACAACATCGACCGGGGCTTCCTCCACGCCGGCGGCAGCCCCTCGCTGCAGGGGCTGATGAATGAGGCGGCGCGCGACACCCGCGACCCGCAGACGGCCGGCTCGGTGCGCGAACGCCTGCGCGCCCGGCTGGAGGTGGCGGGCTTCTCCGGCGGCGAGGGCCGCGCCAAGCGGCTGGCGGCGGTGGCGGCCGGGGGCGGCGACCTGCCGATCGAGGCGCTGGGCTCGGGCTCGGACTATTCCGCCTTCCTGCAGCACCTGGGCGTCGCCTCGCTCGACATCGGCTTCGGCGGCGAGGGCGAGGACGACGGCGTCTACCACTCGGCCTACGACAGCTATGACCACTACCGCCGCTTCGGCGACCCGGGCGAGCAGTACGGCGCGACGCTGGCCAAGCTCGTGGGCCGGGTGGTGTTGCGCGCGGCGCAGGCGGACGCCGCGCCCATGCGCTTCGGCGACGCCGCCGCGACCTTCGCCCAATACGCCGACGAGCTGCGCGCGCTAGCCGCCGAGCGACGCACGCGCGCCGATACCCTCAACCGGCTGATCGACGCGCGCGCCTTCTCGACCGCCGCCGATCCCACCAAGCCCTTCGTCGCCCCCGAGCGCACGGCGTCGCTCGCGGTAGTCGACCTCGGCCCGCTGGACGCCGCCATCGCCCGGCTGAAGGCCTCCGCCGCCCGCTACGACGCGCGCTTCGCCGCGGCGGGCGCCGCCCTGCCCGCCCCGGCGCGCCGCGACCTCGACGCGCGGCTCGTCGCGATGGAGCAGCGCCTCCTCGACCCGCGCGGCCTGCCCGACCGGCCCTGGTACCGCAACCTGGCCTACGCGCCGGGCGTGCTCACCGGCTACGGCGCCAAGACCTTCCCGGGCGTCCGCGAGGCGCTGGAGGCCGACCACGTCGACACCGCCCAGGCCTATCTCCAGCTCACCGCCGCGGCGGTGGACCGCTATGCCCAGGGCGTGGACGAGGCGGCGGCGCTGATGGGGCCCGCTCGCCCATGACCGACCTCCTGCGCCGCAAGCCGCTGGACGCCGAGGCGCGGGCCCCGGGGTCGAGCGGCTATCTCAAGGCGACGCTCTCCTGGCCGCACCTCCTGGCGCTGGGCGTCGGCGCGATCGTGGGCACCGGCATCTACACGCTGACCGGCGTGGCCGCCGGACTGGCCGGGCCGGGGGTGATCCTGTCGTTCCTGGTCGCCGGCGCGGTGTGCGCCTGCGCGGCGCTGGCCTACGCCGAGATGGCCACCACCATCCAGACCTCCGGCAGCGCCTACGCCTACAGCTACGCCGTCCTGGGAGAGGTGGTGGCCTGGGTGGTCGGCTGGAGCCTGATCCTTGAATACACGGTGGTGGGATCGACCGTCGCGGTGGGCTGGGCGGCGCACGTGGGCGAGTTCCTGCGCGCGGCGGGCTGGCCCGCGCCCCCCGCCCTCTTCGCGGGCCCGTTCGACGGCGGGGTCGTCAACCTGCCGGCGGTGGTGATCTCGCTCCTCGTGGCCGCCCTCCTCGCGGCGGGCACCAAGGAGAGCGCGCGGGTCACCGTCGTGCTCGTGGTCGTCAAGCTCATCGCGCTGGCC
The DNA here is from genome assembly GCA_964242625.1 of uncultured Caulobacteraceae bacterium. Lineage (GTDB taxonomy): Bacteria > Pseudomonadota > Alphaproteobacteria > Caulobacterales > Caulobacteraceae > JASLDZ01. The sequence continues at coordinate 184,084 of CAXTAO010000002.1, read as the reverse complement.
GCCTTCGTGGCGCTGACCGCGCCCGCGTTCATGGCGGCGAACTTCCATCCCTTCCTGCCCGAGGGCCTGGGCGCGGTGCGCCACGCGGGCGACCCCTCCGGCGCGCGCTACGGCGTGATGGGGGCGGCGGCGCTGATCTTCTTCGCCTTCTACGGCTTCGACGCCGTGTCCACCGCCGCGGAGGAGGTGAAGGAGCCCGCGCGCGACCTCACCATCGGCATCATCGGCTCCATGGCGGCGTGCACGGTGATCTACATGGTCGTCGCCGCCTGCGCGATCGGCGCGGCGCCCGTGGCCGAGTTCGCCCACAACGGCGCACCCTTGGTCTACATCCTGCGCAGCCTTCGCCACCCGGTGGCCGCGACGCTGGTGGCCGGGGCGGCGGTGATTGCGCTCCCCACGGTGATCCTGGCCTTCATGTACGGTCAGAGCCGCATCTTCTTCGTCATGGCGCGCGACGGCCTTCTCCCGCGGGGCCTCGCCCGGGTGAACGCCAAGACCGGCACGCCGGTGACCATGACGCTCGTCACGGGGGTCATCGTGGCGACGCTGGCGGGTCTCCTGCCGCTGCAGGCGATCGCCGAGCTGGCCAACGCCGGCACGCTCTGCGCCTTCACCGCGGTGGCGCTCTGCCTCCTCGTGCTGCGCCGTCGCGACCCCGGCCGGCCGCGGCCGTTCCGCGCGCCAGGGGCGTGGGTGGTCGGCCCGTTCGCCATCGGGGGCTGCCTGTACCTGTTCTCGAGCCTGCCGACCGTGACGATCGTCTCGTTCTTCGTCTGGAACGCGGTGGGGCTCGGCGTCTACTTCATCTGGGCCCGGCGGGCGGCGCGCCTCGCCGCAGGCTAGCGCCGGGGCTAGCGACCGGGGGCTAGCGGCGGAAGTCCATCACCGCGCGCACGCCGCGGTGGCCGGCGTCGAAGGCGACCGTCGAGCCCAGCGAGCGCGCCATCGCGGAGATCACCTTGCGGCCCAGCCCCGTGCCGCGCACCTCGCCGCCTGCGGGGAGGCCCACGCCGTCGTCCTCGACCACGAGCCGCAGGCCGCGGTCGGCGAGCTCGGCCAGGTTGACGCGGATCTCGCCGCCCTGCCCCGCCGGGTAGGCGTACTTGTAGGCGTTGGTGACGAGCTCGGTGACCACCACGCCCAGGGACACCGCCTTGTCGGTCTCGAGCTCCACGGCGTCGGAAGCCACGTGGATCGGGCGCAGGCCGCCCGCGTCCGGCAGGGACTGGCGCAGCTCGGCGCTGAGGCCGGCCAGGTACTCCTGCATGTCGACGCTCTGGACGTCGTCGGAGGTGTAGAGCCGCCGGTGAACCTGCATGATGGCGCCGATGCGCGCTTGGGTGTCCTGCAGGGCGGCGCGGGCGTCCGCCCCCTGCGCGGCCTGCGCCTGCATGTGCACGAGCGAGGCGACGAGCTGGAGGCTGTTGGCGACGCGGTGGTTGACCTCGCGCAGCAGCGCCTCCTGGCGCAGGACGATGCTCTCCAGCCGGCTGTTCGCCTCGACCAGCGCCTTCTCGGCCGCATCGCGCGCGCGGCGCAGGCGAACCTGCTCCATCGCCTGATGCAGCGCGCTGGCCAGGAGGTCCATGAAGTCGTCCGACCCCGTCTTGACGACGTAGTCGGCGGCGCCCGCCTTGAGGGCGGCCACCGCGATGCGGCTCTCGTCCGAACCCGTGACGTAGACCACCGGCGGCGGATCGGGCAGGGCGCGCAGCTGCTCCAGCGTGGTCAGCCCGTCCTGCCCCGGCATGTAGTGATCGATGGCGATCAGGTCGAAGCGCTCGCTCGCCGCGAGGGCCGCGCCGGCGGGCCCGCTCGCCGCGCTCGTCACGGCGAAGCCGCGCCGGCCGAGCTGGCGCGTTACGAGGCGGCCCAGCGTCTCGTCGTCGTCGATGTAGAGCAGGCGCGGCGCGGCCTCGCCCACCGTCACGCGCCGGCCTCGGGCACCTGGATCACCGATAGGAACAGGCCGAGCTGACGGATGGCGTCGGCGAAGCTCTCGTAGTTCACCGGCTTGGTGATGTAGACGTTGCAGCCGAGGTCGTAGCAGCGCTGGATTTCGACCTTGTCGTCGGTGGTCGTGAGCACGACGACGGGCGTGCGCTTGAGCTTCGGCTCGCCCTTGATGCGCGCGAGTATGTCGATCCCGCTCATGTCGGGCAGGTTCAGGTCGAGGAGCACGAGCGCGGGGCCGTTCAGAGCGGGGCCGTTCTTGTCGTTGAAGAGGTAGTCGATCGCGGTGCCGCCGTCGACGAAGTGGCGGATGCCGTTGTGGATGCCCGCGCGGCGGATGTTGCGCTCGATCAGGCGCGCATGGCCCTCGTCGTCCTCGATCATGACGATGGAGACGGGCGTGTGCTGGTCGGTCATGCGTCTCTAGCTGTCCTCGCGGCCGAGGCGGCGCGGCAGGTCGATGCGGAAGGTCGCGCCCCGGCCGAGTTCGGAGTCGATCGAGATCGCGCCGCCCAGCCTGTAGACCAGTGCGCGGACGTGCGCGAGCCCTATGCCCTCGCCGGGCTGGTCCTGCTGGCCGGCGCGGCGGAACAGGTCGAAGATGCGCTCGTGGTCCTTGGGATCGACGCCGCGCCCATTGTCGGACACCTCCAGCACTGCGCGCCCACCCTCCGCCCGGCCGCGCACCACCACCCGGCCGGGCCGCTCGGTGCTGGCGTACTTGACCGCGTTCTCCATCACGTTCGACAGCACCTGCTCGACCGCCAGCCGGTCGTGGACGAGGTCGGGCAGGGGCGCCTCGACCGTCACGGTCGCGCCCCGGTCGTCGGCCAGCTGGCGCAGGCTGTCCGCCACGCCCTGCGCGAGCGCGTCCATGTCGAGCGGCTCGGGGTTCAGCGTGCGACGGCCCTGGCGCGAGAGCGCCAGTATGGCGTTGATCAGCCGGTCCATCTTGCGGGTGGAGGAACGGATGAAGCCGATCGCCTCCGGCATGTCTTCGAACACCGCGGTGCGCGTCTCGGGCCTGAGCACCCCCGGGGCCATCTCGTCGGTGCGCGCGATCTGGCCGCGCAGCACGTCCATCGTGGTCTCCAGCTCGCTGGTGAAGCCCATCACGTTGACGAGCGGCGAGCGCAGGTCGTGGCTGACGATATAGGCGAAGCGCTGGATCTCGGCGTTGGCGCGGGTGAGCTCGGCGGTGCGGTCGCGCACGGCCCCCTCGAGTCCCTCGTTCAGCCGGCGCAGCGCCGCCTGTGAGCGGCTGAGGTCGGCCGCATAGCGCCACATCAGGAGGCCTGCGAAGGCCACCACCACCGCCAGGAGCGCGAGCGAGCTCAGCGTCAGCGCCAGGAGGGCGGAGGTGGTCGCGCGCTCGCGCGCGCTGCGCACCTTGAGGAGGCGCCCCTCCTCCGCGTCCATCGCCGCCAGGCGCTGTCGCATCTGCTGGGTGAGCCGCAGCTGCGCCTGATGGAGGAACAGCGCGCGCGCTTCGGGCGCCCGGCCCTGCGCGATCAGCTGCATGGTGCTCACGAGCTGGACGCGCTTGGCGGCGATGAGCGGGCGCAGCGCCTCGATGTTCACCCGCTGGCGCGGGTTGTCGCGGGTGAAGTGCGCCAGGTCTTCGAGTTCCGGGAGCACCTGGCCGACGGTCGCGTCATACGTCTTGCGGTACGAACCATCCGACGGGTTTAGGAGCGCTCCCCGCCGCGCCGTCTCCACCCGCTCTATGTCGGTGGCGAGGTCGCTGATCTTGGCCTGGGCGGCGTAGGTGTGGTCAACCCAGCGGCCGTGCTCCAGGTTCTGCAGGAAGAACACGATGGAGACGCCGATCATCGCCGCCATCGACAGCACGCCCACGATCAGCGCCGCCAGGAGGCGCCGCCGCAGGCCGCGCTCCGCCGCGCCGTCGCTGCGGAGCCCCGCTTCCACGGTGGTGATGACCGAGCCGTCCGCCGGGGCGGCCGTCACGGGCGGACGCGGGCGGGCGTGGGCATGTCGCAGACCGAAAAGTCGGCCCCACGAGCCGCGCGCGCGCGCGTCACCGCGGCGGCGAAGGCGGGGGCGCCGGGGTCGAGCGCCTCCACCCTGGGCCGCCCGGCCTCGGGCAGGTCGGACAGGAGGCGCACGGAGATCATGCGGTCCTGCGGCTGGGGCACGGGCTCGCCCGTCTTGATGGCGCGCACCACATCCAGCCCCTGCACCACCCGGCCCCAGGCGGTGTAGCGGCCCTCCAGCGACGGATAGGCCTCGCGCATCAGGAAGAACTGGCTGTCGGCGGTGTCGGGGCCCTCGTCGCGCGCCATGCCGGCGACGCCCGGGCAGTAGGCTCCCCAGGCGGTGACCGTACGGTCGGGGTGGAGGGCGCCCAGCGCGTCGGACTGGCTGTGCACGGGCAAGGCGCCCACGAGCCCGTCCACCCCGCCCTCGGGGCGGCGCACGGCGGTGAACATGAGGGCGCGCCCACCCTCGGTCGGGCGCTTGAAGGTGAACTCGGCCTTGAGCGGCCCATAGCGCGAGCCGCCCTCGTCGCCCTTGTTCTCGGGGTCGCCCGTTTGGTCCATGAAGGGGCCGATCACGCGGAAGAAGGTCTGGCCGTCGTAGAAGCGCTCGTGGGCGAGGCGCTGGATGCGCGCCACGTGGGCGGGCGCGGCGCGGGGCTCCATCAGCACCACGATGCGACCGCGGTTGGTCTCGATCACGAGCACGAGATCGGGATCGACGGCGCGCCAGGCGGCGGCGGGCGCGCTGGTCGCGGGCGGCGGGACCGCGACGGTCATCGCGCGCCCACCTTGGCGCCCAGCGCCTCGCGCACCCGGGGTGTGACGAAGCCCGATACGTCGCCGCCGAGCTTGGCGATCTCCTTCACCAGCCGCGAGGCGACCGCCTGGTGGCGAGGGTCGGCCATCAGGAACACCGTCTCGATCTCCCGGTTGAGTTGCTGGTTCATGGCGGTCATCTGGAACTCGTACTCGAAGTCGGCCACCGCCCGCAGCCCGCGCACGATCACCTGGGCGCCGACCTCCTCGGCGAAGTGCATCAGGAGCGAGGAGAAGGGCCGCGCCTCGATCACCGCCGCGCCCGCGCCACCCAGGCCCTGGCATTCGTCCAGCACGAGCCGCACACGCTCCTCGGTCGAGAAGAGCGGTCCTTTGCCGGTGTTCTCGGCCACGCCGATCACCAGCCGGTCCACGAGCTTCACCGCGCGCCCGATGATGTCGAGGTGGCCGTTGGTGAGCGGATCGAACGTGCCCGGGTAGAGGCCCACCCGCTCCATCGCCCTTGTCCCCGTCCCGGCCACCGCGCCGCCTTACACGCTAGCGATTGCCGAGAGGTTGCCGCAAGCGGGCGGGATCAGCCTTCGTCCGCCGCCGCGCCGGGAGCCTCGGCCTCCAGCCGCTCAACCGAGACCACCCGCTCCTCGCCCGCCGTGCGCAAGACGTGCACCCCGCCGGACCCGCGCGAGCGGATGGAGACCGCGTCGACCGAGGTGCGGATCAGCTGGCCGGCGTCGGTGACGAGGAGGAGCTCGTCGCCGTCCTCGACGGGGAAGCTCGCCGCCAGGCGGTCGGTCGAGCGGTTCGACCAGACGTTCAGGCCCTGCCCGCCTCGGCCGGTGGTGCGGTAGTCGTAGGCCGAGGTGCGCTTGCCCAGGCCCCGGGCGTTGACGGTCAGGATCAGCTGGTCGGCGGCGGCCAATTCCTGCAACCGCTCGAGCGGCACGGCGCGCTCGGCGGCGGCGTCGACCTCCTCCTCGGCCTCCAGCTCGGCCGCCTCGGCCTCCAGCCCCTCGGCGTCAGCCTCCTCGCCCCGGGCGCGGCGCTGCTCGGCGGCGTAGCGCAGGTAGGCGGCGCGCTCGGGGCCGGTCACGTCCACATGGCGTAGGATGGTCATGGAGATGACCTCGTCATCCTCCTGGAGGCGGACGCCGCGCACGCCGTTGGAGTCGCGCCCGGCGAACACCCGCACCTCCTCCACCGCGAAGCGGATCGAGCGCCGGCCGGCGGTGGTCAGGAAGACGTCCTGCCCCGCGTTGCAGATGGCGACACCCACGAGGTGCTGGCCCTCGTCCAGCTTCATGGCGATCTTGCCGGCGCGGTTCACGTTGGTGAAGTCGCTGAGCTTGTTGCGCCGCACGCCGCCGGTGGTGGTGGCGAACATCACGTCCAGCGTCGCCCACTGCGCCTCGTCTTCGGGCAGGGGCAGGATGGTGGTGATCCGCTCGCCGTTCCCCAGCGGCAGGAGGTTGTTGAACGAGCGGCCGCGCGCGTTGGCCTGGGCGTTGGGCAGCTTCCAGACCTTCAGCTTGTAGACCTTGCCCTCGCTGGAGAAGAACAAGACGGGCGCGTGGGTCGAGGCGGAGAACACGCGAACGATCGCGTCCTCGTCCTTCATGTTCATGCCCGAACGACCCTTCCCGCCCCGGTGCTGGGTGCGGTAGGCCGAGAGCGGCGTGCGCTTGACGTAGCCGCCGTGGGTGACGGTGACGACCATGTCCTCGCGCGGGATCAGGTCCTCATCCTCGACGTCGGCGTCGCCCTCCACGATCGTGGTGCGGCGCGGGGTGGCGAACTGGCCGCGCACCTCGACGAGCTCCTCGCGCACGATGGCCATCACGCGCTCGCGCGAGCCCAGGATCTCGAGATAGCCACGGACCGCGCCCGCGAGTTCGGTCGCCTCGCCCGTGATCTCCTCGCGGCCGAGGCCGGTCAGGCGCGACAGCGTCAGCGCCAGTATGGCGCGGGCCTGCTCGTCGGACAGACGCACGATGCCGCCCTCGCGCACCACCGTGCGCGGATCCTGGATGAGCGCGATCAGCGGCAGCATGTCGCCCGCGGGCCAGTCCACCGCCAGGAGGCGCTCGCGCGCCTCCGTCGGGTTGGCCGAGGCGCGGATGATGCGGATGAACTCGTCGATGTTGGCGACCGCGATCGCCAGACCCACCAGCACGTGGGAGCGGTTGCGCGCCTTGTTGAGCTCGAACTTGGTGCGGCGGACCACCACCTCCTCGCGGAACGCCAAAAAGGCGTCGAGCATCTGCCGCAGCGACATCTGCTCGGGCCGGCCGCGGTTCAGCGCCAGCGCGTTCACACCGAAGGAGGTCTGCAGCGGCGTGTAGCGGTGCAGCTGGTTCAGCACGACCTCGGCGGAGGCGTCGCGCTTGAGCTCGATCACCACGCGGATGCCCTCGCGCGAGCTCTCGTCGCGCAGGTCGGAGACTCCCTCGATCTTCTTCTCGCGCACGAGTTCGGCGATGCGCTCGACCATGGTGGCCTTGTTCACCTGGTAGGGCACCTCGGTGACGATGATGGCCTCGCGGTCGCGGCGGATCTCCTCCACCTCGGTCCTGCCGCGCATGATCACCGAACCGCGACCCGTCATCAGCGCCTGGCGCGCGCCCGAACGGCCGATGATCTCGCCGCCGGTCGGGAAATCGGGCCCCGGCACGATCTCCAGCAGCTGCTCGGTGGTGGCCGCCGGGTCGTCGATCAGGAGGAGGCAGGCGTCGATCACCTCGCCCAGGTTGTGGGGCGGGATGTTGGTGGCCATGCCCACCGCGATCCCGCCGGCCCCGTTGGCCAGGAGGTTGGGGTAGCGGGCGGGGAGCACGGTCGGCTCCTGCTCGCGCCCGTCGTAGTTGGGCTGGAAGTCGACCGTATCCTTGTCGAGATCGGACAGGAGCGGCAGGGCAGCGCGCGCCAGCCGCACCTCGGTGTAGCGCTCGGCGGCGGGCGGATCGCCGTCCATCGAGCCGAAGTTGCCCTGGCCGTCGATCAGGGGCAGCCGCAGGGAGAACGGCTGGGCCATGCGCACCAGGGCGTCGTAGATCGCCAGGTTCCCGTGCGGGTGGTACTTGCCCATGGTGTCGCCGGTGATGCGGGCGGACTTGTTGTAGGCGCGGTCCGGCGTCTGGTTGTTCTCGTGCATGGAGAACAGGATGCGGCGGTGCACGGGCTTCAGCCCGTCGCGCACGTCCGGCAGGGCGCGGCTCACGATCACGCTCATGGCGTAGTCGAGGTAGGAGCGCTTGAGCTCGTCCTCGATGGCGATGGGCGTCACGCCGCCGGGGGTGGAGGGCGGCTGGGGAAGGTCGTCGGCCAAGGCGTGTCCGGAAGGAAAAGGGGCGCGGCGGGCGCGGAATCGGCGCGCGCGAGGGGCGTCCCCCGTCTAGCATCCGCGCCCCTGCGGGGCAAAAAGCCGGGTGGCTCGGCTAGTGCAGCAGGGCCTCGGCGTCGACCAGCCGCACGTCGTGCATCTCGTCCAGGTAGGCTTCCAGGTAGCCCTTGTGCGAGGCCCCCACGATGACGAGCATGCGCGAGCCTGGATGCTCGCCCAGCGCAAGCCGGATGTTGGCGGCCATGCGCAGGTTGCGCGCCTCCCAATAGGCCAGGTAGCCGCGGCCGAACCGCTGCGGCGAGAACTCCTCCAGCGCGGCGCCGAAGTCGCTGCGGAACACGAGCGCCGCCTGGCCGGGCGCGTTCAGCGCCCGATAGTAGTCGAGAAGGGCGCCGGGCCGGCCGAGGCGCGAGTTCAGTGCGTCGTCCATGCGCCTGCGCTGGGCGGTGGCCGCGTTGTCCCAGGCCTTCTGGATGGCCGCGCCCTGCGCCTTGAGCTCGGCGGGGTCGGTCGGATCGGGCGTCCAGGCGCTCTGGTCGTCGATGGCGTACAGCCGCTCCAGCCCCTGGCGCGCGGCGAGCGGGGCGGCGACCGCATAGGTCTCGTTGCGGGAAGCGCGCAGCGACTCCAGCCGGACGACCAGCGCGGCGTCCAGCCCGTCTCCGGCGTGACGCTCGGCGGGCGCCAGACGCAGCCACTGAACCTCGGCCGAGGGCTCCTCCCCTCCGGCCATGAACACCGCGGTCAGGCGGCGGCGCTGGGCCGGCGAAGGGGTGGCGGGCCAGGCGGCGAGCAGCCGGTCGGCCTCGGCCGTGGCGGCGGGCACGTCGAGCCCGGTCGCGGCGCGGGCCGCCGTAAGGTCGGGGCAGTAGGTCGTCACCGTGTCGGCGTACCGGCTGGGAAAGCGGCGCAGGCTCTCGCACTGCACGCCGGAGCGGTCCTCGACCCCGATCATCTGCGGCCGGAAGCGGGCCAGTGCGTCCACCAACGGCCCGGCCTGATCGGGTGTGAAAGCCGGCGGCAGTTGCGACAGGTGCGGCGTACCTAACACCATCGCGACGTTAGGGGGCCCGCTGCGGGGTCCCTTGAGCTCGGACGGACGGAAGTCGGGCCGGTAGCTCTGGGCCGCCGCGACCGTGCCCACGGCGGCGGCGGCCAGGGCGGCGACTGTGCAGGCGATACGCAAGGGACGGGCTCCGGCAGGGTGGCAAAGAGCTTGGCCGTCGCGCTTGGGGAGGACGAGTTAATTCGGGGTCATGCCCACGCCGGCCGGCGGCCGCGCCTGGCCTGATCGCCGAAGCCTGAGAACCGCTTGCAATACGGCGCGTGCGGGCTGATATCGCTTCTCATGTTCGACACCGACGCCCCCGCCGCGCCTCCGCCCGCCCTGGGCGCGGTCGCGGCCGCTGCGCGCGTGATCCCGCTGGCGCAGGCGCGCCGGGGCGACCGGGGCGTGGTGGTGGGCGTCGGCGTGGGCGTTCACGCGCCGCATCTGCACGGCCCCCTCGACGGCCACGGCGTGCACCAGGACGAGCTGGAGCGGCGGCTCCTCGAGATCGGCTTCGTGGAGGGCGCCGAGATCCGCGTGCTGCACGAGGGGCTGTTCGGCCGCGACCCGCTGGCGGTGCGCGTCGACGACACGCGCGTGGCGCTGCGCCGGCGCGAGGCCGCCGACATCCTCGTCCAGCTCCACGGCTGAGGTCCGGGCGCGGCCGATGAGCGCCGCCACGCTGACCGAAGCGCCTGCGCCGCCCGCGGCCCGCACGCGCCCTCTGCGCGCGGCGCTGGTCGGCAACCCCAACTCCGGCAAGACCGCCCTCTTCAACGCGCTCACGGGCGCGCGCCAGAAGGTCGCCAATTATCCGGGCGTGACCGTGGAGCGGAAGGAGGGCGCGGTCGCCCTCCCCTCCGGCGGCCGGCTCCAGCTGCTGGACCTGCCGGGGACCTACTCCCTACGCGCGCGCTCCCCCGACGAGGAGGTGACGCGCGACGTGGTGCTGGGCCGGCTGGACGGCGAGGCGCTCCCCGACGTGCTGGTCTGCGTGGCCGACGCCACCAACCTGCGCCTCGTGCTGCGGCTCGCGCTCGAGCTGCGCGAGGTGGGCCGGCCGCTCGTCTTGGCGCTAAACATGATCGACATCGCCGAGCGTCAGGGCTTCGGCATCGACCTCCAGCGCCTGTCGGCCGAGCTGGGGTGCCCCGTCGTCCCCACCGTCGCCACGCGCCGGCGCGGCCTCGACCGGCTCCTTGAGGCCGTTGAAGGCCAAGCCAACGTCGCGCGCGACGCCCAGGCCTGGCGCGCGCCCGACGCGGGCGCGATCCGCGCCTCGCACCGCGAGGCCGAGCGCATCCTCAAGGCCTGCGTGACGCCGCCGCGCCTGCCCGACACCTGGACGGGGCGGTTGGACGGCGTGCTGCTGCACCCCGCGTGGGGGCTCATCATCCTCCTGACGATACTTTTCTTCATGTTCCAGGCGGTGTTCGCCGGGGCCCAGCCGGTGATGGACGCGCTGACCCATCTGTTCGACGGCATCGGCGCCTGGGTGAAGGCGACGCTGCCGGAGGGGCCGTTGCGCGACCTCCTGGCGGACGGGGTGATCGCGGGGGTGGGCAGCGTGCTCGTCTTCCTGCCGCAGATCGTGATCCTGTTCCTGTTCATCATCCTCCTGGAGGACTCCGGCTACATGGGCCGGGCGGCGTTCCTGATGGACCGGCTGATGGGCGGGGCGGGCCTGCACGGGCGGGCGTTCATCCCGCTCCTGTCGTCGTTCGCGTGTGCGATCCCCGGCATCATGTCGACGCGGGTGATCGACAACCGCCGCGACCGGCTGACCACCATCCTCATCGCGCCGCTGATGACCTGCTCGGCGCGTATCCCCGTCTACACGCTGATCATCTCGGCCTTCGTGCCGCACCGCACCTTCGCGGGCGTGGTCGACCTGCGCGGCCTCGTCATGTTCGGCCTGTACGCGACAGGCATTCTCTCCGGCCTTCTCGTGGCGGCGGTGACGCGGCGCTTCGTCTGGCGCGGGGTGAGCGAGCCCTTCCTGATGGAGCTGCCGAGCTACAAGCGCCCCTCGGTCGGCAATGTGGTGCAGGGCGTCTACACGCGTGCGCGCTCGTTCCTGACGCGGGCGGGCACGACCATACTGGCGATCATGGTGGTGATCTGGTGGCTCTCCACCACGCCCTCCGCCCCGCCCGGCGCGACGGGGCCCGCGATCGACTATTCCTTCGCGGGGATCATCGGCCACGCGCTGGCGCCGGTGTTCCAGCCCATCGGCTTCGACTGGGCGATCGCCTTGGCGCTGATCCCCGCCTTCGCCGCGCGCGAGGTTGTGGTGGCCACGCTCGGCACGATCTACGCCGTCTCCGCCGGGGGCGAGAGCTCGGGCGCGCTGGGCGCGGCGCTGCAGCACCACTGGTCGACGCCGACCGCGCTCTCGCTCCTGGCCTGGTTCGTGTTCGCGCCCCAGTGCGCCTCGACCCTCAGCGTCGTGCGCCGCGAGACCGACAGCTGGGTCTGGCCGCTGGTGATGGTGGCCTACATGAGCGCCATGGCCTACGGGGCGTCGTTCCTCGTGTTCCACCTGGCGAGTTGGGCGCTGCACGCATGATCCAGCAATTGGTCGTGGATGCGGTGGTGCTGGCCGCCGCCGCCTGGCTCGTGTGGAGCTTCGCACCCTCCGGCCTGCGACGGCGGCTGGCCGGGCTCGCGCCCCGCGGATCCCGCGCCCGCGCGGAGGCGGCCTCCCCGCTGGCCGCCGGCGGGGTGGAGGCGCTTCAGGCGCAGGAGCTGGACGGGCGCGCGCCGCCGCGCGCCACCCGCCCGGCGGCCGACGCGTGCGGGCCGGAGTGCGGCTGCCGATGAGCGCGCCGCTCCGCATCGGACTCCTCGGCGCCTCGCGCATCGCGCCGCGCGCGATCATCGAGCCCGCGCGCGCCGACCTGCGCGCGGAGATCGTCGCCGTCGCCGCCCGCGACGGCGCCAAGGCGCGAGCCTACGCCGACGAGCACGCGATCCCTCACGCGGTGGAGGGCTACGCCGCCCTTCTCGCGCGCCCCGACGTGGACGCCGTCTACAACGCCCTGCCCCCGGGCGAGCACCTCGAGTGGTCGAGGGCGGCCGCCGTCGCCGGCAAGGCGCAGCTCGTCGAGAAGCCGTGGGCGCTCAACGCCGAGCACGCCCAGGCCATGGTCGACGCAGCCGAGGCGGCGGGGCGCCCGGCGCTGGAGGCCTTCCACCACCGCTTCCATCCGGCCTTCCTGGAGGTCGAGCGGCTGGTGCGCGAGGGGCGGCTCGGCCGCATCCTGCGCGCCTCGGCCGATTTCGACGCCGAGATCGGCCGCGGCCCGGGCGAGCTGCGCTGGATCCGGCCGCTGGGCGGCGGCGCGTTGATGGACCTCGGCTGCTACGCCCTTCACGCGCTCCGCACCCTCCTCGCCGCCCAGCCGGAGGTCGTGGAGGCGCGCTGCGACGTGGAAAGCGGCGTCGACGCCGCCACCTCCGCGCGCCTGCGCTTCGGCGAAGTGGAGGCCGAGCTGCGCTGCGACATGCGCCGGCCACGCCGCTCGGTGCTCGTGCTGGAAGGCGAGCGCGGGCGCGTGGAGTTCGACAACTACGTCTCGCCTCACGCCTTCGGCCGGCTGACCGTGGCGCTCGACGGCGAGCCGCCGCGCGAGATCGCCCGCGACCCCCGCCCGACCTACAGCTGGCAGCTCGACCACCTGATCGAGGTCTGCGCCGGGCGCGCCACACCCCTCACCGGCGGACGCGACGCGGTGGACCAGATGCGCGCGATCGACGCGATCTACGCCGCCGCGGGGCTGGGCCCCATCGGCGGCTGACGCTCCGCCTAGAACGGGATCTCGTCGTCGAGGTCGGCGGGGAAGCTCTCCTTGGGCGACGAACCTCCGCCCGAGCGACCGCCGCCACGACCATAGTCGCCGCCACCCGAGCCGCCCCCGCGACCACCGCCGCCGCCGCCGTAGTCCCCGCGCCCGCCGCCCCCGCCGCCGCCGCCGTAGCCGCCGCCCATCTCGTCGTCGGACCCCGCCCCAGCGCCGTCGCCGCGGCCCCCCAGCATGGTGAGCTGCCCGCCGAAGCGCTGGATCACCACCTCGGTCGAGTAGCGCTCCTGTCCTTCCTTGTCCTGCCACTTGCGCGTCTGCAGCGCGCCCTCGACGTAGACCGACGAGCCCTTCTTCAGGTAACGCTCGACCACGCCGACGATGTTATCGTTGAAGATTACGACCGAGTGCCACTCGGTCTTCTCCTTGCGCTCGCCCGAGGCCTTGTCCCGCCATGTCTCGGTGGTGGCGAGCCTGAGGTTGGCGACCTTGTCGCCCGAGCCCAGGGTGCGGATCTCGGGATCCTTGCCCAGGTTTCCGACCAGGATGACCTTGTTGACGCTGCCGGCCATGAGCCCCCCATTAAGAATATAGACGCTTGCGATGTTCCGTTAACGTTCTCCGCCCCTGGGGGAGGAGTCAATGCCGCTACTGCGGCTCGGCCACCGCACCCGGGCGGGCCAGTCGTCCGTCCCCCGTGCGGACCAGCAGCGGGTATTGCGGGCCGTCCAGCTCGGTGGAGGAGAACAGCCCCGCGTGGTTGATGAAGATGTAGTGGCCCTGGTAGACGCCCGTCATCGTCGACCGATTGCCGCCCATCGACAGGAACTTGATCCGCATCGCCTCAAGGTTGGCGCCGCAGTGCTCGAGGTCGGTCACGTTGCGGGAGACGACGTTGAACTTGTACTCGCCCTTCTTGGGCTGCGCCACGGAGTAGCAGACGCCCGTCTCGGTCGGGGGGTTCGGACCGCCGCTCGTGCAGGCCGCGGGGACGAGGAGCGCCGGCGCGAACGCAAGGAGGGCGAGGCGGCGGAGGGCGGTCATCGCGGCCCTCCTACCACGAGCGCCGCGGAGGGCTCCAGCGCCGGGCGCCTCAGTCGTCGATGCTGCACTCGGTGGTCTGGCCGACCAGCTGGCGGAAGCTCCTGTTGTCGCTGGCGATCTCCACGCGGCCCGGAACGAGCCGGAGCGTCAGCGCGCCGTAGCGCCCATACAGCGCCTCTCCCGCGCGCACGCAACGGCCGTCGTAGAGGGCGTGCACGCATCCCTTGAGCGAGCCCGCCCCACCGCGCGCCGCGCGCCAGCCGCCCCCGGCGTAGCTGAGGCACTGGCCCCGCGACTCCTCGTCGCCTGAACCCGCGTCGGCCGTGACCACGGGCGGCTGGGCGGGCTGGACGGGCGCCTGGGCGCTGCGCTGGAGGTCGGAGACCTGCGGCGAGGGCTCGACGGAGGGCGTCGGCTCCGCGGAGGCGGGAGCCGCGGGCGGCGGCAGCCCCACGTCCAGCGCCTGGGAGGAGACGCCGTTGCGCGCGGCGCAGTCGCCGAGCGCCATTTCGCCCACCATCTGGCCGCCGACGAAGCAGCGCAGCGAAGCCGTCGCACCCGTCGAGGTCGCGCGTCCCGCCTCGATCTGCAGTTCGCCCGACGACGCGCTCGCGGGCACCGCGGCGCCACCCCGCCGCGACAGCGCGAGCGCGCCCAAGAGAACGACCACGAGGAGCAGCGCCCCGCCCGCGAGCGCCCACAGCACGCGGGGCTCGCGCAGCCGCTCGGCGAAGGTTCGGGACGGGACGTCGGCCATCGAGCGCCACCGCTAGCAGAGCCGCGCGCGGCGGAGAAGGCGGCCCGCTCAGCTCGAGCCGGTCAGGCGCGCCAGGGCGAGCTGATAGTCGGCGATGCGCCCCTGCGTGTAGGCCGACGCCGCCGTCGATGCGGTGCTCGCGGTCGAGGTGGTCGAGGCGGGCGGAGTGATCAGCGCGGTGTAGGCGCGCTGCACCGTGGCCATCGCCGCCTGCAATGCGCCCTGCGCGGACTTGGCGGTGGTCGTGCTGGCGAGGCTGAGCGCGGTCCCGATGTTCAGCGCATAGGGCAGCGCCTGGACCGAGTTCTTGGTGTTGCGCGCGGTCGAGGCGGTCTGCACGATCCCGGACGAGAGCCCCAGCGCCTTCAGAAGGTCGGACCCCTGAGGCCCGGCGGCGAGGGTCACGGGCGTGGCGCCTGCGGCCAGCGTCAGGGCGTTCTCTCCGCTGCTCTTGGAGACCGACGCGGTGAGATTGTAGCCCGCCGCGCGGTTGATCTTCTGGGCGAGGCTGGCGAGCGTGTCTGCCGCCTCCAGCGTCACGGTCGTCGTCGCGCCCGCCCCCACCTGCACGGTGAGGCTGTCGCCCGCCCGGGCCGATGTGCCCGTCGTCACGAGCGTGGAGGGCGCCGCATTGATCGCGCCGGAGGGCAGGCCCAGCGCATCGAGCGCCGAAGAGCCCTGGGCGGCGACCGCCACGCTCGTCGGCGCGCCCTGGCCGTCGATGGCGGAGGCACGGTCGGACCAGGCGACCTCTCCGGTCGATGGGTCGACCGCGGCCAGCACGGTGGCGTGGGAGGGGTCGTCGCCCGAGGCGACCGGCGCGCCCGCCACCTGCGCCGCGAGCACCACCTGGCCGCCCGAGACCGCCAGGCTCGACACCGTGGCCGACCCGCCCAGGTCGACATAGCTCAGCGTGTCGGCCGCCGACGGCTGGAGATCGGCCGAGACCTTCGCCACGAAGGCCTCGCGGCCGCCGCTGTAGCTCGTGGTGGCCGTTCCCGCGTCGAGCGCGCCCGAGCCGCTCGTCCCCGCGACCACGAGCGACCCATCGGCGCCCACGGCCAGACCCGCGATCGATCCGCCGCCGAGGTCGCCCAGGTCCCGCACCGCCTGCGGCTGAGCGCCCGTGGTCAGCGGGCCGGCGTAGACGCGCAGCACGGCGTGGCCGTTCTCGACCGAGGCGGTGGCGATCCGACCGTCGGGGAGGGTGGCGAGCCCTGACGGCGCCTCCCCGCGGGCGCCGGGGTCGGCGGCGGAGGTGGTGGTGACCTTGTAGCCCAGGTCGGTCCCGTCGAACGCGGTGTGGTCGGTGGCGGCGTAGCTCTGCAGGAAGGCTCCCTGCGCGCCGGGCAGGCCGAGGTCGGTGTGGGTCGCGCCGCTGACGACGACCGACCCGTCCGCGGCGAAGGCGACCGCCTGGGGCTGCTGCCCGACCGGCCCGCGCGTGCTCCACAGCGCGTCGCCGTTCGAGCCGAACACCTGGACGAAGCTCGCCGCCTGCGTGGCGTCCGGCGCGTCGCCGCGGTCGAGGTCGCCCACCGCCGCGCCCGCGACCGCGACCTCCTTCCCATCGGCCGATACCGCGAGCGCCAGACCGGAGGCGCTGTTCGCCGCGCCCAGCGTCTGGACATAGTCGAGCTGGCCCGCGCCGTCGTAGCGCACGAGGGCCACGTCGCCCGAGCCCTTGATCGCCTGGCCGTCGGGGGTGGGACCGGTGACGTCGGCCAGGAGATAGACCGAGCCGTCCGGCCCGGTGGCCGTCGCGCGCACCGCGCCGAGGCCCGCCGGCAGCGTCTGGCCGAAGGTGCGGTCTGCGCCGTCCGCCGTTCCCGCCGCAGGGTCGAACTTCAGGAGCTGCTGCACGGCGGTGGGGGCGTCCCCCGTGGTCGTGCCCGCCGTCTGAGCGAGATAGACGGCCGGGCGTGCGTGGGGCGCGGAGAAGCTCAGGCTCTCGGCCGACGACCCGTTGACGGTGATGGCGAACTTATCGGGCGCGCTCCCGCCGAGGCTGACGGTCTGGCCGTTGACCGTCGTCGTGTTCGCCGCTCCGGCCGTGCGCTGCACGGACACGCGCGTGACCACGCCCGCCGCGGCGAACTTGCCGTTCATGTAGCTGACCACCGCGCTCAGCGAGCGCGGCGTGTCGCCCATCTCGGAGAGATCGAAGTTCACCTGCACGGGCGTGCTGGTCCCGCCGATCGCGGTGCGGGTGACGGTCGCGCTGAACTTCGCGTCCGGGTCGAGACCGGAAAGCGGCGTGGACGACGCGCCCGTCGCCGCCGTGCGCCCCGTGTAGGTGGACGAGGCGAGCTCGAGCCCGGTCTTGGCCGTGGACGTCGCCCCCGAGGCGCCGTCGGCGAAGCTGAGCGAGGTGAAAGGCTTGCCGGACAGAAAGCCCTGAACCTCCTTCAGGCCGGCGGCGAAGCGGCTCTGCAGCTGCGCCGCTTGTGAGGCCGGGAGGTTGGGGCTTTGCGCCTGCTGAGCCAGCCCGTTCAGCGCCGAGAGGCCCTGATACAGGGCGAACAGGTTCCGATAGTCGCTCGACGAGGCGGCGGTGGCGGGCGCGTCGAGCTTGGCCGCGCCCGGCGTGATGAAGGCCCCGCCGTTCAGCACCGATTGGGTGAGCGCGCTGACGGTCGCGGTCTCGGTCGCCTGACCCCAAGGCGGCGTGGGGGCGCGCTGGGCGGCGGCGGTCGTGGACGCGGTGGCGGTCGTACCCACGCCGTAGCGCGCCGCGTACCAGCTGGTGAGCACCGAAGTGTCGATGCCGATGGTCACGCGAAAAGCCCCAGCGTTTGCGGTCCCATGCAGCATGGCCGATCGCCGCCTTCCCGCGCGTTAACACGCAAGGAGTGCTCAGGCGGCGATCAGCCCCGAGCTCGCCAGTTCGCGGCGCAGCGCTTGGCGGCGTGCGCCCCACTCCTCCTTGAGGACGGCGAGCAGCACCACGTCGCGATAGACGCCGAACTTGAGCATGTGTCGGCGGAGGTAGCCCTCGCGGCGGAAACCCGCGGCCTGCTGGCTCTTCAGCGCGGTGTCGTTGTCGGCCAGGACCTCGGACCAGACCTTCTGCAGGCCGAAGCGGTCGAAGGCGAGGTCGAGCCCCAGGGCCTGGGCGGCTCGGCCGGCGCCGCGGCCCCGCGCCTCCGCCTCGCCGATGTACCAGCCCCATTGGGCGCGCTTCTGCCCGCCGGTGAGGCCGGTCAGCCCCATGAAGCCGCATTCGCCGCCGTTGCGCAGCACGATCCAGCCGAAGCGGTCGGGGTCGGCCAGGAAGCCCTCGAACCAGCGGAGGTGGTCCTCCATGCGCTGGGGCGGGCCGGAGTACATCCAGCGGTCCACCTCCGGCTCGCGCCGCCAGTGGTAGAGCCGCTCGGCGTCGTCCGGCCCGATCTCGCGCAGGTCGATCATGCCGCCAGCCTATGCCCGAATCGGGCGCGGCCGTCCTGCGCCGAAGCGCGACGATCAGCCCTTGAACAGCGCCAGGATCGTCTGGGGCGAGGAGTTCGCAATCGAGAGCGCCTGCACGCCCAGCTGCTGCTTCGTCTGCAGGGCGGTCAGGTTGGCGCTTTCCTTGGCGACGTCGGCGTCGACCAGGTTGCCGATGCCGGTGGTCAGGCTGTCCTGCAGCTTCGAGACGAAGCTCAGGTGGTTGGTCATGGCGTTGTTGGCCGCGCCGAGGAGGCCCAGCGCCGACGAGACATTGGAGATGGTGGTCTTCAGCTTGGAGATCAGGTCGGCGTAGTTGGTGGTGGAGGTGAAGCTCTCCGATCCGGAGAGGGCGATGATGCCGCCTCCCCCCGTCTCGGTGTAGGGCGTCGCCGCCGTCTGCGCCGTGCCGGCCGAGGAAGCAAAGCCCAGCGCCGTTTGCAGCACCGCCGCGCTGGTGAAGTTGCCGGGGGTCGTGCCGTCCGGCGCGATCGCGATGGCCGTGGCGCTGGTCGTGGTGGGCGAGGTCAGGTGCAGGAAGCCGGTCGAGTCGACCTGCGCCACGCCCGTCAGCCCCGTCGTGCTGTTGATCGCGTTGGCGAGGTCCTGCGCGCTGTACTTGCCGTTCCCCGCCGAGCCGCCCGTGGCGGAGAGGGTGACGGGGATCGCCGTGCCGCCGTCGACGGAGATGGTAAACTTGGACGAGGCGGTGATGGCCGTCGTCGCCGCCCCTGGAAGCGCCGTGCCCACCAGGTTCGAAGCCACGCCGGCGACGCCCCCGGTGTAGCTGGAGGCGAGCGTCAGGTTCTGGCCCTGGGCGCTGATCGTCTGGGTGCCGTCGGCGTTGGCCAGCGCGCTGTAGGTCGGCGTCGAGCCGTCCAGGAGGTTCACGCCGTTGAAGGCGGCGTTCTTGACGTAGGTGGTGATCTGCTTGGCCAGCGACGCGTACTTCTGCTGGTAGGAGTTGCGGCTGGTCTGGTCGAGGCTGGGGTCGGAGGCGGCCAGCACGGCCGACTGCATCTGGGTCAGGAGGTCGCTGATTGCGGTGCCGGCGGTGTTGGCGACGTCGAGCGTGGACTTGCCGCGGTTGAGCGAGGCGGTCACCGCGTCCAGCGCGCTGTTCTGCGAGCGCATGGTCTGGGCGACGGACCAGATCGCGCTATCGTCCTTGGCGTCGTTGATCTTCAGCCCGGTGGAGATGCGGTTCTGCGTGTTCGCCAGCGACTGGTTGGTCGCATTCAGCGTCTGCAGGGCCACCTGGGCCTGGACGTTTGTATTGATGCTGTTCGACATCCCGCGCCTCGTTCTTGAAGCCTGGGGGCGCGCATGCATGCAGGCGCCCCGCTCCGATCGGAGGAGACGTTAACCATCAATGGTAGCCCAACGGTTAACCGCGCCGGACGGCGCGGGGCGGCGTCAGGCCTGGATGTCGACCTCGCCGCCGGGGTTGCCGGTGGGGCTCTGGGTCAGGGCGCGCGGGATAACCGCCAGCACCTGACCCGTCCCGCGATCGGTGAGGGTGTAGACGAACACGCCGCTGGGGTCGCGGTCCACGCTGAGCGCTACGGGGCTCTGGGCGGGGGCCGGCGGCGGCGCGGCCGGGGCGGCCGGCGCAGCCGAGGCGGCGGCGAACGGGCTAGGATCGGCAGCAGCCCCGACGGGGGCCGCCGCCTGCGCCTTGGCCCCGCGCACGGATGCGAGCGGGAGCGCGGGCGTCAAGGGAGCGATGGGATCGGTCATCTCCGGCTTCGCCGGCTTCTGCCGGCGCCTCTGCTGCTCGGGAGCGGAAGGCGCGGAGGCCTTGAAGCCTCCGCGCCGCCGCGATCACGTGTTCGATCAGCCGCGGAACAGGCTGAGGAGCACGCTCGAGGACGAGTTGGCGATCGACAGCGCCTGCACGCCGAGCTGTTGCTTGGTCTGCAGGGCGGTGAGGTTCGCGCTCTCCTTCGCCACGTCGGCGTCGACCAGGTTGCCCACGCCCGTGGTCAAGCTGTCCTGCAGCTTGGACACGAAGCTGATGTGGTTGGTCATCGCGTTGTTGGCGGCGCCCAGCGAACCGAGCGACGACGAGACGTTGGCGATGGAGGTCTTCAGCTTGGAGATCAGGTCGGCGTAGTTGGTGGTGGCCGTGAAGGTCTCGGCGCCAGACACTTGGATGTTTGATCCGCCGCCCGCCTCGGTGAAGGCGGTGGTGGCCGTCTGCGTCGTGCCGGCGAGCGAGGCGAAGCCGAGCCCGGTCTGGATGGTCGCCGCAGTCGTGAAGTTGCCAGGCGTCGTAGCGTCCACCGAGACCGCCACGGCGGTCGCGGAGGCGGTGCTCGGCGAGGTGAGCTTCAGGTGGCCGTTCGTGTCGACCGAAGCCACGCCGGCGAGACCGGTCGTGTTGTTGATCGCGTTGGCGAGATCGGCGGCCGAGTACTTGCCGTCGCCGTTCGCGCCGCCAGTCGCCGAGAGGCTCACCGCGATCGCCGTGCCGCCGTCGACGGAGACGTCGAACTTGGTGGCGGCGGTGATGGCGGTCGTCGCCGTGCCGGGAGCCGCGGTCGCCGTCAGGGTCGAAGCCGTGCCCTGGACGCCGCCCGTGTAGGACGTCGCCAGCGCCAGGTTCTGGCCCGAAGCGGTGATCGTGGAGGTGCCGTCGGCGTTGGCCAGCGCGCTGTACTTCGTGGTCGAGCCGTCCAGCAGGTTAACGCCGTTGAACGAGGCGTTCTTGATGTATGTGCTGATCTGGCCGGCCAGCGAGGCGTACTTCTGCTGGTACGAGTTGCGGCTGGTCTGGTCGAGGCTCGTATCGGAAGCGGCGAGCACGGCCGATTGCATCTGGGTCAAGAGGTCGCTGACCGCGGTGCCGGCGGTGTTGGCCACGTTCAGGGTCGAGACGCCGCGGTTGAGCGAGGCGGTGACGGCGTCCAGGGCGGCGTTCTGCGAACGCATGGTCTGGGCGACGGACCACACGGCGCTGTCGTCCTTGGCGTCGTTGATCTTCAGGCCGGTCGAGATGCGGTTCTGCGTCGTCGCCAGAGCCGAATTGGTGGCGTTCAGGGTCTGAAGAGCGACCTGCGCGCCGTAGTTCGTGTTGATGCTGTTCGTCACAGTGAGGTTCCTTCGAAACCTGGTGGCGACGCCGTTCGAGCGTCGTGAGCATTTTGCTCCACAGGTCTCGTTGCAACCTCCGCGCCGGGGCGGCGTCCCTTGGCGGACAAGGGTTTGGAGGGACCAGCCGCCCGGCGGAACCGCGGCGCGCGGCGCCGGGCGGCGCCCCTTGCCTACCGCGCCCGGCAGATCCTGCCGGGCGGAGGGCTCACGCCGCCGAGCGCTCGGGCCCCGGGACGGACAGCCCCTGCATGATGGTGCGGTTGACCTCGACCAGGGGCTCGAAGCCCTCGCGGCCGGCCATCACCGCGGCGGTGTGGCGCTCGACGAAGAGGCCGAGCGAGATCACCTGGGCGCGCGTGACGTCGTTCAACGCGTTGGTCTCGTCCGCACAGTCGCCGGCCAGGACCGCCCACAGCCGGCGGTTCCAGTCCAGCGCCTCCGCGCGCGGGCCCACGAACGCCTGGTCCATCCGCGACGCCTCGATCAGGGAACGCGTGACCTCGGCGAACAGGCGGTATTCGACCTCGCGCGGGCTCTCAACCCGCTGCGCGGCGCTCTGGTAGGCTTGCAGCGACATGGGTTCCGATCCTCTCGTCCTCGAACTCGATCAGGCGCCGGCACGACATCAGCGCCCTGTAGTACTCTCCCGAGGCGACGTGCTTGGACGCCTCGAGGCAATGGTTCATGGCCTCGGGCCCGCCCGCGGCGCCCACGAACTCCGCCAACCGAGCTCCGAACTCGGCGTAGTACTGAGACGGCTCGTCGCCGTCGAGATACATCATCATCACGGGAAAATAGACGCGGCGGGCGGGGCTGACCGCCTCCTCCGCCTGCATGATGTCCTTCTCGCGCAGGATGTTAGCCTTGTTCTGCAGCACGAGCACGCCGCGGCGATCACCGTTCTGGATTACAGCTCCGTTGAGCACGAATTTCTCGCCCGGCTTGAGCGACAGCTTGAGGGGCATGACGGCATCCTTCGGCGTTCTGCACAGGGGGGGACAGGGGCGGCGTCCGGCGCTCCACCCCTAGCCTCACGTGGTTAACGCGACCTTGTCGCCGGCTGCGGCGTCTTCGGCCGCCGGAACAGGCCTCGCCGCCCCCACGTTGACCCCGCGAGACGGCGCTGCGAGCCGCCAGGGGAGACCGGCATGGCCGAACTCGACGCCGACAGCGACATCGACGCCCAGGATGTGGCCGAGGTGTTCGATGAGGACGCCACCGACGGCGACAACAACCTGTCGGACGCGCTGGACCTGCGGCCCGACGTGTACGACGCCACCTCCGCGCTCGGCGACGCCGACGTCGAGGGCGTGGACGATGCGCTCGACGCCGACGAGGAGTCGGACGAGGACCTCGACGGGATCGACGACGAGGGTCGCAGCGCCGACACGCCCGACGAGGACGGAGACGACCTCGTCGACCGCGTCGGCCTGCAGGCCGAGCCGCTCGACGACGACAACATCCAGCTCGCCACCACCGACGTCGACTTCGTCGACGCGGACGACGAGGACGGCGTCGCGCGCCACAGCGCCAGCGAGCCGGAGGAGATCTCGATGAGCGAGATGGCCATCGACGAGTTGGGCGGCGCCCGGGGCGAGCGCGTGTCCGACCTCGAGTCGGACAACCTGTCCGACGCCGACTTGAAGGAGCTTGGCTATGAGTGACACTCAGGGTTCGGGTCAGACCCCGCCCCACGCCGCCGACGACGACGTAGACACGCCGGAGTCCGACGACATCAAGACGCGCCAGTCGGAGCTCGTGGACGAGGGGCTAGAGGAGACCTTTCCCGCCAGCGATCCGCCCACCCCGAAGCACATCACCTGAACCGACCCGCATTTGCGCGTGAGACAGTGGGCCGTCGCGGTTTGCAGGCCGCGGCGGCCCTTCTAGTGTGCGGGTGAACGTCGATCACGGACCGCCCCCCGCCATGAACGCCCCCGCGGCCCGCTTCGAGGGCACCGCCGACTACATCGCCGCGCCCGACCTTCGCATCGCGGTCAACGCCGCCGTCGCGCTGGAGCGTCCGCTCCTCGTCAAGGGCGAGCCGGGCACGGGCAAGACGGTCCTGGCCTACGAGGTGGCCCGCGCGCTGAGCGCGCCGCTCCTCACCTGGCACGTAAAGTCGACCACCAAGGCGCAGCAGGGCCTCTACGAGTACGACGCGGTGGCGCGGCTGCGAGACAGCCAGCTCGGCGACCCCCGCGTCGGCGACGTGCGCCACTACATCCGGCGCGGCAAGCTGTGGGAGGCCTTCGAGGCGGGCGCGACAGGCCCCCGGCCCGTGCTCCTGATCGACGAGATCGACAAGGCCGACATCGAGTTCCCCAACGACCTCCTCCTGGAGCTCGATCGCATGGAGTTCTTCGTCTACGAGACGGGCGAGACCGTGCGCGCGGCGGTGCGCCCGGTGGTGATCATCACGTCGAACAACGAGAAGGAGCTGCCGGACGCCTTTCTGCGCCGCTGCTTCTTCCACTACATCCGCTTCCCCGACGAGGACACGCTGCGCGCGATCGTCGAGGTGCACTATCCCGGCATAAAGCCGCGGCTGGTCACAGCGGCGCTGAAGAGCTTTCTCGAGATCCGCGCCGCGCCCGGGATCAAGAAGAAGCCGTCGACCTCCGAGCTCCTGGACTGGCTGAAGCTCCTCCTGGTCGAGGACGTCGACGAGAGCGTGCTGCGCGAGCGCGATCCGGCCAAGCTGATCCCGCCGCTCTACGGCGCCCTCCTCAAGAACGAGGCGGACGTGCAGCTGTTCGAGCGCCTGGCCTTCCTCCAGCGCCGCGAGGGCGCGCGCTAGCGGGCCGCACCTGTCGGGGAATTCACTGGCGCGCCGGTCGGCCGCGCGCGACCCTGCGGGCCAGGATCAACGGGAACCCTCCCCGACATGCCCGCCTCCGCCTCGCGTCTCGCGCTCGTCCTCCTCGCCGCCGCGGGCGCCGCCGCCTGCCATCCCAAGCCGATCGGCCGCCTCGGCCGCGACGGGGCCATGCGCATCTCGACGGCTGAGCCCACCAAGGGGCCGCTCACGGTCGCCCGGCGCCTGAACTGCCCCGACGCCACCGAGGACTGGACGCGCGAGAGCGCCGCGGTGGACGGAACGTCGTGCAGCTACACGGGATCGCGCGGCAGGCTCGACCTCACGCTGGCGCAGGTGGGTGACGACGCGTCCTCCGCCCTGGCCTCCAACCGCTCCGCGCTCGACGCGCTGATCCCCTCGGCGCAGAACGCCATGCTCAAGGTCGACACCGCCAGGGGGCCGGACGGGCGGGAGAAGGCTAACGTCGACATGCCCTTCCTCCACGTCCACGACGACGGCCGCCACGCCACGGTGAAGATGCTCGGCATCAACATCGACGGACCGAGCCATCACATGCAGGGCGGCTCGGCCAGGGTGAGCACCGATGCGAGCGACGGCGTGCACGTGGACGTCGCCGACGGCGACAAGGACGACGACGACAACAAGCCCGCCGTCGCCGGGGCCGGGACCGAGATGGTCTATCTCCTCGCCGGCAAGCCCGCGGGCGACAGCCGCTTCCATGCGGTGGGCTATATCGCGCGGGCCGACCGGTCGGGCCGCGCGGTTGTGGCCACCTTCAAGTACTTCAAGGGTGCGCACTCAGAGGACGACACCCACGACGACCCCGGCGTGAAGGCGCTCTTGGACCTCAACAGCTCGCGCCAGGCCCCGGCGGCCGTCAGCGCCGATCAGCCGTAGCGCACGCCCGTCAGCGCCTCGCTCTCGCTCCACAGCCGATCCTGCGCGGCGCGGTCGTCGACGAAGGGGGCCGACGTGGCGGGGCCGGGAGGACCCTTGAGCTCGCCGGGTCCGGTCGGGCCGAGGTAGCTCGCGGGCGTGGCGGCGGGGTCGGTCGCCGCCTGCAGGATGGGCAGGGCGCCATTCGCCGCCGACTGGGCGAGGAGCGGGGCGGCGAGCTTGGCGCCCGCCGCGAACAGCCGACTCATCGCGCCGTCCGGCCGGATCAGGTCGGTGTTGGACCAGCCGGGATGCGCCGCCAGCGCCCGCACGCCCCACCCCGCCTCCACGCTGCGCCGGTCGAAAGCGCGCGCGAACATCAGCATGGCCGCTTTGGAGCGGCCGTAGGCGGTGAACGGCGAGTAGCGCCGGCTCTGCATGTCGTCGAAGTCGATCCGGCCGCCCCGGTGCGCCAAGCTGGCGACGTCGACCACCCGCGCGCCCGGCGCGCGGCGCAGGGCGGGGAGTAGGAGTCCCGTCAGCGCGAAATGGCCGAGGTAGTTGACGCCGAACTGGCGCTCGAACCCGTCCGTCGTCGTCTCGCGCCGGCTGGGGGCCATGATCCCCGCATTGTTGACGAGGAGGTCGAGCGGCCGGTCCTCCGCGCCGAGCCGCCCCGCCAGCGCCCGCACGGAGGCGAGGTCGCCGAGGTCGAGCGGCTCGAACCGCGCCCGCTCGCGACTCCGGGGCAGCCGCGCCAGCGCCGCCTGGCCCTTGGCCGGGTCGCGCGAGGCGAGCACCACCTCCGCGCCGGCGGCCAGGAGAGCGGACGCGATCTCGAACCCAAGCCCGCCGGTCGCGCCGGTGACGAGCGCGCGTCGGCCGCTCTGGTCGGGAATGTCGGCGAGGGTCCAACCCATGGGTGTTCGCTCCAGCTCCCCGCCGGCTTACCCGCTTTCGACGGCTTACGGCGAATTCACTGGACGCCCGCGCCGCCCGTGGCGAGCGTGACCGCGAGAGGTGGGGGCGACCATGGCGCGACGGCTCGCGACGGCGACGACGACGGTGACGGCGGGGCTGGTGGCGGGGCTCGTCGGCGCCTGCCATCCCGCGCGGGTCGGCCACCCGCGCACGGCCGCCGATCAGCCTGTCACCGTCGCCGGCCGCCTGCGCTGCCCCGACACGGTGCTGAGCCTCCACCGCGTGTCGCAGGCCGCGGACGGGCGCGCGTGCGCCTACAGCTCCGGCGCGGGCGAACTCACGTTGGCGCTGCGCCCGCTCGACGGCCGCTCCGCCGACGACGCCCTGCGCGCGCTGGAGAGCGAGGCGCACGCGCTCACGCCCTCGGCGCCCGAGGGCGGCCCGCCCGCCCCGCCGGAACCGCCCGCGCCGCCCTCGCCGCCGACCGTGGAAGGCGACCACGTCCGGCTCGATCTGCCGGGCCTGCACATCGACGCCGACGACCGCGGCGCACGGGTGAAGGGCCTGGGCCAGAGCGTGGAGGCCGACGACTCGGGCGCGGTGGTGCGCGGCGGCCCCGGCGGGCGCTCCAGCGTCGTCGCCAAGGACGGCGGCGCGGTGATCCGCTCCGGCGGCGTCGGCGCGGGCTCGGTCGACGCCACCTACATCGCGGCTGCCGACGCGGCCGGACCCGACGGCTGGCGCGTGGCGGGCTATGTCGCGCGCGGGCCGCTGGCGGGCCCGCTCGTCGTCGCCCAGGTGCGAAGCCGCGGCGAGGGCGGGCACGGCCGGGGCGACGACGGGCTGATCAACGCCGCCCGCAAGGTCGTGGACATAAACGTGGCGCGCTGACGCTGCCCGCCCGTTGCCTCGCGCCTCCCGGGGCGCCAAGCGAAGAGGCGTGCCCCGCCCGCAGTCCCGCACCCCGACCCGCACCGCCGCGCCGCCGCCCCGCGCCTGGCAGCGCATGCTGTCGGGACGCCGGCTCGACCTCCTGGACCCTTCGCCGCTCGACATCGAGGTGGAGGACATCGCCCACGGCCTCGCACGGGTGGCGCGCTGGAACGGGCAGACGACGGGCGAGCACGCCTTCTCCGTCGCCCAGCACTCGGTCGTGGTGGAGGAGGTGGCGGCCGCCCTTCAGCCGGGGCTCGAGCCGCGCTGGCGCCTCGCCGCCCTGCTGCACGACGCCTCCGAATACGTGATCGGCGACATGATCTCGCCGTTCAAGGCGGCGCTGGGCTTCTCCTACAAGGGTTTCGAGGCGCGGCTGGAGCACGCGATAGCGCTGCGCTTCGGCCTGCCGCCGACGACGCCCGCCGCGATCAGGACGCTGGTCAAGCGCGCCGACCGGGTGAGCGCCTGGTTCGAGGCGGTGCGGCTCGCGGGCTTCTCCGCCGCCGAGGCCGACAGCTTCTTCGGCCGGCCGCCGGAGGGGCTCGCGCCCGACATCCATCCCCTGCCCCCGGCGGAGGCGCAGGCGCGCTATCTCGCGCGCTTCCAGGTGCTGTCGGATGCGCTGGCGGGGGTGGGCTCCGACGGGGCGTTCGCCAGCGAATGAGCCGGGCGGGGGAGCCGTGAGCCGCACCGAGCGGATCGCCATCGGGCTCTCGGCCGTGGTGGTCGCGGTCCGCGAGGGCGAGGCGCGCATCCTGACCGTCGCGGCGGCCGGCGCGCCCGCGGCCCTGCCCTCCGGCCCTTTCGACCCCCAGGCGCACCGCACCTTCGAGCTCGCGCTTCGCGCCTTCGTGACCGCGCAGACGGGGTACGACCTCGGCTACGTCGAACAGCTGTACACCTTCGGCGACGAGGGCCGCGACGCGCCGCTGGCCGACCTCGGGGAGGGCGCGTCGGCGGCGGACGAGCGCGTGGTCTCGGTCGGCTATCTCGCGCTGACGCCTGCGGAGGGCGAGCTACCCGGCGCCTGGACGCCTTGGCGCAACTTCTTCCCGTGGGAGGACTGGCGCGACGGTCGACCCGAGGCGATGGCGGCGCTTGAGCCTCAGCTCCGCGCCTGGGCCGGGGCGGCGCGCGGTGACGCGAGCGAACGGCGCCTCGCCCGGCTCCGCGCTCTGTTCGGTCTGGACGGACGGCGCTGGAACGAGGAGCGCGTGCTCGACCGCTACGAGCTCCTCTACGAGGCGGGGCTGGCGGCGGAGGCGGCGCGCGACCGCGATCGAGCCGCCGCCCGGGCGCCCGCGCCACTCCGCGCGTCCCCCGCGCTGGGCGCGCCCATGACCTCCGACCACCGACGCATCCTCGCGACCGGCCTCGGCCGGCTGCGCGGCAAGCTCAAGTACCGGCCCGTCGCCTTTGAGCTGCTGGGCGAGGCTTTCACCCTCTACGACCTGCAGCGCGCGGTGGAGGCGGTCGCCGGTCTGCCGCTGCACAAGCCGAACTTCCGCCGCATGGTGGAGCGCACCGGCCTCGTCGAGGGGCTGGGTCGTATGGATCGCGGGGCGGGCGGGCGACCGGCGGAGCTGTTCCGCTTCCGCCGCGAGCTGGCCGAGGCGGGCCCGGCCTCGGGTTTCAGCCTCCCATCGCTCATCCGCGGCGATGGGTGAAGGCGCGCGCCCGCCTGTGCTAGACACCGCGCTCATCCGCGACCGGAGCGTTCGTGATCCCCGCCGTCATCGCCGCGACCGGCCTCTACACGCCACCTGACGCCGTCTCCAACGAGGAGCTGGTCGACGCGTTCAACACCTACGTCGAGCGCTTCAACGCGCGCCACGCCGCCGAGATCGAGGCGGGTGCGGTGGAGGCGCTCGCCCCCTCCTCCCCCGGCTTCATCGAGAAGGCGAGCGGGATCAAGAGCCGCTTCGTCGTCGACAAGGGAGGCGTGCTCGATCCCGAAGTCATGGCGCCGCGCCTCGCCGAGCGCGGGAACGACGAGGTCTCAATCCTGGCCGAGATGGCGGTCGCTGCCGCGCGCGAGGCGCTGGACGCCTGGGACGGCGACCCGGCGCGCATAGGCGCCGTGCTCTGCGCGGCGTCCAACATGCAGCGGCCCTACCCCGCCTTGGCGATCGAGGTGCAGGCGGCGCTGGGGCTTTCGGGCTTCGCCTTCGACCTCAACGTCGCCTGCTCGTCGGCGACCTTCGGGCTGAAGACCGCCGCCGACTACATCGCCACGGGATCCTGCGACGCCGTCTTGATGGTCAACCCGGAGATCTGCTCGGGCCACCTCAACTTCCGCGACCGCGACAGCCACTTCATCTTCGGCGACGTGGCGACCGCCGTCGTGGTCGAGCGCGCCGACCGCGCCGCGCCCGGCCGGGGCTGGGACATCTTGGGCGCGCGGCTAAAAACGGTCTTCTCCAATAACATCCGCAACAACTTCGGCTTCCTGAACCGCTCCGCGCCCGATACGCGCGACGCCGCCGACAAGCTCTTCGTCCAGCAGGGACGGCGCGTATTCAAGGACGTGGTGCCCATGGTCTCCGATATGATCGTCGACCACGCGCGCGAGGTCGGCCTCGATCCGCACGCGCTGAAGCGGCTCTGGCTGCACCAGGCCAACATCAACATGAACGACCTGATCGCGCGCAAGGTGTTGGGGCGCGAACCCTCGGCGGAGGAGAACGTGATCATCCTCGACCGCTACGCCAACACCTCGTCGGCCGGGTCGATCATCGCCTTCCACCTACACCAGGACGGGTTCGCGCCGGGCGAGACGGGGCTGATCTCGTCGTTCGGCGCCGGCTATTCGGCCGGCACGGTGTTCGTGCGCAAGCGCTAGGCGGCGCGCCGACCCCGGACGTGCGAAGGGGCGGAGCGGTCGCCCACTCCGCCCCTTCGAGCTTCAGACCCGAAGGTCGAGGCTTCAGGCCGCGAACGCGCCCGCGGTCCGGCGCCGGCGCAGCGCCGCGCCGGCGAGGCCCACGCCCGCCGCCATCAGCGCCCAGGTGGCCGGCTCAGGCGCGGCCGAGGTCTGAATGTCGAAGCTGACCTTCTCCTCGTGCGACCCCGCCGCCGTGCCGAGAGAACCGGCCGAGGCGTAGTCGTTCACCTGCGAGTACAGGTTAAGGTAGTAGGTGCCCGCGGCTAGGTCGTAGCTCATGCTGCCCGAGGTGTTCGGGGCCAGATTGCCGTTATACAGCACGTCGGTGTAGAAATCCGTCGTACCGAGGTACAGCTGCGTATAGGCGCTGCCGCCCGTCGCCGTCTCCGACAAGAGATAGCTGAGGTTGATCACCGACGCGGTGTCGACGGTGAAGGTGTACGAGGCGTTCTGGCCTTCGCTATACGCGTCGGCCGTGTTGCCGGCGACGTAGCTGGCGGCGGTGGTCGAACCCGTCAGGTCGAGGTAGCCGCTCGACGTGCTCGTGAAATAGGCGTTGGACAGCTCGCGGGCGGACGAAGCCGCCGTGTCGTTGCCGTACTTGTCCGAACCTTCCGCCGAAGCCTTCGCGCCAACGCCGAGGTTCGGTTCGAAGGTCGATGTCGAGTCGGCGTTGTTGCCGAACCCACTGCCCGTTTGCGTGGAACCCATGAAGGTCCGCGCGACGGCGTTGGCTTGGGCGGTGGACGACACGAAGCTCACGGCGGCGTGAGCCGGTGCGAACGCGGCCATGGCGATGACGGCGGCGCTGGCGGCCCCCAGGTGTCTGATCATGTGATGTCCCTTGTGACGGCGCCGCACGCGCGCGAACCCGTCGTCCCTAACAGTGTGTTTACGCCCCCACTCGACCGAAAGATGCGTCGCGCCGCCTTTCCGTCCCAAAAAAGATCGTTACGCGGCGATCCGCATGATCCTGTCGTTCATCCTTCCCGCGTAAGGCGAGTACACGGTCTATGGCGAGGACGACGGCGAGGCGCGGCGAACGAAAAAGGGGCGGAGCGGTCGCCCGCTCCGCCCCTTAATGTCGGCCTGACGCCCGATCAGGCGGCGAGCGCGCCCGCGGTGCGGCGGCGGCGCAGGGCCGCACCGGCGAGGCCCACGCCCGCCATCATCAGCGCCCAGGTGCCCGGCTCCGGAGCGGCCGAGGTCTGGATGTCGAAGCTCACCTTCTCCTCGTGCGCGCCGTAGGCGCTGGCGCCGTCGACCGCATAAGCGTCGTCGCCGACCTGGGTATACAGGCTGAGCAAGTAGGTGCCGGCGGAGAGATTGAAGCTTAGGGTGTCCGATGTGTTCGGCGTGAGATAGTTGTTGAACAGCTGAGACGAGAGGTCGGCCGCGCCAAGGTAGAGCTGGCTATAGGAGCCCTGCCCGCCGTAGGTCTCGCTAAGGATGTAGCTGAGGTTGATAACCGAGGCGGCGTCGACGGTGAAGGTGTACGCGACGCTCTGGCCCTCGCTATAGCCCTCGGCGGTCTCGCCGACGCCGTAGGTCGTGGCGCTGGTCACGCCCGACGTGTCGAGGACGCCGCTAGAGGCGCTGGCGAAGGTGCCATTCGACTCCTCCAACGCGCTGGCCGAGTCCACGCCCGGCCCGCGCTTTTGGTAGGTGTTGGCCTGGGCGCTGGCAAAGGCGTCGACGCCCGTCGACACGTCCGTGGTGCTGTCAGAGTCGGTGCCGAAGCCCTGGCCGTAGCGGGGCTGGTTGTAGTCGGTGTAGGCCGCAGCGTTGGTGATCGCCTTGGCGGACACGAATGACACAGCGGCGTTGGCCGGCGCGAACGCCGCCATAGCCATCACGGCCGCGCTAGCCGCCCCCAGATGACGAAGCATAGGCAAATCCCCTTTGGCGACCCGCGCCCGCGGGCCCGTCGTCCTTAACACTGTCTTTACGCCCGCGCTGCGCCGAAAGATGCGGTCGCCGCCGCAATTTGTCCCAGAAAAAGCTCACGCGGCGCCAAGCTCTGCGCCGATCCCGTTCAGACTTCCCGCGAAAGGCGAATTCACAGCAACCGCCCCACCGTGTCGTCGAGGAAACCGCGGGTGAACACCTCGCTCCAGGACGCGGTGCGCGGCTGGAGAACACCCGCCGCCCGCGCTTCGACGTCGTCCACCCGGTCGAGGGCGCGCTTCAGGGCCGCGACGAGGCCGGGCAGGGTGGGCTCGCCCGGTACGATGTTGGGGCTGACGCGCTCGAACCAGCTCGCCGGCCGGTTGGAGAAGGTGTTGGTCACGACGAGCGCGCCGGTGGTGGCGAACTCGAACGGCATTACGCTGGGGTGGGGCGCGTACATCAGGCTGACGCCCAGATCGAGCCGGCTCACCAGCGCGCCGTAGGCGTCCGCGGCCATCTTGGGAACGAACTCCAGCCGGTGGCCGCCGCCCAACTCGACCGGCGGCTGCGGGGCGAGGCACCCCAGCCCCACGAAGCGCCAGCGGGCGTCGAACAGGCCCCGCCGGCACAGGTCCTTGAGCGCCAGCTCGGCCAGTTCGTAGAGGTTGCGCGCCGCGTGACCCTCCGGTCGGGCGTAGACGGCGCAGGTTCGCTCGGTCCGCGCGCGCATGGCGGCGGCGTCCTGCCCGGGCAGACGGTTCACCACATGCTCGAAGACCGCGTAGTCCGAACCTTCCTGCGCGTGCGCCTTGGCGCGGAACAGCCCCAGGTCTTCGGCGGCGAAGAAGTCGCGCAGGGCGGTCGAGTTGAAGACGGGATAGGCCGGCAGACCCAACGCCCAGTCGCTCACCGCGCGCACCGCGCCGTAGTCGTGGAAGATCGGCTCGTACTCCTGCACGAGGCTGATCACCCGCGGCTCGTCGGTCAGCGCCGCCAGCGGCGAGGCGAACACCACGTCCCATGACGAGTAGGCGAGGAAACGGTCGCGCGCGCCGATCTCCAGTGTCTCGATCTCGCCGCGACCGCGGATCTCGAGTCCGGTGAAGGCGCGCCGTAGCCGGGGCTCGGGCGTGCGCCACAGGAAGTAATCGGAGTTGGCGCGCCCCTCCTCCAGCACCACCACCGCCAGACGCATCCCCCGCGCCTCGATCCACGGCCGGACGGCGGCGACCAGCTCGTAGAACGCGCGGTAGCCGCCGAAACTGATGTCGGGGTTGAGCCGCGGCAGCACGAGCCACAGCGTGCGGGGCCGCCCCGTCACCACCCGGCACGGCGTGGGGGCGAGCCGCGCCTCCAGCGCGCGGGCGCGCTCCTGCAGCACGGGGCGCGTCACGCCGGGGATGGCGTGCTCCAGCGCCTGCGCCTGATCGAAGCGGGGGGGGCGCCCCTCGTCGCGGCCGGTCACCACCCAGTGATGGAAACCGCAGAGGAGGAGGCCCTCCTCCACGGCCTGCCGCACGTCGGGATGGAAGGCGCGGTACCAGCTCTCGCAGAACCGCCCGCTGGGCGAATGACCCCGGCGCATGCCGTCGCCGACATAGTGGGACCAGGGGTCGACCCAGCGCCCGGCCCCGTCCGCGGTCGCGAGATAGGTCTCGGCGTACCAGTCCTCGTCGAACTCGGCCTTGAGCAGCGCCAGGACGGGGGTGAGGAGCGGCTCGGCCGCGATGTCGCGCGGATCGGCGACCGGTGCGGGGACCGGGTCGAGCCAGCGCCCGAGCCCGCCGGCGTAGGCGAGGGCGTCGAGGTGCGGGAACTGGCGGATGTAGAGCCGCGCCTCCGGGTTCGCCCCAAGGTAGAGCTCGGCGTCGAAGGTGCGCGGATCGGGCGGGAGGGCCGGCGAGCCGCGCAGCGCCGCCCGGGCCTGCACCGCGTAGCACGGGAAGCGCCCCTCGTCCGCCCCGAGCGTCACCCAGTGGAACAGTCCGGAGACCGCGCGGCCCTCACCGATCGCCTGCGCCACGTCGGGGTAGGCGCGCCGGTACCAATCCTCGTCGAACAAGGGGTTGGCGTCCAGCCGCGCGTATCGGGGGTCCGAGAGGTACAGCGCCACGGGATCGGGCTCGGCGTGGGTGAACTCGGGATGCGCCTGGCGCAGGGCGGCCAGGAAGGTGGCGGCGTCGAAGGCCAGAGCGAAGCGCCGGCGCGCCTCGACGTCGAGGGCGTCCACCCCGGGCGACGCGGGCGGAAAAGCGACGGCGAGCATGGCCGGACGATCTCGCGTTAAACCTGTGGTTGTAAATTGCCAGCCAGTGTCTCTACGTTTGGTTTACGATGAATCGGCGTCGACGGAGGTCGGGGCCGGGGAGGCGCCCATGAACCCCGCCGATCTGACGCTCGTCGAGCATCTCGCCCGGCACGCGCGAACACGCCCGCACAAGCCCTTCGTCGTGCTGGCGGACGGGCGGGACGCGTTCCGCATGCTCACCTACGGCGACCTCCAGGCGCAGTCGCGGCTGTGGGCTCAGCGCATGGCGACGGCGCCCCAGGAGCCAGGGCGAAGGGTGGCCGCGATCGTTCTGCCGCACGGGCTCGACATTTATCCTGCGACCATGGGCGCCCTGCGCGCGGGGCTGCATCCCACCATCCTCGCGCCGCCCTCCCCCAAGCAGGACGCCGCCCTGCATTGGGAGGCGCATCGCGCGCTCTTCGCCCGCATCCGTCCGGCCCTCGTCGTCACGGGGCCGGAGCCTGTGCCTGAGCTGGCCGCCCTCGCCGCCGAACACGGCGCGGCGCTGGTCACCGCGCGATCCGCCGCCGACGGGGAGACTCCGCCCGACGCGCTCTCGGCGCCGGCGCGCACCGCGCTCCTGCAGCACAGCTCGGGCACGACGGGGCTCAAGAAGGGCGTGGTGCTCACCCACGCCCAGATCGGCCTGCACGTCGACACGGTGGCGCGTCGGCTCAAGCTGTCGGGGGACGACGTGGTGGCGAGCTGGCTGCCGCTCTACCACGACATGGGGCTGATCACGGGCTTCCTCATGCCGCTGATCCTGGGCGCGAGCGTCGTCACGGTGGACCCGTTCAGCTGGGTGGGCGACCCGTGCTCGATCCTGCGGCTGATCGAGCGCCACCGGGCGACCGTGTCGTGGACGCCCAACTTCGGCTTGGCGCACCTCGTGCGGACGCGCGATCCGGCCGAGCGCTTCGACCTTACGAGCCTGCGCACGCTGGTGAA
Organism: uncultured Caulobacteraceae bacterium; assembly: GCA_964242625.1. Lineage (GTDB taxonomy): Bacteria > Pseudomonadota > Alphaproteobacteria > Caulobacterales > Caulobacteraceae > JASLDZ01. The sequence goes on along the minus strand of CAXTAO010000002.1, from coordinate 149,271 downwards.
CTGCTCGGAGCCTTGCCGGCCGGAGACGGTGCGCGACTTCGTGCGGGTGTTCGGTGACTGCGGCGTGACCGCCGATACGCTCTCCTGCTGCTACGGCATGGCCGAGGTCGTCTTCGCCGCCACCCAGACCCAGCCGGGCGCGCCGCCGCGGGTGCTCAGGCTCGACCGCCAGCGCCTCGACGAGGACGGCGTGGTGGCGCCCGTGGGCGACGGCCCTGCGACCGCGCGCAGCTTCCTCTCCTGCGGCGAGCCCCTCCCGGGCGTGCGGCTGCGGATCGAGGGCGCGGAGAACGGCGAGGCGCGCGCGGGCGAGATCCTCGTCAGGAGCCGGACGCTGTTCGCCGGCTATCACCTCGCCCCCGAGCTCGACGCCGACGCCATGACCGCCGACGGCTGGCACCGCTCGGGCGACATCGGCTTCCTGCACGATGGCGAACTCTATGTGTGCGGACGTCGCAAGGAGATGCTGATCGTCAACGGGCGCAACTTCTACGCGGGCGACATCGAGAGCCTGGCGAGCGCCGTGCCCGGCATCCGGCCCGGGCGCGTCGCGGCGCTGGGCGTTCCCGACGCCGAGACCGGGGGCGAGGCGTGCGTGCTCCTCCTCGAGACGGAGGCGGCCGAGCTCGACGACGCCGCCCAGGCCGAGCTGGGCCGCGCAGTGCGCGAGCGGGTCGAGGCCGCGCTCGACCTGCACGTTCGACGGCTGGAGTTCGGTCCGCCCGGCTGGGTGGTGAAGTCGACGAGCGGCAAGATGAGCCGGGCGGAAAACCTGCGCCGTCTGCAGACCCGTGACGCGGAGCGGGCGGCCGCGGACCCGCCCGAGCCGGCGCCTGTGATGATCGCCGGCGACTCCGCCCCGCCTCCGCGGGCGGCCGAGCCCTGGTGGAGGCGACGCCTCGCCGCCGCGCTCGGCCCGCGCCGACCGTTGGAGCCGCTCGCCGCTCCCACCCCGCTCGCCCCGATCGAAGCGCACGGGGAGGCGATCGCTCCCGAGGCGGATTACGGGCCGCCCGCACCCGAACCGCCGCTGGCCGCTCCCCCGCTGGCGTCCGACGCGCCCGAAGCGCCCGACGCGCTCGCGGTTGTGTGCGCCGACCCTGCGCCCGGAGAGGCGTCCGACGCTTTCCGGACCGCGTCCGCACCCGAGGCGGCGGCGCCGGACGCGCCCACCGCGGTGGAGGCGCACCCGCCAACGGCCGCCGCCTCCGCGCGCGAGGCGGTGGCGCTGGCCGTCGAGCAGTGCTTCGGCGTGCCCGCGGCGGCGGTGCACGACGCCATGGGGCCGGGCGACGTCGGCGGCTGGGACAGCCTCGGCCACACCATCCTCATGCTGCGCTTGGAGCGCATCAGCCGCCGGGAGGTGGACGAGCGCGTCGCCGCCGCCCGCACCGTGGGCGCGATCGCCGCCGCGCTGGAGGGGCGCGCCCTCGCCGAAGACGACCGGAGGGCCGCATGACCGAAGCCGCCATGCTGAAGGGGCGTGTCGAAGAGGTGGCCGAAGGGCGCAGCGCCGACGGCCGCCCGCGCCTCTTCCACCTGCGATCGGGCGACTTCGACGCCGCCGCGCTCTACGGCGCACCCTGGGACGACGTGGACGGCCTTCGCCGCGACTGGAGCATCGCGGTCGAGCGGCGCATCGCGATCTGCCGGGAGGTGGGCGCCCGGCTCTGCTGGCTGCTCGCGCCGGACGCCCACGGCGTACACCCCGACGAACTGCCGGAAGGGCTGGGCTTCGCCACGCCCTCGCTCGCCGACCGCTTCGCCGAGCTGTTCGGGCACAGGCCGGAGCTCAACCTCGTCCACCCGCGCGAGGCGCTCAAGGCGGCGCGGGGGGCGGTGGACATCTATCGCCGGACCGACAGCCACTGGACGAGCGTGGGGGCCTACGCCGCCTATCGCCTCGTGATGGACCGGGTGGGCCAGGGCGCCCGAGTGATCGGACCGCACGAGGTGCGCTGGCGTTGGCGCGACGAGGTGGGCGACCTCGGCGGGGCGTACGATCCCCCGCGTCGGGCCCCCGCCCCATGCGCCGAGATCCTAGAACCACGCGCCCGCGTCGTTCTCGAGCGATACGATGAGGCACGGCTCGCGCTCAAGGTGTTCGAGGTCGACGATCCCGCCCTGCCGACGTGCGTGGTCGCGCGCGACAGCTTCGCCACCGACATGGGCCCGTTCCTGGCGGAGAGCTTCCGCCGCACGGTCGTGGTGGGGGCCGACAACCGTTTCTTCCCCGAGTTGATCCACGAGGAGCGGCCGGACGTGGTCATCGTGGAGCGGGCCGAGCGGGCGCTGCGGTTCGGGTCCATCGACTGGGCGCTCACCAGCTGGCGCGAGACCTGGCCCGACCCGGGGGTCGACGCCGAGGCGCAGGCGCTCGACGCGGAGGCCCGCCGCAGGCTCGCCGGCGGCGACGCGCCGGGCGCCTTGGAGGCCTCGCAAGCCGCGCTCGCACGCGAGACCACGCCGGACCGCCGCTTCACCGAAGGCCGCGCGCGCCTCGCGCTCGACGACGTAGAGGGCGCCGCGTCGGCCTTCGCGGCCGCGCTGGAGGGGGCCCCTGCGCGCTGGAGCTTCCTCTTGCACCTGGGCGTCGTGCGCCTGCGCCAGCACCGTTTCGCCGAGGCGCGCGATCTGTTCGCGCGCACCTGCGCCGTCGCGCCCTGGCATCCGTTCGGCTTCGAGCACTTCGGCTTCGCCGCGCTCGCCCTCGGCGACGCGGACGCGGCCGAGCCCGCGCTGCGCACCGCCGTGCGGCTCGGGCCCGAGAACGCCGGCGCGCACGTGTGGCTGGCCGAGCTCCTGCGCGCGGGCGGCGATCTTGCGGCCGCCCGTGCGGCGGCGAAGGCGGGAGCCGCCAACTGCCGAGGCGACCCGACGTTGCAGGCGCTGGTGCACGAGCTGGAGGCCCAGCGCTGAGCCTCGCGCAACCGCGCGCGACGTCGCGCGTAGCCCGCGAAGCCCGTGTGTCAGGAGGTCCGCCGTGCTCGCCGTCGCCCTCGTCCTCGCCCAGGTGCTCGACGTCAGCGCCGGCCAGCTGCCCGACCCTCCGCCCGCCTTCCCGTTCACCAGCGACGCCGGGATCGACATCGGCTGCTCTGGCGGCGGCTCGCAGGGGTCGCGCTTCCCCGGCCGCGCCTTCGACACGAGCCGGCGCGAGACGCTGCTCTACAACGTGAGCCGCTGCACCGGCGGCTTCATCCGCGGCACCCAGGACGCGACCGGCCACGCCTGGTCGGTGCAGATCGGCCCCACCGGCGCGATCACCGGCCGCGACCTCGACGGCCGCGACTGGCGCTACGACCGGCCAAGCGCGAACTATGTCGTCAAGAGCACGGGCGCGACGTGCGCCCGCGCCGACTGGCGGCACATGTGCGCGCCCGCGCCCGGCTGAGCGGCCGCGGCGGGCTGCGCCCTCGCTAGACCAGGCCGTTGCGCCGGATCAGCTCGCGGTACCAGAGCGCCGACAGCTTGGGCGTGCGCGTCTGGGTCGCGTAGTCGACGTGGTGGACGCCGAACGGGTTGGTGTAGCCGTCCGCCCACTCGAAATTGTCCATCAAACTCCACAGGAAGTAACCCTTGACCGGGAGGCCCTCGGAGGTGGCCCGCTGCAGCTGGCCGATGTAGGAGCGCAGGTATTCGATACGGTCACCGTCGTCGACGTGCCCGCCCGGCAACACCACGTCGTCCGCCGAGCAGCCGTTCTCGGTGATGTACATCGCCTTCGGGCGCCACAGGTCGGCGGTGTTGCGCACCGCCCAGTAGAGCGAGCCCGGCTTCACGTAGAGCCAAGGCGAGATCATCCGCGGCGAGTGCGGCAGGTCCTTGAGCACCACGTACTCGGCCTCGGACTCGCCCGACGCCCTGACGTGGTTGCCGGTGTAGCAATTGATCCCGACGAAATCCAAAGGCGAGCCGATGATGCGCATGTCGCCGGCCTGCACCTTGGGCGCCGCGGCCCCCTGCGTCTTCAGGTAACGATCGGTGTAGCGGCCTTCCATAATGGCGGTGAGGAACATGGCGTTCTCCTCCCGCGTGGCGGTCCGGGCCGCATGGATGTGCTCGGGCGTTTCGATCACCGGCATGAAGATGGCCGAGTTGTCGGCCAAGCCGACCATGGTGCCGGGGCGCGCGTGGGCGCGGATCGCCTGGACGCCTAGACCGTGCGCCAGGACGCCGTGGTGACGCACCTGGTTCACCTCGGCCTGCGGCAGCCGCAGGCCCGGCGCGTGGCGGCCTTCCTGGTGGCCGATGTCGGTGAAGCAGCGCAGCTCGTTGACCGTGAAGAAGTGCTGCACCCGGTCGGAGAGCTTGCCCGCCATGTAGCCCGCGTAGTCGCCGAAGGCGTAGGCGGTGTCGCGGTTGCGCCACTCGCCCGGCAGGGCCGACGGCAGGTCCCAGTGGAACATGGTGACGTAGGGCGTGATTCCCTGGGCCAGAAGGTTGTCGACCACGCGGTTATAGTAGTCGACGCCCTTGGCGTTGGGCTGGCCGCGCCCCTGCGGGAAGATCCGCGACCAGGCGAGCGACATGCGGTAGGTGGAGACGCCCATGTCCTTGAGCAGACGGGCGTCATCCTTGTAGCGATGGTAGCTGTCGCAGGCCACGTCGCCCGTGGCGTTGTTGGCGACCTTGCCCGGGGTGTGGGAGAACACGTCCCAGATGGTCTCGCCGCGACCGTCCTCGTGTACGGCGCCCTCGATCTGGTAAGAGGCGGTCGCGCACCCCCATTGGAAGCCGGCCGGGAAGCGCCGCTCGGGCCCGCCCGCCGGGGTCTGCGCCTGCGCGCCGCCGGCTTCGGTCGCCGCCGCCGCCGCGCCGCCCAACGCCACGCCCTTGAGTAGATCCCGACGATGCATGTGTCCTCCCCCAGGGCCGGTTCGCCCGCGACGCGCCTTACGGCGTTCGCGCCATTAGCCCCGCTTAGCCCATCGGAGGCAACGGTCGGCTAAGCGCCGGCTAGCGGATCGGGCCGATGAGCCGACGGTACTCGTCCTCCGGCCGGCCGTAGGCATCGGCGGCGAAGGCTTCCAGCCTGCGTCGGTCGCGCACGGTGATGCAGGCGCGCTCCGTTCGGATCAGCCCCTCGCCCTCGAGTTCGTGCAGGGCGGTGGTGACGGTCGGCCGGCGCACAGCCAACATCACGGAAACGAACTCGTGCGTCAGCGGCATTCCCAAATTCTCCGAGCGGTCGTCGCACATGAGAATCCAGCGCGCGAGCCGCACATTGACCGAGTGCACCGCGTTCGACAGGCCGGTGTAGGCGCTCTGGACCATGCAGACGTGCAGGAAACGCCGAAGCAGCGCGTCGAATTCAGGTTCAGCTCGGGCGATCGCGGCGAGGTCGTCGGCGTCGATCGACCAACCCTCGCCCCCGCTCTGCACGTTGACGCTAAAGGCGGAGGCGCAGCACCCCAGCATGATTTCGCAAGGGGCGAACCCTTCCCAGCCCACGAGGCCGGCTTCGACCCGCTCGCCTTCCGGGGAGACGGCGACCTTTGAGATGATGCCGCGTTCGGGGAAGACGACCGTGTCGGTGGGATCGCCGGGCTCGCACAGGCGGCGGCCCCGCTCCAGCTCCATCGGCTGCAGGACCTGCGCTAAGCGCGCGAAGGCGGATGACGGCGCGAGCGCGAGCAGGCGGTTGCGGGTGCTCGACTGATCTGGGCTCACGACGGCTCCCGGCGGCCGAAGACGCGTTCTCAGCGGCCCGCCCTTAGTTCCCAGAAGTTCTGTAGCGTTTCCAGAGCCCGCGGCACGGTCAATTCATGGGCTTTTCCGCGCCTGCGATGAAGCGTCGCTGTCGCGGGTGTCCCAGCTTAGTCCGCTTGCGTACGAACGGCCTCGCTTGGCGCGCACTTTGTTAACGCATCGCCATGAGCGAGAGGATGTCGTCGAGCGCGCTTGAGGGGTCCGACCTGCGTGTCCGGGTCCGTCGCGCCCTCGCCGACGGCGGCGCTCCGACTCGAGGCGCCAAGCCCGCCGTCCTGGACGCCTTCGAGGCGGCCTTCGAGACCGTGCGTAGCATCAAGCCGCGGCGCGACATCGCAGCCGAGGGCGAACCCTCAGGCCAGGTCCACCTTATTCTCGAAGGCTGGGCGGTGCGGTCCTCGCTGCTGTTCCAGGGGCGCCGTCACCTGTCGGCGGTGTTCCTGGCCGGCGATCTCTGCGACCCTGAGCGCGTCGCCTGCGACCCGCCTGGCTACGGCCTCACAGCTGTGACCTCCTGCATCGTCGCGTGCGCTCCGCGCACACGGCTGCGCGAGCTGGTCGACGCCGACGCGGCCGTCCGCACGCTGGTGATGCAGCTCTCGGCGCAAGGTCATGCAGCCACCCTGGCCCACGCCGCCAGCCTTGGGCGAAGGACCGCGTCGGAGCGGATGGCCCACCTTTTCTGCACGCTGGCGGTCCGCGCCGGTGCGGGCCGCCCCGCCGAGCGCTTGGCCCTCCCTCTTACGCAGGAGGAGCTTGCGGAAGTGACCGGCCTCTCCGTCGTCCACGTCAACCGCACGCTCCAGACGTTGCGGGCGGCAAGGCTGATCGCACTGGAAGGGCGCAAGCTGAGCCTGCCCGACTGGCCGGCGATCTGCGCTTTCGCGCACTACGCCCCGGGCCAGCGCTGAACGGGCCTGCGTCGGTCAGCCCGGGACGGACGCGCCCAGCAATCGGTCCAGCGCCTGGGCCACCACATCGTCATCGCGCAGGAAAAGGGCCGGGAACGGCACCGACTCGGACCGGCCCGTGCCGTAGCCCTCGCGGCTGAAGATCAGGTCGGTGTTGGACGCCGAGACCTGGAGATCGGCCGCCCTCTCGGCGGCCGCCCGGATCCGTTCGGCGAAGCGGGGCAGGTCGACGGCGCTCATCTCGGCATCTCGCAAGGCTGACGCCGTTTCAACCGCCCGAGCGGGGGGCCGTTCCCTACTGGTCGCCGCGGCCTTCGAGCGCCCCGCCGCCCTCCCCACGCGCCATGCGCGCGAAGCCCACGACCTGCCGCGCGACAAGGGCCAGCATCTCATCCGTGCGCGGATCGACCGCGCGCCCGTCCGCACCGAACAGCGGTCCCGCCCCAGTGTTGAAGGCCGCCCCGGCGGGCGTCGGCCAGCCGCGCAGCGCATGCACCACATCGCGCAGGGCGCTGAGCGTAACGCCGCCCGCCTGCCACCCCGCCGAGGTGACGACGAGCCCGACCGCGCGGCCGTGCAGATAGGGGCGCGCGTCGTCACGCAGGTCCTCCAGCAGGTCGAGCGCGTTCTTCACAAGACCCGACATGCCGCCGTGATAGGCCGGAGCCCCCACCATCAGCCCGTCCGCGGCGCGCACGGCGTCGACGAACTCCGCCTGCTCGGCTGATCGATCGGCGCGCTCGGGCGCGAAGTGCGGCAGGCGCTCGAGGCTCGGTCCGTCGAACAGCCGGACGCGCGCACCCAGGGCCTCGGCGTGGGCCAGGGCGGCGCGGACGGCGTTCTCGCTCGACGACCCCGCGCGGGTCGCTCCTCCCAGGCCCACGATGAAGGGCGGCTCCGCGGGCGACAGCATCGGCTGGACGGTCCTCGGCCGCCCGGGGTCTCGCGGGTCGGCCGCGGCATAGGGCGGAGCCGGAGGCGCGCGTCAACCGTGCCCGGCCTTGCACGCTTGCCTCGGCGGCGGGCCGACGCCTAGGCTGGCGGCGCGCAACGCCGGACGGACCGCCCCCCATGCCGCCCGCTCGCCCGATCCACACCGCGGCGGCGCGCGCCCTCGCGCCGGAGCCCGTCGCCTGAGCGCCGCACCTTCACCTGCGCGCTGGCGCTTCTGGATCGACCGGGGCGGCACCTTCACCGACGTGGTGGCGCGCGACCCGCACGGGCGGTTGCACACCGCCAAACTCCTGTCGGAGGACCCCGGCCGCTACGACGACGCGGCGGTGGAGGCGATCCGCCGGCTGACCGGCGTAGGCTCGGGGCCGCTCCCGCCGCTCTCCCTGCGGCTGGGCACGACGGTGGCGACCAACGCGCTCCTGGAGCGTCGCGGCGAGCCGACGCTGCTCGTCATCACCAAGGGTTTCGGCGACGCCCTCCTGATCGGTACGCAGGACCGGCCCGAGCTCTTCGCGCGCGCCATCGTCCGCCCGCCGCCGCTCTACGCGCGCGTGCTGGAGGTGGACGAGCGCATGCGGGCAGACGGCGCCGTCGACCGGCCGCTCGACCTCCATGCGGCGCGCGCCGGGCTGGAGGCGGCCCGCGCCGACGGCCTGCGCGCGTGCGCGATCGTGCTCGTCCATGGCGACCGCTTCCCGGCGCACGAGCGCGCGCTGGCCGACGCCGCGCGCGCGGCGGAGTTCGACGAGGTGGCCGCGAGCTCAACGGTCGCGCCCGTGATCAAGCTCGTCGGCCGTGGCGACACCACGGTGGTCGACGCTTACCTCTCGCCCGTGCTGCGCCGCTATGTGCGCGGGCTGGAGCGCGCGCTGGGCGGGGCGGGGCGCCCGCTCCTCATGCAGTCGAGCGGCGGCCTGGCCCCGGCGGGTGACGTCGGCGGCAAGGACGCGGTGCTGTCGGGCCCCGCCGGCGGGGTGGTCGGCATGGCCGCCACCGCGCACCGCGCCGGCTTCGACGAGGTGATCGGCTTCGACATGGGCGGCACCTCCACCGACGTGTCGCACTACGCCAGCGCGTTGGAGCGCGACGAGGAGACGGTGGTCGGCGGCGCGCGACTGCGCACGCCCATGCTCCGTGTGCACACGGTGGCGGCGGGCGGCGGGTCGGTCTGCCGGTGGGAGGACGATCGGCTGCGCGTCGGGCCGCAGTCGGCCGGCGCGATTCCCGGCCCGGCGGCCTATCGGCGCGGCGGCCCCCTGACGCTGACCGACTGCAACCTCCTCCTCGGCCGGCTGCAGCCCGCGCACTTCCCCCCGGTGTTCGGCCCCGACGGCGACGCGCCGCTGGATCGTGACGCCGCGGAGGCGCGCCTGCGCGACCTCACGGCCGCCATGGCCGCCGCCGGCCGGCCGCTCTCGCCCGAGGAGGCGGCCGAGGGATGCCTCGCCATCGCCGTCGCCGACATGGCCGCCGCGATCAAGCGCATCTCCACCGCGCGCGGGCACGACGTCGGGCGCGCGGTGCTGCAGGTGTTCGGCGGCGCGGGCGGCCAGCACGCCTGCGCGGTCGCCGACGCGCTCGGCATGACGCGGGTGATGGCGCATCCGCTGGCGGGCGTGCTCTCCGCCTACGGCATGGGGCTGGCCGACCGGCGCGTGCTGAACGTCCGCACCGTGCTCCTGCCGCTCGCGCCCGAGCACGCGGGCGAGGTCGACGCGGCGCTGGACGCCTTGGCGGAGGAGGCGGAGCACGAGCTGCGTCGCCAGGGAGGTGACGAGGAGGGTGACGCCCCCGACTTGCGCGTCGAGCGACGGGTGCGGCTGCGCACGGCCGCCGGCGACGCGGGCTTCGAGCTCGCGTCGGGCGACGCGGCCTCCCTGCGCTCCGCCTTCGACGCCGCCCACCGCGCGCGCTTCGGCTTCGGCGCGGACGGCGCACTCGTGGTCGACGCGGTGGTGGCCGAGGCGATCACCGAGACTCCGCCCGACCCGCGGCCCCTCGCCCCGCCGCCCGACGAGGCGCAGCCGCCGCTCGAGATCGGCCAGTTGTGGAGCGGCGGCCGCTGGCGCTCCGCCCCCGTGCACGCGCGCTCGGGCCTGGCGCTCGCCTCGCGGATCGACGGCCCCGCGCTGATCGTCGATCCCATCGCCACCACCGTCGTGGAGGCGGGCTGGCGCGCGCGGGTGGACGGCGACGGCGTGCTCCTGCTCGAGCGCGCGGCCGTGGCGACGGCGGGCGACCCACCCGATGCCGCAACCCTGGATCCCGTGCGGCTGGAGATTTTCGCGGGGCTGTTCACCGCGCTGGCCGAGGAGATGGGTGCGGCGCTCCAGCGCTCGGCCGCCTCCGTCAACATCCGCGAGCGGCTGGACTTCTCGTGCGCCCTGTTCGACGCGGAGGGCGCCCTGATCGCCAACGCCCCGCACATCCCCGTGCACCTGGGCTCCATGGGCGAGAGCGTGCGCGCGGTGATCGCCGCCCGCGCTGACGGCCGCGACGGGCGCGGGTTCCGCCCCGGCGACGCCTACCTCCTGAACGATCCCTATCGTGGCGGCACCCATCTGCCCGACCTGACGGTGATCTCGCCCGTGTTCGCCGCCGACAAGGACGCGCGCCCGGCCGGATTCGTGGCGGCGCGCGGCCACCACGCCGACGTGGGCGGCACGCGCCCGGGCTCCATGCCCGCCGACAGCCACACGCTCGACGAGGAGGGCGTGCTGTTCTCCGACGTGCTGGCGGTGGACGCGGGCGCCTTCCTCGAGGCCGACCTGCGCGCCCGCTTCGCCGCCGGACCCTGGCCCGCGCGCAACGTCGACCAGAACATCGCCGACCTGCGCGCCCAGCTCGCCGCCTGCGCCCGCGGCGGGGCCGAACTGCAGCGGCTCTGCGCCACCTACGGCGCCGAGGTGGTCGCCGCCTACATGGGCCACGTGCAGGACGGCGCCGAGCGGGCGGTGCGCGCGCTGGTGGGCCGCCTCAGCCCCGGCCGGTTCCGCTACGAGATGGACGACGGCGCGGCGGTGGAGGTCGCGGTGACGCCCGACGCTGCGGCGGGCACCCTCCTGATCGACTTCGCCGGCACGAGCGCCCAGCGGCCGAACAACTACAACGCGCCCCGCGCGGTGGTCACCGCGGCGGTGCTCTACGTCGTGCGCACATTGCTCGACGCCGACATCCCTCTGAACGACGGGTGCTTGCGGCCGGTGACCATTCGCACCGAGCCCGGCTCCATGCTCGACCCCCGCCCGCCCGCCGCGGTCGTGGCCGGCAATGTGGAGACGAGCCAAGTCGTCACCGACGCCCTCTTCGGCGCCCTGGGCGCCATGGCCGCCGCCCAGGGCACCATGAACAACACCACCTTCGGCGACGCGCGCCGGCAGTACTATGAGACGGTGGCGGGCGGCTCCGGCGCGGGGCCGGGCTTCGCGGGGGCCGACGTCGTGCAGACGCACATGACCAACAGCCGGCTGACCGACCCCGAGATCCTGGAGACGCGCTACCCCGTGCTCCTGGAGGCGTTCCGCATCCGCCAGGGTTCGGGCGGGGCGGGGCGCTGGCCCGGCGGCTGCGGGGCGGAGCGGCGCATCCGCTTCCTGGAGCCGATGAGCGCGACCGTGCTCTCCAACCGCCGGCGCGTCGCGCCCTTCGGCCTTGCGGGCGGCGGCCCCGGCGGCCTCGGCGCGAACCGCGTGGAGCGCGCCGACGGGCGGACGGAGATCATGGGCGCGGTGTTCGCCGCAGAGATGGGCGCGGGCGACGTGCTGGCGATCGACACGCCCGGCGGCGGCGGCTTCGGCCCGACGGCGGAGCCGTCCTCGGAGGATGCATTCTCCTGACCGCGCTCACCCCCGCCCTGGCCGCACGCTTCGCCGCGCTCACCTTCGGCCACCTCGGCCGCGAGTGGCCCTACAAGCTGGACCACGTGATGGCCGGTCCCGACGACGTGCGGAGCCCGCGCGAACTCCATCCGGTCTTCTACGGCTCGTTCGACTGGCACTCCTGCGTCCACGGCTGGTGGCAGGTGCTGCGCCTCCTGCGCCTCCACCCCGCGCTGCCGGCGGCGGACGACATCAGGGCGCGGGCGGGCGCCCTGTTCACGCCGGAGGCGGTCGCCGCCGAGCTCGCCTACATGCGGCGCCCCGGGTCCGCGGGGTTCGAGCGGCCCTATGGCTGGGCCTGGCTCCTCGCACTGGACGCCGAGCTCGCGCGCCACGACGCGCCGTGGGCCGGCGCGCTGCGGCCGCTCGCGGCGGAGTTCGCGGCGCGCCTGCGCCTCTACCTGCCGCGCCTGCTGTATCCGGTGCGCCACGGCGTGCACGCCAACACGGCCTTCGCGCTCGTGCTAGCGCACGACTGGGCCGCGGGGGGCCGCGACCCCCCGCTCGCCGCGCTGATCGCGGAGGCCGCGCACCGCTGGTTCGCACCGGACGCCGACGCCCAGGCGTGGGAGCCGTCCGGCGAGGACTTCCTCTCGCCCACGCTGTGCGAGGCGGTCCTGATGTCGCGGGTGCTGCGGCCGGAAGCGTTCGCGGCCTGGTGGGCGGCGTTCCTGCCCGACCTCGACGCCCGCGCCCAGCTCCTCACCCCGGCGCGCGTGTCGGACCGCACCGACGGGCGGCTCGCCCACCTCGACGGCCTGAACCTGTCCCGCGCCTGGTGCTGGCGCGAGCTCCTCGCGCACGAGGGCGACCGCACCCGCCGCGCGCAGATGCTGAAGTCGGCCGAGCGCCACCTCCACGCCAGCCTGCCGCATCTCGCCGACGACTACGCGGGCGAGCACTGGCTGGCGACCTACGCCCTCCTGGCGCTGGGCGCGGGCGCCTAGTCGGGCGCCGCCGCCCCGAACTGGTGCGCGAAGGCCCCTGCCGCGCCGAACAGACCGGGCTCGGGATGGGTGATCAGCTTGACCGGCATCTCGCGCATCCGGTTCTCGAAGCGGCCCTTGGCGTGGAAGCGGTTCTCGAAGCCGGAGAGCGGCAGCTTGTCGGCGATGCGCAGCCCCAGCCCTCCGGCGATGACCACCGCTGTCGCCCCCTGCGCCAGCGCCACGTCCCCCGCGACAGATCCCAGCGCTAGGCAGAACCGGTCGAACGCGGCGGCCGCCAACGGGTCCTGGCCCGACAGCGCCAGCGCCCACAGCTCCTTGTTGTCGAGCGGCTGGACGGGGTGGCCTTCCAGCCCCGCCAGCGCCTCGTAGATGTTGGCGAGGCCGGGGCCGGAGACCAGGCGCTCGGTGGAGACCCGGCGGTAGTTCAGCCGCAGCCGGCGCAGTATGCCGTCCTCCAGCGTGTCGAGCGGGGCGAAGTCGACGTGTCCGCCCTCGGTCTCGACCACCTGGCTGCGGCCCTCGCGCCGCACGAGCTGCGCCACGCCCAATCCCGTGCCGGGGCCGAGGATGCTGACCACTCCCTCGGCCGGCAGGTCGTGCTCGGGGCCGCACAGGTGGCGAAAGTGCTCGCGGCCCAGCTGGTCCACCGCGTGACCGATCGCTCCGAAGTCGTTCACCAGAGCGTAGCGGTCGACGCCCAGCCGCTCCTGGATAAGGGCGGGGCGGATCACCCACGGGTTGTTGGTGAGCTGCAGCACCTCGCCCACCACCGGCCCCGCCAGAGCTATGCCCGCCGCGCGCGGCAAGGGGCGGCCGACGATCTCGGCGAAGTGCGCCCAGGCGAGCTGCAGGCTGGCGTGCTCGGCCGCCTTGAGCACGGTCGCGTGCGCCAGCGACCTCACGCGGCCTCCCGCCACCTCCGCCAGCGCGAACCGCGCATGCGTGCCGCCGATGTCGACGGCCACGATCTCCTCCGGGGAGGTCGGGGTGGTCCGGGCGCGCCCGGCCGGCTCCTCGGTGATCGTCGCGACCGTCATGCCGGACAAGAGCTCCCGCGCCTCGGCGTGCACGCCGGCGCCGCGACCGTCGCCCAGTGCGGGCGGCCGCTCAAGCCCTGACCGATGACAGCGGTGTCGCCCCTTGTCGCATGGGCAAAGGGCCCGGCGGTCGCCCGCCGGGCCCTTGCTAATTTGGTGGAGCTAAGCGGAGTCGAACCGCTGACCTCTTGAATGCCATTCAAGCGCTCTACCAGCTGAGCTATAGCCCCGCGCTTCCGGCCTGGAGCCGGGAGCGAAACGGTGTCTGCGCCGGGGATCGAGGCGGCTCTGGCGGGCCGCCCGGCGCGAGGCGGCGGAACCTATGTCGGAGGTTCCGCCAGATCAAGCGCTGTTCAGCGCTCCTCCTCGCCCTCTTCGGGAAGCGCCTGGAGATCGTCCTCGGCCAGGTCGTCGTCGTCCCCTTCCTCGAGGAAGGGGACGTCGGCGGCCTCCTCGTCCTCGTCCTCGCCGTCGGCGGGGAAGTCGGGCTCGGCGGCGCCGGGTTCGGCGGCGTCCTCGTCGTCGGCGCCAGCCGCCGGTTCGTCGACCACCTGATCGATCTCGGGCGTGGCCTCCTCTTCGTCCTCCTGATCGTCAGCCTCGTCGTGCACGGGCGCGGGCTTGGGCTCGTCGTCGGCCATGTCGGCGGGCGACACGCGCGAGCGGGTACGCCGCGAGCGCAGGGCGTCCTCGGGGTCGAAGTCGGTGGCGCACTTGGGGCAGTGGGCCGGACGGCGGTTCAGGTCGTAGAACTTCGTCTGGCAGTTCGGGCAGATCTGCTTGGTCCCGAGCTCTGGGTTGGCCAAGTGGTCCTCATGCGGGGGAAAACGGCGGGCGGCGGCTCCCTTGCCACGCGCGCGGGAGCGCTGTCAAAACGCACGCGCCGCTCGGCCGGCCGTCCCGCGGAGGCCGTACCATGAGCGTTGATCGTCTCGCCGCGCGACCCGGGAGTCCGCTGCGCGGCTCGGTGCGGGCGCCGGGCGACAAGTCGATCTCTCACCGCGCGCTGATGCTGGGCGCGCTCGCCCACGGCCGGACCGAGGTGGAGGGGCTCCTAGAGGGCGACGACGTACGCGCGACCGCGGCGGCTATGCGCCTGTTCGGGGCGGATGTCGCGCACACGGGCGAGGGGCGCTGGACGGTGACGGGCCACGGCGGCTTCACCGAGCCCGCAGCGGTGGTCGACTGCGGCAACGCCGGCACTGCGGTGCGGTTGATCATGGGCGCCGCGGCCGCATTCCCGATCGCCCCGGTGTTCACCGGCGACGCCTCGCTTCAGCGCCGCCCCATGGGCCGCGTCTGGGCCCCGCTGCGCGAGATGGGCGCGGAGGTGTCGGCGCGCCCCGGCGACCTCCTCCCCGCGCGTGTTCGCGGCGGCGCCCTGCGCGCGATCGACTACCGCCTGCCGGTCGCCTCCGCCCAGGTGAAGTCCGCGGTGCTCCTGGCGGGGCTCGGGGCCGAGGGCGTCACCACCGTGCTCGAGCCCGAGCCCACTCGCGACCACACCGAGCGCATGATCCGCGTCTTCGGCGGGGAGGTTCGGATCACCGACGACGGCGGCGAACGTCGCGCGAGCGTGCGCGGCGGCCAGCGCCTGTCCGGGGCGCGGGTGCGCGTGCCGGGCGACCCCTCCTCCGCCGCCTTCCCCGTGGCCGCGGCCCTCGTCGTCCCGGGTTCGGAGGTGCGGGTCGAGGGCGTGCTCCTTAACCCGCTGCGGACCGGTCTCTACGACACCCTGCGCGAGATGGGGGCCGACCTGCGCATCGAGCGCGCGCGCGAAGAGGGCGGCGAGCCGGTAGGCGACCTCGTGGCGCGCCATGGCGCGTTGCGCGGCGTTGTCGTCCCGCCGGAGCGCGCGCCGTCGATGATCGACGAGTACCCGGTGCTGGCCGCGCTGGCGGCGTTTGCGCAAGGCGTCACCGTCATGCGGGGCGTCTCCGAGCTGCGGGTCAAGGAGAGCGACCGCATCGCGCTCATGGTCGCGGGCCTGCGGGCCTGCGGCGTCGAGGTGGAGGAGGAGGCGGACGGCCTCGTCGTGCACGGCTGCGGCGGTGCGCCGGAGGGCGGCGCGATCGTCGCCACGGGCGGCGACCATCGCGTCGCCATGAGCCACCTCGTCCTGGGGCTCGGCGCGCGACGCCCCGTAGAGGTGGAGGAGCCCGGCATGATCGCCACGAGCTTCCCCACTTTCGTGGCGCTCATGCGCGGGCTGGGCGCCGACCTCGGCTGAGGCCGCCGGACCGGCCAGAAACTCGCCTGCGCGGCGAACCGCCGCGGCCCGCGCGACGGATTACGGGATGTTCACCTTGTTGGGGAAAGCTAGCTTCCGGTCTGGTTGACGGTCACGCGGGGCGGCGAGCTCATGGTGCAGCGTTTGACGGTCGCGGTCGCCGCGGCCGCCGCCGTGGTTCTGGGAGCCCTGCCGTGCCGGGCCTCCACCGTGGGCGACATCCTGCAGGGCGTGCTCAAGCCGCAGCCGACCCCCGCCGCCTCGGCGTCCCCGCCCCCCGCCTCCGCCAACCAGGGTTGGCAGTGCGCCCAGTTCGCGCGCCTCTTCACCGGCATCCAGATCTTCGGCGACGCGGGCACCTGGTGGGAGAAGGCGGTCGGCAAGTACGCGCGCGGCTTCACGCCCCAGGCGGGTTCGGTGCTGGTGTTCCGCCCATACGGCCCCATGACGCGCGGCCACGTGGCCGTGGTGAGCCAGGTGCTCACCGACCGCATCATCCAGGTGACCCACGCCAACTGGTCGCTCATCAACGGCCGCCGCGGCCAGGTCGAGAAGGACGTCACCGTGGTGGACGTCTCGCCTTCGGGCGACTGGAGTCAGGTCAAGGTCTGGTACGACCCCTCCAACAACCTGGGAACAACCGTCTACCCCACCTACGGCTTCATCTATAAGGCCCAGCAGATGATGCAGGCGGCGGGCGCGGCCATGCAGTCGGCGGCCGATCGCGTCGCCGAGGTCGCCCGCGGCGTGACGGGCGGATCCGACGCCGGCTCGCGCTGAGGCGGTCGTCTCCGCTGCGGCTTGAGACAGCACGTCGGCGCGCTCCGCCAGCCCTCGCAGGGGTAAGCTACGTCCGCCGCGCAAGCGCGTAAAATCGCACAATCGCTTGGCGACGACGCCGACGTCGGCGTAGGTACACGCGCCGCACGCGGAGAGAGACACGCCATGTCGGGATCGGCGCTCGGACGCAACGCGCTCGTCGTGCTGGCGGCCATCGCGGTGGGCGCGACGCTGTATTGGCTCCAGGCGATCCTGACGCCGCTGGCGGTGGCCATGTTCCTGGCTATCATGGTCGACGGCTTCGCCCGTCTCCTGACGCATCGCGCGCGCATGCCCGGTTGGGCGGCCATGCCCGCCGCCGTCGCCATACTGGTGTTGGGCGTGGTCGCGGTGCTGGCGATCGTGGCCGGCAATTCCGTCGGCTTCGCCACCCAGCTCGTCAACGACGCGCCGCGGCTCAACACGGTGATCGCCTCGACCGCCGAACTGTTCGGCGTGAGGGTGCCGCCGACGGTCGCGGGGCTGATCGACCAGATCAACCCCGGCCGATATCTGGGCACGCTGATGGGTGCGCTGCAGAGCTTCGGTGCGGCGACGCTCTACGCGCTGATCTATCTGGGCTTTCTCATCGCCTCGCGGTCGGGCTTCAAGAAGAAGGCGGTCGCGCTCTTCCCCCACTCTCACGAGCGGCACGAGGCGCAGGACGTCTTTGTGCGCATCCGCAACGGCGTGGAAAGCTACCTGTGGATCCAG
This sequence comes from uncultured Caulobacteraceae bacterium, assembly GCA_964242625.1. GTDB lineage: Bacteria > Pseudomonadota > Alphaproteobacteria > Caulobacterales > Caulobacteraceae > JASLDZ01. Next base: position 132,066 of record CAXTAO010000002.1, on the reverse strand, counting down.
ACGGTCACCGGGGCCGTGATGGCGGTCCTTTCAGGCGTGGCCATGGCCGCCCTCGGCCTGCAGAACGCCGTGTTTTGGGCGTTCCTCATCTTCATCGCCAGCTACATCCCGATCCTGGGCGGGCTGGTCGGCTCGACCTTGCCGCCGCTGTTCGCTTTGCTCCAATTCGAGGCTTACTGGCGTGCAATCCTGCTGTTCGGCCTTCTGCAGGTGATCTTCTTCGTCGTCGGCAGCGTCGTTCAGCCTCGCATGCAGCGCGACACCCTCAACATCGACCCGGTAGTGGTTCTGCTCTCCCTTGCGTTCTGGGGCGCGGTGTGGGGCGTCGCCGGCATGTTCCTGTCGACGCCGCTGACCGTGATGGCGATCATCGTCCTGGCGCAATTTCCAGGTTCGCGATGGATCGCCATCCTGCTGTCGGGCGACGGCGATCCGCTGGGCGCCTCAGGCGGTGCGCGCAGGGCGGAGAACCCGCCGCACACCCGTGCAATTCCGACAGCTGACGAAAAAATCACCGTTTCGTGATCGAAAGGTACTCGCCTGTCAGGAGAACTCATACCAAATATAGCCGTGTCAGGGGCGTCCCCTCGCCCTGGCCTTCGGTCTTCGCCAACGTCCCCTCCGGCGGCGACCGCTGAAAGAGTGCTCCGCCAGTCCCCGGTGGGAGCCCGCGCCGCCGAGCTTGCCCCGCTCGGCGGCGTCTTTCGTTCGGGGACGGCCGCACTGGCCCGCGGGACTCGCGAGGGTTAGGGTGTCCTCGCAAAGGCCCCTTGAGTGGGCGTTCTATCCCGGTTGAGCCATGGATGACGCGCGGTTGGACCCTCGGCCCGGGGCGACCCTCGAGTTCGAAGTGCTCCGGGCGCTTAGCGCCGACGCTCCGGATCCCGCCGCCCTCAGCTTCGTCCGCCAGGCCTGCGCCGACGTGGGCGAGGACGTTTCCGACGTCCCCGTCGACGCGCTCGCCCGGCTGCTGGCCGAGACCTGGCGCTTCGCCGCCGAGCGTGCGCCCGGTCAGCCGAAGATCGAACTCCGGTCCGAGGAGGGCGGCGACGTGCTGCGCGTGGTGCAGGCCGATCGCCCCTTCCTCGTCGACAGCCTCATGGGACAGCTGGGCGAGGCGGGGCTCGACGTGCGCGCCCTGGCGCACCCGGTGGTGACGCTGCACAGGGACGCCGAGGGCCGACGCACCGCCGATGCAGGCGCGTCCGTGGTCGAGTCGATCATCATGGTGGCTCTGGGCGACGTGGGGGCGGATCGCCGCGCCGCGTTGGAGCGCGACGTCGTGGCGACCTTCGCGGACGCGCGCGCGGCGGTCGACGACCACGGCGCGATGCGCGCGCTGATGGACCGTGTCACGGCCGAGCTCGAGACCTCCGCTCACCGGAGCGATCTTGAGCAGCGCGCGGAGGACGTCGCGCTCCTGCGCTGGCTGTCGGACGACCACTTCGTCTTCCTGGGCGCACGCGTGTACGAGTACCCGCGCGACGCCACGGGGGCCTACGCCGCCGAGGAGCCCGGCATCGCCGCCGCCGGCGGCCTAGGCGTGCTGCGCGATCCGGAGCGCTCCGTCCTGCGTCGAGCGAGCGAGCCGGCCATACTGACGCGAGACCTGGCGGGCTGGCTGGAGAGGTCCGACCCGCTGATCGTGGCCAAGTCGAACCTGCGCTCGCGGGTGCACCGGCGCGCGTACATGGACTACGTAGGGGTCAAGCGCTACGGCGCGGACGGGCGCGCGGTCGGCGAGACCCGCTTCGTAGGTCTGTTCACCGCCGAGGCCTACGAGGAGCCCGCGCGCGACATCCCGCTCGTGCGCCGCAAGATCGCCCAGGTGATGGCCCGGGTGGGCGAAGCACCGAGCGAGCACACCCTCAAGCGCCTCAGGTACATCCTTGACACGTTTCCGCGCGACGAGCTGTTCCAGATCGACATCGAAACGCTCTATGACATCGCCACGGGCGTCCTGCATCTCTACGACCGCCCGCGGGTGCGTCTGTTCGCACGGACCGATCCCTTCGACCGCTTCGTCGCCGTGCAGTTCTATGCGCCGCGCGACCGGTACGACAGCCAGGTGCGCGAGCGCGCGGGCCAAATCCTGGCGCGCGCCTGGAACGCGCGAGTGTCGGCCACCTACCCGCGGTTCGGGGCCGATCCGCTGGCGCGCGTGCACTTCGTCCTGGGGGTCACGCCGGGCGATCACCCCACGCCCGATCTCGTCGCACTCGAGCGAGAGGTGGCGGAGGCCGTGCGCACCTGGCGCGACCGCTTCGAGGCCGAGGTGCGCGCGGGCGGCGACAGCGTCGGCGCGGGGGTGGCCGCGCGCCTCGCCCGCTACGGCGAGGACGCCTTCTCGCCGGGATACCGGGATCTGAACGACGCCGCGGAGGCGCTCCGCGATGTCGAGATCGTGGAGCGTCTGGCCGGCCCGGAGGCGATCGCCGTGCGCGCCTTCCGCGACGGGCGGTGCAGCCCGCTGCAATTCCGCTTCAAGCTCTATCGCGAGGGGGCCGACGCCGTTCCCCTGGCGGACGCTCTGCCCATCCTTGAGCACATGGGGCTGAAGGCCTTGCAGGAGGACGGCTTCGCTATCCGCCGCACGGGGGCTCCAGCCGTCTGGGTGCACGAGTTCCTGCTGGAGGACGCGCGGGGCGAGCGTCTCGTCTTCGCCGACGTTCGCACGGCGTTCGAACAGGCCTTCGCGGCGGTTTGGGAAGGTCACGCGGAGAGCGACGGCTTCAACCGCCTCGTGATCGAGCTCGGCGTCGGTTGGCGCGAGGCGGCGCTGGTGCGTGCGCTCGCCCGCTACCGCCAGCAGTCCGGGCTCGATCCCAGCGTGTCGGTCGTGCAGGCCGCGCTGCGCGACGAGCCGGCGATCGCGCGCATGATCCTCGACCTCTTCCGCCTGAAGTTCGACCCCGACCGGCCGGGCGACGCCGATGCGCGCCGTCCCGAGGCCGAGGCGCTCTTCACCCGCATCGGCGAGGCGCTGCAGGCGGTGTCGAGCCTGGACGCCGACCGCGCGCTGCGCCGCCTGGCGCTCCTCGTGCGCGCGACGGTGCGGACCAACTACTTCCAGCGCGGTGCCGACGGCGGAGCCAAGCCCTACATCTCGTTCAAGGTGGCCTCGCGCGAGCTGGAGGACCTGCCGGCCCCCAAGCCGTTCCGCGAGATCTTCGTGGCCTCGCCCGCGGTGGAGGGCGTGCACCTGCGCTTCGGCCCGGTGGCGCGCGGGGGCCTGCGCTGGAGCGACCGTCGCGACGACTTCCGAACGGAGGTCCTGGGCCTCGTTAAGGCGCAGCAGGTCAAGAACGCGGTGATCGTGCCCGTGGGCTCCAAGGGCGGCTTCTTCCCGAAAGAGCTGCCCCGCGGCGGCGCGCCTGACGCGGTGCGCGCGGAAGGCGTGCGCGCCTACAAGACCTTCCTGTCGGGCCTCCTCGACCTGACCGACAACCTCGACGCCGCGGGCGCGGTGGTGCGCCCGGATCGCGTGGTCGCCTGGGAGGGCGACGACCCCTATCTCGTGGTCGCCGCCGACAAGGGCACCGCCACCTTCTCCGACATCGCCAACGGCGTGGCGCGCGACTACGGCTTCTGGCTGGACGACGCCTTCGCCTCCGGCGGCTCGGCCGGCTACGACCACAAGGCGATGGGCATCACCGCCCGCGGCGCGTGGGAGGCGGTCCGCCGCCACTTCCGCGAGATAGGCAAGGACATCCAGGCCGAGCCGTTCACCATGGTGGGCGTCGGCGACATGAGCGGGGACGTGTTCGGCAACGGCGCGCTCCTTTCGCGCCAGATCAAGCTCGTCGCCGCCTTCGACCACCGCGACATCTTCCTCGACCCCGACCCCGACCCGGAGGCGAGCTGGATCGAGCGGCGCCGGATGTTCGACCTGCCGCGCTCGTCCTGGCGGGACTACGACGGAACCAAGATCAGCGCAGGCGGTGGCGTGTTCTCGCGCGCGGCCAAGTCCATCGCGCTCACGCCGGAGGCGCGCGCCGCGCTGGACGTCGAAGACGAGACGCTGGACCCCTCGGCCCTGATCCGCGCCATCCTGCGCGCGCCGGCCGAGCTCCTCTACCTCGGTGGCATCGGCACCTATGTCCGCGCGCCGGGCCAGACCGATGGTGAGGTGGGCGACAAGGCCAACGACGCGGTGCGGGTCACCGCCGGCGAGCTCAGGGTCAAGGTGGTGGGCGAGGGCGCGAACCTCGGCCTCACCCAGGCCGCGCGCATCGCCTACGCCCGGGGCGGTGGCCGCATCGAGACCGACGCGATCGACAATTCGGCGGGAGTCGACACCTCCGACCACGAGGTGAACATCAAGATTCTGCTCGGCCGCGCCATCTCCGACGGCGCCCTGCCCGCGGGCGAGCGCGACGCGCTCCTGGCGTCGATGACCGACCAGGTGGCGGCTCACGTGCTGGCGCACAACTACAGCCAGACGCTCGCGCTCAGCCTCATGCAGGCGGAAGGCCCCGAGGCGCTCGACGCCCAGGCGCGCTTCATGGCCGACCTCGTCGCCGCTGGCCGGCTCGACCGCGCGGTGGAGGGTCTTCCCGGCCCCGCCGCGCTCGCGGAACTGCGGTCGGCAGGGCGCGGGCTCACCCGGCCCGAGCTCGCCGTGCTGCTCGCCTACGGCAAGCTGGAGCTTAAGACGGAACTCGTCGCCGGCCCGGCGCCCGACGATCCCTACTTCGCTCGCACGCTGCGGGACTACTTCCCCGCCGAACTCGGGCGTTTCGACGAGGCCCTGGCGAACCACCGGCTGCGTCGCGAGATCGTGGCCACCGAGCTGGTCAACAGGCTGGTCGACCGGCTGGGCCCCACCTTCGCGAGCCGGCTGCGCGGCGCCACGGGTGCGGACGCGGGCGCGCTCGTGTGCGCCTTTGAGGCGGCGCAGGCGGTCTTCGGGGCTCAAGCGGCCTGGGCCGAGGTGGACGCGCTCGACGGCCGGGCTCCCGCCGCCGTGCAGCTCGAACTCTACGGCGAGATCGCCGCCGCCCTGCGGGCGCAGGTGTTCTGGATGACCCGCCGCCCGACCGGGACGGCCCGCGGGGTATCGGAGCTGATCGACGCCTACCGGCCCGCCGCCGACGCGCTGGCGGCGTTGCCGGACGAGGCGCTGGCCCCCCTGGAGCGCGCCCAGCTCCGCGCGCGCACCGACGAGCTGATCGCGCGCGGGGCGCCCCCGTCGCTCGCGCGGCGGGTGGCGGGGATGCGCGCCTCGGCGCTCGTGGTGGAGGCCGCCGATCTCGCGCGCACGACCGGCTGGCCGGTCGAGGCCGCCGCCGCCCTCCTGCGCGCGGTGGGAGCCGCCTTCGGGCTGGACCAGCTGCGCGAGGCCGCGCTCACCCTCAAGGGGGACGACGCCTTCGAGCGGCGCGCGGTGCGGGGCCTCGTGATCGACCTCCTCGACGCTCAGTCGGGGCTGGCCGCGCGCATGATCGAGGCCGCAGGCGCGGCCCCGGCCGGTCCGGAGGCCGTGCACCCTGCGGTCGAGCGTTTCACCTATGCCCGCCGCGCCGCGCTGGACGAGGCCGAGCGCGCCGTGGAGGAGATCGAGGCCGCGCCCGGCGGCTGGACCTTCGCCAAGCTCTCGCTCGCCGAGGCGGCGCTGCGCCGGGCGGCCGTCTAGGCGGCGCGGGAGCGCGCGCCGCTCCAGCGCGCCAGCACGCCCTGCAGCGCTCCGGCGTCGAGCGGCTTGACGAGGAAGTCGTTCATGCCCGCGGCGAGGCACGCCTGCCGATCTTCGGCGAAGGCGTTGGCCGTCAGCGCCACCACGGGCGTGCGGTCGCCCCGCGCCCGCAGTTCGCGCGTCGCGGCGAGACCGTCCAGCCCCGGCATGCGCAGGTCCATGAGCACGAGGTCGTAGCCGCCTCGGTCGCAGGCTTCCAGCGCCTCCTCCCCGGAGACCGCCCGGTCGACGTGGCAGCCCTCGCGCACCAGGAGGGCGCGGGCGAGGAGCGCGTTGACCGGGTTGTCCTCGGCCAGGAGCACGCGCAGGCCGCGCGCCGACCCCGGTTCGGCGCGCTCGTCGTGGGCGGGCTGGGCGCGGGCGCGAGGTCCAGGGATCGAATCGACGAGGCGCGCGGCCAGCGAGGCGCGCCGCAGCGGCTTGATCAGATAGCCGGCGTAGCCCGCCTCGCGCGCGGGCTCGATCCGCTCGCGCTCCTCGGGGGCGAGGAGAACGAAGGCGCGCACGCCCGCAGGTGCGGGGGGCGGCGCTCCGCCGGCCGCGTCCACGAGGATGGCGTCGAAGCCCGTGACGGCCGGATCGAGAGCGGAGGACGCCCGCGCGCGTCCGCCGCACGCCCGCACCTGCGCCGACGCCGCCTCGCGCACCACGGCCGAGGGCGAGACCACGCCCACCGTGCGTCCGGCCAGCGCGTGCGCGAGCGGGTCGGGGCCGCCGGGCGCGGCCGCGAAGTCGGCGTCGAGCCAGAAGCGCGCGCCTCGCCCCGGCTCACTCTCCACCCCCAATCGACCGCCGAACGCTTCGGCGATGCGACGCGCGATGGCCAGCCCCAGACCGGCCCCGCCCGCGGCGGCGCCGGCGTCGTCCTGCTCGAACTCCTCGAAGATGCGGGCCTGGGCCCCGGGGGCGAGCCCCGGCCCGCTATCCGTCACGCAGAAGCGCACGGGGACGCGGCCCGCTCCGGTCGGCGACCCCGCGGAGACGGTCAGACGCACGCCGCCCGTGCGGGTCAGCTTCACCGCATTGCCCGCGAGGTTGAACAGAATCTGCCGCAGCCGCCCGTCGTCGGCGAGGATCAGGGGCGGGGGCGGCGCATCGGGATCGGGCGCGGCGGCGATCTCCAGCCCGACCGCGTGGGCGCGCGGCGAGAGGAGTTCGGCGACGCCCTGGATCAGCCGTTCCGGGTCGGTCGGCGCGGGCTCGAGCTCCAGCCGTCCGGCGTCCAGTCGCGCATAGTCCAGGACGTCGCCCACCAAGCCCAGCAGGTGCTCGCCCGAGTCGCGCAGGGCGGCCAGATAGGCGCGCTGGGTGGCGTCGAGCTCGGTGGAGGCGAGGAGCCCCGCCATGCCGAGGACGCCGTTCAGCGGGGTCCGGATCTCGTGGCTGAGCGTCGCCAGCATGCGCCCGCGACGCGCAACCCGGGGATCCACCGCGGTGACGAGGCGACCGCCGCCGGCGAGCGGCGCCGTGCGCCAGCCCTCGCCGCCCCCCAGCGCTTGGGCCATGGCCGTGGCCGCCAGACTGGCGAAGGCCGCGTTGGCGCAGATCACCGCACCCGCGGCGTCGATCGCGGCGGCCGGACCGTCCAGCGCCTGCAGGATGTCGAACGCCGCCGCCATGACGGGGCTCCTGCGCCCCCCGCGCTTAACGCCCGGTCAAGCCGTATGCGCCCAGCCGCTCTCAGCGCCTTCACCGTGCGCGCGGGCGAGCCGGTAAGCCGCGGTGGCGCAGAGAAGAGCGAGCGCCAGCATCAGCGGTATCAGACTCCAGCCCAGGCGCTCCTGCGCGGCGGGACCCGGTGCGCTGAGCACGCCGACCGCCATGCCGTGGGGCGTGAGCCAGAGCCCAGTGTGCGCAGGCAGGAGCGGCTTGGCCGCCGCAACCGCAAAGCAGGTGAGCGCCACCACCCCGAACAGCCCCGTCGCGAGCATCCGCAGCGCCCGGCCGGCTCCGCGGGTCGAGGCGACCAGCGCGGCCGTGGCCATCGCGCGCCCGGAGGATGCGCCGGCGCCCTGCGCCTCCCGATAGGCTCGCGCCAGTCGACGGGGCTCGCCGAGTTCGGCCAGGACGAGCGCCGCAGGCGCGCCGGCGGCGCGACGATCGGCGATGTGCGCCGCCAGTTCGGCGACGACGCCGGCGCGCGTCTCGTGAGGCGCGGAACCGAGCGCGCGGTCGAGCCTCCGCAGGTAGTCGTCTACGATCGCGTCAGGGGTCACGGGCATCACGGGCGCTCCACCAGTTGCGACATGGCCGTCTTGAAAGTCGTCCAGGCCTCGGACATCGACTCAAGGTCGCTCCGGCCCTGAGGGGTCAGCCGGTAGTACTTGCGGGGCGCCGCCGCCTCTTCGACGGTCCAGCGCGAGGCGAGCCGGCCTTCCCGCTCCAGTCGTGACAGGAGGGGGTAGAGCGCGCCCTCGGTCACCAGCTGGCCGCCGGCGTTCACGCGCTCGAGGATCTGTGAACCATAACACTCGCCAGGACGCAGAAGGGCCAGCACCGCCAGCTCGGCGGCTCCCTTCCTCAGCTGCGCCTGCCAAGCCGCGACGTCCATGACGTCGAGATCGCACGTCTAGAGCTGTTATGCAAGACGCATTGCTAAGCAGCCCGTCCGCTTAGCGGGAGGGCCGTCTGACACAGGTCGGCTGCTGTGTTAACGAGTGTTAACGGGAGGTGGCCATGAACGCGAACAAGGCGCTTTGGGAGAAGGGCGATTTCACCCGCATCGCGGCTGGCCTGCGCGAGACTGGCGCCGAGTTCGTGCGCACGCTCGAGGTGCGGCCCGGCTTGCGCGTGCTCGACCTCGGCTGCGGCGACGGCACGACCGCCTTGCCCGCCGCGGAGCTCGGCGCGGAGGTCCTGGGCGTCGATATCGCCGCCAACCTCGTCGCCGCGGGACGCGCGCGGGCTGAGGCCGCCGGCCTGCGAAACCTCCGCTTCGAGGAAGGCGACGCCTCCCACCTCGACGGCCTGCCGGACCACAGCTTCGACCTCGTGATCAGCGTGTTCGGGGCCATGTTCGCGCCGCGCCCCGACGATGTGGCGCGCGAGATGGTGCGGGTCACTCGACCGGGCGGTCGCATCGTCATGGGCAACTGGATTCCCGGCGACCCGACGCTCGTGGCTCAAGTGCTCAAGGCCAGCGCCGACTTTGCGCCGCCGCCGCCGGCGGGGTTCGTCAGCCCCATGCTGTGGGGGGTGGAGGCGGAGATCGTGGAGCGCTTCGGCCGTGCGAGGGTTCGCGCCGAGGACGTCAGCGTCGCGCGCGACATCTGGCGCATTCGCCTCCCAGGGGCGCCGTCGGTGCTGGTGGACGACTTCGTCGGCTTCTACGGCCCTACGATGAACGCGATGGAGGCGGCCGAGGCGGCCGGGCGCGGCGGCGAGCTCCGCGCCCGGCTCGACCGGCTGTTCGCCGATCAGAACGCCCACGGCCCGGATGCGCCCACCGACATCAAGGCCGCCTTTCTTCGGGTGACCGTGCAGGTGCGCTGACCCGCGCACCGCGACCGCGCCTCAGGCGAAGGTGGGCGGCGTCCGCAGCGGGAAAGCGGGCGCCTCGCCTGGCGCCGCGGCGGAACCGGGACCGTGGGTGCGGCGGTGCACGAGCGCCTCGGCGACATGGATGCGGCGCACGCCGTCGGCCCCGTCGAGGTCGGCGATGGTGCGGGCGAGGCGCAGGGTCCGCGTCCAGCCCCGCGCCGTCAGCCCGCCCGTCTGCGCCGCGCGCGACAGGAGCGCGCGCCCCGCCTCGTCGGGAGTGGCCGCCCGCTCCAGGGCGTCGCCTTCCAGCCGCGCGTTGAGCCCGTCGCCCTCCCCGTCCCGCCCCGCGGCTCTCGCGGCCTGAGCCTCGCGCGCGGCGAGCACGCGGGCGCGCACCTCGGCGGTGCCCTCCGCAGGCGGGGGGAGCGCCAGGTCGGCGGCGGTGACCGGCGGCACGTCCACCTGCAGGTCGATCCGGTCCATCAAGGGGCCCGAGACGCGGCCCTGGTAGTCGCGCTGGCAGCGCGGGGCCTTGCCGCACCAGCCCTTGCCCGCCCCGCCGTGCCCGCAGCGGCAGGGGTTCATCGCCGCCACGAGCTGCACCCGCGCGGGATAGCGCACGTGGGCGTTGGCGCGGGCGACGGTGACCTCGCCCGTCTCAAGCGGCTGGCGCAGGCCGTCCAGCGCCTGGGGGCTGAACTCGGGCAGCTCGTCCAGGAAGAGCACCCCGTTGTGCGCGAGGCTCACCTCGCCCGGCTTGGCGCGCAGTCCCCCGCCCGTCAGGGCGGCGAGGCTGGCGGAGTGGTGCGGCGCTCGGAACGGGCGCGCGCGGGTGAGCTCGCCGCGCGCGATCAGCCCCGCCACAGACCACACCTGCGAGGTCTCGAGGAGCTCGCGCGCGGAGAGCGGCGGCAGGAGCCCCGGCAGGCGCTGGGCGAGCATCGACTTGCCCGAGCCCGGCGGCCCAGTGAAGGCGAGGTTGTGGCCGCCAGCCGCGGCGATCTCCAGCGCACGCTTGGCGCTCTCCTGCCCCTTCACCTCGCGCAGGTCGGGGCCGGGCGGACCGTCGCGCACCGCGCCGGGCGTGGGCGCGCTCATCAGCTGGGAGCCGCGGAAGTGGTTCACCACCGCGATCAGCGACCGCGGCGCAAGGATACGCACCTCGCCCGCCCACGCCGCCTCCGATCCGCACGCCTCCGGGCAGATCAGGCCCAGCTGCTGCTCGGCGGCGGCGAGCGCGGCGGGGAGCGCGCCTGCGGTGGGCGCGATCTGGCCATCGAGCCCCAGTTCGCCGAAGGCCATCCATCCCTGCAGGGCGTCAGCGGGCAAGACGCCCATGGCCGCCATCAGTCCGAGCGCGATCGGCAGGTCGTAGTGGCTGCCCTCCTTGGGCAGGTCGGCCGGGGCGAGGTTGACGATCCAGCGCTTGGCGGGGAGCGCCAGCCCCAGGGCGGCGAGCGCGGCGCGCACGCGTTCGCGGCTCTCGGCCACCGCCTTGTCGCCCAGCCCCACGACGATGAAGGCGACCTGGCCGGAGGAGGCCTGCACCTCCACCTCGACCCGCCGCGCCTCTACGCCTTCGAAGGCGACCGTGACCACGCGCGCCGCCATGCCCGATCCCCACCTCCAGCCCGGCGGCCACTCAACCCCACAACCGCGAACCTGTAAAGAACGAGAAGAGAACGTCCTGAGACGTTCCGCGCTTAACCTATGGTTAACGCTAGCCGGTCGGCGACGCCCGCCGTGGCGGCCGCGTGCAGCCGGCGCACGGCCGCTTCCGGCCCCTCCGGCCAGCTCCATACGCCCGCGCTGACCGCGAGGAAGTCGGCTCCGGCCGCGGCGACCTCCCGGGCGTTCTCCGGCGTGATCCCGCCGATAGCGACGCAGGGCGTCTGCATGTCGAGCTGCCAGCCGCGCAGGAGGTCGAGCTCGGCGCGAACGGGCGCATCCTTGGTGGAGGTGGGGAACACCGCCCCGAACGCCACGTAATCGGCCCCCGCCTCGGCGGCCTCGAAGGCCAGGTGGCGGCTGTCGTGGCAGGTGACCCCCACGATGCGGTCGAGCCCGACGAGCCGCCGCGCCTCGGCATAGGCGGCGTCGTCCTGGCCTATGTGGACGCCGTCGCAGCCGAGCGAGGCGGCGAGGTCCGGCCGGTCGTTGAGGATGACCGCGCAACCCGCGACGCGCGCCGGCCCGGTCACGGCGTGGACCGCGGCGGCCACCTCGGCGTCCGGCGCGCCCTTGAGCCGCACCTGCAGGGCCGCGACGGGTCCGCCGGCGAAGGCGCGCTCCAGCTCGCGAACGAGGGCCGCCAAGTCCGGAGCGACGGGCGGCGTGACGAGGTAGAGGCGGCAGTCGGCGGGAGCGTCTTGCATCAGCGCGAGGTGCGGGCCCGCCGCGCGCGCGTCAACGGCGCGCGGCGGCGACGATCTGACTCGTTCCCGGTCCGTTCGGAAATGCGCTAGGCGGTGCGGGTGAGTGCGCTCTACAGCTTTCCCCAACCGCCGCCCGAGCCGCCCATGAGCCGCACCGCCTGCGGCACGCTGTGGGTGGCGGTGGCGGGCGCGCGCTGCGGGCTGACCTGCGCCGGCGCGCTGTGGCTGCCCGGAACTCGGACGCTGGTCGCGGGGGACCTCCACCTCGAGAAGGGCTCAGCCTACGCGTCGCGGGGCGTGCTCCTGCCGCCGTTCGACACCCGCGCCACGCTCGATCGGCTAGAGGCGGAAGTGGCGCGGGTGGAGCCGCGCACCCTCGTGCTCCTGGGCGACAGCTTCCACGACCCCCGCGCGCCCGCGCGGCTCGATCCGGACGATCGCGCCCGCCTCCACGCGCTGGCGAGCGGGCGCACGCTCGTGTGGATCGAAGGCAACCACGACCGCCGCGGCGCAGAGACCGCGCTGGGGCTCCTGCCCGGCGAGGTCGCGCCCGAGCTGGAGATAGCGGGGCTCACCCTGCGTCACGAGCCGCGGCCGGGCGCCCAGCCGGGCGAGGTCGCGGGCCATCTGCATCCCGCCGCGCGCGTGGCGGCGGGCGGGCGGGCGGTGCGTCGGCGCGCCTTTCTGTTCGATGGCGAGCGGCTGATCCTGCCGGCGTTCGGAGCCTACGCCGGCGGGCTGAACGTCTTGGACGCGGCCTTTGCGAGCCTATTCGCGCGCACGCCGACCGCCGCGGTCCTGGGAGACGATCGCGTGCGACCGCTGAGGCGCTCAGCGCTCCTGCCCGACTAGGTCCGCGCGCGGCTCCGGGCTAAGCGGGCGCGCCATGACGCTCAGCGTACGCGCGGCCTACCGCGCCCGGCTCGACGCAGGCGCGCTGGCGCCCGATCCCGCCCAGGCCGCGGCGGTCGAGGCGCTGGCGCGGCTGGAGGGCGAGCTCAACGCCGCCGCCGAGCCGGGCTTCTCGCTCCCGTTCCTGCACAGGAAGCCCGCCCCGCCGCGCGGCGTGTACCTCTGGGGCGGCGTCGGGCGCGGCAAGTCGCTCCTGATGGACCTATTCTTCGCGTCCGCACCCGTGGTGCGCAAGCGGCGCGTGCACTTCCAAGCCTTCATGGCCGAGGCGCACGGGCTGATTGGGGCGTGGCGGGCGAGCGACGCGGGCGAGCGGCGCGAACGCTTCGGCACGTCGAAAGGCGACGACCCGATCGACCCCGCCGCGGGCGTGTTAGCCGAGGGTGCGCGGCTCCTCTGCTTCGACGAACTGCAGGTGAGCGACATCGCCGACGCCATGATCCTAGGGCGCCTGTTCGAGGCGCTGTTCGCGCGGGGCGTGGTGGTGCTGGCGACCTCCAATCGCGCGCCCGGCGCCCTCTACGCCGATGGGATCAACCGCGGCCTCTTCCTGCCCTTCATGGACCTCCTCGAGCGGCGGCTGGAGGTGGTGGAGGTGTCGGGCCCGCGCGATTTCCGCCAGGACCGGCTGCGCGGGGCCGACCGCTGGATCGCGCCCTTCAGCCGCGAGGCCGTCGTGCGCTTTGACGCGCTGTGGGACGAGGCGCTGGAGGGCGCGGCGGAGACCGGCGCGGTGGTTGAGGTCCTCGGCCGCCAGCTCGCCTTCCCCCGCGCGACGGGCGGCCTCGTGCGCACGGCCTTCGCCAGCGTGTGCGGCCAGGCGCTGGGCGCGCAGGACTACCTCGCCTTCGCCCGCCGCTTCCCGACCGTCTTCCTGGACGGCGCGCCCCGCCTCGGCCCCGAGCGGCGCAACGAGGCGGCGCGGCTCGTGGCGCTGGTGGACGCGCTCTACGAGGCGCGCGCCCACCTAGTCGTCCTAGCCGACGGCGAGCCGGCGACGCTCTACCCCGCGGGCGACGGCGCATTCGAGTTCGCCCGCACAGCGTCGCGCCTGGAGGAGATGCGCTCGGCCGACTGGCCGCCGCCCGAGCGCTAGCTCGTCAGAGCACCCCCAGCATGTCGGCCACGAGCGGGTGGCGCACGATGTCGGGGTCGGACAGGCGCACCACGCCGATGTGGGGGAGTCGCTCCAGCCGCTCGGCCACGTCCGGCAGGCCCGAGAGGCCGGGCAGGAGGTCCGACTGCGCCGGGTCGCCGGTGATCACCATGGTCGAGCTCCAGCCCAGCCGCGTCAGCAGCATCTTGAGCTGGCCGTAGGTGCAGTTCTGCGCCTCGTCGATCACCACGAAGGCGTTGTTGAGCGTGCGTCCGCGCATGAAGCCCACGGGCGCGATCTCGATCAGCCCCTCGGCCATCAGCCCGCGGACCCGCTTCATGGAGAGCCGGTCGGAGAGCGCGTCGTAGAGCGGGCGCAGGTAGGGGGCGAGCTTGTCCTCCACGTCGCCGGGGAGGAAGCCCAGCGTCTCGCCGGCGTCCACCGCCGGGCGCGAGAGCACGATGCGGCCGACGCGGCCGGCCTCCAGCGCCTCCACCGCCTTCGCGATGGCGAGATAGGTCTTGCCGGTGCCCGCGGGACCGAGCGCCAGCACGAGCGCGCGCGCGTCTATCGCCTGGATCAGCCGCTGCTGGCCGTCCGACTTGGGCTTGATCGTCTTGACGTAGCCCTGCTCTCGCGCGGGCTCGGGCGCCGCCCCCAGCGGCGACCAGCCTCCGCGGTCCACCGGCAACCGTCGCACCTTGGGGTCGAGGAACTCGCCCGGGTCGAGCTCGCCTTCGCGCACAAGACGCTTGGTGGCACGCTTGGTCATGGACGCCTCCGGAAGGGGGGTCGGGGGAAAGAAAAAAGCGCGCCCGCAAGGGACGCGCTCGGGAACAGGGCTGTGTGGGCGACGCCGGACGCGCAGAGCGCGCTGGGCGGCGGTTGGGCGGGCATGAAGACCGCTGGCGACAAGCCAGGAACCTCCGCATCCACGGGGGCGGCCGCAGGGCGGGAGCGCCCGACGAATCGCCTGTGACGAGGCTCAGTCTAGGGCGCTTTCCGAGACGTTAAGCCAGCCGTCACGCCATGGTAACACCGTCGCATGCCCCCCCACGCCGGCCCGCTCCACGCCCTAGGCCCTTTGGCCCCCCTCGTTCCGGACGACGGGCGCTGGTGGGCGGCCCCCACCGCCGCGCTGATCGGCCGCGTCGAGCTCCGGACCGACGCCAGCGTGTGGTGGGGCGCGGTGCTGCGCGGCGACAACGAGCCGATCGTGGTCGGCGAGCGCTCCAACGTGCAGGACGGCGCGGTGCTGCACACCGATATGGGTTTCCCGCTGACGCTCGGGGCGGAGGTGACCGTCGGCCACCAAGCCATGCTGCACGGCTGCACCGTGGGCGACGGCGCCTTGATCGGGATCGGCGCGGTGGTCCTCAACGGCGCGGTGATCGGGCGCGAGTGCCTGATCGGCGCCAAGGCGCTGGTGCCCGAGGGCCGCACCATCCCCGAAGGCTCGCTCGTGCTGGGGTCGCCCGGCAAGGTCGTGCGCGAGCTCTCGGCGGACGAGCGTCAGCGCCTGCGCGCCGGGGCCTTCCACTACGTGGAGAACTGGCGGCGCTATGTGCGCGAGCTGGGCCCGGCGGGCTGAGCGCCCTCGCTCCACAGCCCCCTCAAGGCGCGGTCGGCCTCGCCGCCGAGGTTGAACCAGGCCGCGTCGCGCCCGTCGGCCGCCGCGATCAGCAGGCTCTCGCCCTCGCCGAGCGCCTGGGAGAGCGCGTTGCGCAAGCCCGCCGCCTCCACCCGCCCCCGCAGCAGCCACACGCCCGGCCGCGCCCGCGCCACGCGCCCAAGCCGGCCCAACGCCGCGTGGAAGGCGGGCTCGCGCGCGTCCGCCAGCTCGGCGAAGACGAGAAGGGCGGCCTCGGGCCGCTCCGGCGCGGGCGTGGGCGTGCGGACCTCACGCTCGGATGTTGCTCCGACAGGCGCCGCCGCGGGCGGCGCGGCCCGCTCGCGCGGGGCGGCCGGCTCAAACAGGGCCCCGAGCGACGGATGCACGCCGGCGGCGAGCCAGGGTCCCGCCTCGTCGCGGCTGACGGCGGTTTCGGGCGTGAGCCTCCCCTCACGCACGAAAGGCGGCAGCCGCTCGGAGGCGAACGGCCCATAGACGCGCTCGCCCGCCCGGATCCACCAGTCGGAGCGCGCGCGCGCGGGCTCGGCGGCGCTCACTCGTCCACCCGACGCGCGCCGGCGATCCCCGCCTGCGACAGCGCTCGCTCGAGTTCGCCCAGCGCCGTCTCCACCTCCGCCGGATCGCGGCCGCGCACCACGAGGTTCGCGCCGTAGCCGCCGCCCTCCAGCTGGAAGGGGTAGGAGCCGAGGCTCATCGCCCCGTGCGCCCGCGCGGTCGCCTCCAGCGGGGCGGCCAGCACGCTCTCCGGCGTACCCTCCACCCGCAGCGTCCGCGAGACGACGACGGCCCCGCCCTGCAGCCGCGGAAGCACGTCCTCCAGCATGCCGCGCATGATGGAGGGCACGCCCGCCAACACGAACACGTTGCCGATCAGGAAGCCGGGCGGCCCACTCACTGGATTGCGAACCTTGATCCCGCCCTCCGGTATGCGCGCCATCCGCCGCCGGGCGGCGTTGGGCGGCTCGCCCGAGCGACGGGCGAGCTCATCGATGATCTCCGGGTCTTCGTGCAACGCCACGCCAAAGGCGGCGGCCACCGCGTCGGCGGTGATGTCGTCGTGGGTCGGGCCGATGCCGCCGGTGGTGACGACGTAGGTGTAGCGGTGGCGCAGGGCGTCCAGCGCCCTCACGATCTCGTCGTGCACGTCCGGCACGACGCGCGCCTCGCGCAGGTCGACGCCGCGGGCGGCGAAGGCGCGGGCGATGTCGCGCGTGTTGGTGTCGTGGGTGCGCCCCGACAGGATCTCGTCGCCGATGACCAAGACCGCGGCCGTCGCCGCCCCCTCGCCTGCGCCTTGCGCCGCCATGAGTCGGGCTTCCTTTCGCGTCCCGCCGTGAGTAGGCGCGGCCATGCGCTTTCCGCAACCGCTGACGCGCGGCCGCCTGCTGCGCCGCTACAAGCGCTTCCTGGCCGACGTGCAGCTCGACGACGGGGCGGAGCCGTTCACCGCCCACGTGCCCAACCCCGGCGCCATGCTGGGACTCTCGGACCCCGGATCGACGGTGTGGCTGTCGTGCTCGGACGCCACCCACCGCAAGCTCGCCTGGACGCTGCACGCCGTGGAGGCGGCTTCGGGCGCGCTCGTGGGCGTCGACACCGGCTGGCCCAACCGGCTCGTCGCCGAGGCGCTCGCGGCGGGGGCGCTGCCGGGGCTCTCCGGCTACGCGCGCGTGCGGCCCGAGGTGCGCTACGGCGACCGGAGCCGGGCCGACTTCCTGCTGCAGGCTGACGGGCTCCCGCCGCTGTGGGTGGAGGTGAAGGGCGTCACGCTCAGCCGCGAGCCGGGCCTCGCCGAGTGGCCGGACTGCGTCTCGGCGCGCGGCGCGAGGCACATGGACGAGCTCGCGGCCCGGGCGCGGGCGGGCGAGCGCGCGGCGGTGGTGTTCGTCGTGCTGCGCGCCGACTGCCCTCGCTTCGCCGTGGCCGCCGACCTCGATCCGCGCTTCGCCGCGGCGTTCGACCGGGCACGGGCGGCGGGGGTGGAGGTCGTGGTCGCGGGCTGCCGCCTGTCGCCCGGGGCGGCGACGATCGACCGGCCCGTGGCGCTGGCCGGCTGACGCGGGCTTGGGAGGCGGCCGCCGGCGCCCTATCCTCTTCGCGAGAGGGCCGGCCCGCGCCCGCCGAGCCGGTGTGATCGCCCCATGAGCCTGGACGACAAGGTCGACGCCCCCGTCCGCACGGGCAAAATCCCGCTGCACGGGCCAGAAGGCTTCGAGGCCATGCGCCGCGCGGGCCGGCTCGTGGCCGAGTGCCTCGACATGATCACGCCCCACGTCGTCCCCGGCGCGGTGACGGGCGAGCTCGACCGGCTGATCCGCGAATGGACCCTGGACCACGGCGGCCTGCCCGCCTGCCTCGGCTACCGGGGCTACATGAAGACGACCTGCATCTCGCTGAACCACGTCGTTTGCCACGGCATCCCCGGCGCGCGCGCGCTGCGTGAGGGCGACATCGTCAACATCGACCATACCGTTATCCTCGACGGCTGGCACGGCGACAGCTCGCGCATGTGGGTGGTGGGCCACGTCGCGCCGCGCGCGCAGAAGCTCGTGGACGTGACCTACGAGGCGCTGGAGCGGGGCCTGGCGCAGGTGAAGCCCGGCGCGCGGCTGGGCGACGTCGGCCACGCCATCCAGAGCCACGTCGAGCGCAACCGCATGAGCGTGGTGCGCGAGTTCTGCGGTCATGGGCTCGGCCGCGTGTTCCACGACGCGCCCAACGTCTTGCACTATGGCAAGCCCGGCGTCGGCGAGCTGCTGAAGCCCGGCATGATCTTCACCGTCGAGCCCATGGTGAACCTCGGCAAGCCCGGCACCAAGGTCCTGCCCGACGGGTGGACGGCGGTGACGCGCGACAAGTCGTTGTCGGCCCAGTGCGAGCACACGGTGGGCGTGACTGAGACGGGCGTGGAGATCTTCACCCTCTCGCCAAAGGGCCTGTTCCAGCCGCCGCGCCAGGGCTGACGTCCGCGCCGGCGGGCTGGACGGACCGGCCGCGCCGGCGCCACTCTCTCCTCGGTCGGGGCTGGAGCGGCGCGTGAGCGAGGTCGAGGCGGCAGCCGCGGAGACGCCTCATCACGCCGGCCACCGCGCGCGCCTACGCGAGCGGCTTCTGCGCGCGGGCCCCGCGTCTCTGGCCGACTACGAGCTCCTGGAGCTCTACCTCTTCCGCACCATTCCCCGCGGCGACGTGAAGCCTCGCGCCAAGGCGCTTCTCGCGCGGTTCGGCTCGCTGGAAGGCGTGCTCGCCGCCCCCGAGCGCGAGATCGCGCGGGTGGAGGGCGTGGGCTCGGCTGTCGCGGCCGACCTCAAGCTCGTGCACGCCTTCTCGCTTCGGCTGACCCACGGCCAGGTGGCGCGCCGGCCGGTGATCTCGTCGTGGACCGCGCTCCTGGCCTATTTGCGCGCCGCCCTGCAGCACGCGCCGCGCGAAGAGTTCCACGTGCTCTTCCTCGACAAGAAGAACCAGCTGATCGCCGACGAGCTGATGGGCGAAGGCACGGTCGACCACGCGCCCGTCTACCCGCGCGAGGTGGTGCGCCGCGCTCTCGAGCTCTCGGCCAGCTCGCTCATCCTCGTGCACAACCACCCGAGCGGCGACCCCGAACCCTCGCGCGCCGACATCGACATCACCCGCGAGGTTGTCGCCGCCGGCCGCCCCTTCGGCCTCTCCGTCCACGACCACGTCATTGTCGGCCGCGACGGCATGGCGAGCCTCAAGGCGAAGGGGCTGATGTAGGCCGGCGCCGGTCGAGGTAGCGCTACTGGGCGAGCTCCGTTGTCGAGACGACCAGCACCGGCAGGCGCACGGTGACCGCCGTTCCCGCGCCCAGCCGGCTCTCGATATGCAGGGTTCCGCCGTGGAGTTCAGCCAGGCTCCGCACCAGCGAGAGGCCGAGCCCGGTGCCGCCGCGGCCCTCGGCCGAGCGGGCCTGCTCGAAGGGGCGACCGAGGCGCTCCAGCTCCTCCGGCGCGATCCCCACGCCCGTGTCGGCGACCACGAGCTCCAGCGCGCCGCCCGTCGCCGACACGCCCGCGGTGACGTGGCCGCCGCGCCCCGTGAACTTCAGCGCGTTGCCGAGGAGGTTCAACGCCATCTGCTTCAGCGCGCGGGCGTCGGCGTCGACCATCACGGGGCCGGGCGCAGGCGCGGCGCGCAGGTCGATCCCCGCTTCGTCCGCCTGGCCGCGGGTGATGCGGAGCGCCGCGTTGAGCGCCTCGCGCGCGTCGACCACCTCGCGCCTGAGCTCCCACCGGCCCGCCTCCATCTTGGCGAGGTCGAGGACGTCGTTAATGAGCGCCAGGAGATGCTCGCCCGACTCGTGGATCAGCCCGGCGTAGTCGGCGTAGCGTTCGGGGAGCGGGCCGAACAGCCGCGTCTTCATGATGTCGGAGAAGCCGATCACCGCGTTCAGCGGCGTGCGCAGCTCGTGGCTCATGGCCGCCAGGAAGCGCGTGCGCGCCTCGGCCGTCTCCCGCGCGCCGTCGCGCTCGAGGAGCGCCGCGTCCCGGGCCGCGATCGCCGCGTCGCGCTCGACGGCGGCCTGGGCGGTGCGCCGGTCGGGAGCCGTCTCGACCGGCGAGGCGGGGCGGTCGCGTCGCCAGACGACGGCGGCGAGGACGACGACGGCGGCCGTCGCGGCCCAACGCAGGCCGCCTGCCAGCGCCTGAGCGTCCGCGCGCGGCGCGAAGAGCACCGCGACCGTGGCCGCGAACACCCCTGCGGCTATGGCCCAGCGCGCGCCGACGCCCACGCCCAGCGCCGCCACGACGGCCGCCAGGGCGTAGGGCCCGAGCGGTCCCCCGAGTCCGCCCGTCGTCGCGGCCGCGCCGCCGCAGCCGAGCGCCCAGGCGGCGGCGAGCACCGTCCCGCGCTCACCCGCGTCGCGTCGCCAGAGCGCGCCGAGCACGCCGGGAGCCGCCGCGAGGAGGAGACCCGGCGCGAAAGGCGCGGCTCGGGCCCCCGCGCCGACCAGGAGGAGCGCCAGGAGCGCGAGCTGGCCCACCGCCCAGCCCGCCTGCCAAAGGCGGTCGGCCGCGGAGGCGGGCGCGGACGCGCGAAGAAGGGTGGGCTGGAGCGGCAAGAGACTCGCGGGGTGACGGTACGTTCACAGGCTAGCGGCGCGGACGACCCGCGGCGAGCCGGCGCAACCCTCGGGGGAGGCTCGGCCTCGGAGCCTTCAATGGAAACCGCCCGGTAAGGCCGCGCGCGCCAACATGGCGACCGTTGTCGCGCGGGAGCCCCGCCATGGCAGAGCCTCGCGCCGTCTCCGCTGCGGACAGCGCGCCTGTCCAGCGCGCCGATGACGACGATCGCCGCGCACGCGCCGCCGACGCCAAGCGCCGCGCCTTTCTGCGCACCGCCAGCCACGAGCTGCGCACGCCGCTGAACGCGATCATCGGCTTCTCGGAAATCATCGCCTGCGAGCTGTACGGCCCGGTCTCGGAGCCCCGCTACCGCGAGCACGCGGCGCTGATCCGCGACAGCGGGCGCAGGATGCTGAAGCTCGTCGACCAGGTGCTGGACATCGCCCGGCTGGAGCTCGGCCACATGGAGCTGGCGCCCCGCGCCGAACCGCTCGCCCCCGTGCTCACCGCCGCCGCGCGCCGGGCGGCCGAGGCGGCGGAGCGGCCGGACGCGGCGGTCGAGATCAGCCTCCGACCGGGGGCGGACTGGGTCTGGGTCGACGCCCGGGCGCTCACGGTGGCGTTGGCGCACGTCCTGGAGCACGCGCTCTCCACCGCGTCGCCTGCGGGCCGGGTGCGCCTGGCGGCGCTGCCGGGCGAGGACGGCTTCGTGCGGCTGGAGGTGACCCGGGCCGCGCCCGAGGAGGCGGACGGGGCGCCCCCGGCCGAGCCCTTCGCCCTCGGTCAGGCCGACCTCGGCCGTCCGCCCGGCGTAGGCCTGGGGCTTCCGGTCGCGCGCCTGATCGTGGAGAGCATGGGCGGACGGCTCGCGCTGCACGCCTCGCCAAGCGGGGGCGCCACCGCCGCCTTCCAGCTCCCGGCCGCCGCGCCGGAGGCTGCGGGCGCAGCTTGAGCCCTCCGGCCACGGCGGGCTAAGCCGGCGGCTATGACGTCACGCCCCGAGGCCGCCCTCCAAGCGATCGCCGACGAGTTCGACGTCTTGGGCGACGACTGGGAGGAGCGCTACCGCCATCTGATCGACCTCGGCCGCACGCTGGAGCCGCTGAGCGATGACGAGCGCGACGACGCCCACAAGGTGCGCGGCTGCGCCAGCCAGGTCTGGCTCGTCACCGAGCCCGGGCCGGACGGCGTGCTGCGCTTCCGCGGCGACTCGGACGCGCACATCGTGCGGGGTCTCGTGGCCGTGGTGCTGCGCCTTTATTCCGGCGCGAGCCCGGAGGAGATCGCGGGCTTCGACGCGCGCGCGGGGTTCGACAGGCTGGGGCTGGCGGGCGCGCTCTCCGCCCAGCGCGCCAACGGGCTCGCCTCCATGGTGGCGCGGATCCGGTCGGACGCCGAGCACGCCGCAGGCTGAGCGGTCAGCTCAGGCGGTAGTGGGCGGCGAGCCGCCCCAGCGCCAGCTTCAGCATGGCCTTGCCCGCGCGGCGCGGCAGGCGCAGCTCGCGCTCCGCGGCGGCGAGCGCCGTCTCGCGCACGCAGGCGTGCTCCAGGATCTCCGCCAAGCCGGGACCCACGGCGTCGAGCGCCGCGCGCACCCGCGCGCGGGCGGCGACGCCCCGTTCCAGGGGATCGAGGCCCGGCGACGACCCTGCGCCCGCGCCACGGGCCGCCGAGCTCCAGCCCATGGTGAGCCGGCCGACGACGCCCGCGAGGTGGGCGTCGTCGCGCAGGCGCTCGCCGGCCGCGACCTCGGCCGCGGACAGCCAAGGCCGCCCGTCTGGGCCCGCGCGCCGCGCCAGCCACTGCAGCGGGCTTTCGCCGAGGTTGATGCGGTGGGGGCGCACGCCGCCGTCCGGCCCCGACCCGGGCCGCTCACCTTCCAGCACGCCCGGCCGCCCCGGCGCGGGCGGCGCGGCGGCGGGGGCGGCGGCCCGGAGCAGGCGCGCGCCACCGGCCGATCGCGGCTGCAGGCCCGGGTCGCGCGCGAGCATGGCGACAGCGGCGTCCGGCAGCTCCAGCGCAGCACGCCGCCGCCGGTCGCCGCCCAGCCGCACGCGCGCGCCCGAGCCCGAGGTGTCGAGCCAGGCGCCGCAGCCTCCAAGCAGCCGCCGCGCCCGCTCGGCCAGCCTCGCCAACTCCTCGGGTCCGAGCCCCTCGTCCTTCCCGTCCCTCATGCGAGAAGACCCTCGGGCGCGGCGCGGAGCATGGCCTCCATCGCCTGAAGCGTGGCGTCGAAGCGCGGATCGTCGCGCTCGTCCTCGATCAGCGCGCAGGCATGGCCGGCGGTCGTGCGGTCGCGCCCGAACGCCTGGCCGACGCGCGCCAGCGGCCAGCCGTAGGCGGTATGGGCGAGGTACATGGCGGTCTGGCGCGCGCGGGCCACGGCGGCGTGCCCGCGCGCACGACTGGCGATCGCCGGGGCGGGAATGCCGCTGGTCAAAGCGACGAGCTGCACGGCCAGGGCGGCGCGCGCGAAATCATCGCGCGGCGACGCGGGCGGCGGCAGGTGGTTGGGGAGGCGGGCGGCGGCCCGCGAGGCAGGGGGGGGCGTCATGGCGGCGTCTCACGCGCCGGCCCACTCGACCGGCCCGATCACCGTAGGTCGCGAGGACAGGAACGAGGATAGTATTCCTATCTGTCCTCAGTCCGTTGCGACCGCAGCTGACGTCGGCCGCCGTAGGCTCGTCAGCTAGGCGGCGCGGATGCCGCTGTAGTCGCGCGCCGGGCCGTGTCCCAGCGGGACGTCGTAGCCGAGGATCATGTCCACCTCGCACCCGTCGGCGGCGAGCGGCAGGCGCAGCCACATGATCGACAGGTGCGCAGCGCCGCGCCACGCCAGGTTGTGAAAGCCCACCGCCGGCCGCCGGGCGTCAACCACACCGTCGAGTTCGGCGCGCCAGTAGGCGCATACGGGCTCGGGATATACCGCCTCCAGCGGCTTGCCCGTGATCTCCCCGCCGTACACACCGTAGAGCCCGGTGCCGGCGAGCCGCAGCCGGTAGCGGCGCTGGGGCCCTGCACGCACGTCGATGAGGCTGATGGTGGGAAGGTGGCGCTTGAAGTCGGCAGGGTGGATGTGCCGCCGCCCGGGCAGACGGCCGCTCTCGCGCCGGGAAGCCCAGTAGGAGAACAGCTCCTCGGTCGCCCGCTTGGCGGCTGCGGGCGCGCCCATTTGAGCCATCATCTTCGGAGTCCCCCGCAACTCCTTGGAATAGCGACCTAACTATCGCTCAACCAACGAATCGCTGGCAAGTAGAATCGAGTCGTTCGCCGCGGAGGGGAACCGGGGAGAGTCGATGTGTCGCGGCGCCGCCCGGCCTAGGGCTGGAGGTCGGACGCGAGCGCCATCATGGCCGCGCGCTCGGGCGTCGAGAGTTCGCCGAGCGCGGTGTCGTCGCCCTGGCGGATGGCGCGGACGAGCGTGGGCGTCAGGGCTGACGACAGGGACCAGTTCCAGTAGCGCAGCACCGTCTGCGCGCGATCGACGGCCATCAAATCGTAGGTTTCCAGCGCCAGCTGCAGTTCGGACGAGGGGCGGCCGGCGGCGTCGACCTCCGGCCGGCGCATACCGCGCCACAGCGCCTGAACAGCCGCGCGGGGGAGCCCCGTCGCCTTGCAAAGGATGGCGATCGGCTCGCCGCAGCGGTCGCCCAGAATCTTGGCGCCGACCACGGGCTTCAGGCCCGACAGGTAGGCGATCTCCTCCGCCAGCTCCCGCGTCAGCCCGTCCTGCGCCAGCGCCACCGCCTCTTCGAGGCTCGCATAGGCGCTCTTCTCGATGGCCGAGCGGTTACGCTGGCGCCGCTCGATGAACTGCAGCGCCTTGCGCACGAGCGGGTCGCCCCAGTCCTCGGCGGCGGCCATGGCGAAGACGTCGCCCGCCGCCTCCTGCAGCACCTCGCGGCTGACCGCGAAGCGGGTGAGGATGGTTCGCCGCTCGACGGGCCCCGCCCACCAGAACAGCACATAGGCGTGGGCGGGCCTGAGCTCCGGGCGCCGCAGAAGCTCGGGGATCAGCTTGGGCTGGTGGCGGGTCAGCGCCGTCACGCCCTCGAGCGCCTCCGTGGAGAAACGCGCGCCGGCGTTGCGGAGCAGGAGTTCGATTGTCGCGATGTCGGCGCGCTGCACGAGCGCCTCGCTCACCACCTCCGACACCTGCCGGCGCGCCGCGATCAGGCGGTGGTGCGCATGGCCGGTCTCGGCGATGCAGCCCAGGAGATCGCCGTCGGACAGCTGGGCGCCCTCGAGGATCGGCCGCGCCACCTCCACCCCGTCGCGCAGGAGGAGCCGCAGGAGCGAGGACGGGATCTCGGTCAGGAGGGCGAGGCGCCGCGCCACCCGGCCCCGCTCGGCGGGATGGGCGTCGCGCAGCATTTCCACCAAAAGGTCGGCGGTCATGGCGCGCTCGAAGGCGTTCACCCGGCTGCCTGGCAGGCCCACCACGTCGGCCAGCCGCTTGATCAGCGCCATGCGCGCGCGGGCCGCCGTGCGCGGCGCGGGCGGAGCGGAGGGGGCGTCCTCCTCGGGCGATGCGGCTGCGGCGAGGGCCATGCCCCGACCGTGGCCTCCGCCGGGTTAAGCTCCCGTGTGCGGGGCGGCCGGAGCGGGGCCCGGCGGCGCGGGAGGCGGCGAGACGCCGTCAGCGGCGACAGGCGGGGCGAACACCGGACCGCCGTTGTAGGTGAAGAACATCTTGTGGTGGCTGGGCGACAGCATCACCCGATGGGCGGCGAGGAAGTCCGCCCCAAGCAGCATGTCCTCGACGGCCATGCGCTGCGGCAGGTGCGACCCGGTCTTCTCATAGGTGTCGCCCGCGAACACGTCGCCGAAGCTGAGCCGGGTGTTGGCGATGCGCTCGCCCCCGATCTCGAAGCTCTGCAGAGGCGCGAAGCTGATGGCGACCTGGCCGGGACCCAGCCCTCGCCCGCGCGCCGTGGGGGCGGAAGCGGCGACGGCCACGCCCGCTCGACGCGCCGCCGCGAGCGTGGCCAGCGACGCCTCCGCGCCCGAGTCCAGATAGGCGCGCACCTCGCGGCCGTTGAGGCGCACGGGCGTGACGAAGTGATCGTCGCCGTCCTGGGACGGCCGCAAGAGCGGGGCCTCGCTGTAGCCGTCCGCCCAGTAGGGCATGTCCACGTCGCGACAGCCCTGCCCCTTCATCAGCCGGACGATCCCGTGCGCGAGGTCGAACTCGACGTCGAACACATGGAGGAGGTCGTCGCCGATCAGGAGGTCCACATCGCTGGTGCGCCCGCCCGCCAGCATCCGAACGGGCGTGTCTGCGCCCGCGAGGTTCAGCTTGACGTCAACGACATAGGTCTCGAACGCGCCGCCCATGCCGCCCATCCGCGCGGCGGCGGGCCGAAGCGTCAGTCCCATGCGGCGGGCGGCAGCCTCGCTCAGCAGGCTCGAGGCCGCGCCCGTGTCGATCAGCGCCCGGGCGGGCCGGCCATTGATCTTGACGACCACAACAGGCCGCCGCGTGCCCGGCTCCACGTGGAGCGCGCCTTCGGGGCTCATGTAGAGCTTGCAGGCGCCCGCGGCCTTCGCGTCGGCCGGCGCGCCGGCGGCGGCGCACGAGGCAGCGGCGGCGGCCAGCGCCCAGGCCCTCAAGCGGCGACGACGGCGAGGGGCGGATCGCTTCACCGCGCCATGGGGACGACCCTGCCGCTGGTGGGTCAACCCGCAAGGCGTGCCGCCGGCGCCACACCCGCACGAAGTCGCGCGAGCGGCGGGAACGGCCTCGCTTTGATGGGGTTGTGATGCCCGCGAATTCCGGACCTTCCGGAGTTCTTCCGACCACCAGGAGATCCGTTCATGCGCAAGCTCGCCATCCTCCTCGCCGCCGCGGCCGCCGTGTCGACCGCCGCCTGCAACACGCTCGCCGGCGCCGGCCGCGACGTCAGCGCCACCGGGCACGCGGTGACCAACACCGCCGAAGACGCCAAGCACTAAGACGACGCCCTCGCGGGTTTGACCCCGCCTGCGGGCGGACGTATCGACACGCGCCTGAAAGGCGGGCCGGGGGGCGATCTCCCGGTCCGCCTTTTTCGCGCGCGAAACCCTCGCAGGAGCCCCCCTTCATGGCCGCACAGCTCCCCGTAGGTGCGACCGGCGTCTTGGCGCTGGCCGACGGCACGCTCCTGCCCGGGATCGGCGTGGGCGCGGCGGGCGAGGCGGTAGGCGAGGTGTGCTTCAACACCGCCATGACGGGCTATCAGGAGATCCTGACCGACCCCTCCTACATGGCGCAGATCGTCACCTTCACCTTTCCCCACGTCGGGATCACGGGGGTGAACCGGCAGGACGTCGAACAGTTCGGGCGCGAGTTCGCGATGAGCGGCGACGCGGGGGCGAGCGGAGACGCGGGCTTCGGCGGCGCGCGCACCACCGCTCGCGGCGCGATCTTCCGCGCGCCCCCCGGCGCACGGGCGAACTGGCGGGCGGAGGGGGCGGGCGGGGGCGACCTTGACGGCTGGATGCGCGCCCGCGGCGTCGTGGGCCTCTCGGGGGTCGACACCCGCGCGCTCACCCGCCGGGTCCGCGAGCGCGGCATGCCCCATGCGGTGATCGCCCATGCGCCCGACGGCCGCTTCGACACCGACGCCCTCGTCGCCCGCGCCCGCGCCTGGACGGGGCTGACCGGGCTCGACCTCGCGCGCGAGGCCACCACCCTGCAAAGCTTCACCTTCGACGAGGGCCTGTGGGCCTGGCCGGGCGGCTACGCCGGCCCCCAAACCGGATTGCGGGCCGAGCCGCGGTTCGAGGTCGCCGTCCTCGACTACGGGATCAAGCGCAACATCCTTCGCGCGCTGACCTCGGTGGGCGCGCGCGCGACGGTGCTCCCCGCCTCCACCACCGCCGAGGAGGTGTTGGCGCGTCGGCCGCACGGCGTGCTCCTGTCCAACGGGCCCGGCGACCCGGCGGCGACCGGCGACTACGCGGTCCCCGAGATCCGGCGGCTGGTCGACAGCGGCACGCCCGTGTTCGGCATCTGCCTCGGCCACCAGATGCTGGCCCGCGCGCTGGGGGCGGAGACCTCCAAGATGGACCAGGGCCACCACGGGGCGAACCACCCGGTGAAGGACCTGGAGACCGGGCGCGTGGAGATCGTCAGCATGAACCACGGCTTCACCGTGGACCGGGCCACCCTGCCCGCCGCCGTGCAGGAGACGCACGTCTCGCTGTTCGACGGCACCAACGCGGGCCTCGCCCTGCGCGACCGGCCGGTGTTCAGCGTGCAGCACCACCCGGAGGCCAGCCCCGGGCCGACCGACAGCCTCCACCTGTTCGAGCGCTTCGCCGGTCTGATGGACGCCGCCCGGCGCTGACCGCCCCGCCGACGCGAAAAGGGCGGGGCCGCAGCCCCGCCCTCCCCTCGCCCGGCGGACGTCCGCGCTTAGAAGGTCGCGCGCAGGCCCACCTTGAAGTATCGGCCCAGTATGCCCTGGTAGCCGAAGGTCGCGTTGTAGTTGTCGCCGCCGTAGGTGGTCGGGTCGTAGGGCGCCTGGCGGTCGAACACGTTCTGCATGTCGAAGTACACTTGGTAGTGCTCGGCGAAGTCGTACGAGGCGTGAAGGTCGATGTCCCAGAACGGCTTCACCTTGCAGGCGACCGGCGTCACGCCGTCCAGGTAGGTGGTGTTGACCGCGCTGGCGGTGGCGCCGTCGGCGATGCAGAGGCCGGTGGTGTCACCGTTGTCCTCGGCCTGCAGCTGGTAGCCGTCGGTGTAGTAGGCGGTGACGGTGAAGCTCGCGGGTCCGTAGGCCAGCGTGTTCTGCCAGTTGGCGCGGAACTTCGGCGTGCCGCCAGCGGCCACGGCGTTGTACGGCCCGATGGTGCCCGCGTAGTGCTGCACGGGCGACCCGTTCATCGGGTCGAGGTTCAGCCGCAGCACGTAGTTGCCGTCGAAGACGCTGGTGTAGCGGACGCCGTAGGGCAGGTTGAAGCGCGCGGTCGCCCCGATGTCGTAGCCCGAACTCGTCTCGGTGCCGAGGTTTGTGAAGCCGTAGGAGATGAAGCCCAGCGTCGGCTGCGCGTTGGGGAAGTTCGGGTCCGGGATGCCCGGGATGGTCGAGTATCCCGCCGGGATCGGCGCGCCCGCGTAGTAGGCCGCCACCGCAGCGCCCAGATTCGAGGTATTGGGCGTGATGAAGTCACGCTTCTTGATCCGGTAGAAGTCGAGGCTGAAGCTCAAGTTGCGGATCGGGTCGACGACGATGCCAGCGGTGAAGTTCTCCGAACGCTCAGGCTTCAGCCCGCCCGTGCCCTGGGTGGTCTGGCCCAGCGAATAGCCCTGGCCGTAGCCGTCGTTGCCGTGGGCCGTGTAGAAGGCGGTGTTGTAGGGCGCCGGCACGTTGGCGGTGGTGAAGCCCGTCGAGGGCAGCGAGTTCGACTCGGCGAAGCTCGGCACGCGGAAGCCCTGCGAGTAGGTCGAGCGCAGGGTGATCTTGTCGAGCGCCGGCAGCCAGTCGGCGAAGGGCCGGATACGGCCGCCCGCCTTGGGCGAGAAGTTGTCCTGACCGGTCGAGTACTCGTCGTAACGGCCCGACAGGTTGAGGTCGAGCTGGTGCACCACGGGCGCGTCGAGTTCGAAGAAGCCCGCGCGGGTGTTGCGGCTGCCAATGGTGCCGAACGGGTTGACGGTGAAGTAGCGGTTGGTGGCGCCGTTGTTGTCGGGGTTGGCGCTCGGGTTGTAGATCGACTCGTAGCGAACCGACCCGCCGACGCCCAGCTGCAGCGGGCCGCCGGGCAGCTGGAAGAGATCGCGCGACAGGTTGACTTGCACCATGCCGAGCTTGGAGGTGGAGTACTGGTCGAGCTGCGGCGCGATCAGGTTGCGCACCGTCTGGCTGTTCTGCGTCGGATCGATGAAGTTGTAGGCGCCCGTGTTCACCGCCTGCAGGAGGCCCGCGATGTAGATGTCGCCGGTGGAGGTGTTGCGCAGGTCGCTCTGCGCGCCGGTCACGTCGACCGAGTAGCGCCAGTCGCCGAACAGGTTGAACTTGCCCTGGATGCCCGCCGCGAAGCGGTAGACCTGGCTGAATTGTTCGTTCTGGGCGGGGATGTCGCCGAAGTTGTAGCGGATCGACGAGACCTCGCCGAGCGCCGCGAACGGGTTGTTGGGGTTGAGCACGCCGTTGGTGGCGTTGCAGTCCACCCCGGCGGCGCAGACGTAAACGGGAAGCACGATCCCCGGCGTGCCCGCGGTCGAATAGACCAGGCCCAGCGAGCCGGGCGTGGACTGCTGCCGGATCGCCGACGGCGCCGCATAGCTCGTGACGTCGTTTTGGTAGTAGCTGGCGGTGAAGTAGGCCTGGGTGTCGGCGTTGATCTGCTTGGTGCCGCGGAACGAGACGCTGAAGCGCTTCTGGTCGGGCGAGATCGTGCTGTAGTCGTGGGTGAAATCCTGCTGGCAGAACGTCGCCGGGCCGGCCGTGATGCCCGCCGCGCCGCCCGCCGCCGCCTGATCCGGCGTCACCGTCACAGGACGCAGCGCGCCGCAGTTGGCCGAAGCGGGATTGAACAGCTGGTAGTCGCCCGCCGCCGTGTAGGTGCCATCGGCGTTCTGGGTGAATGGCCTGAAGATCGGCACGGTGCTGGTGGCGATGCCCTGGAACGACCCGTCGAACTGCAGGCCGTTGCGGACACCGTTGGTGCGGCAGGTGCGCGACCCGGCGGGGATGGCCACGCTTCCATCGTCGTTCAAGACGCCGAGGCTCGCGCCGCACTGACCGCTGAGGTCGGCGGTGTTGTAGAGCGGGCCGCGCTCGCGGTTGAACAGGTTGTCGTCGTGCTGGTACTCGACGCCAAGGTAGACGTTGTAACCGTCGCGCGCGAGATTGCCGTGGCCGATCAGGGCCTGATAGTTGTTCTCACCGCCGCCGCCTTCCTGTGAGAAACCGCCCTCGGCCTTGGCGGTGAAGCCTTCAAAGGTCTTCTTGGTGATCACGTTGACCACGCCGGCGATGGCGTCGGCGCCGTAGGTGGCGGAAGCGCCGTCCTTCAGCGTCTCGATCCGGTCCACGATCACGTCGGGGATGCTGTTCAGGTCGACGAAGTTGCGCGTGGCGTCGTCGGCCAGGGGGTAGAAGGCGGTACGCAGGCCGTCGATCAGCGTCAGCGTCGAGTTTGAGGTCAGGCCCCGCAGCGACACCGCCTGGGCGCCGGCGGCGAAGGCGCCGTTGGCGGTAAAGTTGCCGGGGAGCGAGCCCGCGCTGTTGGCCGAGATCTGCAGCACGCCCTGAGCGACGGTGGTGATGCCCTTCACCGCCAGATCCTGGGCGGTGGTGACGGTGATCGGCGCGTCGGTGGAGGCCAGGTTCCGGCGCAGGATCGAGCCGGTGACCACCACCTCGGGGCCGGCGCCCCCGGCCGAACCGGCCGACGGCGGCGCGGCGGGCTGGGTCGGGGCCTGGATCGCGGCCTCCTGGTTGGCGGCGTCGACCTGAGTCGAGCTCGGGGTCTGGGCCGCCGGCGCGGAAGGGGCGGGCGTGGGGCTCGGCGTCGGAACCTGCGCCAGCGCCGTGGCCGGCAGAGCCAGGACGGCCGCGGCCAGCATGGACGAACTCAACAGCGAGTGACGCAAAGCAACCCCCACGCTTACGGTAAGCAACGACGGCCGCGGCGGCTCCGCGGCGCCTCACGGGTGACATGCTTGAGGCCGGCGTGCGGTGGGTCAACGCGCCTTGCGCGGTGTGGCCGCAAAGAGGCGACGGGGTGTCACATTTAGGTTACGATTTCGTAATGGAGCGGCGACATAGGTTTATGGAGCCGCCGTGTGAGGCCTGCGCGCGCGTTGCTCCCCGCCCGCGCCCCCGCTAGATGCTGGCCTCCGCCGCATCCTCGAAGGTCCGCGCTCTCCGCCACCCCCGGAGGGCGCGCCGTCGCGCGCGGCGCGACTTCCCCGTTCGAGGCGGCCATGCCCAAGCGCACAGACATCGCGACCGTCCTGATCATCGGGGCGGGGCCCATCGTGATCGGCCAGGCGTGCGAGTTCGACTATTCGGGCGTGCAGGCATGCAAGGCGCTCAGGGCCGAGGGCTATCGCATCGTTCTCGTCAACTCGAACCCCGCCACCATCATGACCGACCCGGAGGTGGCCGACGCCACCTATGTGGAGCCGATCACGCCGGAGGTGGTGGCCAGCATCATCGCGCGCGAGCGCCACATGCGGCCGGGCGGCTTCGCGCTGTTGCCCACCATGGGCGGGCAGACCGCGCTCAACACCGCGCTGGCGCTCGAGCGCGACGGCGTGCTCGCGCGGCACGACGTGGAGATGATCGGCGCCCGCGCGGAGGTGATCGACAAGGCCGAGGACCGGCAGAAGTTCCGCGACGCCATGGATGCGATCGGGCTCGAAAGCCCCAAGTCGCGCGCCGTGCACGCGCTGGAGGAAGCGGCCGCCGCTATCGAGTTCGTGGGCCTGCCCGCGGTGATTCGCCCCTCCTTCACTCTTGCCGGCACCGGCGGTGGCATCGCCTACAACATGGAGGAGGTGCGCGAGATCGTGGAGCGCGGGCTGGACCTTTCGCCTACGACCGAAGTGCTGATCGAGGAGAGCGTGCTCGGTTGGAAGGAGTACGAGATGGAGGTGGTCCGCGACCGGGCGGACAACTGCATTATCGTGTGCTCGATCGAGAACATCGACCCCATGGGCGTGCACACCGGCGACAGCGTCACCGTGGCCCCCGCGCTGACGCTCACCGACAAGGAGTACCAGCGCATGCGCGCCGCCTCCATCGCGGTGCTGCGCGAGATCGGCGTGGAGACTGGCGGCTCCAACGTGCAGTTCGCCGTCGACCCGGCGGACGGGCGCATGGTGGTGATCGAGATGAACCCGCGGGTGTCGCGCTCTTCGGCGCTGGCGTCCAAGGCCACGGGCTTTCCGATCGCCAAGGTCGCCGCGCGCCTGGCCGTGGGCTACACGCTGGACGAGCTCACCAACGACATCACCGGGGCCACGCCTGCGGCCTTCGAGCCCTCGATTGACTACGTCGTCGTCAAGATCCCGCGCTTCGCCTTCGAGAAGTACCCGGGGGCCGAGCCCTATCTCACCACCAGCATGAAGAGCGTAGGCGAGGTGATGGCGATGGGCCGCACCTTCGCCGAGAGCCTACAGAAGGCGCTGCGGGGGCTGGAGACGGGGCTCTCCGGCCTCGACGAGATCGACATCCCGGGCGCGGCCGACCCCGATGCGGGCACCGCGGCGGTGCTGCGTGCGCTGGGCCAGCCCACTCCCGACCGGCTGCGGGTCATCGCCCAGGCCTTCCGCCACGGTCTCTCGGTCGAGGAGATCCGCGGCGCGTGCTCGTACGAGCCCTGGTTCCTGCGCGAGATCGCCGAGATCGTGCGCGCCGAGGGCCGGGTGCGCGCGGGCGGCCTGCCCTCCGACGCGGAGGGCCTACGCGCGCTGAAGGCGATGGGCTTCGCCGACGCGCGGCTGGCGAAGCTCGCGCGCACGACCGAGAGCGCCGCGCGCGATGCGCGCCATGCGCTCGGCGTCCGGCCCGTGTTCAAGCGGGTGGACACCTGCGCCGCGGAGTTCGAGGCGCGCACGCCCTACATGTACTCCACCTACGAGGCGGGGGCGTTCGGCGAGGCGGCGGACGACGAGAGCCGGCCCTCCGACCGGCGCAAGGCGATCATCCTGGGCGGCGGTCCGAACCGCATCGGCCAGGGCATAGAGTTCGACTACTGCTGCTGCCACGCCGCCTTCGCGCTGAAGGATCTCGGCGTCGAGTCCATCATGGTGAACTGCAACCCGGAAACGGTCTCCACCGATTACGACACCTCCGACCGGCTCTACTTCGAGCCGCTGACCGCCGAGGACGTCCTGGAGCTGATCGCGGTCGAGCAGTCCAAGGGCGAGCTGATCGGCGTGATCGTGCAGTTCGGCGGGCAGACGCCGCTGAAGCTCGCCCAGGCGCTGGAGGACGCGGGCGTGCCCATCCTCGGCACCAGCCCCGACGCCATCGACCTCGCCGAGGACCGCGAGCGCTTCCAGGGCCTCCTGCAGGAGATCGGCCTGCGCCAGCCGGTCAACGCCATCGCCCGCTCGGCGGAGGAGGCCCGCGCCGCCGCGCACCAGGTGGGCTATCCCGTGGTGATCCGCCCCTCCTACGTCCTGGGCGGGCGCGCCATGGAGATCGTGCGCGACGACGAGGGGCTAGAGCGCTACGTCCTCACCGCCGTGCAGGTCTCGGGCTCGAGCCCCGTCCTCATCGACCAGTACCTCTCCCGCGCCACCGAGGTGGACGTGGACGCGATCTGCGACGGGACCGACGTCTTTGTCGCCGGCGTGATGGAGCACATCGAGGAGGCGGGCGTGCACTCGGGCGACAGCGCCTGCTCGCTCCCGCCCTTCTCGCTACGCCCCGAGACCGTGGCCGAGCTCAAGCGCCAGACCGAGGCCATGGCGCGCGCCTTGGGCGTGCGCGGGCTCATGAACGTGCAGTTCGCCATCGAGGAGCCGCACGGCCCCGAGCCCCGCATCTATGTGCTGGAGGTCAACCCGCGCGCCAGCCGCACCGTGCCGTTCGTGGCCAAAGCGATCGGCCTCTCCGTGGCCTCCATCGCCGCCAAGGTAATGGCGGGCGAGCGGCTGGCGAGCTTCGACCTCAGCCCCTCGGCGGACGACCACGTGGCGGTGAAGGAGGCGGTCTTCCCCTTCGCGCGCTTCCCGGGCGTCGACACCGTGCTCGGCCCCGAGATGCGGTCCACGGGCGAGGTGATGGGGCTTGACTGGCGGCGCGAGGGCGAGCCCGCCTCGGCCGCCTTCGCGCGCGCCTTCGCCAAGTCGCAGCTGGGCGGCGGCGTAACCCTGCCGCAGTCGGGCGCGGTGTTCGTCTCGGTCAAGGCGGCGGACAAGCCGTGGATCCTGGAGCCCGCGCGCCTCCTCAAGAGCCTGGGCTTCACCCTCCTCTGCACCGGCGGCACGGCGGGCTATCTCGAGGGCGAGGGGCTGGAGGTCGAGCGCGTCAAGAAGGTGCTGGAGGGTCGGCCCAACATCGTGGACCGCATCAAGGACGGCGGCGTGCAGCTCGTCTTCAACACCACCGAGGGGCGCCAGAGCCTGGAGGACAGCTTCAGCCTGCGCCGCGCCGCCCTCACCTCCAAGGTGCCCTATTACACCACCGCCGCGGGCGCGCTGGCCGCGGCGCAGGCGATCGAGGCGCTGCGCACGGGCGTGCTCGAGGTGCGGCCGCTGCAGAGCTACGCCTGACCCCCGTGCCCCAGGGCTGGTCGAACTTCTACTTCATGCTGGGCGGGGCGGCCGCGACGCTGATCGGCCTCCTCTTCGTCGTCTCGAGCCTGTCGCGTTCGGGCGACGTCGAGAAGGCGGAGCGGGGCCAGCGCTATTTCCTCACGCCCACTCTGTTCAACTTCGGCGCGGTGCTGGCGATGAGCGCGGTGGGGCTCATGCCCGGCCTGTCGTGCCGCGCCTACCAGCTCTTGGCGGGCGGCGTGGCGCTCTGCGGCCTCGTGCGCGGCGCGCACCATTCGATGGTGATGCTGCGGGCCAACCCCTTCCCCGGCGCTCACTGGTCCGACGGCCCTTGCTACGCATTCGGGCCGGCCGCGCACTATGCTACGTTGCTCGCCGCCCTGGCGGTGCTGGACGGGCGCAGCGCCGCCCTGTTCGACACGGTGGGGTTGATCCTCGCCGCCCTGCTCCTCCTCTCCGTGCGAAACGCCTGGGACCTTGTCACCTTCCTCGCCGCGCGCAGACCCGCGTGAGCTGCGGCCCGAGCGCGCGAACCCGTCGGCTTGCGCTATGACGCGCCCATGATCACCGTCCACCACCTGGAGAACTCGCGGTCGCAGCGCGTGCTGTGGCTTCTGGAGGAGCTGGGGCTCGCCTACGAGGTCAGGCGCTATGCGCGGGACCCGGCCACCCTCCTGGCGCCGCCGGAGCTCAGGCAGGTGCACCCGCTCGGCAAGTCGCCGGTGATCGACGACGCGGGGCTGGTCGTGGCCGAGACGGGCGCCATCGTCGAACACCTGTGCGCACGGGCGGGGACCGACAGCGCCCTCGCCCCGCCGGCCGACGCGGCTGCGCGCGTGCGGTGGAGCTATTGGCTGCACTACGCCGAGGGCTCGGCCATGCCGCCGCTCGTGATGAAGCTCGTGTTCTCCGTCATGCCGCGCCGCGCGCCGGCGCTGCTGCGGCCGCTGGTGCAGAGCGTGGCGGCGCGCGCGCAGTCGGGCTTCGTCGACCCTCAGCTGCGCCTGCACATGGACTGGTGGGAGAAGTCGCTCGCGCAGACGGGCTGGTTCGCCGGGCCGGGCTTCTCCGCCGCGGACGTGATGATGAGCTTCCCGCTCGAGGCGGCCGCCTCCCGCGCGGGGCTGGCGCAGGGCCGCCCGCTGTGCACCGGCTGGCTCGAACGCGTCCACGCCCGCCCGGCCTACCAGCGGGCCCTGGAGCGCGGGGGCGCCTACGCCTACGCCTGACCCGGGCGCAGCGCAGGCGGCGGCGCGCTTGAAGTCCGCCGCGCCCGTACACATACTCCTCCGCCTTCCGCGCGCCCGCGCGGGAATGATCCCTCCGAACCGGACTGCCCGAGGCGTATGGAAAAGGTTCCGATGACCGGGGGCGGCTACGCCGTCCTCGACGAAGAGTTGAAGCGGCTGAAGTCGATCGAGCGGCCCGCCGTGATCGCCGCGATCTCCGAGGCCCGCAGTCACGGCGATCTGTCGGAGAACGCCGAGTACCACGCCGCCAAGGAGCGGCAGGGCTGGATCGAGGGCCGCATCGCCGAGATCGAGGACCGGATCAGCCGCGCTCAGGTGATCGACGTGTCGAAGCTCTCCGGCAAGCAGGTGAAGTTCGGCGCCACCGTGACGGTGGTCGACGAGGATACGGAGGACGAGGCGCGCTACCAGATCGTGGGCGAGCACGAGGCCGACGTGAAGCAGGGCCGGTTGTCGCTGACCTCGCCGCTCGCGCGCGGCATGATCGGTAAGTCTCCCGGCGACGTGGTCGAGGTCACCACCCCGGGCGGCGGCAAGTCCTACGAGATCCTCAAGGTCGAGTGGATCTGACAGTTGACGCCGCCGCGCCGCTCACGATCTGGGCGGTGTCGGACGGCCGGGCCGGGATCGAGGCGCAGGCTCTGGGGCTGGCGGAGGCGATCGCCGCCGACCATCCGGGCTCTGCGGAGGTCTCCCCCCGCCGTGTGCGGTGGCGGCCCGGACTGGCGCGCCTGCCCACCCGCCTGGCGCTCTCCGCGCGGCTGGCGCTCGACCCGCGGTCGGACCCGCTGCGGCCGCCCTGGCCCGACATCTGGGTGGGGTGTGGGCGCGCCTCCATCCCCGCCTCCATCGCCGTGCGCCGCTGGTCCCGCGGATGCACCTTCGTCGTGCAGGTGCAGGACCCGCTCCGCCCGCCGCGCCTGTTCGACCTCGTGGTCCCGCCGAGCCACGACCGGCTGAGCGGTCCCAACGTCCTCCCCATCGTCGGCGCGCCGCACCGGGCCACGCCGGAGCGGCTCGCCGCGGAGCGCGCGCGCTTCGCCGAGCGGCTGGACGCCCTGCCGCGCCCGCTCACCGCCGTCCTGGTCGGCGGGCGCTCGCGCGCCTTCGACCTGCCCCCGAAGGCCGCCCTGGCGCTGGCCGACGCGGTGGGGACGATCCTGGACATCGAGGGCGGGTCGTTTGTCCTAACCTTCTCCCGCCGGACCCCGCCGGAGGCGCAGGCGCTGATCCGCGCGCGGCTGGCGGGGCGGCCGGGCTGGATCTGGGACGGCGAGGGCGAGAACCCCTACTTCGCCTTCCTGGCCGCCGCCGACCGCTTCCTCGTCACCGCCGACAGCATCAACATGGTGGCGGAGGCCGCCGCCACCGGCCGCCCCGTCCAGATCGCGCCGGTGCAGGGCCGCCAGGCGCGCAAGGACCGCTTCCACGCCGACCTCCTCGCCCGCGGCGCCGCCCGTCCCTGGCGCGGCGCGCCGGAGCACTGGACGTACGAACCGCTGCGTGAGACGGAGCGGGCGGCGGCGGAGGTGCTGCGCCGCTGGAACGATCGCCGCTCGGCGCGCGCCGTCCCCTCCCCCGAGCCGGCCCGAGATCGCCCGTGATGTCCGACGAGTCCGATCAGGCCCTCCAGGGCGTCCGCGTGCTGGTGGTGGAGGACGAGGCGCTCGTCGCCATGCTGCTTGAGGATATGCTGGGCGATCTCGGGTGCACGGTGACGGCGGTGGCGTCCACCGTGGCGGAGGCGGCCCAGCACGCGCGGGAGGCGGCGATCGACGTGGCGGTGCTCGACGTCAACCTGGGCTCGCAGTCGAGCGCGCCGGTGGCCGAGGCGCTCGCCGCGCGCGGCCTGCCCTTCGTGTTCGCCACCGGCTACGGCGAGTCCGGCGTGCCCGAGGGACACCGCGGGCGGCCCACCCTGCAGAAGCCGTTCGGGATGAACGACGTGGCGACTGCGCTCGCCCGCGCCGTCGGGCGCTGAGCGGCGCTCAGCAGGTCGGCAAGCGCACCGGACCGGGCGCCGGGGCCAGCGACAGCAGGGAGCGCAGGACGCCCAGGACGCCGCCCGCGTGGAAGGCGGCGCGCGGGTGCGCCAGCGGACCCTGCAGGCTGACGTAGCCTCCCGGACGCGAGAGCCCCGGATGCGCGGGCTCGCCGGTCAGCACGAGGTCCACCGTCTCCGCCCCGAGGTCGAGCGAGCCGCGCCCGGTGACCGTGCCCGCGGGGGTGGCGAAGACGAGGCGGCGCGCCCAGGCCTGGCCGTTCTCCGCGTCGAAATCGGCCTGCAGGCACAGGAGCGGCGCCGTCGCGCGGTCGTGGCTGAGGAGGCCCGCGAAGGCGCCGCGGAGATCGCCCCCCAGGACCTCGGCCTGGATGCGGCCGAGCGTGCCGCCCCGCGCCGACAAGCGCGCGTCGCCCGACGCGTGGGCGGCGGCGGCGTGCAGCGTGGGCCCGGTCCCCCGCAGGCGCACCCGCCCGTCCAGCACCGCGCGAACCGGCGCCCGCGCCCCGGCCGCGCCGAGGAGTTCGGTGGTCGGCGCGCCCTGCAGCTGCAGATCGAGCGAGATCGTGGGCTGCAGGCGGCGCACGTCGAGGCCCAGGTTCCACACCGTCCGCCCGTGCGGCAGGTTGAGCACGAGCGGCGCGGCGGCGATCCGCCCATGGTCGAAGGTGGCGCGCAGCGACAGGCGACGCACCGCCATGCCGCCCGTCGGGCGCACCGCGGCGGCGTCTAGCGTCACAACGCCGTTCAGCGTCCGCAGCCGGACCGCGTTGACCCCTGCGTCCGGTATCAACCGCTTCGGCCCCGCGGCGGGCGGACGGCCCGTGCCGGCCCGTCCGCCGCTCACCAAGACGAGGAGGTCGCCCAGCGAGAGGTCGGGAGTGGTGAAGGCGCCGTCTAGCCGACGCCCGTCGCCGTCCTGCCGCACGGTGATCGCGCCCGCCACCGGCGTCGACCCGGTGCGCCCTTGCAGGCCCTCGAGGTGGAACGCCGGCCCCTCGCGGCGCAGGCGGCCCTGCAGCCGGTAGGGCGCGGTGTGCGGGAAGGGCACGTGGGTGAGCTGGGCGAGGTCGTGCAGGTCGGCCCCCTCGCCTTCGATCACTCCCGACAGCCGGCCGACGTCCAGCGCGCCCGGCAGGACGCCGCGGAACAGGAGGCGCGAGCCCGCCTGGGCGAGGGTGAGCCGCAGCGGCAGGTCGCCGCGCTCGCCGATCCGCCGCGCCGGGGCCCGGAACGTCACTCGCCACGGGCCGCCGGGCGCGGAGCCCGCGCCGTCGACGTGGAGACCCAGCCCGTCCGCAGCGTCGGGGTCGGCGCTGACCTGCGCCTCCAGCCGCGTCTGACCCTGCAGGTCGACGTAGACGAGCCGCCCGCCGGTTATCCGCAACCGGCGCACGACGATCGGCTGCGACAGCTCGCGCGCGTCCGGGCCGGAGAACCAGTCGGGGCGGCCCTGCAGGTCGCGGGTGAGGAGGAGGACCGGGTGGTCCAGCTCCACGCTCGCCGCTACGGGGGTGAGGTGCAGGACGGAGGTCCAGGCGAAGCGGACGCGGCCGGCCTGCGCCGCCAGGGCGTCGCCCGGCCCGGCCCATGCGGGCCGCCCGACGTGGCCGTCGCGGAAGGACAGCTCCACGCCCTGCAGCGTCGGCCGCACCGAGACGCCGCCATCGAAGCGCACATGGCGGTGCAGGCGCGCGGAGAGCCACCCCGCCGCCACCCCCGGCGCGCGCGCCAGGATGACGCCACCGCCGAGCAGAAGGAGAGCGAGGAGGAGGCCCGCCGCCGCCCACCCGAGCCGGCGCGGCCAGGACGACGCCGCGGCGGGATGCGGCGCGGGCGCGTCGTCCGGCCCGGCGGGGCCGCTCAAGGCGCCACCGGCTTGCGCGAGCGGGTCGGTTTGGGGTTGGTGGAGGCCATGGGCGACGCGACGCGGGCGGGGAACGAGGGGCTGGCGAGGCCCGGGGCGTTCCCGTCTAGGCGCTCACGTCCGGCGGGCCAATGGCAGGGGCTCGTGATCGCGGCGCTCCTGCTCGCCGGCTGCGGACGCCACAAGCCGGGCGGCGCGGCGGACGCGGGCGCGCGCGATACCCCCTCGGGCTTGGCCGTGCCGCGCTATGTCGCCACCAAGTTCGAGACGGTGAACGCCCGCGCGGGGCCGGGCGACGACTACGCCACCGTGTGGACCTACCATGCGCGGGGCCTCCCCCTGCAGGTGATCGCCGAGACGGTCGACTGGCGGCGCGTGTGCGATCCCGACGGCGCCGTGGCCTGGGTGCACAGGCGCACCACCGCCGAGACGGCGCGGGTGATGCGGGTCGCGCCCTCGCCGCTGCCCCTGCACGCCCGCCCGACCGCAGACGCGCGGGTGACCGCCGCGCTGGCGGGCCGCGCCACCGCCGCCCTTGTCGGCTGCCAGGGGGGATGGTGCCGCGTCACCGCCGACAAGGTGTCCGGCTGGGCCCCCGCCTCCGAGCTCTGGGGGCTGCAGCCTACGCGCGCGTGCCCCTGACGGCGCCCGGTTGAGGCGCGGGGCGCCCGCGTGGTAGCGCGGGACCACGACATCGGCCGCCCTCGCGCGCCGCAGGAGCCTCGAGCCGCAGCCCGCATGCACGAACCGAAGTCCAGCTACGACCTCGACGACCTCCTGGCCTGCGCCCGCGGCGAGATGTTCGGTCCCGGCAACGCCCAGCTGCCGGCCCCGCCCATGCTGATGATGGACCGGATCACCGAGATCACCGCCGACGGCGGCAAGTACGGCCGCGGCTTCATCCGCGCCGAGCTGGATATCCGGCCCGACCAGTGGTTCTTCGGCTGCCACTTCCTGGGCGACCCCGTGATGCCGGGTTCGCTCGGGCTCGACGCCATGTGGCAGCTGGTCGGCTTCTTCGTCGGCTGGTCGGGCAAGCCCGGTCGCGGCCGCGCGCTCCACGCCGGCGAGGTGAAGTTCACCGGCCAGGTGACGCAGAAGGTCAGTCGCATCACCTACATCATCGACATGAAGCGGATCATCGACCGCAAGCTGATCATGGGCATCGGCGACGGGGTGATGCAGGCGGACGGCAAGCCGATCTACGAGGCGGCCGACCTGAGGGTGGGCCTGTTCCGACCCGAGGACCTCGCCTAGAACCTCGGGCGTTTCAGACGCGAAACGGTGGATGGAGGAAGCGGCATGCGGCGTGTCGCCGTGACGGGGATCGGCATCGTCTCGCCCATCGGCTGCTCGGCCGACGAGGTGACCGCCTCCCTGCGCGCGGCGCGCTCGGGCGTCGTGGCCGCGCCCGATTACCGCGAGCTGGGCTTCCGCTGCCAGGTGCACGCCCCGCCTCAGACCTGGGAGGGCGGGGCGTCGGCGCCGTTCGACTGGCGTCCGCGGGTGGACCGGCGCGCCGCGCGCTTCCTGTCGGACGGCCTGGCCTACGCCCACGTCGCCACCGAAGAGGCCATAGCCGATGCGGGGCTGGAGCCGCACGAGGTCTCCCACGAGCGCACCGGCGTGATCGTGGGGGCGGGCGGCCCCTCCACCCGCACCATCGTCGAGGCGGCGGAGACCACGCGCACGAAAGGGCCCAAGCGGGTGGGCCCCTTCGCCGTGCCCAAGGCGATGTGCTCGGGCCCGTCGGCGGTCCTGGCCACCTGGTTCAAGATCCGCGGCGTCAACTATTCGATCTCGTCGGCCTGCGCGACCAGCGCCCACTGCATCGGCGCGGGGGCCGAGCAGATCCAGCTCGGCAAGCAAGACGTGGTGCTGGCCGGCGGCTGCGAGGAGCTGGACTGGACGCTTAGCGTGCTCTTCGACGCGATGGGCGCCATGAGCTCGGGGTTCAACGACCGCCCGGCCGTCGCCAGCCGCGCCTACGACGCCGCGCGCGACGGCTTCGTCATCGCCGGCGGCGCGGGCATGGTGGTGCTGGAGGAGCTGGAGCACGCCCGCGCGCGCGGCGCGAAGATCTACGCCGAGCTCGTGGGCTACGCCGCCACCTCCGACGGCTTCGACATGGTGGCCCCCTCCGGCGAGGGCGCCGTGCGCTGCATGAGGCTCGCGCTGGACGGGGCGGGCGGGCGGCGGATCGACTACCTCAACCCCCACGGCACCGCCACCGAGGTGGGCGACGCCAAGGAGATGGAGGCGGTGCGCGAGGTGTGGCGCGCGGGCGCCATCCCCGCCATCTCGTCGACCAAGTCGCTCACCGGCCACAGCCTGGGCGCGGCGGGCGCGCAGGAGGCGATCTACAGCCTCCTCATGATGCGGGCGGGCTTCCTGGCCGAGAGCGCCCACATCGACCAGCTCGACCCCGCGTTCGAGGGCCTACCCATCCTGCGCGCCCGCCGCGACGGCGAGGTCGGCGCGGTGATGAGCAACAGCTTCGGCTTCGGAGGCACCAACGCCACCCTGGTGTTCG
Organism: uncultured Caulobacteraceae bacterium; assembly: GCA_964242625.1. Lineage (GTDB taxonomy): Bacteria > Pseudomonadota > Alphaproteobacteria > Caulobacterales > Caulobacteraceae > JASLDZ01. The sequence goes on along the minus strand of CAXTAO010000002.1, from coordinate 89,909 downwards.
ACCGGGCGGAGTAGGCCGACAACATCCACGGGCTTGACAGCCGCGACTCAGGCGGCTAGGGACGTTCTCCTATTGTTCCTGTTGACCTGTGAAGATCACGCGAGTCAACTCCGATTCGGAGCTTCGTGTGCGAACAGCAGCCGTCCAGTTCGATCGGGACAAGCTTCTTGAAGCGGTGTGGCTGCTAATTGCACGGTGCCCGCCTGACGAGCTGGGTAATGTCAAGCTCCACAAGGCGCTCTACTTCGCCGACATGCTGGCGTACGTCGACGAAGGGAAGCCGATTACAGGCGATGAATATCTAAAGCAAAAGTTTGGACCTACTTCCAGACACCTTACCTGGGCAATTAGGCAATTGGTGAGCGAAGGCAAGATCGCCGTTGAAGAGCGCCCTTACTACGGCTTCTATAAGAAATTTTACTATGCCAGCCGCCCATTTCAGGGAACTCACTTAAGCGACTACGAGTCCGGTTTGCTGTCAGAGATGGGCGACTTTGTTTGCGGACAAAGTGCGCGGCAGATGAGTGATTTAAGTCACGAATACGCATGGGCATCTGCGGAGATGGGTGAGCCGCTTCCGTACTTCACCGCCTTGCGCCTCTTACCTGAAGAGATTACCGAAGCTGATCGGCAATGGGCTTGCGCGACGGCATTAGAGCATGCGTCTTCGGGACTCGGACAGTCGCCCACCATTTAGGGTCGATCATTCCGAGCTGTGCGTGCACGCGTTCTATGGGCTGGAAAAGCAGTTCCCGTATCTCATTGAGGCGCTCGACAATCTCGAGTGGAGCTTAGAACGAACACCTCGCGAGGAAAGCGAGGCTATTGAAGCCTTTCCCCAAAGGGACCTGCGACTTGCGATCACAACTAGAACTCGACGGTATCCGTCATTGAGGGTGCTGTTGGAAATCATCGACGCAAGGCACCTGGTGTATATCTGGCACCTATCCGTCAGGGTCTAATCCCGCAGCAACTCGTTCACCGCCGTCTTCGCGCGGGTCTGGGCGTCGACGCGCTTGACGATCACGGCGCAGGCCAGGCCCACGCCGCCGTTCGGGTCGGGCAGGACGCCCGGCACCACCACGCTGTAGCTGGGCACCCGGCCGCGGTGGATCTGGCCGGTGGCGCGGTCCACGATCTTGGTGGAGGCGGACAGGAAGACGCCCATGGCCAAGACGGCGCCCGCCTCGACGATCACCCCCTCCGCCACCTCGGCGCGCGCGCCGATGAAGCAGCCGTCCTCGATGACGGTGGGGCTGGCCTGCAGCGGCTCCAGGACGCCGCCGATTCCCGCCCCGCCCGAGATGTGCACGTCGCGCCCGATCTGCGCGCACGAGCCGACGGTCGCCCAGGTGTCGACCATGGTCCCCTCGCCGACGTAGGCGCCGACGTTCACGAAGGCGGGCATGAGCACCGCGTCGCGCGCGATGAAGGCCCCGTGGCGCACCACCGCTCCCGGCACGGCGCGGAACCCCGCCTCGGCGAAGTCGTCGCCGCGCCAGCCGTCGAACTTCAGCTTCACCTTGTCCCACCAAGGGCCGGGCGCGCCGCCGCCGTGGCCCGTGAGCTCGTTGGCGCGCAGGCGGAAGGAGAGCAGCACCGCCTTCTTGAGCCACTGGTGGGTGGTCCAGGCGCCGTCGGCCCCGCGCTCGGCCACGCGCAGTTCGCCGCGGTCGAGGCGCTTCAGCGCCTGCTTCACAGCGCGGCGCGGCGCGCCCTTGCTGTCGGGGGTGAGGGTGAGACGCTCTTCCCAGGCGGCGTTGATCTCGCTCTCGAGCTCGGCGGTGTCGGCGGTCATGGGGCCCCTGTAGCCACCTGCGCGCGCTCCAGGAAGGGGACGAGCGCGGGCGCGCGCCAGTCCACGAAGGCATGGTCGTCGGCCGAAGCCTGACGGCCCACCAGCACCGTCGTCATGCCGAGCGCCGCGGCGGGAGCGAGGTTGGCCGGCGTGTCCTCGAAGAAGGCGGTGGCCAAGGGCGCGATCGCGTGCGCGGCGAGGAGCCGCTCGAAGGCCCGCAGGCTGGGCTTGGGCTCGTAGCCCATGGCCTCCAGGTGGAACACGCCCTCGAACAGGTCGGCGAGGCGCAGGCGCTCCAGCACGCGCGCGGCGTGGCCGGCGGGGCCGTTGGTGAAGACGAGACGCCGCCCGGGCAGGCGCCGCAGCGCCTCGCGCAGGGAGAGATCAGGCTGGAGATCGTCGAGCTCGACCTCGTGCACCTCGTCGAGGAAGGGCTGCGGGTCGATGGCGTGGTGGCGCACGAGGCCGGCCAGCGTCGCGCCCTCCTCCCGCAGGTAGCGCGCCTGCAGCGCCTGCGCTTCCGGGCGCGGCAAGCCGGTCAGCCGCTCCACATAGGCGGTCATCCGGTCGCCGATCCGCGACAGGAACACGTCGCCGTCGGCGTAGAGCGTGTTGTCGAGGTCGAACAGCCAGGTGTCGACATGGCGCAGGTCCGCCCGCGGCAGCTCGCGCAGCTCGAGGCCGGCGTGGCTCACGGCGTGATCAGCGTGCCGGCGCCGGTGGAGGTGAAGAGCTCGACCAGCATGGCGTGGGGGCGGCGGCCGTCGAGGATGACCACGGCGCCCACGCCGCCCTCGATGGCGGCGACCGCGGTCTCGAGCTTGGGGATCATGCCGCCGACCGCCACGCCGGTCTCGATCAGTTCGCGCGCGCGCGCGACGGTCATCTCGCGGATCAGCGCGCGGTCGGCGTCGAGCACGCCGGCCACGTCGGTCAGGAGCAGCATGCGCTTGGCGCGCAGCGCCGCGGCCACCGCGCCCGCGCAGGTGTCGGCGTTAATGTTGTAGGTCTGGCCCTCGGCCGACACGCCGATGGGCGCGATCACCGGGACGTAATCGTGGGCCGAGTCGATCAGCCCCTGCACGAGCTGGGGGTCGACCGCGGTCGGCTCCCCCACGAAGCCCAGGTCGATCTCCTGCTCGATGCGGCTGCCGGGGTCGACGCGGGTGCGCTTCGCCTTCTCCACCAGGATCAGCCGCGCGTCCTTGCCCGAGAGGCCCACGCCGCGCACGTCGGCCTCGGCCCCCGCACGGTTGATATAGCTCACGATTTCCTTGTTGATCGCGCCGGAGAGGACCATCTCGGCCACCTCCATCGTCGCCTCGTCAGTGACGCGGAGGCCGTCGACGAAGCGGCTCTCCACCCCCGCCTTCTTCAGCATGCGGCTGATCTGCGGCCCGCCGCCGTGCACCACTACGGGGTGCAGGCCCAGGAGCTTCAGCAGCACCGCGTCGGCCGCGAAGGAGCGCGCCACCGCTTCCTCGCCCATGGCGTGGCCGCCATATTTGATGACCACCGTCTCGCGGTCGTACACCTGGATGAAGGGCAGGGCCTCGGCCAGGGTGGCGGCGGTGGCCCAGCCGGCGGCTTCCTCGGCGGGCGTGGGCGCGGGCTCGCGCGGAGGAGAGGCGTCGCTCATGGCGGCGGGGGTCTAGCGCAAGCGCCGCCGTCGCGGGAGCCCGCTCAACCCCGGATCACTGTCGGCTTGTCGCGGGGCAGGCGATCCAAGAGGGCGCGGTCGACCTTGAGGTGCGACTGCACGAGCTCGTGCGGGGTGAGCGCCAGCCACTGGCGCAAGGACACGTCCTGGAACACCGGCGCGCGGAACACCTCCAGGAAGCGTAGACGCGTCGAACCCGTGTTCTCGATGTAGTGCCCCTGGGAGCGGGGCACATAGCCCACGTCGCCCCCCTGGTAGTCGAAGGTGCGCGCCTTCTTCTCCGCGCCGAACACCGTCATGCGGCCGGATCCCTCGAGATAATACTGCCACTCGTCGCTGTTCGGGTGCCAATGCAGCTCGCGCAAGGCTCCCGGCTCCAGCTCGACCAGGGCGGCGGAGATGGTCTTGGAGGCGGGGAACTGGCGCGTGTCGGTGATGCGCACCTGTCCGCTCTCCGTCTTGATCGGCGCCTGCGCGGTCATGCGGTGGCTGAAGGTCTCGGGCACGCGCCCGTGCGGGCCGGGCGGGTCGTCGGCCGCGAGCGAGGGCGTCGGCGGCGCGCCCGGGTAGATGTAGAGCTCCTTCTTGGGGATGTCGTCGAACGAGCCCATGGGCCAGCCCATGTTCTTGGCCACCACCTCCTTGGGCGTGTGCGCCAGCCAGTCGGTGAGGAGGAAGGTCGAGTCCTCGTCGAAGTGGCCGTCGTCGAACACGAGCAGGAACTCGCACCCGTCCATGTCGGCGTTGGTCAGGCCCTGGATCGAATGGGGCGTGCCGCCGGGGAAGTACCAGAGGTCGCCCTCCCCCACGTCGTCGACGAAGGTGCGCCCGTCCGGGTCGATGGCGGTGATGCGCGCGCGGCCCTTCAGCATGTAGGACCACTCCGCCTCCTTGTGCCAATGCAGCTCGCGGAAGCTGTTGGCCTTCAGCCGCATGTTGACGCCGGCCATCTCGACCGAGATCGGCAGCTCGCGCGCGGTGGTCTGGCGCGCCCAGCCGCCGGGCTCCAGCCGCATGTGGCTGTCGGCGAACGACCACTTGAGGTTGGGGGTGGTGCCGGCGTCGGTGGAGGGAGGCGCCAGCGTGTCGGGCTCCTCCGCCTCGCGCGGCGGATTTCGGGGGCCCGCGATGTCGGCGCCCTTGCCGTCCTTGATCGGGGGCGGGGCGGGCGGAGCGGTCTGGGCCGCGGCGGCGCCGGCCATCGCCGCGCCTCCCGCCCCGGCGATGGCGATGACGTCGCGGCGAGACAGGGGCATGGCGGCTCCGGCTGAGGCTGACGTGCGCAACCCTCGACCCGCCGCCCGGTTCACCCCGCGGAGGCTTACAAACATGTCCGAATCCGACGCCGCCCCTCCGCTCGCTCCCGGCGACGACGCGCCGCCCGGCGCGCCCGGCACGGGCGAGGACCTCTGCCCCCGCTGCGGCGGCTCGGGCGAGGTGGAGGGCGTGACCTGCCCCGTGTGCGAGGGCTCGGGCCGCGTGGTGGAAGGGATCGGCGGCGGCTAGGCCGTCGTCGCGGACGCCACTTCGGCGCGGAGTTCGGCGACGCCGGCGCCCGAGCTCGCCGAGGTCGCGGCCACGCGGGGAAAGGCGGCGGGGCGCTTGCGCACCGCCTGGGCGGTGGCGGCGCGCATGCGCTCGACGTCCGTCGCGGGGCGCAGCTTGTCGGCCTTGGTGAGCACGATCTGGTAGCTGACCGCCGCGAGGTCGAGCGCGTCCAGCGCCTCCGCGTCGGCGGCCTTCAGGCCGTGACGCGCGTCAATCAGGAGGTAGACGCGCTTGAGGTTGGGGCGGCCCCGCAGGTAGGCGCGGCCGAGATCCTGGAACCGGCGCGTCGTCTTCTTGTCGGCGCGGGCGAAGCCGTAGCCCGGGAGGTCGATCAGGCGCACGCGGCCGTCCAAAAGGAAGACGTTGAGCTCGCGCGTGCGCCCGGGCTCGGCCGAGGCGCGCGCCAGGTCGTGGCGGCCGGTAAGCGCGTTGATCAGCGACGACTTGCCGACGTTGGAGCGCCCGGCGAAGGCCACCTCCGGCAGGTCGGGGGGCGGCAGCTGCTCGATCTGCGCGGCCCCCATGACGAAGCGACAATCGTGCGCGAAGAGCACGCGCGCCGCCTCCAGCGCCTCAGCGTCGAAAGCGTCATCCGCGGAGGCAGCGGCGGGCGCGGAGGGGGGAGCCGCGCCCTCCCCCATCATGCCGCCGCCGGTCGGCCGCCGCGAAGCCGCGCGAGGAAGCTGTCGATCGGGTTCTCGGTCCTATGGCGGCGCATGATCACGTACTGCTGCACGAGCGTCAGGCACGTCGACCACGTCCAGTAGATCAGGAGGCCCGCGGCGAAGTGGGCCATGAAGAAGGTGAAGACGATCGGCATCAGCTGGAAGATCTGCCGCTGGGTCGGATCGATGCCCTGCGTCTGCGGGCTCATCGCCTGCAGGAGCCACTGGGTGAAGCCGTAGAGGATGGCGATCAGCCCGATGTGCAGCGGCCCGTCGAGTATGGCGCCCAGGGTCGGCACCGCCGCCGGATGGAAGGGCAGGAGGCCGAACAGGTTGACGAAGCTTGTGGGATCGGGGGCCGACAGGTCGCGCACGAAGCCGAACGGCGCATGGCGCAGCTCGATGGAGACGGTGAACACCTTGGACAGCGCCAGGAAGATCGGGATCGGCACCAGCGCCGGCAGGCAACCCGCCAGCGGGTTCACCTTGCGCTCCTTGTAGAGCGCCATGGTCTCCTGCTGCACCTTGGCCGGATCGTCGGGGTGGCGCTTCTTGATGACCTCGATCTCGGGCTGGAGCTTCTTCATCTCGGCGGTTGAGGCGAAGCTCTTGTTGTATAGCGGGAAGGTCAGCACCACCCGCACGAGCGTGAGGAGCAAGATCGCGATCCCGATCGAGCCCGTCCAGCCGGAGAACAGCGTCAGGAGCCAGAAGATCGGCCGGGTCAGGAACCACAGCCGCCCCCAGTCGATCGCGTCGGAGAAGTGCGGCAGGTTCAGCGTCTTCTCATAGCCCTCCAGCACCGCGTCCTTCTTGGCCCCGGCGAACAGGTGGCGGGTGGAGGTGACGACGGCGCCCGGCGCGACGTCCACGGGGCGGCCGACGTAGTTGGCCTCGTAAACGTCCACCCCGCCCACGTCGGTGGAGCGGTACTGGGCGCGGACGGGGGCGCCGGGGGGCGGGGCCAGGGCGGCCATCCAGTATTTGTCGGTCAGGCCGAACCAGCCGCCCGCGGTGTCGTAGGCGCGCGAGCCGTCGCTCTTCATCGCCTTGAAGGTCGTGTTGCGCAGCACGTACTTGCCAGTCGCGTCCTGCAGGGCGCCGGCCGCGCCTTCGAAGATGCCGATGGTGGGCTGGGGCTGGCCCTGGCGCTGCACGGAGGCGTAAGCGGCCAGCCGCACGGGCGCGCCGCCCGCGTTCCTCACCGTGTCGGTGACGGTGAACATGTACTGGGCGTCGACCGCGAAGATGCGGGTGAAGACGAGGCCCTGGCCGCCGTCGAGGCTCAGCGTCACGGGCTTGCCGGGCGCGAGCACGTCGCCCGCCGTCTTCGTCCACAGGCTGGCGCCCGTGGGCAGGCCCACCGCGCCCGTCCAGCCGAAGTCGGCGAAATAGGCCTGCTTGGCGCCTTCGGGGCGGAACAGCTCCACCGGCGGGGAGCGGGGGTCGAGCGTCTCGCGGTACGTCTTGAGCGAGAGGTCGTCGAGCCGGCCGCCGCGCAGCGAGAGCGAGCCCTGCAGGGCGGGGGTGTCCACCGCCACCCGCGGGCTGCGCGCCACCGCCTCGGCCCGGGTGACGAGCACGGGCGAGCCGGGGGGTGCGGCGCCCGGCGCGTTCGCCTGGGCGGCGGCGACGCTCTGCGCGTGGAGCGCGGCCTGGCGGCGCTTCTCCTGCGGGGCCAGGAAGAAGACTTGGTAGGCGACCAGCACCAGCGCGGCCACCACCATGAAGGTGATGGTGCTGCGCGTGTTGTCCTTGTCCATGCGCCTAGCTGGGCTCGTGGTCTGGTTTGGGGCCGGGACCGCGGGATCGCGGGCGGCGGGTGTCGTGGGGGGCGGACGTCGCCGGGCCGCCGCCGCGCGGGCCGCGCCGGCCGCCCCGCGCCTGCGGAGGATCGCCGCCGGCGGCGAGGCTTATCAACGCGCTCTTCGCGTCGTCAAGCAGGCGCGCCCAGGGCCGGTCCGGCGTGCCCGCCCGCGCCACGAAGACGTAGTCGGTCGCCGGCCGGCCGTGAACGGGCAGGAGCGCGCGCGCCGCCTCGCGCAGCCGCCGCTTGGCGCGGTTGCGCACGACCGCCCCGCCGATCTTCTTGGTGGCGGTGAACCCGACGCGGATGTCGGTCGCGGCGTCGTTCTCGCGGAGGAGCGCCTGGATGACCACGGCTCCGCGCGCGGAGGACATACCCTGAGCCACCCGCAGGAACTGCGGGCGCGTGGTCAGCCGCGCCAGGCACGGCACCGCTCCATCAAGCCGCGCGAGGCGCGGCGGGGGGGACGGCTCGCCGCCCCCGGGAGCCTCGGTCAGGCCGACAGCCGCTTGCGGCCCTTGGAGCGGCGGCGCGCGATGACCTTCTGGCCGTTCTTGGTGGACATGCGCAGACGGAAGCCGTGGCGGCGCTTGCGCACGAGTCGGCTCGGCTGATAGGTGCGCTTCACGGGGGTGGCTCCGGTCGCTCAAGGGTCGGCGTACAAGAGCGCGCGTGGATAAGGGAACGCCCCACGGGTGTCAACGCGACGACGGGGGCGCCCCGGTCGGCGAAGCGGCCGCGACGAGGCCCGCCCCACCGCGCCGAGCGCGCTGGATGCGCTACGCCCCGCTGGCGATCCTGGCGCTCCTCCTGGCGGTGGTGGTGGCGACGGGGGCCTGGCGGTGGCTGTCGCTCGACGCCCTGCGCGACCGCCGCGCCGCCCTGCAGGCCTTCACCCGCGCACACCCGGTGCTGAGCCTCGAGGTCTACGCGGGAGCCTACCTCCTCGTCGTCGCCCTCTCCCTGCCGGGCGCGCTGATCATGAGCCTTGGCGGCGGCTACCTGTTCGGCGCGCTCGCGGGCGGCTGCGCGGCGATGGTGGGCGAGACGCTGGGCGCGCTCTTCATGTACGGCGCGGCGCGCACGGCGCTGGGCGAGCGGCTGGCGCGCAGGCGTCACGCCGCCGGCCGGGGCGGAGGGCGCGGGCTGATGGCGCGCATCGAAGAGGGGGTGAGGGAGAACGCCGTCTCCACCCTCCTCGCCCTGCGCCTGATGCCGGGGGTGCCGTTCGGCCTCGTCAACATCGCCGCGGGCCTGCTGCGGGTGCCGACGGGCGTCTACGTGCTGACCACCGTCGCCGGGATCGCGCCCTCCACCTTCATCTACTGCTGGATCGGCCAGGGGCTCGGGCGCGTGTTCACCCGCACGGGGGCTGTGGACGTGCGCCAGTTGATCACGCCAGGCGTCTACCTGCCCGTGCTCGGCCTGGCCGCCTTGGCCGCGACGCCCTTGGCGCTCAAGGGGCTGCGCCGCCGCGCCGCCGCCGGCGCGCCCTCGTGACCCGGCGCGCGCCATGACCGCGGACGCGCCCGCCGCCGCCTCGTCCGCCCGGTCGCCGCGGCTCGCCCGCTGGCGCGAGCGCGCCGCGCGCGCCGCCTCGCCGCGCCGGCTGTCGGTGCGTCTCCTCGTCCTCACCGCGCTCTTCGTCATGGCCGCGGCTCTCCTGGTGATCGCCCCCTCGCTCGCGGCCTTCGAGGAGGGGTGGCTCGCCGAGCGGCTGCAGCGGGCGGAGGTGGCGTCTGTCGCCGTCGAGCTCTCGCCCGCGGGCGCGCCCTCCGAACACGTGACCGACGAGCTCCTGAAGGGCGCGGGCGTGCTCAGCGTGTCGGTGCAGAGCGGCGGCGTGCGACGGCTCCTGCTCGCGCCGCCGCGCCTGCCGCGCGCGCCCGCGGTGATCGACCTGCGCCACCAGGACGGCGCCTCCTGGCTCCTGGCGCCCTTCGCGACGCTGGGGCCGGGGCCGCCGCGGGTGCTGCGCGTGCTGGGCGCCCCCGCCTTCCGTTCCGGCGAGTTCGTGGAGATCGTGGTGCCCGAGGCCCCGCTGCGGGCCGAGCTGCGCGCCTTCCTCGCGCGGCTCCTCCTGACCGCGCTGTTCGTATCCGCCTTCGCGGGCGTCCTGGTCTACGTGTCGCTGAACGCGGCGCTCGTGGCGCCCATGCAGCGCATCACCGCGGCGATGGAGCAGTTCCGCGCCCGGCCCGACGACCCGGCCGCGCGCATCGTCCCCAGCCGCCGCCGCGACGAGGTGGGCCGCGCCGAGGCCGAGCTCGCCCGCATGCAGGAGGACCTCCTGGCCGCCCTGCAGTCGCGCGCGCGGCTGGCGGCGTTGGGCGAGGCGGTGGCCAAGATCAACCACGACCTGCGCAACATGCTGTCGTCCGCGCGCATGGCCTCCGACCGGCTGGCGGGCTCGCCCGATCCGCTCGTCGCGCGCGCCCTGCCCCGGCTGGAGCGCGCGCTCGACCGCGCTCAGAAGCTGGCGGAGGGCGTCCTGGCCTACGGGCGCTCGGCCGAGCCCACGCCCGAGCGCCGCCCGGTGAACGTCGCCGCCGCCGTCCAGGCCGCGGCGGAGGACGCGGGGCTCTCGCCGGATGGCGTGCGCTTCCTGTTCAGCGCGCCGGAGGGGCTGGACGCGGCCGCCGACCCCGAGCAGCTGCACCGCATCCTCGTGAACCTGTTCCGCAATGCGCGCGAGGCGATCTCCGGGACGGGGCGCGCCGGCGGCCGGGTGGGGGTGGAGGCGGCGCACGTCGACGGCGCGGTGCGGCTCCTCGTGGCCGACGACGGCCCGGGCCTCCCCGAGCGCGCCCGGGCCCGGCTGTTCCAACCCTTCTCCGGCTCCGGTCGGCCCGACGGCGCGGGCCTGGGGCTCGCCATCGCGCGCGAACTGGCGCGCGGCCACGGCGGCGACCTCGTGCTGGAGCGCTCAGGGCCGGACGGGGCGGCCTTCCGCCTGACCCTGCCCGACGCGCCGCCCGACGCCCTCGCGCCCTGAACGGGGGGCCGCGGCTGGACTCACCAGCCCCGCGCCACGCCTTCGCGCCGCGGGTCGGCCCCGCCGAGAAAGCCGCCGCTCGGCCGCGCCATGATCATGTGCAGCCCCGACTCCTCGAAGGCGTCGGTGGTGAGCGGCATGCCCGTGCGCTTCAGCGCCTCGGCGACGGCCGGCGCGGCCCCCCGCTCCAGGTCGACTTCCGCCGGCCGCGCCACAAGGTTGGGCAGCGCCACCGCCGCCTGCGGCGTCATCCCCCAGTCGAGGGTGGCGACCAGCGTCTTGGCGACATAGGCGATGATGGCGTTGCCCCCCGCCGAGCCCGTCGCCGCCACGAAGCGCCCGCGCCGGTCGAGCACGATCACGGGCGTCATGGTGGAGCGCGGGCGCTTGCCCGCCGCGGCCGCGTTCGCCGCAGGGCCGCCGTCCGGGCGGGTCGGCGAGAACGAGAAGTCGGTCAGCTGGTTGTTGAGGAAGAAGCCGTGAGCCATGCGGCCCGAGCCGAAGATGCTCTCGACCGTCGTCGTCATGGAGACCACCGTGCCCCAGCGGTCCACGATGGCGATGTCCGACGTGCCGCCCGGCTCGAGCGCGGCCCCGGTCCCCGTCGACCCATCGGCGAGAGCGCCGGGCGGCGTCCCCGCCGCCACCTGGGCCCCGTCGGCCCCCGTGGCGATCAGCGCCGCGCGCCCCGCCTCGAAGGCCGGGTCGAGGAGCCCGGGCGTCGGCACGGCGACGAAGGCGGGATCGCCCACCCAGCGGTCCCGGTCGGCGTAGGCGAGCCGGCTCGCGCGCGCGAAGGTCAGCCACGCCTGCGGATCCTGCGGCCCGCGCCCGGCTATGTCCGTTCGCCCGAGGAGCCCCATGAGCTCCAGCAGGCCCACGCCGCCCGCCGGCGGCGGCGGCGCGCACACGACGTATTGGCGGTAGAGCCGGCACAGCGCCTCGCGCCGCAGCGGCCGGTAGGCGGCGAGGTCGGCGAGGCTCAGCGTTCCGGGCCGGGGCCCCGCGCGCACCCGCGCCACGATGTCTGCGGCGACCGGCCCTTTGAGGAGGCCCGCGCTTCCCGCCTGGGCGATCCGCTGCAGCGCGTCGGCGTAGAGCGGATTGGAGAGCCGGTCGCCGGCGCGCAGCGGCGTCCCGTCCGGCCGCGAGAAATAGCGCACCGCGTCAGGCGCCCGCGCCTCGGGCGCCCGCCCGGCGATGAACTCCGCCAGCCGCGGCGAGACCGTAAACCCGGCGCGCGCCAGCCGCTCGCCGTCGCCGAAGAGGCTCCGCCAGGCGAGCCTGCCGTGCGCGCGATGCGCCAATTCCAGCATGGCGACCGCCCCCGGCGCGCCCGTGGAGCGGCCCGACAGCACCGCGTCCGCGAACGGCAGCGGCCGCCCGCCCTCGTCGAGGAACAGCCCGGGCCCGGCCCCCGCCGGCGCGGTCTCGCGCCCGTCATAGCTCGCCACGCGACCGGTGCGCCCATCCCGCACGAGCAGAAACGCGCCGCCGGCGAGCCCCGAGCTCTGCGGCTCGACCAGCCCCAACACCGCCTGCACCGCGACGGCGGCGTCCACCGCCGTGCCGCCCCGCTCGAGCACGCGCACGCCGGCCGCCACCGCCAAGGGATTGGCGGCCACCACCATGGCGTGGCCCCGATCCGTCGCCTGCGCCCGAGGCGGCGCGTGCGCGGCGACCTCCATCGCGGTCGTCCGAGACCAGGCCGCGCCGGCGGTCGACAGGGCGAGCGCGATGCCGAGGAGGGCCGGGCCAGGGCGGGGGAGGACGATCATGACCTCCTCCCTCGCGCAGCGCATGCGCTTCGTCCAGCCGCCCCGCCCGCTCCCGCGCAAGGCGCGCCGAGGCCCCGTCGCGCGCCGCGCAGGGTGGCGGTACGCCCGGGGGGCCAGCCCGCCTCCGCTTGCACGCACGCCCCCCCTGAGCTATCTCCCCGCCTCCGCCGGGCCCCGCGCCCACGCGGCGCGCGCCCGTAGCTCAGCTGGATAGAGCATCAGACTACGAATCTGAGGGTCGGACGTTCGAATCGTTCCGGGCGCGCCAGTCTTTCCACCCATGTGCACGGCAGGCGGAAGTCCTCGGGCCTATCGTCGGCGTCCGGATTACGACAGCCTCAACTCGCCTCGTCAGCCCTTAGGTCAAGGCGGCCGGCGAGCTCTTCCGACAGCTCGAGCGTCGCGGCGGCCAGGTTCTCCGTCAGGTGCGCCACCGACGTGGTGCCCGGGATTAAGAGGATGTTGGGGGCGCGGCGCAGCAGCCAGGCGAGCGCGGTCTGCATGGGTGTTGCGCCTAGGCTGCGCGCCACCTCGGACAGGGTCTCGGACTGCAAAGGGCTGAACCCGCCCAGGGGGAAGAAGGGCGTGTAGGCGATGTTCATCCGGGCGAGCTCGTCGAGCAGAGGGTCGTCGGCCCGGTTCGCCAGATTGTACTGGTTCTGCACGCAGACGACCGGCGCGATCCGGCGCGCCTCCTCCACCTGCGCCGCCGTGGCGTTGCTGAGGCCCAGGTGGCGGATCAGGCCTTGCCGCTGCAGCTCCGCCAGCGCGGTGAACTGGGGCGCGATCGAGCCCTCCTTCGGCGCATGCGCGTCGCCCATCAGCCGCAGGTTCACGACCTCCAGTCGCTCGAGCCCGAGGTTGTGGAGGTTGTCGTGCACCGCGCTCGTCAGCGCTTCCGCGCTCTGGGCGGGGTTCCAGGAGGCGTCCGAGCCGCGGACGGCGCCGACCTTGGTCACGATGACGAGGTCGTCCGGATAGGGGTGCAGCGCTTCTCGGATCAGCTGGTTGGTGGTGTGGGGACCGTAGAAGTCGCTGGTGTCGATGTGGTCGACCCCCTGGGCGACCGCCGCCCGCAGCACGGCCAGGGCGCCCTCCCGGTCGCGCGGCGGCCCCCACACGCCGGGGCCGGCCAGCTGCATGGCGCTGTAGCCGATCCGGCGTACGGGGCGATCGCCGAGGATGAAGGTGGCGGGCTGAGGCATGAGACGGCTCCGGGCTGACCGGCCGCATATGTACGGCCCGCGTTGACGCGACTAGACGGCGCAATCCGCACGGGCTGTCCGGCCAGACGCACAATGTCCTCAGACCTCAACGACCTTTCCGCTTTCGCCGCCGTGGCCCGGTCCGGCGGCTTCCGCGAGGGCGCCCGGGCGCGGGGCGTCTCCGCCTCCACGCTCAGCGAGGCGATCCGCCGGCTGGAGGCGCAGCTGGGCGTGCGCCTCTTGAACCGCACCACCCGCAGCGTCGCGCCTACCGAGGCGGGCGCGCGCCTCCTGGAGCGGCTGGGCCCGGCGCTCGGCGAGATCGAGGCGGCGCTGGACGTGGTGAACACCTTCCGCGACCGGCCGGCGGGCACGCTGCGGCTGAACGTGCCCGCCTCGGTGGCCCGCCTCGTCCTGCCGCCGATCGTGACGCCTTTCCTGCAGAGCTTCCCCGACATCCGGCTGGAGGTGGTCGTGGAGGACAGCTTCGTGGACGTCCTGGCCAGCGGCTGCGACGCCGGGGTGCGCTACGATGAACGGCTGGAGCAGGACATGATCGCCGTGCCGATCGGGCCGCGGGTGCAGCGCTTCGCCACCGCCGCGGCTCCGTCCTATCTCGCGGCGCGGGGGCGGCCGGAGCACCCGCGCGACCTCCTGACCCACGCCTGCCTCCGAGGGCAGTTCGCCAGCGGCGCGACCCCGGCCTGGGAATTCGAGCGGCGGGGCGAGGTGGTGCGGGTGGAGCCCAGCGGTCCGCTTCGCGTGCGCCTGGGCGCGGCCGTGGACCTCGCGGTGGAGGCCGCCGTGTCGGGCCTGGGCGTCGTGCACCTGTTCGAGGACTGGCTGCGGCCGCACCTGGAGGCGGGCGCGCTGGAGCCCGTGCTCGAGCCATGGTGGCAGCCGTTCCCCGGGCCCTTCCTCTACTACCCGGGCCGCCGCCACCTTCCCGCGCCGCTCCGCGCCTTCGTCGATTTCGTCAGCAAAGGAGACGGGAGCAGCCGAGGTTGCGCGGAAGATCGGATGATCACAGGAAGCTGATCACGGCGAACCCCCATCCTTCCGGGCGCTCTGCTGATGTCTGCGACTAGCCCGAGTGCCCGGTGAAAGGCGGCTCCACGTCGGGGGTGTCGAGCCCCGGCACGACCACCTCGTCGTGGTGGCGATGCACGGCCTCGGCGACGATGTCCTCACTCGTATGAGGTTGGTGCGCGCCCGGCGGGGGCGTGGTTCGACCTGACCCTCAGTCACCGGATCGCTTGCTGTTTCGGTCATGGCTGGCCTCCCGCTCAGCTAACGGCGCGCCCGCGGTTTTCGATCCGACCACGGCGTGGATGCAAGCTGGGCGCGCGACGTCCTGAGCGCCTCCCCCAGTTGTGCGGAGGCGCTCAGGATCGAGCCCGCGGCGAAGGCGCCTGCCCTCAGTAGGAGAAGCGAAGCGCGACCCTGAAGCGCCGGTCGGCCTCGTACCAGCTGCGGTTGGTCCGGTTGTCGCCGGAACCGAGGTAAAGTCGGGTGGTCGTGTTCGTGAGGTTCGACGCTTCCACCACCCCCGTCAGGTGCGGCGTGAAGCGGTAGGTGACGTTGGCGTCGAGCTGCCCCGCCGGATACTGGAAGACGGGCAGGGCGAAGTAGGTCGGAACGACGAACTGGTTGCGCGAGCCGTTGTCTGTTGTGTCCGGCACGTTGCTGAAGTTCGCGTACGATCCGCTGGTCTGGTAGGCCGACGTAGTGATCAAGAAGTCGTCACGCCAGCTATAGGCCAGTCGTGCGGACAGCGGCCCCTGGTCGTACAGGAGCTGAGCGTTGATGTTGTTCTTGGAGATGCCGGTGACTGGTAGGTTGTTGATCGGCCGCCCCAGCGTGTCGTAGGCTTGCGCGCCCGGCTGGTCGCTGTTGATGAAGGTGTAGTTGGCGTCCACACCGAAGCCGTTAAACGGCTTGGGCAGGAAGGTGGCGTACTTCTGCAGTCCGAGCTCGACGCCTTCAAGCGAGGCGGAGGCCCCTTCGTTGAAGTACTCCTGCTGAACCGCCGCCACCGTCTGCGGGCAGAACTCGCCTACGACGACCGGCTCGGCGCAGGGGTCGAGGGAGGCGCCGGGCACCTGAGCGCCTGCGGTGGCCAGATAGCCGCCCGAGACGACCGAGGTCGGGATCGTGAAGTTGACCGGTACAGCGCGCGTGCCGATATAGTTGTCGAACTTCTTGTAAAACACCGCCAGGCTGGCCAGCCCGCCGTCGTGGAAGTAGTACTCTAGCGAGAAGTCGAACTGGAATGCCGTCTGTGGCTTCAGGCGCGGATCGCCGACGATGGAGGTGATGAAGTTCTGGTTGTAGGTGCCGACGTAAGTCGAGCCCAGCGTTCCCTGCGGGCTGATCTGCGCGAAGCTGGGACGGCCCACGCCTTCCGACAAGGCGAAGCGGACATGGAGCTGCGGCGTCGGCAGGAACTGAATGTTGAACGACGGCAGGACGTCGACTTCGGAGTGCCCACCACGGGTCGAATAGGCTGTCTGCGGGTTGGCGAAGTTGATCGAAGACGGGGTGTAGTTGAGCGAACCCGGGTAGGTGTTCGGCGTGTAGAACAGGCCGAAGGTTCCAGGATAGAGTAGGCTGCCCGAGGCCGAAGCCGAGTCGTTGACCACGCGCAGCCCGATATTTCCGCGGAACGGCACGACCGCGTTGTCGTTGCGGAACAGCGCCATCGCGTAGATGGCGGCCTGGTTGTCGTTGATCTTGCTGGTGTCGCCATCGACGAACTGCACCGGTCCCTGCGCGGTGTTCTGCCCGGTGCCGAGCTGCTGGTGCAGCGTGCCGTAATTGGTCTGGAGCTCAGTCAGCGACGGGAAGTAGGTCTGGGCCGGCAGGCCGGTCTGGCCGTCGAAGAAGCTGCCGGTGTTGATCAGCTGGTTGTACTGCGGATAGGACGCCCCGGATGCGGTGCCGCTCAGATAGTTGTACGGGCCGCCGTTGTAGAAGGGCGACAGCGCTTGGTAATTGTAGGGCGTCTGCTGGTCGTTCTCGTACCGGTTGGTGATCCGAAAGCCGAAATTGATGTAGCGGATGAAGCCGGTGTCGCTGAACTTGTAGCTGGCGTCGGCGTAGATCGCGTCTTCCTGGCCGCGGTTCTTTACCAGGTGGTCCATGGTGGCCAGGTAGCCGTAGTTGGCCGGATCGGTCAGGTTGATCGTGTTGGGGACCGTCAGCTTGGGCAGGGTGGTGTTGCCATACGGGCTGAGAGCCACCCCTACAGGCGGCAGGAAGGCGTAGTCGTAGGCGTACTTGTCGGTCTCGTCCGCGCCCGAGTCGACGTGCTGGTAGGCGAACTTAACGTCGAAGCGGCTGTTGGGCTGCCAGTCGCCGGTCAGCGACACGTCGGTCGTGTAATTGAAGCTCTGCTGCAGCACCGACTGGAAGTCGTACGGGTTGTTGATGTAGCTGTAGCCGGCCCCGTTCCCCTGCCCGCCGTTCCCGCCGCCCTGGTTGGCGGTGGCGCTGTTCGGCTGCACGTAGTTGTAGCCGGCGAGGTTGCTGGTCGAGGTCAGATAGCCGTTGTCGTCGAAGGTCGCCGCGGCCCCGGCCGGCACCACCGTGTTGCTGGCTCCATCCACCATCACGTAGTGCTGGAGCGAGTTCATCCGGTACTGCGAATTGAAGATCGTCAGCCCCATGATGAGCTGGTCGTTGGGGCGCCACTGCAGGGCGGCGTAGATGCCCTGCCGCTTGCGGTCGTCGTCGCGCCGGCTGAAGTCGAGCCCCTCGGGGATGAAGACCTGCTTGGCGTTGGCGTCGCCGAGGTAAGGCAGGCGCGTGCCGCCGTAGGTTTCGAACAGGCTGGCGACCGTGGCGGTGGGGTCGTAGACCTGCGCCAGATAGGGCTGCACCTGCACCCCATCGGCGCGGGTGGAGAGGTCCGAGTAGGCGTAGTCGACCAGAAGGCCGACCTGGCCGATCTTGGTGTCCCACCGATCGCTTACGAGGAGGTTGCCGTCGGGCCCCGTCTTGTGGGCGAAGTCGGCGTAGTTCGCCTCGATGGCGCCGTCGACCTTCAGGCCCTTGTAGTCGAACGGCTGGCGCGTGCGGAGGTTGACGGTGCCGCCCAGGCCGCCTTCCGGCAGGTTGCCTTCAGTCGACTTGTAGACGTCCACCCCCTGCAGCAGCTCGGGCGACACGTCCTCGAACGCCAAGACGTTGCCGTTGACCGAGCTGAAGGTGTCGCGCCCGTTCAGGAGGCTGAGCACGCTGGTCAGGCCGCGGATCTGCACGCCTGTGCCTTCCGCCAGGAAGTTCTCGGCGCCGACGTTGGTGCCCGTCTGGATGCGGCTGATGCTGACGCCCGGAACGCGCTGCAGCACCTCGGTGACGCTGTTGTCGGGAAGCTTGCCCGCCTCGTCGGCGTTGATCGAGTCGAGGATGATGTCTGAGTTGCGCTTGATGGTGGTGGCCGAGCGCAGGGCGGCGCGCTGGCCGGTGACCACCACCTCGTTCCCGACGCCGGCCGGAGGGGCGGCCGCGGTCTCGCCCGCGGGCTGAGCGGCGGGGTCCTGGGCGGCCGGCGAGTTGGGCGTGGGCGAGGACGGGCCGGGCGGGTTGGCGGTCGGCAACGGCGCGCGCGGCGACTGGGCGAAGGGCGAGCTGCCGGTGGGCGAGGCCGCCGGAGCCGTGACGGTCTGGGCGAATGCGCCGCCCGCCAGGGCGGCGAAGGCCGTGGAGGCGAGGCATCGGCTCATCAAGCTGATGGCCGACGTAGACGTGCGGGCGCTCTTGGTCATTCCTGCTCCTCCCTGCCCCTTTTCTTGGGGCATGTTTTCTCGGTTACGCTTTGATTGCGCTAACATGGCCCAATATACGCCGCGGAGTGACTGTCAACGGGGCGATGAAGCGTGGCCGCGAACGCCCCGTCGGAGGCGAGGCGCCTGTGGCGCGGAAGTCGACGGCCGGGCTCCGTCGGGGTCCGCCACACCCTCAAGCGCGGCGTCCGCCGCACTTCGCTGACCGCGCCTCGGGACTGCGATAGGCTCCGACTGCGGAGGATCTACGAGCGTGCGCACCGGGCTCGGGCGGCGGGAGGCGATGGCGGGGGGCCTGGCGGCTGCGTGGCTGCGGCCGGCGCGCGCTGAGCCGCCTTCGCCCACGCCCGGAGGCGCGACCGCGAGCGAAACGCCGGCGCCCGTCAGCCTGGACGAGCTCGTCCAGCTCGACCTACGCACCGATGCGGAGCGTCGGATGCGCGCGGAGGTCCGGGTGAACGGTCGCGGTCCGTTCCCCTTCCTGATCGATACGGGCGCCGACCACAGCGTCTTGTCGCGTGAGTTCGCCGCCGCCCTGGCGCTACCTCCGGCGGGACAGGTGCTGGTTCACGGCGTCGCCGGCACGGCGTTGCGGCCCCGGGCGCTCGTGCACGCTCTGGAGGTGGGCGGCCGCCAGATGACGGATCAGCCCCTGGCCCTGCTCGGTCGCGAAGACCTGGGCGCGCTGGGCGTGATCGGCCTCGACCTCCTGCGGGACCAGCGGGTCGAGTTCGACGTTCGACGCAACCTCATGCGGGTGCGGCGCTCGCGCAGGTGGCTGGAGGCGGCGGACGGGATCGTGGTCCACGGCCGCTCGCGCTTCGGCCAGCTCGTGCTGGTCGACTCGAGCATACGACGGCAGCGGATCTTCGTCGTCCTGGACACCGGGGCCCAGCTGACGGTCGGCAACGCGGCCCTGCGCCAGTGGCTCTACAACCGACGGCTCGCCCGGCGCGAGGCCGATCCCCGCCGCGCCGTCCAGCTGGTCAGCGTCACCGGCCAGACGCTGATGGGCGAGGCCGACGAGATGCCCGAACTCACCCTGGCGTCCCTCGTGCTCAGCCATGTCCCGGTGATCTACGCCGATCTGGACACCTTCCGCCTGTTCGGCCTCACGCGGGAGCCGGCGCTGATGCTCGGCATGGACGTGCTGAGGACCTTCCGGACGGTGTCGGTCGACTTCGCCCGGCGCGAGGTCGCGTTCGGCTTGTGATCTCGGAGACCGGGGCCCGGGTGGCGGATTCGGCGCAGAGCCCTCCGCGGACGCGTCGCCGCAGCGCGCCGCTCACTCCCGGTCGAGCGAGCGGCGGAGGTACTCGCGTATGGCCGCGCTGCGCTCGGGGCTGGGCGCCCCCAGCACGCCGCGCGCGTGCGGCGGCAGATGGTCGACCGCTTGCGCCGCGTCGTCGGCGAAGACGTAGCGGTCGAACCAGCCGCGCACCGCGGCCCGCTCCGGCGCGGGCAGGTCGCGCACCGCGGCCAGCGCGTGGATCAGCGCGGGAAAGGGCGACCAGGCCGGATCCTGACCGTGCCAGTAGTTGACGAGGACGTTGAGCGGCCCCTGCGCCTTGACCTCGTGCCACCAGAGCGAGGGGATGAAGATCGCGTCGCCCGGCTCCAGGTCCGCGGTCGTCATCCGTTCCAGCGCGTGGGCGAAGCGCGGGTAGCGCTCGAGATCCGGGGCCTCGATGTCGACCATGCTGGTGGGCTGGCCGGCGAGGGTCGTGTCGAGCGGGCCGACGTAGAGGTCGCCGCCCGCCTCGGGCGGGAACAGGCTGAAGCGCCGCCGGCCCGCGGCCACCACCGCCACGTTGCTCGACACGTCGTAGTGGGCCGAGACGCGGCTGGAGTTGCCGATCCACACGCGTGCGGTCGCCTCGGCGGCAGGCAGCGGCAGATGGTTCTCGTCGGTCCAGCCGGGGAAGTGCTCGGGCGCGGGGGCCGAGCCCGCGTAGAGCGCGGGCGGTGCGGGGGCGTCCGCCTCCCGTAGCAGCCGGTCGAGCAGGAGCGGCAGGCCGATCCGCGCGCGCTGGAAGTTGAAGCCCTCCATGTCAGGCCGGTAGAAGAAGCGGCCGCCGATCGTGCTGTCGCCCGCCAGGAGGTCGAGCGGGCGACCGCCGTCGAAGCGGAGCAGGTAGTCGGCGGTCGCCCGCGGACCCGCGCGGCCCGCCGCCACCGCCGGCCAGTCGTCCGCAACGCCGCGCAGCACCACCGGCTGGTAGTGAGGCTCGACCTCGGCGGCGAAACGCGCGGCGTCGACGCCGTGCAGTTCGGGGATGCGGCCAGGTGCCGTCACGGCCGCGGCTCGCGGTAGGGATCGGGCGCACGATCGGCCAGCCGGATGCGCGGGCCGGAGGCGAAGCGGCGGAAGTCCTCGGCGCTCGCCTGGCCGGGATAGGGAGCGTAGAAGTGGTCGTGGCGGTCGACGCGCGGGTCGGCGTTGCGCCATACCATCACCCAGGCGACGCGCCGGCCGACGGGATCGGCGTCGAGCCCGCGCTCCAAGACGTCGGTCCACCACACGGGATTGGGCAGAGCTTCCAGCCCCGTCTCCGTGACGGCGGGGATCTTGCCGCGGGCCTCCGCCATCTCGACCACGAGCCTCAGCCGCCGCGTGAACCGGGGCAGGGCCGCGCGGTCGGCGATCCCGTGGTAGTCGTCGAAGCCCAGGACGTCGACCATGTCGTCGCCCGGATAACGCTCCAGATAGGCCTCGCGGCTGTCGAATACGTCGGGCGAATAGGCGTAGAGCACGCTGTGGACGCCGCCGACGTCGCGGATGCGGTGCACGGTCATGCGCCACAGCGCCTTGTACTCGGCCGCCGTGCAGTGCGCGCGGCCCCACCAGAACCAGTCGCCGCTATGCTCGTGGTAGGGGCGGAACACCACGGGCAGCGGGCGACCGTCGGGCGTCGTGAGCGAGCGGAAGAAAGCGGCGGCCACGTCGAGCCGGCGCAGGAAGGCCCCGTGCAGGTCGCCGCCCCAAAGCACGCGCTCGACCGCGGGGTGGGAGACGTTCCACGCGTCACCCCCCGCGGGGTTGGGCATGTGCCAGCTGAGCGTCACCACCGCACCGAGGGCGTAGCTCTCCCCGATGTAGCGGCGCAGGCGCTCGGCGTGGACCGGGTCGAAGGCGCCGTCGCGGCCGAAGATCGCGCCCACGTCCCAGCCGATCACGGCGGGGTAGGCTCCGGCCACGGCCTTCACGTCCGACCGGCCGGGCTCGTCATGCCAGCCGTAGCCGGTCTCGAGGTCGTTCTGGTGGCCGAACAGCGTCACCGCCTGAGCCGACGCGCGCAGGTTGGCGAACAGGGCGGCCGCCGCGGGGGCGGCGTGGGCGTCGGCGGGTCCGACCGGGTGGGCGCGACCGGCGAGATGGATCGACACCCAGTGCGCCGCCCACCACGCCGTCGCCTGCGCCGCACGCCACCCGGCCATGCCGTCTCCGTCGAGTGATGGGCGGTGGACGGACGGGCCGGAGCCCGCCCGTCCCGGCCCTCAGTAGGTGGCGCTCACCGTGAAGGTGACCTGGCGATCGCTCTTGAACCAGCGCACCGGCGCCTCGAGCCCTTGCGCGTTGAGGATCAGGTCCGTCCGCGTGGTCTCGTCCAGGATGTTCTGCGCCTCGAGGCCCACTTTCCAGTGCGAGCCCAGGCGGTAGAACACCGACCCGTCCATCTGTCCGGTGTCGAGGCTCTCGACCGGCAGGTAGGGGAAGCAGCAGTCACGGTTGGTCAGGAGGAACTTGGAGCGCCAGCTATAAGCGAGCCGCGCGTACACCGGGCCGTAGTCGTAGAAGATCGCCCCGTTGGCGTTGTACTTCGAGAGGCCCGCCAGCGGGAGATTGTTGTAGATGCCGGTCACGTCCAGCGGGGGTCGACTGCCGTCCGCCGCGCCGTTGGACGGCACGCCGTTGGGCAGGTGGCCCGGGTCGATGTAGGTAAAGTTCGCCTGCAGGCCGAAGCCCTTCAGCAGGCCCGGCAGCCAATCGTAAGTCTGCTGGTAGGCGATCTCCGCGCCCTTGATCTTGCCGTGGCCGGGCGCGTTGGCCGGGCCGTTGACCAAGACGTCGAAGGTCTGCCCGTTGTTGGTGAGCGGACGCTCGAAGCCATAGTTGTCGAGGATGATGTTGGTCAAGTCTTTGTAGAACAACGACGCCGTCAGCGAACCGACCTTCGAGAAGTACCACTCGCCGGTGACGTCGAACTGCTGCGCCTCGATCGGCTTCAGGTAGGGGTTCTGCGCCGTGGCCGTGAAGCCGAAGTTGCCCGCCGTGTTGGCCCCATTGACCGAGACGCCCGTATAGTCCTGCAGGTTGCCGAAGTTGGGCCGAGAGATCGCCTTCGAGTAGGCGAAGCGGAACAGGAGCTTCGGGTCGACCTGCAGCTTGACGTTGAAGGCGGGCAGCCAGTGATCGTAGTCCTGCTTGGCGGCGTCCGGCGTGGACGAGCCGTTGGAGAAGGCCAGGATCGCCTGCTGCTGCGCGGCCGGGACCGTGCAGATCACCGGGAATTGGCCGGTGGTCGGCGGGTTCAGCGTCTCGTAGGCGCAGTAGCTCGGAATGTCCGTGTACCGCGGCGGGTTCTGGGTGTCGGCGGAGAAGATCTGGTTGGCGTTGGGGAAGGTCAGGCCGCCGAAGGAGATGTCCTCGGTGGTGACATAGCGGACCCCAACGTTGCCGCTCAGGCTCATGCCGCGCCAGAAGTGGTCTAGGCCGAAGTCGAGCCGGACATATCCGCCGTAGGTCTCTTCCGAGTTCCGATACACCTCGCTTGGCAGGAAATAGCCGTCGACGAGGCCGCCCACGGGCTTGCGATCCTCCAGCGGCACGTAGGAACCGCCGCCGATGGCGGTGGCCTGGCGCAGCAGCGCCTCCAGGGCGTCGTGATCACGCAGGATGTCCGACGCGATGAAGGGCGTGTCCGGCGGCT
The DNA here is from genome assembly GCA_964242625.1 of uncultured Caulobacteraceae bacterium. Taxonomy (GTDB): domain Bacteria; phylum Pseudomonadota; class Alphaproteobacteria; order Caulobacterales; family Caulobacteraceae; genus JASLDZ01. Next base: position 66,735 of record CAXTAO010000002.1, on the reverse strand, counting down.
GCACGCCCTCGCCGCGGAAGAAGTCGCTGCCGTAGCTGAAGCCCGCGTAGTCGCTGGCGGGAAGGCGCGACAAGAAGGTCGGGCCGCCGCCCGTCCACACGTCGGACACCGCGCCCCAGTTGTTGTAGTTGTTGGAGCGCACCACCTGCTTGCGCTCCGACCAGCGGAAGCCGACCCGCACCTTGCGGAAGAAGCTGTCGTCGCTGAGGTCGTACTGGGCGTCGGCGCGGGACGACCACTCGTATCCGCTGTTGATGTTGCGGTTGTTGAAGGCGTCGCGCAGGTAGATGTTGCTGGGATCGACAAAGTAGGAAGCCGCGTTGAAGCCTTGCGGGTTCAGCGTGATCTGCGGCAGGCCGCCGTTCCCGCGCAGGTCGACGTTGACGCCCGAATAGGTCGCGCCGTCGACGATGTCGTCCATGTTGAACGACTCCGACCAGATGTACTGGCCGTCGAGGTTGATGTGCAGGCGCGAGGTCGGGTCCCACTTGATGTTGAGGGACTGATCCTGGGTGATCGACGACGTATAGAAGTGGCGGTTGGAGAAGGTGGTGAACAGCCCGTTGGGCGCCAGGTTGTTAAAGGCGCAGTAGGTGCTGGTGGGATCGGCGCAGGTGCCCGCGGCGTGGGTGCCCTGCACCGCCCCGCCGGTGTGGGTGATGTCGCCACTGGTGAACAGGCCGTCGCCGTCGAAGGTGTAGCTCGTGCCCGCGGCGGGGAAGGTGGCCGTCACGTCGCCGTAGTAGACGTTCGGCTCGGTGGTGTGCTCCAGCCAGTCCTCGCGCGAGTCCGTGCGCAGCATCTGGCCGGTGACAAGCAAGTTGTGCGCCGCGTTCTCGTATTGGAACCCGCCCGCCAGGCCGATGCGCTCGCGGTCGAAGTCCTGCACGCGCGATCCGGCGCCGATCGGCGCGTACACCTGGTTGAAGCCGGCCGGCACCGGGAAGGTGTCGAACAGCGTGGAGGCGTAGGGCGTGCCGGCGTTGATGGTGCGCCCCTCGCCCGGGTCCTGCACGCCGTTGCCGTTCTTGTCGTCGTTGTAGCGCGGCAGCTCCGGGCCGAGGAAGATCGACTCGGCCTTGCTGTATTGCTGCGAGTAGCTGCCGCTGAACAGGATGCCGAACTTGCTGCCGTCGGCGAACTCCCAGCGCTTGCTGATCAGGCCCACGACCGAAGGCGCCGCCTTGCCCGCCAGGTCGCCGATGTTGCCGCTGGCCGAGAGGAAGTAGACGTCCTTGTTGGAATCGAACGGCTTGCGCTGGTTGATGTTGACGGTGCCGGCGATGCCGCCCTCGACCAGATCGGCGGTGAGGTTCTTGAACACCTCGATGGAGCCGACCAGCTCGCTCGGCACGTCGTTGAAGCCGATCTCGCGCCCGCCGCTCACCGCGAAGGTGTCGCGGCCGTTGAACTCGCCGCGGACGTAGCTCAGGCCGCGGATCACCACGCCCGAACCTTCGACGGAGAAGTGCTGCGAATCGCTTGGCGCGGCGAAACGGCTGATGGCGACGCCCGGAACGCGCTGGAGCGCCTCGTTGACCGAGCGGTCGGGCAAGGCGCCGATGTCCTCGGCGGTGATGGCGTCCACCACCGTGTCGGAGTTCTTCTTGATCGCCTGGGCGCTGGCGAGGCTCTGGCGCACACCGGTGACCACCACTTCGTTGGAGGTGCCGGGCGGAGGCGCGGTCTCGGTCACCGCCGAGGTGCCGGAGGTCCCAGTGGTGTTGCCGGCGGTTCCCGGCTCGGTGCCGGCCGTCGCGGCGCGCACGCTGCTGGGACCGGAGCTCGTACCGGCGCTCCCCGCGCCCGCGGGCTTGTTGGGCGCCGGAGGATTGGTGGCCGGCGTGTCGGGCGTGACCGACGAAGGCTGCACCGGCTGCGCCAGCGCGGGCGCCGCGCAGAGCAAGGCCATCGTCGACGCGCCGGCGCCCAGCGCCCACAGACCTACGCGCGCACGTGTGCGCCCACGCTCAACCATATCGTTCCTCCCCTGCCCGGTTTTCCGGGGCCGCGTTACGCTACGGCCTTGGCCGCGCCTTATTATCGCCAACGCTAGACTGGCTTCTCTCAATTCTGCAACTTGATTTATTAGTCCAGCGAGGGGGGCGAGACGAGATGGCGCAGGGTAAGGCGGACCAGCCGGCCCAGCCCGCCACGAGCCGGACACGCGTGCTGGTCGTCGGCGGCGGCACGGCCGGCTGGATGGCCGCCGCCGCACTTGGCGCGCTTCTGCCGCACGCCTGCGAGACCACGCTGGTCGAGTCCGAGGAGATCGGCATCGTCGGCGTGGGCGAGGCCACCCTCCCCCACCTGCGACTGTTCAACCAGCGGCTCGGCATCGACGAGGCCGAGTTCATGCGAGAGACCCTCGCCACCTTCAAGCTTGGGATCGAGTTCGTCGACTTCGGCGGGATCGGCCAGTCCTACATCCATCCCTTCGGCGGCTTCGGTCGACCTTTGGCGCAGGTCGCCTTCCATCACTATTGGAGCCGATTGCAAGCCGCCGGGCGCGCCGAGCCGCTGTTCGACTACGCCCTGCCGTGCGTGGCCGCCGCCGCCGGGCGTTTCGCCCGGCCGGAGGACGTGGCCGACGAGCCCGCTACGAGCTTCGGCTACGCCTACCAGTTCGACGCCACGCGCTTCGCCCCCTTCCTGCGCCGCCGCGCCGAGGCCGCGGGGGTGACGCGGATGGAGGGCCGGGTCGTGGACGTCGAGAGACGCCCCGACGGCGGGGTGGCGGCGGTGCGGCTAGCCGACGGGCGACGGCTGGAGGCCGACCTCTTCGTGGACTGCTCGGGCTTCCGCTCGCTCCTTCTCGGCCAGACGCTGGAGGAGGGCTGGGAGGACTGGTCGCACTGGCTGCCGTGCGACCGCGCGGTGGCTGCGCCCTGCGCCTCGGCGCCCGGGCCCCTGTCGCCCGCCACCCGAGCCACCGCCCGCGCCGCCGGCTGGCGCTGGCGCATCCCGCTGCAGCACCGCACGGGCAACGGCTACGTCTTCGCCAGCGCCTTCACCGACGAGAACGCCGCGACCGACGACCTTCTCGCCGCGCTGGACGGCGCGCCCCTGGCCGACCCGCGCGTGCTGCGTTTCCAGGCGGGCCGGCGTCGGCGCAGCTGGGTGGCCAACGTGGTGGCGGTGGGGCTGGCGTCGGGGTTTTTGGAGCCGCTCGAGTCGACCAGCCTCTATCTCGCCCAGATGGCGATCACGCGGTTGATCGAGCTCTTTCCGGAACGGGAGGTCGAAGAGGCCGACCGCGAGGCGTTCAACCGGCTGATCGACATGGAGTACGACCGCATCCGCGACTTCCTGATCCTCCACTACCACCTGACCACACGCGACGACTCGGGGTTCTGGCGGCACGTACGGAACATGACGATCCCCGACTCGCTCCGGGAGAAGATGGAGTTGTGGCGCCGCGCCGGCCGGGTTGAGCACTACGGCGAGGGGCTGTTCCTCGAGCCGAGCTGGGTGGCCGTCTACCTCGGCCAGGGGCTCCGCCCCGAAGGCCGCGACCAGCGCGCCGACAACCCCGCCCTCGACGGGCTGGCGAGAGCCGCGGATGGCATGCGGCGGCGCGTGGCTGCGGAGGCGGCCGCCATGCCCCCTCATCGCGAGGCGATCCGCCGCCTCGGCGCGCTCGCCCCCGCAGCCTAAGACCGCGCCGAGGTGACGCGCGAACCGATCCGAAGCGTGCTGGTGGCGGGCGGGGGCGCGACCGCGGCGCTGGCTGCGGCCGCGTTCGCCCGTGCGCTGCGCAGCGTCGCCGTGACGCGCGTGGACCTTCCCGTGGCGCCGGACGCGCTGGCCGACCGGCTGCCTGCGGTGATCGCGCCCGACGATCCCGTGCTCGAGCTCCTCGGCCTCGACGAGGACGACCTGCTCGCCGCGGGCGCCCTGCCCCGGCTGGGCCTGCGGTTCGAGCGATGGCGCGCCGACGGTTCGGCCTTCGTACAGGCGGCCGGCGCGCCCGGGGCGGCGGTGGGGCCCGGAGCCTTCCACCAGCACTGGCTGCAGGCGCGACGTATCGACCCCGCCGTCGCCCCTTACCATCGCCACCTCCCCGCCGCGGTCATGGGAGAGGCCGACCGCTTCGCGCCGCCGACCGAGGCGGCGTCGTTCGACTACGGCCTGGCGCTGTCCGCGCAGCGCTGGCGCGACCTCCTGGTCGAGCTGGGCGCGCGCGCCGGCGTGCGCTCCGTCTCGGCGGCGCGCGTAGTGGCCGAGCGCGACAATGCCGGGCGGCTTCGCGCCGTGCGCCTGGCCGACGGTCGGCGGGTCGAGGCGGACCTCTTCATCGACGCGAGCGGGCCGGCCGCCGTGCTCGCCCATCCCGCGGACAGCCGGGAGGACTGGAGCGCCGTCCTGCCCGCCGACCGCGTGCGGCTCGCCGGCCCCGCCGCGCGTGCGCCCACACTTCTCGCTGCGCGCACGGCGGTGGACGTAGGCTGGACATGGACCGCCCCGACACTCGACGGCACGTGGCGCGGGCTCGCCTACGCATCGGGCGCGGCCGGCGAGGGCGAGGCGGAGCGCGTCCTTCCCGAGGGCGAGGCGCCCGTGGCCATCCGCCCGGGACGGCGGCGGGACGCCTGGTCGGGCGCTGTGCTGACGGTCGGGGACGCCGCCGCGGTCGCGCCGCCGCTGACGGAGGCTCATACCCGCCTCGCCGCCGCCGCCGTGGTGCGCGCGCTCGACCTTCTGCCCGGCCGCGACATGGCCGCGCTGGAACTGGCCGAGTACAACCGTCGCAGCGCACGCGAACTCGACTCTGTGCGCGACATCACCGCGCTCGCGCTGCAGCGCTCGTCGCGGCGCGAGGGCGCGTTCTGGCGCGGCGCGGCCGAGGCGCCGAAGCCGGACACGCTCGCGCGCCTCGAGGAGGCTTTCCTCGCCCGCGGCCGCCTTCCGCACCGCGACGACGACGCCTTCGACCGCGAGGCGTGGCTGTCGCTGCTGCTCGGACTGGGCTTGGAGCCGCGCCGCCTCGATCCACTCGACGCCGCCGGAGATCCCGCGCACCTCGCCGCCGCCCTGCGCGCGCTGGCGGCGGGGCTCGCGGGCGCCACGGCGCGCCTGCCCGCCTACCGCGGCGGGAGCGCCGCCGCCCAGGCGGCGAAGGCCCGGGCGTGAGCGCGCCGGACCCCATCCGCTCGGTGGTGATCGTGGGGGGCGGCACGGCCGGCTGGATGGCCGCGGCCGCCGCCGCGCGCTTTCTGGACGACGGGCGGCGCACGCTGACGCTGATCGAGTCGGAGGAGATCGGCACGGTCGGCGTGGGTGAGGCGACCATTCCGCCGATCCGCGACTTCAACGCGCTCCTGGGCGTCGACGAGCGCGAGTTCCTCCGCGCCACGCGGGGCACGATCAAGCTCGGCATCGAGTTCGTCGGCTGGCGCGACGGCGCGGACCGCTACGTCCACCACTTCGGCGCGCTGGGCCGCGACATCCAGGGGATCGGCTTCCACCACCTGTGGCTCAAGCTGCGCGGGGCGCCGGGGGTGGCCGGTCTCGACCGCCACGCGCTCTCCACCCACATGGCGCTGCAGGGGCGGTTCACGCGACCCGGCGGTGATCCGACCTCCCCGCTCGCGGGCGTCAACTACGCCTACCATTTCGACGCCGGCCTCTACGCGGCCTTCCTCCGCCGCCGGGCGGAGGCGCAGGGCGTGCGCCGGATCGAAGGCCGCATCGAGGGCGTGGAGCACGACGCCGCCAACGGCCACGTCGCGGCCGTGCGGCTGGCGGACGGACGTCGCATCGAAGGCGACCTCTTCATCGACTGCTCGGGCCTGCGGAGCCTCCTCCTCGGCGAGGCGATGGGCGTGCCGTTCCGCGACTGGTCGCACTGGCTGCCCTGCGACCGCGCGCTCGCCATGCCGTGCGCGCGCACTGAGCCGCTCCTGCCCTACACGCGCTCCACCGCCGACGTGGCCGGCTGGCGCTGGCGCATCCCGCTCCAGCACCGCACGGGCAACGGCCACGTCTATTGCAGCGCCTTCACCACCGACGACGAAGCCGCCCGGGCGCTTCGCGCGGGGCTGGACGGCGCGCCCGAGGGCGAACCGCGACCCATCCGTTTCCGCACCGGCCGGCGCGAGCGGCTGTGGGAGGGCAATGTCGTGGCGCTGGGGCTATCGGGCGGGTTCCTGGAGCCGCTCGAGTCGACCAGCATCCACCTGATCCAGACCGGCGTCTCCAAGCTCTTCGCGCTGTTCCCCGACCGGCGGTTCTCGGCCGTCGAGCGCGACGAGTACAACCGCGCCATGGCGCGCGCCTTCGACGGCGTGCGAGACTTCGTGATCCTGCACTACCACGCCACCGCGCGGCGCGACTCCGAGTTCTGGCGGCACGTGTCGTCCATGGATTTGCCCGACAGCCTCCGGCACAAGCTCGAACTCTTCCGCGAGAAGGGTCGCGTGTTCCGCTACGACGACGAGCTGTTCTCGATCCCCAGCTGGGTCGCGGTCCTGATCGGCCAGGGCGTGATCCCCGAGGGCTACGATCCGCTGGTCGACGCGCTGGACGAGCGGCGCGTGCTCGACATGCTGCGCGGGCTCGCCTCCGGCCACGAGGCGCTCGCGCGGCGCATGCCCACCCAGGCCGAGTGGCTGCGCGCCGAGCTGGGCGAGGAGCGCGCGGCCTAGCCGGGCGCCTGCGCCGTGCCGTCGACGAAGGCGGCCACCCAGAACAGGGGCGCGTTCCAGTTGATCGCCACCTCGTTGAAGGTGAAGGCGCGCGCATCGTCGAGCCAACACCGCTCCGGCGCGCAGCCGCCCTTCAGCGTGCGCGAGACGTCGTCGACCATGGCGGTTGAGTTCGGACCGCCGGAGAGCACGCCCGGCGGCGGGTCCGGCATGCGCGGATCGAACTGCTTCGCCCAGAACCTGTGGTGCGGGTGAAGCATTGGCCGCGCGCCGTAGCCCGTGACGTAGGACTGGTCGAGCGGGTTGCGCCCCAGCACGTAATCGAGCGCATCCACCGCGCCGTCACGATAGCGACGCTCGCCCGTCAGGTCGTAGGCCAGTCCCAGCACCACCGCATGGTCGAGGAGGGCGCCGTTGGAACCCCACGGATAGCCGCCGGGCGCATAGGGCAGGAGGTAGCCCTCCCCCCGCCCCTGGGCGAGGTAGGCGTCCGCCCCCTTCAGCCACGCCGCCCGCAGGGTGGCGCGGTCGGACGGCGACAGGTGGTCCGGCGCGGTGAGGAGGCTCGCCGCCCCCATGCCCGCGGTGTCGGCCCAGGAAATGTCGCTCATGCCCGCGCCGGGCGCGGCTCCCCACAGCGGCGAGGCGTGCAGCGCGCGGCCGTAGCGGTCCTCGCCCGTGGTGGCGAAGAGCTCGGCGGCGGCCCACCAGCGCTCGTCGTCGAGGTGCGGGTCGCCGTAGCCGCCGCTGCCGTCGAAGTCGCCCACGACGAAGATGTCCGGGTGGCGCTCGGCGGCGGCGTAGGCGGCGCGCGCCGCCTGAAGGCAGCGGGCGGAGAAGGCAGGGTCGAGCGTGCGCCACACCCGCGCGCCCTGGGCGGCGACCGCGGCGAGGTTCAGCGTCGCCGACGTCGACACGGGGTAGAGCCGCCGCGGCTCCGGATCGTCCTGCGGCGGGGTAGGGAGCTTGGTCCAGTGCAGGTCGGCGACCTTGAGGTGGACGAGGCCCGTCGCGTCGATCTCGCGGAACGGCGGCGGCGGCGAGCGCGCGCCCGCGACTCCTTCGGCGACCTGAAGCCTGGCGCCCGCCGGGACCTGCATGCGCAAGAGGAAGTCGAGCTCCCACCGCGCCTCGTCCAGCAGGTCGGGCTGGCCGTTCCCCGCCTCCGGTATGCGCACGCGGCCGTCGTCGAAGCTCGCATCCGGCCGGCCCGGGCCGCCGTGCGTCCGCTCCCAGGCGTTGAGGAGATGCCAGACCGAAGCCCCGCCGTTGACGACGTACTTGCCCTGGTCGCCGGCGTCATACCAGCCGCCGGTGACGTCGAGCGTGTAGGGGCAGCCCGGCCACACCGTGCCGCGCCGGTCGGGGCCGGTGATGCAGGGGGCGCGGTCGGGCCGATGCCCGGCGGGGCGCGCGAGATCGGCGCGAGGCGTGAAGCGCGCCTCGATCGGCACGCCGCTGCGGGTCTCGTAGAAATAGCCCAGCGCGTCGTACTTCAGCGCGCGGAACGGGTGCGCCGCCACCGCGAACGGGCGGCTGCGCACGCCCGCCACCTCGAGCATGTAGCCTTCGCCTGGCGTGCGCAGCGTCGCCAGGTCAGCCAGCTGCACACGGTCGCCTGATGCGCGGTCAGGGCCGAACGGCCGCGTCTCGCCGCGGGCGACCACCCGGCCGCGAGCGTCCGTCACCGTCCAGGGCAGCGGCCGATCCCCCGCGTCCGCCACCACCGCCCGCTTGGGCCCGTCCGCCTCGAAGCCGAGCTGGTCCATCAGGATGCGCGGGGGCGCAGGCGCTGCGGCCGAGGTCCCGAGCGCGATCACGAGCAGAAGGGAAAGATCCGTCCGCACGGTCGGGGTCCTCCGGCGCGACGGCGCGCCCGTTCGGACCATAGCCGACGCGCGCGGGGCGGCGGCAACCCCCGTGCGCGCCATCGGTTGACGAACGCGCGTTCGGATGGTCGGGGAGGAGCCTTGCCGTTCACCTTCGCCATTGCGTTGACCCCGGCGCGCACCGCCGGCGACTGGCCGCTGGCCCAGGCGCTCCTGGCGCTCACCCTGCGCAGCGTTCTCGCGCAGACCGAAGCCGAGCTGCGCGTGATGGTCTGCGGCCACGACCGCCCCGCGCTCCCCCGCGACCCGCGCGTGGAATGGCTGCAGGCCGACTGGCCCGTCGCGCCGCCGGGTCCACACAATGACGACAGCGGCCGCAAGAAGCACCGGCTCGTCGAGCACGCGCTGGCGGCGGGCGGCGGCCTCCTGATGATCGTGGACGCCGACGACTGGGTGGACCGGCGCACCGTCGAGCTCGCGCGCGGCCATCTCGGCGGCGAGGCGGCCGGCGCGGTGATCACGGAGGGGGAGGTCGTCGACCTGGAGGCGCAGCGCATCGCGCACATCCCTCAGCCGGGCGTCTTCGGCGAGTTCCACCGGGTGTGCGGCTCCTCCACGGTGATGCGGCTGCAGCCGGGCCACCCCGACCCCGTGCGCCGCGACCCGTTCTCCGAGTTGCGCTCGCACCACGCCTGGCTGGAGCGGGGCGAGGCGCTGGGGCTCCCACTCGTGCGGCTCCCGGCGCCGGCGGCGTACCTGATCGGCACCTCCATCAACCATTCGGACGTGCACGGCCCTCACCTCGACTGGCGGCGCGGCTTCCGGCGTGCGGTGAACGCCGCCTCGCGGCCGCTGGGCGACACCGACTGCGCCCGCTTCGGCCTGACGCTCGACGCGGTGCGCGCGGTGGCCGACCGGCTCGGCGCCGACGCGCGGGCGGGCTAGCGCGTGTTCGACGCCGACGGCCCCGACACCCGCCCCGCCCGCGCGGTGCACGCGCCGGCCGCAGCCGATCTGCCCTGGATCGCGGTCGCGCCGGACGCGCCGTACTTCGTCACGGAGGACGGCGCCGCCTGGACGCCCGTCGGCTACAACGACTCGATCAGCTGGCGGGACCTTCGGCCGCTCTATAACCGCCGCGACCTGCCCGCGGTGGAGAGGCGCCTGCGCTATGCGCGCGACCACGGGGCGACCTGCATCCGGCTGATGCTGGAATGCCTGCACGGCCACAATCGCTTCATCGAAAGACCAGCGGGCGTGTTCAATCCGCGGGTGGTGCGGCTGTGGGACGATCTGTTCGACCAGTGCCGCCGCCTGGGGCTGCGCGTGCTGCTGACGCCCTTCGACACGTTCTGGACGTGGATCCACTGGTCCCGCCACCCTTACAACCGACGCAACGGGGGCCCGCTGGACACGCCCGCGCGCATTCTGCTCGATCCGGGCGCCCGCGAGGCGATCAAGGCGCGGCTGGCCTTCGCGGTGCGGCGCTGGGGCGGCTCGGGCGTGCTCTTCGCCTGGGATCTGTGGAACGAGATCCACCCCGCCCAGGCGCAGGACAGCGCCGACGTCTTCCCCGAGTTCATCGCCGACCTCAGCCGCCACGTCCGCGCGCTGGAGCTCGAGCTCTATGGGCGCAGCCACCCGCAGACGGTGTCGCTGTTCGGGCCGGAGCTGATCTGGCGGCCGCACATGCCGCTGGCGGAGCCCATCTTCCGCCACTCCGACCTCGATTTCGCATCCATCCACATCTACGCCGAGGGCACGATCGACCACCCGGCCAACACGGTGGACGCGGCGATCGACATGGGCCGCATCGTGGCCGACTGCGTGCGGGAGACGCCGCCTGGCCGCCCCTTCCTCGATAGCGAGCACGGGCCGATCCACACCTTCAAGGACCACAAGAAGACGCTCCCCCGCGCCTTCGACGACGAGCTGTTCCGCCACATGCAGTGGGCCCACCTCGCCAGCGGCGGCGCGGGGGGCGGCATGCGCTGGCCCAACCGCCGCCCCCATGTGTTGACCCCCGGCATGCGCCGCGCCCAGCGCGCGCTCGCAGGCTTCCTGCCTCTGATCGACTGGCCGCGCCTGCGCCGCCGACCGCTGGGCGACGATCTCCGGCTCGACGCGCCGGCGGGAGCGGCGCACGCCTTCGGATGCGGCGACGAGGCCCAGGCGGTGGTCTACCTCCTGCGGCGCGACACCCTGGGTCTCGACGGCCGGCTGGCGACGGGGGCGCCGCTTGCGCCCTTCGGCCTCGCCGTTCTCTGCATGAGGCCCGGGCGCTACGCCGTCATGGCCTACGATCCGGAGGCGGGCCGCCCGGCGTGGCGCCGGGAGGTCGAGGTCGCGGCCGACGGCACGCTCGCCTGCTCGATCGAGGGGCTCGGCTCCGAGCTGGCGCTGGCTGTGCGGCGCCTCGGCTAGGTGTCACGGGCGCCGGGGGCCGCGACCGCCCGCCTTGACCTCCCTCCGGCCAGCCCCGACAAGGCGCTCCGTCCGCCGCCGGAACTCCATGCGCCGCCACCTCCTCCGCCTGATCGGCCGCGGTCCGGGCGCGCCCCGGGTGGACGCCCCTGGCGCGAGCTCCGGTTTCGACCCCGACTTCTACCGCGCGCTCCACCCCGACCTCGCCGGGCTCGACGCGGCGGCCGCCGCGCGCCACTTCGCCGACCACGGTTTGGCGGAGGGCCGCCACGGCGACCTCCTCTCCCTTCTCCGCGGCTCCGGCGCTCCCGAAGGGTTCGATCCCGGCGCCTACCGGCGCGCCAACGCCGACCTCGCCAGCCTCGACACCCTGGCGCTGGTTCAGCACTACGCCGCCCACGGCGCGCGCGAAGGCCGGCGCTACATCGACTTCAACGCCGAGCTCTACCGCGAGGCGTACGACCGCCCCGACCTCTCCGACGCGGAAGCCTGGGCGCACTTCCGCGAGCGCGACGACGGCGTGCGCATCGGCTCGGGGCGACGGCTCGCCGCGGCGCGGGGCTGGCCCGGAGGCGCCTGGATCGACCTGATCCGCCCATCGGAATTCCGGCTCCTCAACTGGGACTGGGCGGGAGAGGTGACGGGGATCGAGTCCGCCGCCCGCGCCGTGCTCGCCGGCGGGATGGACCGCATGGCCCCGCTCGCCTTCGCCACCACGTTCGATCCGGCCTTCTACGCCGAGCTGCGGCCGGAGTTGGGCGACGCCGCGCCCGCCGCGCTCTACCGCGACTGGCTGTTCGCCGGCTGCGATCGCGACGACCCCGCCAACGCCGCCGAGCTGTTCCGCCGGCTGGGGTTCGAGCTTCACGCCTACCCCGAGGCGTTCGACTGGCGCGCCTACCTCGCCGCGCGGCCCGGGGCGGGGGCGACCCGCTGGTCGGCGCTGCGCCACCTCGTCTCTGTGGACGCGACGTCGGACCCACCGTGCGTGGGCGAGGGGGCGGGCGCCTTCCTCGCCGCCCTGGCCGCGGCGGTGCGCGACGCCGCGCCCCATCGCGCCGTAGCGCTTCTCGAGGCGGCGCGGGACCGCGCGCCCCTCCTCCCGCCCGCCGAAGCCCTCTTGGCCGAACTGCGGCTCCGCTCAGGCGACGCCGCAGGCGCGCTCGGCGCCTTTCAGGCCGCGGCGGCGCGGGGGACGCCCGGGCTCGCCACCGTCTGCGACGGCGCGCGCGCCGCGGCCTCGCTCGGCCGCTTCGACGACGCCTTCGACCTCCTCGCCGCGGGGCGCGAGCGCTGGGGGGCCACGCCCTGGTGGCGCCACGCGCTGGGGGAGACGGTCGAGGCCGAGTTCGCAGCCGAACGCTCCGAGGCGGCGCTGGAGGTCGTGTCGGGAAATCGCGCGGCGGGCTGCGCGCGGCTGGAGCAGGCAATCCGGCGCACGCGGGGGCGCTGGGCCGAATTCGACCCGATCGGCGCCGCCGTCCCCTCGTCCGGCCACGGCCGCGTCGCCGTACTCGCCGACATCAGCCTCGCCCAGTGCCGTCACTACCGCGTCGAGCAGAAGGCCGAGCTCCTCGAGGCGCTGGGTCGCCCGCACCATGTCTTCCCCCTCGACGAGGTCGAGGACTTCATCTCCGCCCTGCCCGGCTGCGACGTCGCCATCGTGTATCGCGCGCCCGCCCTGCCGAAAGTCGTGCGGGCGCTGGAGTATGCGCGACGCCTCGGCGTGCCCCTGATCTACGAGATCGACGACCTGATCTTCGACCCGGCGCACTTCCCCGAGCCGTTCGAGACCTACGGCGGCGAGATCAGCCGGGAGCAGCACTGGGGGCTGCAGCTCGACCCGCCGCTGTTCCGCGCCGCCATGGCGCTGTGCGACCGCGGGATCGCCTCGACCGAAGACCTGGCCCGGCACATGCGGCCCGTGGTGCGCTCGGGCGTCGTCGACGTCGTGCCCAACGGCCTCGACAGCCACAACGTCGCCTGGCTGGACGCCCCGCCCGCCCGCGTGCGCCTCAACGACGAGATCCTGATCTTCTACGGATCGGGCACCAAGGCGCACAACAGCGACTTCGTCGAGCTCGCCGGCCCCGCGCTGCGCACGGTGCTTTGCGAGACCCCGCAAGCGCGGCTGATCCTCGCGGGCCACCTGCAGACGGAGGGGCTCTTCGCCGGACTGGAGGCGCAGGTCTCCCGGCTGGCCTGGACGGGGGACTTGCAGGCCTACGCCGCCGCGCTCGCGGAAGCCGACATCAACCTCGCCGTCCTGCGGCGCACGCCGTCCACCGACGGCAAGAGCGAGATCAAGTGGCTGGAGGCCGCGGTTCTGGGCGTGCCCTCGATCGTGAGCGACACCGCCGCCTACCGGGAGGTGCTGACGCCGGAGGTCGACGTCCTGTTCGCCGCCGACGCCCAGGGCTGGACCGACACGCTGCGGCGCATGGTGGCCGACGCCGAGCTGCGCGCCCGCCTGACGCGCGGCGCCCGCGCGCTCGCCCGTGAACGCTACGCGCCCGGCCCCGTCGCGGCGCGACTGGAGGCGACGCTGCCGCCGCGCACGTCCCCGCCCGACCGGCGGCGTCCCCGCGTTCTGGTCGTCAACGTGTTCTTCCCTCCGCAGACCCTTGGCGGGGCGACGCGTGTGGTGAGGGACAACGTCGACGACATGCTGGCCGCCGGGGCCGGCGACCTGTTCGACCTCGCGGTATGCACCAACGACCACGACGAGCCGGAGCCCTACCGGCTGCGGGTGGACGGCTATCGCGGCCTGCCCGTGTTCCGCTTCAGCTCGCCCGCCGAGGTCAACATGGACTGGCGGCCGTTCAACCCGAAGTGTGAGGAGCTGTTCGAGCGCGTGCTCGACATCTGGCGGCCCGACCTCGTGCACTTCCACTGCGTCCAGCGGCTCACGGCGTCTACGGTCGAGGCGTGCCGGGCGCGCGGGACGCCGTATGTCGTCACCCTGCACGACGCGTGGTGGATCGCCGACCACGCCTTTTTGATCGACGAGGCGGACCGGCCGATCGACCCCCGCCGGTCGATCGCGGCGCGACCGACGCGCGAGGTGTCGACGGGCGCCTCTGTGCTGCGGCGGCGCGAGCTCGCCCCCCTGCTGGAAGGCGCCGCGCGTCTCTTCGCCGTGTCCGAGACCTTCGCGCGGCTCTACCGCGCGTGCGGCTTCGGGCGCGCCGAGGCCCTGCCCAACGGCGCGCCCCCGCTCGCGCGACGGCCCAAGACTCTGTCGGCAGCGGGGCGGGTGCGGCTCTGCCACATTGGCTCGCCCACTCACCACAAGGGCTTCACCCTGGTGGAGGCGGCGCTGCGGCGCGGTGCCTTCGCCAACCTCGAGCTCACCGTCGTGGAGCACACCCGGGTCGGCGGCTCCGTGCGGGAGGTGGTCTGGGGCGCCACCCCCGTCCGCTTCGTCGGCAAGACGGCGCAGGAGGAGATGCCGGGCTTCTACGCCGGGCAGGACGTGCTCCTGGCCCCCTCCGTCTGGCCGGAGAGCTTCGGCCTCGTCAGCCGCGAGGCGCTGGACGCCGGGCTGTGGGTGGTGGCGAGCGACCGCGGCGCGATCGGCGAGCCCGTGACCCCCGGCTGCGACGGCTGGGTGATCGACGTGGCCACGCCTGCGGCCCTCTACGCGGTGCTGGCCGAGATCGACGCCACGCCGGAACGCTATCGCGCGGCCCCGCCGCCCCCGACCGGGCCGCCCCGCCGCAGCGCCGACCAGGCGCGCGAACTCATGGCCGTCTACGCCGAGCTTCTGGGCCTCGAACCACGAGTCCTCGCGGCGGAGTGAGGCCGCGCGTCAGTCGTGCAGGTCGAGCCAGGGGTGGCGCAGGCTGAGCTCGGCGATCACCTCGGCGCGGCGGCGGTCGGTGTCCTGGCGCAGCATGGAGGCGCCGTGCACGCGATAGCGGCACAGCATCTCGGGCACGAACACGCCGTCGAGCCCCGCCTCCACGAAGCGGCACCAGAAGTCGAAGTCCTCCCAGCCGTGCTCCAGGTGGTGGTAGCCGCCCACCTGCACCCAGGCGGCGCGCGAGACCAGCGCCATGGCGTCCACGTAGTTGGCGCGTCGGAAGCGCTCGGGCGCCCAGCCGTCGGCGTAGCCGGGGCCGGTGTTGTCGCCGAACATGGCGATCTGGCTGTAGGCCAGCGCCGCGCCGGTCCCCTCCAGCGCCTCCAGGAGGCGGGCGATGGCGCGCGGATAGAGCGCGTTGTCCGCGTCCATGACCATCACCTGCCGGCCCGACGCTCGGGCGAAGGCCGTGTTGCGGCTGACCGCGAGACCCTGGTTCTGTGCATGCCGCAGCAGAACCACGCGCGAGAAGCGGGCGGCCGCGGCTTCCATCCAGTCGCGCGCGACCGCGAGCGTGTCGTCGGTGGAGCGGTCGTCGACCACGATCAGCTCCAGCGGCCCGTGCGTCTGGGCGGCGAGCGAGTGGAGGCACTCGGGCAGGTGGTGCGCATAGTTGAAGGCGCTGACCGCGACGGTCACGAGCGCGGGGTCGTCGCCGCCCGCCGCGCCCCGCTCCCAGACGACCTCCGCCTCCACCGGCGCGCTCACCCACGCCCTCCCCGGTGGTCGCCGATGAGCAGCACCAGGAGCCGGGCGGCGGCGAGGCCGGGCGCGCCGGACGCGATCGCCGCCGCGGTCCCGGCCCGACGCACCGCGCGCGCGCGCTCCGCGCCTTCGCGGGTCTCCAGCAGCCAGCGCAAGAGCGACGGCAGATGCCGCGTCTCCTCCTGGAGATACTGCTCGCCGGCGCGCAGCCCCGGCCAAGGAAAGGCGCGAGCGCCCACCAGGAGCGCGCCCTGCGCCATGGCGTCGAGCGCGCCCTGGCTCCAGTCCAGCGACGCGTCGCCGCCGACGAGGTTCAGCACCACCCGGGCGCGCCGGAACAGGTGCAGCGCCACGGCCTCGGGCGCCGTGGGCTCGTCGGCGAGGCGCCACATCCCGCGCCGGTGGATGATCGCGCAGGGGCGCTCGGCCAGGAACGGCGCGAGCCGCCCGAGCCCCGCGGCGACGACCGGACCCTCGCGCCCGAGGCTGACGACGTGGAGCGGGCGCTCGCTCCAGAGCGGCGGCGCGGGTCCCCGCGCGGCGGTGGGCAGGCCGGCGAGGCGCGGGTCGGAAGGCGGCGGCGCCGCGTCCGCCCCCTGCGCGAGCGGCGACCAGAGCGCGGCCTGGGCTCCAGCCGCCCAAAGGAAGCGCACGAGCGCGGGCTCGGTGCAGGCCACCGGCGGCAGCCCCGCGAGATTGGGAAGTTCCGCCTCCAGCTCGGCCCAGGGCGGAGCGCCCACCGCCACGACACAGCTGCGCCGGTCGGGCGAACAGCGCGCCGCCAGCCGCAGCATGGCGTCGGCGGGGCCGACGAGCACGCGCGGACCTCGCGCCTCGGCCGCATCGCCCGACGCCGTGACGACGCCCAGCCGTGCGAACCCCCGGCGGACCGCGGCCACCGCGTCGCGCACCGCCCACGGCGCGCCCTCCGGCCCGTCGACCGTCACGGGGCCGAGCCGGGTCGCCTCGGCCAGGGCCGCACCGAGCGCGTCGCCGTCCATCGGCGGAGCGAGGGGCGAGGTGTCGCGCGCGAGGCGGCCGAGCGCGCCGGACAGCCGGGCGGTCGGCGTCCAGCCCGCGTCCAGCCCGGGGGGAAGGCCCGCGTCGCCGCCCACCTCCGCCAGGGTGATCACGGTCGGCGCAGCGTCGCGAGCCGGCGCAGGGGCGCAGTGATCCGCCAGGAGGTGGATTCGCGCAGCGCCGCCTCGATCTCACGTCCCCGGAGCGCCTGCGCCTGAGCCGCGTCGAGCGCCCGCGTCGTGTCGGCGAGGTTGATACGCGCGGCGGCGAGCTCGGCGCGGCTCGCGGCCGCGCGAGCGTTCGCCGCTTCCGCGTCCGACTGAAGCTCCGCAAGCCGCCGGGCGATCTCATCTCGCGCCGCTGCGACCGTGGAGGCGGCTCCCGCCTCCAGCCTCTCGCGCGCCGCCTTGATCTCGCGCTCGGCGCTCTCGCGATCGGCCTCATGGACACCTTCGAGGCGCCTCGCCGCTGCGAGGAGCCCGTCGACCAGCAGGTCCGAGTCGCGACGATCGGCGGCGAGGGCGAGGGCGTCGGCGCGCGCCTCGTCGAGGAGCTCGGCCCGCCGGTCGGCGTCGGGCTCGCCCCGGGCCGCATCGATCAGCGCCGCCCCGGGCGGCGGACCCGGCGGGACGTCCGAAGGGGGGCGGCGCAGGAAGTCGACGTACTCCGTGCGCAGCGCGGGGCGCTCGCCGAGCCGCAGCTCCAGCGCCTCGACATAGCCCTGAAACGCCAGGGCGGCGGCGTCGAGCTCGTCGGAGGCCGCGTCGAAGACCTCCGTCGAGGGCTCGCCCTCGCCCGCGCGGATCAGCTGGCCCCAGACGCGGTCGGCCAGCGGCGACCCGCTCGAAGCGTCGTCGGCGGCTTGGGCGTGGCGGTGCTCGGGCCGCAGAGAGGCGACCGCGGTCGCCAGGTTCTCCGGCCGCGGCCAGGCCACGCCCAGCTCGCGCTCGAGGCGGCCCAGTTCGTTCGCCGGCTCGGTCAGGAGCCGGTCGTAGGCGACGAAGGCGCGCGCGAGCCCGCGGCTGTCGCGCTCGGCCCCGAGCACATAGCGGAGCCAGAGGAGGACGCCGCGCCCGACGGGCCAGACCGCGTCCGGATAGGCCAGCCGCTGGCGGCGCTGCAGGGAGGCGGCCACCTCCAGCGGGCGCCGGAACGGCAGCGCGACGCGGGGCTCGGCGCCCAGCCGCTCCAGCGCGCGTCGCCAGACCGGCAGGAAGAGCCCCATCCGCGGGTCCTTCACCAGCACGAGCCCGCCCGCCGCGACCGGCGCGGCCATCAACTCCGCGATCGCGTAGACGAACCCCCCGGCCTCCGCGCCGTCGAACCAGGCGCGCGGCGGACCGAAGACGCTGTTCACATTGGTGAGCGCCGACCGGAGCATGGCGTCGTGCAGGTCGACCACCGCCTGCGGCTCCCAATGGCCGAGGTCGTTGCCGAGGAAGGCGGGGACGACGGGGCCCGGGATTTCCGCCCCGAGGAGGTTGACGGCGCGCGCCAGGGCCGAGGTGCCGCTGCGGTGCATGCCGGCGACGAGAAGGACGGCGGCGGCGGCGTCCGGTGTCGGGGAGGGCGCCGGGCCCTCGTGACCCCGTGCGGCCTCCGACGCGCCGGCGGGGACGGGCGAGCGGTTCACCCCCGAGGCGTTAGCGCGGGCCGCCGACTGCGACAACCGGCTGAGCTTGCCGGACGACCATGGCCGCGGGGGCGTCGGGAGGGCGTCACCGGTGCGGAAGCCGCGCGCCCGCCCTTTCGCGAGGTCGGGCGCGGCGCCTATACCGCTCCGGAGTCATGGGAGGCGCGCGGTCATGGCGGCGGCGGACGAGACGCGGCGGCGGGTGCTGGCGGGGGCGGGCGCGCTCGCGCTCACGGGCGTTCCCGCCAGGGCGGCGGCGCCCGGGGCCGAACCGCGTGTGTTGCTGCACACCGCGAAGGGCGACATCGTCATCGAAGTCGCAGCGCGGCGCGCGCCCCTGACCTCCGCCAATTTTCTCCACTACGTCGACGCCGGGAAGTTCGACGCGGCCACCTTCTATCGCGCGACGCGCACCGGGGGGCGGCCGGGCACGGGCACGCTGGTCGGCGAGCCCAACGGGCGCGTCCGCCCCTTTCCCCCGATCGCGCACGAGCCGACGACGCAGACGGGGCTCAGGCACGTGGCGGGCGCCGTCTCGCTCGGGCGCTTCGCCCCGGGCTCGGCCACCGACACCTTCTTCATTTGCCTGGACGACCAGCCGTTCCTCGACGCCCGTCCGGGCGCGGAGGGCGACAACCTGGGCTACGCCGTGTTCGGCCGGGTGGTCGCCGGCATGGCGGTCGTGCGCCGCATCCACGCCCTGCCGACCAGCCGCACGGCGCCCTTCGCCGAGCAGCGCGGAGAGTGGCTGAAGCGCCCCGAGCCGATCCTGACCGCGCGCCGGGCGTCTTCGCCGGCCGCCCGCTGACGCGCAGGACCCGCCCATGAAGATCACCGCCGTCGAAACCTTCGCGGTCCGTCCACGCTGGCTGTTCGTCAAGGTGTCGACAGACGAGGGCATCGACGGCTGGGGCGAGGCGAGCCTGGAAGGCCACGCCGAGGCGGTGCAGGGCGCCTTCGAGGCGCTGAAGGACCGCGTTCTGGGCGCCGATCCCGACCGGATCGAGGAGGTGTGGCAGACGGCCTACCGCCTCGGCTTCTACCGGGGCGGCCCCGTCTTGATGAGCGCGCTCTCCGGCCTCGACCAGGCGCTGTGGGACATCAAGGGCAAGGCGCTGGGCGCGCCCGTCTGGCGCCTCCTCGGCGGGCGGGTGCGCGACCGCATCAAGGTGTACGCCTGGATCGGCGGCGACCAGCCGCACGAGGTGGCCGCCGGCGCGCGGGCGCGGCGCGAGGCGGGCTTCACCGCGCTCAAGATGAACGCCACCGCTCAGCTCGGCTGGGTCGACAGCCCCCGCGCGCTGGACGAGGTGCTGCGCCGGGTGGAGGCCGTCACCGCCGAGGGTCTGGACGTGGGGCTCGACTTTCACGGCCGCGTGCACAAGCCGATGGCGCGCCAGCTCGCCCGCGCGCTGGAGCCGCTGCGGCCGATGTTCATTGAGGAGCCGCTCCTCAGCGAGAACATCGAAGGGCTGGCGCAGCTCGCCGGCCAGACCTCCATCCCGATCGCGCTCGGCGAGCGGCTCTACTCGCGCTGGGACTTCAAGCCCTTCCTCGAGCGGGCGATCATCGACATCGCCCAGCCCGACCTCTCCCACGCGGGCGGGATCAGCGAGGTCCGGCGCATCGCGGCGATGGCCGAGGCCTACGACGTGGCGCTGGCCCCCCACTGCCCGCTGGGACCCCTGGCGCTCGCCGCCTGCCTGCAGGTCGCCGCCGCCACGCCCAACTTCGCCATCGAGGAGATGAGCCTCGGCATCCACTACAACGAGCCGAGCCACGACCTCCTGACCTACCTGATCGACCCTTCGGTCTTCGACGTGGCCGACGGGCACGTGGCCGTGCCGACCGGCCCGGGGCTGGGCGTCGTCATCGACGAGGCGAGGGTCAGGGCGGAGGCGCAGACGCCCCACCGCTGGCGCAACCCCGCCTGGCGCGGCGCCGACGGCGGTCTCGCCGAGTGGTGAGGAGCGCGGCGGCCGAGCCCCCGCCCAGGTCGACCGGCCTGGGAACCTCGCCACCGGGCGTCCGCTTCTGAGGAGAACCCAGGAGCCTGATCCCCATGACCGACCTCGACAACGACGCCTCCACGTCCGGCCGCAAGCCGCTCGCCGTGATCACCGGCGGCTCCAACGGGATCGGGCTGGAGCTCGCCCGCCAGTTCGCCGCGAACGGCTACGACCTATTCTTGGCGGCCGAGCAGGCCCCGCACCTGGCCGAGGCCGCTCAGGGGCTCGCCGCCTCGGGCGCGCAGGTGGAGACCCACGCCTCCGATCTCTCCACGGAGGACGGGGTGAACAGTCTCTATGGCGCGGTGCAGGCGCTGGGCCGGCCCGTCGAGGTGCTCTGCGTGAACGCCGGCTACGGTCTGGGCGGCGCCTTCACCGACACCGATCTGCAGCGCGAACTGAAGATGATCGACCTGAACTGCCGCGGCGCCGTCCAGCTCACCAAGCTCGTGCTGAAGGACATGGCGGCGCGCGACCGCGGCAAGCTGCTCTTCACCTCATCCATCGCCGCCACCATGCCCGACCCGTTCGAGGCGGTGTACGGCTCGACCAAGGTGTTCCTGCGCTGGTTCGGCGAAGCGCTGCGCAACGAGCTCAAGGACACGGGCGTCGGCGTCACCGTGCTGATGCCGAGCGTGACCGAGACCAACTTCTTCAACCGCGCCGAGATGCTCGACACCAAGGCGGGCGCGTCCGACAAGAAGGACGACCCCGCCGACGTGGCCAAGGCGGCGTTCGACGCCTTGCAGGGCGACAAGGACCGGGTGCTGCCCAAGCTGAAGAACAAGATCATGGGCGCGATCGCGGACGCCCTGCCCGACACCGCCGGGGCCGCCGTGCACCGCGGCATGTCGGAGCCGGGCTCGGCCAAGACCTGAGACGAGGCCGGGGCGACCTTCGCGGGCCGCCCCTTCCCTCGCCCTAGGCTGCGCGGAGCGCGGGCCCGGCTACTCGCCGGCGACGCAGGCCGAAGCCCGCCGCGCCGACGCCCAGCGCCATCAACGCCCACGTCCCCGGCTCCGGGGCGGCGGACGTCATGCCGGCCGACGCGTACAGGGTGGCGACCTGTGTGGCCGAGAGGCCGTAGTCGTAGACGCCCACCTCGTCGAGCGAGCCGTCCAGCGCGCGGTTGCCGAACAGGTCGCTGTAACCCATGCTGAACGACTGTGACTTCGCCGCCCCGTTCACGCCGCCGCTGAAGCTCGCCGCCAGCACTCCGTCGACGTAGATGTCGCGGTAGCCGTCCGCGGTCGTGCCGTCGAAGGTGGCGGTCACCATGTGCCAGCTGTTCAGGAAGCTGGAGTCGATGGCGTAGGAGGTGTTCTCGCCTCCGCCCGTGTAGAACTTGATTGCGTTGTCCTGGACCTGCAGATCGAAATCGTTGCCGCCCTGGGACTCGCCGGCGAGGTACTCGATGTGCCCGATCGTCGTATCCAGCTGAGCAAGGTTCACCCACAGGTTGACGGTCCCCGTTCCGCCGACCATGCCGCTGAGGCTCGTGTGGACTTCCGACGGCGCGCTGTTGTCGCCCGCGAAGGTGGCGCCCGTGTTGCCCGGATCGGAGGCGAGCGGCGCGCCGGCCCTCGTTCCCGTAGTGGCGCTGTAGCTCGTGGTGTAGCCGCCGACCTCGCTCCCAGCGCCAGGGCTCGTCAGGCGGAAGTAGGCGACCGGGTTGAGCGCCTTCGCGGTGGTCACGTAGTCGGCCGCCGAGGCCGCGCCAGGCGCGGCGAGGGCCAAGGCCCAACCGCCCGTAATCAGGGCCGCCGCCAGAGCCCGCCCCGCTGCATTCCGCTCCATGTCATCCCTCCAGCAGTCCGGACGGGCGGCCGAGCCACCCTCCCCACCGGAGCGCTGCGCGGGCTTGGTCGGCGGGAGATATGGAATCAACGGCCGCTCGCGTGCCGGGCGTGCGCGTGTCGCAAGATGTCGCCTGCTGTCGCGAGACGCCCTTCAGCGACGCGCCATGGAGAGCTGCGCCCCAGCCTGGGCAAGCGCGAGAGCGGTCCAGAACACCTGCGCGGGCGGCGCGAGCCGGCTCAGCCCAAGCGCCAGTCCAAGGGCCGCGGGGGCGCCCCAGGTCCAGGCCGTCCAGGCGCGCTCCAGGCGTGGAGCCTGCCGCCCGCGATCGCGTCGGCGGGCGAGCCAGATGGTCACCCCCGTCGCACAGACGTAGGTGAGCGCAAGCCCCAACGCGCCGTACGCGATCCTCACCGGCAGCCCGCCGAAGAAGCCGAAGTGGAGCTGGGCGGCGGCGGAATAGGCCTGCAGCCCCGGCGATCCCGTGGCGAAGCGGCCGCGGCCGATCTCGCGCCCCCCTGCGTCGAAGTAGACCTGCTCTCCCCGCGGCAGGCGCCCGGGCGCGGTGACCTCCACCGTGTAGCGCGCGCCTCGCGTGCCCGCCCGCTCCACGCCCAGGTAGAACAGCTGCGAGCCCGGCAGGACCGCCCGGGCGCGGGCGACGAGCGCCTCCACGTCGGGCGGGAGGGCCGGGCGAGAGTCGACGGCGACCGGCGGCCCGGTGAGCGGCTCCAGCACGCGCGCGGCGTCGCGGTGGCCCAGCGCCGCCGTCGCCAGGACCGTGAGGTTGGCCAGGCCGAAGAGCGCGCCCGTGAGCGTCACCGCCACGTGGAACGGCAGGCCCCACACGCTCAGCCGATTGTGCAGCTCGGCCTCGCGCAGCCGCCGCGAGCCGGACAACCGCAGGCGGAAGGCGTCGCGGAAGATGCGCGGGTGCGCCAGGACACCCGAGCCGATCAGCGCCAGGAGGGCCGCCCCGCTCGCGCCGACGAGAAGCGCGCCCCAGGGTGCAGGGGCCGTCAGCGTCATGTGCAGGGCGGTGACGAAGTCGGTCCACGGCGTGCGCGCGGGGGTGAGCCGCCCCGCCGCATCGGCGATCCACGCGCGCTCGCCGCCCGCCCCGTAGGCGCTCGCGCTCAGACGCTGGCGCGGCGTGACGGGGGCGGAGACGTAGACGGCGCCCCCCGGCGCCAGCCGCAGCGCCTGCGCCGTCGCGCGCGCGACCGCGCCGGGCGCGAGCGGGGCTGGAGCCGGCGCGGGCTGCTCGAGGAGCTTCAGCTCGTCGACGAAGACGCTGAGCGCGCCGGTCAGGCACACGAGGTAGACCAGCGCGCCCAGCGCGAGGCCGAGCGCCGAGTGGCCGGAGAGGACCGCGGCGGTGAAGCGCGGCGGAACGCGGGGCCAGATCGGACGCGCCCGCGTCGGGGCGGCGTCGCTCACGTCCGCGCCGCCAGGACCGCGGCCACGCCGACCGCCGCCAGGGTGAACGCCACGCGGCCGAGCCGGTCATCGGTCAGGGCCCAGGTCCCCGCGGCGGCCCAGCCGAGCGGCAGGACGAAGCCCGCCGCCACCAGCCGGTCGGCCTCGCTCCCCGGGCCGTGCAGGGCCGTGCAGGCGCCGACGGCGACGGCTGTGGCGAGCGCCAGCGGTCCGACGCAGCCCGCGCGCGCCCACCCGCGCCAAGCCGGGCCCGTCGCGGCGGGCGGCTCGATCTCGCGCCCTTCGCGCGCCGCGGTTTTCCGCGCGCGGGGGAGGTCCGCGCCAAGGGCCACCGTCGCCAGCGCGACGAGGCCGCCGGCAAGCACGGCCAGCGCCGTCGCCTTGTCCCAGGCCGCGCCCGCCCCTCGCCAGCCCGCCGTTCCGGCCACGAGCGCCGCCCAGCCGAGCGCGATCCGCCAGCCGCCGCGCCTCAGCGCCCAGGCGCGCCGCAGGAGCGCCACGCCCGCCGCCGCAGCCGCGAGCCCCAGGAGGACGCCCGCCGCCGTCACCAGCGGTAGCGCACCGTGGCCTGGGCGCTGCGGCCCGCGCCGTACCAACACCAGATCGTCGAATAGCAGGAGGTGATGTAGCGCGCGTCGAAGAGGTTGGTGACGTCGAGGTTGAAGGTCACGCCCCGCAGCCGCGGCGACAGCCGGGCGAAGTCGTAGGAGCCCAGAAGGTCGAACAGGGTGGCGTCGGGGATCTTGAACTCGCCCTTGGCCACCACGCCGCCGGCCACGCCGTTGAAGCTCTGGCCGAGGTAGCGGGCGCCGCCGCCCACGCCCAGGCCTGCGAGCGGGCCGCCGCTGAAGGTGTAGATCGCGAGCGCGCTCGCGGTCTGCTGGGGCACGCCGTAGGGTCGCGCGCCGAGGAGGCCCGAGTTGTCCTTGGTCACCTTGTTGTCGAGGTAGGTGTAGCCGGCGCGCAGCTCGACGCCCGGGCGCGGCCGCGCAGAGCCCTCCAGCTCGACCCCGCGCGAGCGGATCTCGCCCGCGGCGATCGAGTAGAAGGCGCCGGGCGCGCTGGGGTCGGTGGTGGCCACGTTGGTCTGCTTCAGGTCGTAGACCGACAGGGTGAGGAGCGCGTCCCAGACCTTGGGCTGGTACTTGACGCCCAGCTCGACCTGCTTGCCGCCGGTCGGCGGCAACACCGCCCCCGACTTGTCGAAGGCGATCTGCGGCTGGAACGAGGTGGAGTAGCTGACGTAGGGAGCCAGGCCGTTGTCGAACAGGTAAAGCAGGCCGGCGCGGCCAGTGAACTTCTCCTGGTCGAAGGCCGTCGTGGTCTTGGCCACCTTGTCGAACTGGGCGGCGTCGACCCAGTCGTTGCGGCCTGACAGCATCAGCCGCAAGCCGCCCCAGCTGATCTGGTCCTGCGCGTAGACGCCCGTCTGCTCGAGGTTCAGGCGCACGTTGAAGGTGATGGGCGTGGGCGTGATCGGCCCGCCGTACACCGGATCGAAGATGTCGAGATCGGTCGCCGATCCGCTGAAGCCCGCCGCCTCGCTCTGGCCGGTGTGCTGATAGTCGACGCCTACGACGAGGCTGTGCAGGAGCGGACCGGTCTTCACCGTCCCGGCCAGTTGGGTGTCGGTGGTGAGCGCGTCCAGGCCCTCGTCCGCCAGGTCGGCGTAGCGCGGCACTGTGCGCAGGTCGGGGTTGAGGCTGAAGAAGTAGGCGCTCTGGTAAAAGGTCGTGGTGCGCATGTAGCGCGTGTTCTGGCGCAGCACCCAGTCGCCAAAGCCCAGCTTGCGCGAGAACAGCGATGTGATCGCGTTCTGCTCGCGCTTGAACTGTTCGAAGCCCGGCTCACTGCCGAAGAAGTCGCGCGCCACCCGGCCGTTGGGGTTGGGCAGAAGCGAGCCCACCGGCTCCATGGCGCCGTAGTCGCCGCCTTCCGGGTCGTTCTGGTAGCTGTAGAGCAGGGTCAAGCTCGTCTTGTCGTCCGGCTTCCAGGTGAGGGCCGGGCTCACGCCGTAGCGCTCGGCCTCGGTGTGCTGGATCTCGGTGTCGGTGCGGTTGGCCACCGCGTTCAGCCGAAAACTCCACTTGCCGGCGGCGTCGAGGGGGCCGCCGAGGTCCAGCGCGCCCTGGCCGTAGCCGAACGAGCCGCCGGTCAGCGCGAGCTCGCCGAAGCGGTCGCCGGTCGGCAGCTTGCTGGAGAGGGCGACGATGCCGCCCGGGCTGCCCTGGCCGTAGAGCACCGAGGCCGGCCCCTTCACCACCTCCACCCGGTCGAGCCGGGTGACGTCGATCTGCGGGATGGCGTAGCCGTTCTGCGAGCCGATCAGCCGCAGGCCGTCGAGGTACCGATCGGGCGTGAAGCCGCGCAACGTCTGCTGGTCGTAGCGGCCGGCGGTGTTGCCGCGGGTGTCGGGGCCGATACCCGGCGTGTAGCGCAGCGCTTGGTTGAGGTTTTGCACCACGCGCAGGTCGAGGTCGTCGCGGTCGACCACGCTGATCGACTGGGGCGTCTCGACCAGCGGGGTGTCGCTCTTCGTGCCGCTGACGGCGTGGTTCGGCTGGGCCGCGCGCATGGTGACCACCACCTCGTCGCCGGTGGACGCAGGCGCGGCGTCGCTGGTCGCGCCGTCGCCCGCCCGCGCGGCGGAGGCGAAGGCGCCCGCGAGCGCCCCCGCCAGTAGCGCCGCCCTCGACGCCGCCGTGCGCCGCTCGCCGCCTCGCCCTGTCACCCGCACGTCTCCTGCAACTCACTCTCAATCGCCACCGCTGTACGGCGACGCTCGCGGAGTTGCAAGCGGTTCTCAATCGCTCGGGCGCCAGCGTGGCCCCGGCGCCTCATGGCGCGGGACAGGCGTCTCCCGGCTCGGTTCCCGCGAGGCGAACGTCGCCGACGGTCAGGTCGAGCGCGCCCGCCGTGGTGAGACGCACGCCTGACACGTGAGCGAGGTCGCCCCCGGCGCGACCGAAGCAGGCCAGCGGCACCCGCAGGCGCGTCCAGGCGCCCGGCGCGGCGGCGCGCAGCCGGGGCGCGACCGCGGCCGCGCCTCTCGCCCCGCCGGGCCCGACAAGCGCGAGTTCGACCGGCCCTGCGGGCGCGCCGTCCACCCGGAGCGCGAACTCCAGCACCACGTCGCCGTTTGCCTCGCGCTGGAGGTCGACGGGGCTCGCCACGCGCAGTTCCGCCCAGGCAGGCGCCCCGCCGCGCCAGAGCAGCCGGCGCGCGTCCTCCTGCCGCCGGTGGTCGACCGCCTCCAGCGTCGCCGCGCCGTCGGGCAGGGCGGCGCGCGAAGCCGGCGCGGCGAGCGCGGGCGTCGCGGCGTCGCCGAGCTGGAGCGTCCAGCCGTTGACCCCGCGGCCGTCGGCCAGCAGCTGGCCGCGCACGCCGGCGGTGGCCGTGAGGCGCGCCTCCTCCAGCCGGGGCAGCTCGGTGCGGTCGCGGTACGAGAGGCCATAGCCAAAGGCGAACTGGGGGTCGTAGCCGGGCTGGCCACGGTTCAGCGGCGTCTGGTCGGGCCGGCGCGGCCAGCTGAAGGAGAGCCGTCCGCGGAAGTCGCGCCGCGGCGCGCCCCGGGCGTCGCCCACCAGGACGTCGGCCACGCCCGCCCCCTCCGACCCGGGCAGGAAGGCGGCGACATAGGCGTCGGCCGCATTGATCTCGGGGTTCTGGTAGAGGGGCCGGCCGGAGAGCAGCACGGCCACCACCGGAACGCCCGCCGCATGGAGCCGGCGCATGGCGGCGAGCTCGGCGTCGGCGGCGGGGTGCAGCGCCACGTCGGGCTGGTCGCCCTGGAACTCGGCGTAGGGCGTCTCGCCGAACACCACCAACGCGGCGTCGGGCTTATCCGTGAAGCTCCCGTCGACGCTGAGCGTCGCACGGCCGCCGGCCACCGCCACCGCGTCGCGCAGCCCCGCCCAGATCGAGGTGGCGCCGGGGAAGTCGGCGGGCGTGTTGTCGTCGCCCTGCCAGGAGAGCGTCCACCCGCCCGCCTGGCGCGCCACGCTGTCGGCCGCGGCCCCCACGACGAGGAGCCGCCCCGAGCCCTTCAACGGCAGCACATGCCCGTTGTTCTTCAGGAGCACGAGCGACTCGGCCGCCGCCTGCCGCGCGATCGCCCGGTGTGCGGGCGCGCCGAGGAGCGCGGTGTCGCCCGCGTGGGGCCGCGCGCTCGGCCGCGGCTCGTCGAACAGGTGGGCGCGCAGCTTCACGCGCAGGATGCGGCGCACCGCGTCGTCCAGCCGCGACATGGGGATGTCGCCGGACCGCACCTCGCGCAGCATGTTGTCGTACAGCGCGCGCCAGTCCTGCGGCACGTTGTACATGTCGAGCCCGGCGTTGAAGGCGATAGGGCAGTCGCCCTTGGTGCAGCCCGGGATCTGCCCGTGGGCGTTCCAGTCGCCGAAGATCATGCCGTCAAAGCCGAAGCGACTCTTCAGCACCCCGGTCATCAGCGTCTCGTTGGCGTGCATCTTGACGCCGTTCCAGTTGGAGTAGCTGGCCATCACCGACTGCACGCCCGCGTCCACCGCGGCGACGTAGCCGGCGGCGTGCACATCGCGCAGCACCTCCTCGCTCACCTGCGTGTCGCCTTGGTCGTGGCCGCCCGCCGTGCCGCCGTCGCCCAGGAAGTGCTTGGCGGTGGAGATCACGTGGTCGCGGTCGAGGAAGTTCGCCCCCTCGCCCTGCAGTCCGCGCACCATCGCCCCGGCATAGGCCGCGACGACCTTCGGATCCTCCGAATAGCTCTCGTAGGTGCGGCCCCAGCGGTCGTCCTGCGCCACGGCGATGGTCGGGGCGAAGGCCCAGTCCATGCCCGCCGCGCGCACCTCCTCCGCGGTCGCCGCGCCGATGCGGCGCACGAGCTCGGGGTCGCGCATGGCGCCCAGGCCGATGTTGTGGGGGAAGAGCGTCGCGCCCAGCACGTTGTTGTGGCCGTGCACCGCGTCCGTCGCCCACAGCATCGGGATGTGCGGGCCGGGACCGTCGCGGTCGTAGGCGGCGTCGGCCATGGCGTCGATCAGCCGGAGCCAGTCGGCCAAGGTCGCGTGCTTGTTCCCGCCCGGCTGCGAACCGCCGCCGTTCTCGATGGAGCCGATGTGGTAACGGCGCACCTCGTCGGGGGTGATGGAGCGGATCTCGGGCTGCAGCGTCTGGCCGACCTTCTGCTCCAGGGACATCGACGCCAGCAGCGCGTCGATGCGGCGCTCGATCGCCGGGTCGCGCGGCACGGGGCTCTTCGCCGCGGGCCAGAGCGCCGGGTGCGCGGTCGCCGCCGGCGGAGGCGTGAAGCGCGCCGGGACCTGCGCGGGCACGGCGGTCGGCGCGAGAACGCCGGTCATCAACAGTGCGGCCGTCACCCGGCCCGTCATCGCCTTCACAGCCCGCCTCCCGCCCGCCGGAGCTCTCGCGGCTCCGCGGCGACAGTCATGACAGCGATGTCAGCCTCCTTAAAGCCCGGGACGGCGGGGATCGACGTCATGCGCGGCGCGGGCCTAAGACGGCGGCAGGGGCGCGACGCCCGGCGAGGGCGGGCCAGGCGTGACGACACCCGACCGGGCGGCGCCCTCCACCTCGTCCCAGGCCGTGGCCGCGATCTCCACGATCGTCGAATGGTACGACTTCACCGTCTACCTCTACCTGTCGACGGTGCTCTCCCGCGTCTTCTTCGGCGGCGGCGCCGCCTCGCTCGCGGCGACGCTGGGCGCCTTTGCGCTCGCCTACCTGATGCGGCCGCTGGGGGCGGTGATCTTCGCCCAGATCGGCGACCGGCTGGGGCGGCGCCCCATGCTCCTGATCTCGGTGGCGATCACCGCCCCCGCCATGCTCGCCATCGCCTGCCTGCCGACCGCCCAGCAGATCGGGCCGGCGGCGGGGTGGCTCCTGCTCGCGCTCCGCTGCGTGATCGGGCTGGCCGTGGGCGGCGAGTACACGGGGATCGTCGCCTACCTCCTGGAGAGCGCCTCGCCCGGGCGACGGGGGCTCGTGGCCTCGTCGGCCGCGGCGGCGAGCGAGGTGGGCGGCCTCCTGGCGGTCGGCGTGTCGGCCGGGGTGGTCTGGGCGCTGAGCCCGGCCGCCCTGGCCGCCTGGGGCTGGCGCGTGCCCTTCGCTGTGGGGGCGGCGCTGGCGGCGGCCATCGGCGTCGCGCGGTCCACCGTGCGCGAGTCGCCCGAATTCGAGCGCCAGCGCGAGGCGGGGGTTCGCCCTGACCGGCCGCTGCTGCACGCCTGGAGCACAGCGCGCGCGGGGGTGCTGCGCGGCTTCGCCATCTCGGCGCTCGGATCCATCACCTACTACGTGGGCATCACCTACGCGCCCGCCTTCCTGCACGGCGCCGGGCGGCTGGAAGAGCGCCACGCGCTCGCGTTGTCGCTCGTCGCGGCCGTCGCGGTGATCGCGGTGACGCCGGCGACGGGCGCGCTGTCCGACCGGTGGGGGCGACGGCCCGTGCTCGTGACCCTGGCGTTGCTTAGCGCCGTCCTGCCCGTGACGCTGTTCGCGCTGATGGCCAGCGGCTCGCCCGCCCTGGGGCTCGTGGGCGCCATCCTCCTGGCGGCCGTGGCGGGCGGGGTGAGCGCGGTCGGCGCGGTGACCACCGCCGAGCTCCTGCCGGGCGAAGGGCGCCTCAGCGGCCTGGCGCTCGGGGCCACCACCGCCACCGCCCTCTTCGGCGGGCTGACGCCCTACCTCGCTCAGCGCCTCGTCGAGCGCACCGGTTGGCCGGGCGCGCCCGGCGCGATGATCGCGGCCGTCGGCGTCTGCGCCCTGCCCGTGCTGCTCTTCATGCCCGAGACCGCGCCGCTGAGGGCGCGCCGACGCGGTGGCGCGTCGCCGCGCTGAGCGGCTAGGCTCGCGGCCGACGCCGAAGGAGGCCGACGGCATGACGACACGAAGGTCGCTCCTGGGTGCAGGGGCCGCGCTCGCGGCCCCCTTGGCCCAGGCCGCCCCGGCCTCCGCCCCGGTGGGCGACGCGCTGCGCCCGCTCACATCCGGCGCGAAGCCGATCACCGTCGCCGAGCGGCGCGCGCGCGTCGAGAAGGCGCAGGGGCTGATGGCGCGGCTGGGCTGGGGCGGGCTCCTCGTCGAGAGCGGCTCCACCCTCGACTACTTCACCGGCGTACGCTGGAGCCGGTCGGAGCGCACGACCGCCGCCATCCTGCCCGCGCGCGGCGAGCCGGTGGTGGTGTGCCCCGCCTTCGAGGCCCCCTCCATCCGCGAGACCCTGGCGCTGGGCGAGGTGCGCACGTGGGACGAGGCGGACAGCCCGTTCACGCTGCTCGCCGGCGCCCTG
The DNA here is from genome assembly GCA_964242625.1 of uncultured Caulobacteraceae bacterium. Taxonomy (GTDB): domain Bacteria; phylum Pseudomonadota; class Alphaproteobacteria; order Caulobacterales; family Caulobacteraceae; genus JASLDZ01. Next base: position 36,078 of record CAXTAO010000002.1, on the reverse strand, counting down.
CGCGACCGCGGCGGCGCGGGCCGGCTGCTGGGCGTCGAGGCGACCACGCGTTTCTTCGTGATGGACGGCGTGCGGCGCGCGGCGGGCGTCGAGGTCGTGTCCGGCGATCCCGTGGTGCGCGCCTGCCGGCTGCACAAGTTGCCCGCCGAGCTCGCCCTTATGCAGCTCGCCAACGACGTGACCCTGGCCGCGCTGCGGCGGGTGCACGCGGCGGTCGCGCCCGGAATGACCTCCGCCGACATCGCCGCCCTGATGGACCGGACCACGACCGCGCTGGGCGGCGCGCCCGAGTTCTCGCTGGTGCTGCTCAACGAGACCAGCGCCTACCCCCACGGCTCGCACCAGCCCCAGGCGGTGCGCGAGGGCTCCGTCGTGCTGATGGACTGCGGCTGCACCGTGCACGGCTACCAGTCGGACATCTCGCGCACCTGGGTGCACGGCGCGCCGACCGCGCGCCAGCGCCGGGTGTGGGAGACCGTTAAGCGCGGGCAGGAGGTGGCGCTGGCGGCGGCGCGCCCGGGCGCGACCGCCGGCTCGGTCGACGACGCGGTGCGCGGCTTCTACTCGCGGGAGGGCTGGGGGCCGGGCTACCGCCTGCCCGGCCTGCCCCACCGCACGGGTCACGGCATCGGGCTCGACGGGCACGAGCCCGCCTACCTCGTCCATGGCGACACCACGCCGCTCGAGCCCGGCATGTGCTTCTCCGACGAGCCCGGGCTCTACCTCCCCGGCGAATTCGGTGTGCGGCTGGAGGACTGCTGGCGGATGACGGACGCCGAGCCGAAGCTCTTCACCCCGCTCGCCACCTCGTTGGACGCGCCCATCTGAGCGGCGCGCGCGGCTTCAGGCGAGCGTGCGCTCCACCGCGCGCCGCCAGCCCGCGAGGCGCCGCTCGCGCGCATCGGCGGCCAGGCTCGGCGTGAAACGGTCGCCCGCGCCCAGCTCGGGGCCGAGGTCGCCGTAGACGCCGGCGCGGCGGCCGGCCAGGAGCGCGGCGCCCCAGGCCGTCACCTCCAAAGAGGCGGGGCGCTCGACCGGGAGGCCCGACAGGTCGGCCAAGGCCTGCATGGCCCAGCCGTTGGCGGCGAACCCGCCGTCGACCCGCAAGGTCGTCACCGGCGCACCGTCCTGCGCCATGGCCGAGAGGAGGTCGACGGTCTGGAAGGCGACCGACTCCAGCGCCGCGCGCGCGAGGTGGGCGGCGGTGGTCGCGCGGGTCAGGCCGAGGATCGCGCCCCGCGCCTCGGCGTCCCACCAGGGCGCGCCCAGCCCCGTGAAGGCGGGCACGAGGTGCACCCCGCCGCTGTCGGGGAGGGCGGCGGCGAGCGCCTCCGACCCGCCCGCCGTGGCGATGACGCCCAGCCCGTCGCGGAGCCACTGCACAGCCGCCCCCGCCGAGAAGATCGAGCCCTCAAGCGCGTACCGCCGTCGACCGCCCAGCTGCACGGCGACGGTGGTGAGGAGGCGGTGCGCGGACGCGACGGGTGTCTCGCCCGTGCTGGCCAGGAGGAAGCCGCCCGTGCCGTAGGTGCACTTGGCGCAGCCGGGCGCGAGCGCGCCGTGGCCGAGCGCTGCGGCCTGCTGGTCGCCGATCACGCCCAGGATCGGCAGCGGCCGCCCGAACAGGCCGGGCTCGGTCGATCCGAAATCCGCCGCGCTGTCGCCCACGGGCGGCAGGAGAGCGCGCGGAACGTCGAACACCCGGCACAGCTCGTCGCACCAGTCGCCGTGGCGCAGGTCGTAGAGCGAGGTGCGGCTGGCGTTGGTGGCGTCGGTGGCGTGGACGCGCCCGCCGGTCAGCCGCCAGACGACGAAGCTGTCGACCGTGCCGAAGGCGAGCTCGCCGCGCCCGGCCCGCACCCGCGCGCCGTCTACGGCGTCGAGCAGCCAGGCCGCCTTGGTGGCCGAGAAGTAGGGGTCGAGCACCAGCCCCGTCGTCTCCCGCACGTGCGGGAGCGCGCCGGCCGTCTCCAGAGCGCGGCAACGGTCGGCGGTGCGACGGTCCTGCCAGACGATGGCGTTGTGGATCGGCCGTCCGGTCGCGCGTTCCCACACGAGCGTGGTCTCGCGCTGGTTGGCCACGCCGATCGCAGCCACGCGTCCGCCGCGCGCCTCGGCCGCGGCCAGGGCCTCGCGTCCGACGGCGACCACGCTGTCCCAGATGGCCTCGGGATCGTGCTCGACCCACCCTTCGCGCGGGTAGAGCTGCGGGAACTCGCGCTGGGCGGAGGCCACCACCGCACCCGCCTCATCGAACACGAGGGCGCGAGAGGAAGTCGTCCCCTGATCGAGGGCGAGGATCAAGGGCGCGGTCACGACGGTCGCCAAGCTGCCAAACGATCGGGGCGCGCCACCCTAGGGCGACGCGCCCGTCTCACCTAGCCCGCCGCGCGGGGACGCTAGCGCGATGGCCGGCCTCCCACGCCGACCTCAGTGACCGGTCGCGCGGTCTTCCCGGTCGGAGATGCCGTTGCCGTTCTTGTCCACGCCGCTGCACGCCGCGCCGTTGGGCGAGGGATGCGCGCAGCTCGCGTGGTGGCGGCGATGGTGGTGGTGACGGCGATGGTGCGTGGTCGTTGTCGACGCGGTGTCGCGCGCAGCCATGTCGCCCGCCATCGGAGCGGGAGCCGCGCCCATCCCCGGGCCCGCCGGGGCCGCCATGGCGGCCGGAGGACCCGCGGGACCGGCCATCGGCGGACCGCCGCCCTCCGTCGTCACGTTGCCCTTGAAGTCCATGGCAACGGCGACGGGGCCGCCGTCGCGCATGGCCTGGCCGCGCCACACGCCGTCGTCGCCCTTCATCAGGCCGCTGACGCCGGTGAAGCCCGCCTTCTCGATGTGACGGCGCGCCTGCGCCTCGGTGAACGAGTTGGCGCCGTGCTTGGGCGCCCCATCGTTGACGGTGTGAGCATGCTTCAGGGGCGCGTTGCCCTTGGCGTCAGGGCCGCCCGACGGCTGGGCGGAGGCGACAGAGGCGAAGCCCAAGGCCACAGCGAGCGCCAAGGCGGAGATGGATTTGGTCATGATGCGGAGTTCCTTCGTCTGGGCGCGGATCAAACGCGACCGTAGCGGGCGCGTTCGGCGGCGATCTCGTCGGCGGTGTAGGCCGGAGCCGTGTCGTCGAACCGCGTCCAGCCGGAGGCGACGTAGCTCTCCCGGCGCGCGCCGATGTCGACCGACCGCGAAGGCGCCGCGAAGACTTGGCGGACCTGCTCGACCTGCTCGTCGTGCGCGCGCACGGTGACGAGCGTGCCGCCGCGACGCACGCCCTCGGCGTAGGCGTCGGCGTCGTCGTGGCTGACGCCCGCGTGGGTGAGCGCGCCGACGATGCCGCCCGCGGCCGCGCCGACCAGGCTGCCCGCCGCCGCACCCGCCGCGGTCGAGGCCAGCCAGCCCAGGGCCACGATGGGTCCAAGGCCAGGGATGGCCAGCGCGCCCAGCCCGGCCAGGAGCCCGCCCGCGCCGCCGACGAGGGCGCCCGCGCCCGCGCCCTTGGACGCGTCCTCACCGACGTCGTCGCCCTTGCGTTCAGCGGCGTGGTCGCCGCTCGTCGCATTTGAGACGACGCTGATGTCGTTGCGAGCGACGCCCGCCGCCTCGAGCTGCCCGACCGCTCGCTCCGCGTCCGCATAGCTGTCGAACAACGCCGGTATGGTCTTCGCCATCTGTCTGGTTCCCTTGCTGGCCGAGGCCTCACAGGTGAACGCAGCCGCATGTCGCTCGATCCGAGCCGTACGCGTTTTTATGCAGAAACGGGGCTGTGCAGCCTAAAGCGCGCGAAGGACGCCGGTGGCGACCACGGGTCCCGTCGGGGCCTCCCCGGGCGCGCCGCCCGGCGGCTCCAGCGACACCGCCACGACGTCGCCCGCGCGCGCGAGCCGGGCGCGGCGCTCGCCGGGGCCCGCGTCGGCGGCCAGACCCAGGGCGACGGGTGAGCCGCCCGGCTTGATCAGCCACAGCTCGGCGACGCGCCCCCTGTCCGAAATCTCGGACAGGGCGGCCGCGAGACGTGCGCGGTCCGGGTAGAGCGTGACGACGCCGCGCACCTCGTAGGCCTTGGCGGAAGGCGCGAGCACAACCGCCAAGACCGTGGGCGGGCTACGGGGTCGGATGGCGCCCGCACCTAGCGCGCCCAGCACAGCAGCCCCGGCGAGCGCGGCCGCCAGCGCCAGCGGCCGCCACGGGCTAGAGCGGCGCGCGGTGGAGCGGCGCGGGGCCGCGATCGGAGACGGGCGGGCGCTGGTCGGCGGCGCGTCCTGCTGCGCGCCCGACAGCTTCGCCTCGAGCGCAGCCCAGAGGTCGGTCGAGGGCGGCGCCGCGGGCAGGTCCGCCGCCAACGGCGCGAGGCGCGCCTCCCAGAGCCGCAGCCGTTCGGCGAAGGCGGGATCGGTCTCGGCGCGCGCCCGCGCGGCGGCGCGCTCGGGCCCGTCCAGAACGCCCAGCGCGAACTCGGCGGCGGCGACGTCGTCGTCTGGCGGCTCGGGAATGTGGGTGTCGGCGCTCAACGTTCGTACTCGTCGCGCAGCTTCAGGAGGCCGCGGCGGATGCGGCTCTTCATGGTGCCGAGCGGCACGCCCGCGGCCACGGCCAGCTCGTCGTAGGTCAGCCCCTCCTCGAACGCCCGGCGGATGGCCTGGGCGGTCTGCGGCTCCAGTGTGGCGAGGCACGCGTGGAGTCGCCGCGCGTCCTCGTCCGCCAGGAGCCGCGCGGAGGGATCGGGCGAGGGATCCGGCACGCCGGCCGCCGCGCCCTCGTCCTCGGAGGCCGGGGGTCGCCGGCCGCGCAGGCGGTCGATGGCGCGGTTGCGCGCGACGGCGATCAGCCAGGCCATCCCCCCGCCGCGCGTGGGGTCAAAGGCTTCTGGCCGACGCCAGACGGTGAGGAAGACGTCTTGCAAAGCCTCCTCCGCCTCGCCGCGATCGTGAAGGATACGCAGGCAGACGCCCAACAGCTTCGCCGACGTCAGCGCGTACAACTGTCGCATGGCGGCCGGTTCACCGCGGCTCACACCCGCCAGGGCCGCCGCGACACCTTCGGTCGGGTCCGCGAGCGTCAAGCTCGTGCAAGCCCCCGATGGCGCCGATCTCTCCGACCGAGGCGAGGACAGTACACGCGCAGGGGTCCCGCTGAGGCCGACCGACGCCCCGGCGGCATGTTGCCCGCCCTTTCGCCCGAGAGTCAAAGCGCGGCGGGACTGGGCAGCCGACTTGTCCACAGGCCCGTCCAGACCGCGCCGGCTGGGCGCGACTAAGGAACGGCAAGTTCAGGCGGCTGGAGCCGCCGGGCTGTAGCTCGCCTGCGTCTTGGCGCGCACCTCGTCCTCGGTTACGCCGGGCGCGAGCTCGACGAGCGAGAGGCCGCCGTCGCCGTGCTTGTCGACGCTGAAGACGGCGAGGTCGGTGATCACGAGGTCGACCACGCGCGCGCCCGTCAGCGGCAGGTCGCAGGCGTGGAGGAGCTTCGGGCCGCCCGCGCGGTCGACGTGCTCCATCACCACCACTACGCGCTTGACGCCGGCGACGAGGTCCATGGCCCCGCCCATGCCCTTGATCATCTTGCCGGGCACCGTCCAGTTGGCGAGGTCGCCGCGCTGGGAGACCTGCATGGCCCCTAGGATCGCCAAGTCGATGTGGCCGCCGCGGATCATGGCGAAGCTGTCGGCCGACGAGAAGAACGACGAGGTCGGCAGGGCGGTGACCGTCTGCTTGCCCGCATTGATCAGGTCGGGGTCGACCTCGTCGTCGTAGGGGAAGGGGCCGATCCCCAGCATGCCGTTCTCCGACTGCAGGGTGACGTGCACGCCGTCCGGCACGTGGTTGGCGACGAGCGTCGGGATGCCGATACCCAGGTTGACGTAGAAGCCGTCCTTGAGCTCGCGCGCAGCGCGGGCGGCCATGGCGTTGCGGTCCCAAGGCATCGTTCAGACCTCCGAGCCGGCGGCGGACGAGGCGGCGGCAGGCTCGCCCGCGGGGCGCGGCCGGGTGGTGCGCTGCTCGATGCGCTTCTCGTAGTGGGCGCCCTGGATCAGCCGGTCGACGTAGACGCCCGGCGTATGGATGTGATCGGGGTCGAGCGAGCCCGCCTCCACGATCTCCTCCACCTCCGCCACGCACACGCGGCCGGCGGTGGCCATCATCGGGTTAAAGTTGCGCGCCGTCTTGCGGAATACGAGGTTGCCCTCGGGGTCGGCGCGCCAGGCCTTGACGATGGAGAGGTCGGCGCGGAGCCAGCGCTCCATCACATACGTCTCGCCGTCGAAGTCCTGCACGGGCTTGCCGTCGGCCACCACCGTGCCGACACCCGTCTTGGTGAAGAAGGCCGGTATGCCCGCCCCGCCCGCGCGGATGCGCTCGGCCAGCGTGCCCTGCGGCGTGAGCTCGAGCTCCAGCCGACCCGACAGGTAGAGCTCTGCGAACAATTTGTTCTCGCCGACGTAGGACGAGATCATCTTCCGGATCTGCCCCGCGTTGAGCAGCTCCCACAGGCCGAAGCCGTCCGCCCCGCAGTTGTTGGAGATGACGGTGAGGTCCTTGACGCTCGAGCGGCGCACCGCCGGGATCAGGTGCTCCGGGTTGCCCGACAGGCCGAAGCCGCCCGACATCAGCGTCATGCCGTCGTGCAGCAGACCTTCGAGGGCCGCGTCCGCGTCCGGGTAGATCTTGCGGCTCATCCTCGTCCTCGCAGGGCCAGCCCGGCGCGCCGGCCGGCCCCGTTCGTAGCGCGGGCGCACCGGTCTTGCACGCGGCGAGCGACGCGCTTCGTGGGGAAGCGCGCCGTCCGGGGCCCGCGGTGGGTCAGCCGGCCTCGACCTCGCGGGCCGCGCGGTCGAGCGCGTCGGTGACGGCGCGCACCGCTTCGGGCGAGAGTTCGCCCTTGCCGAGGCGCACCTGCAAGGCGGAGCGAAGATTGTGCAGGGCGCGCCTGACCTCAGGGGGCGGCTCGCCGCCGAAGCGGGCGCGCGCCTCGCCGAGCCGGGCGCGCACCGCGGCGACTTCCTCGGCGTGGCCGGCGAGCTCGGCCCGGCCCTCGGGGGTGAGGGTGTAAAGCTTCTTGGAGCCCTGCGCCTCGCCGGCGATGAAGCCGGTCTCCTCCAGGAGGGTCAGGGTGGGATAGATCACGCCGGGGCTCGGGCTGTAGTGGCCGCCCATGGCCTCCTCCACCGCCTTGATGATCTCGTAGCCATGGCGGGGCTGCTCGGCGATCAGGTCGAGCGCGAGCCAGCGCAGGTCGCCCTGCTCGAACGGGCGGCGTCCGCCTGGGCGACCCCAGCCGCGGGCGCCGCGCCCTTCGCGTCCGAACTCGCCGTCGTGACGATGGCGCATGAACCGTGGGCCGCAGCCGCGGTCGTGACGGCCATCGCGGCCGTCAGGGTGATGATGGGAACGATTGAACATGGAGACACCTCTTCGATATGTCGAAGAGGTGTCTCACACGACCGAACGGTCTCGTCAAGTCAGATATATCTTAGAGCGATATCGCTGGCGCTTAGTCAGGCGAGCGTCAGCCCGACGTCGACGTTTCCGCGCGTGGCGTTGGAGTAGGGGCAAATCTGGTGCGCCGCCTCGACCAGGCGCTCGGCGTCGGCTTGGTCCACGCCCGGAAGGTCGACCTTCAGGTCGGCGGTGATGCCGAACCCGCCCTCCGACCGCGGGCCGATGCCTACGGTCGCGGTCACGCGGGTGTCGGTCGGCACCTTGAGCTTGAGCTCCTGGCCGGCGACCTTTAGCGCGCCGATGAAGCAGGCCGAGTACCCCGCCGCAAACAGCTGCTCGGGATTGGACCCGCCGCCGCCAGCCCCGCCCAGTTCCTTAGGGGTGGTGAGCGCGACGTCGATGCGGCCGTCGTCGGAGCGAGCCTGGCCGTCGCGCCCGCCCGTCGCGGAGGCCGAGGTTCGGTAGAGGACATTGACGGACATGCGGGCCATCCACTTAGTTTGCGCGGTAATCGTTATCGCGCTATCTATCTAGCCCATGCCCGACGTCGCGTCCACCCTTCCGCCTGCTCGAACCACGCCGTCCGAGCCGCTGCGGCCGCTGGATGAACAGCTGTGTTTCGCGCTCTATGCAGCCAGCTTGGCGGTCTCCCGAGCCTATAAGCCGCTGCTCGACGGGCTGGGGCTGACCTATCCGCAGTATCTTGTGCTGCACGCGCTTTGGGAGGCGGACGGCCGCACCGTGGGCGCCATCGGCGAGCGGCTGGCGCTCAATGCGAGCACGATCACGCCCTTGGTGAAGAGGCTGGAGGCGTCGGGCTTCGTCGCCCGGGCGCGCGACCCCGACGACGAACGTCAGGTCCGCGTCAGGCTGACCGCGACGGGCTGGGCCATGCGCGACCGCTGCGGCTGCCTCGCCGAGGCGCTGTTGGCGCGCTCCGGACTGGACGCCGCGACACTCGGCGCGCTGAACCGCGACGTGCAGGCGTTGCGCGCCCGGCTGGTCGGCTAGCCCCGACCCGCTGACGGCGCGGTCGAAGGCGTGCCCGAGGTCGAGGGCGCCTCGGGCGGCCCGAGGCCGAGCTGGCGGGCGCGCTCGGACAGCCTGGGCGCGATCGCGGCGGCGGCGGCCAGGTCCGCTCGCCCTTCCGCCGCCTCGCCCTGCCGCAGCTCGGCCACTCCCCGACCGTAGAGCCACCAGGCCCCGCGCGGCGCCGCCTTGAGCGCCAGGGTGAAGTCCGCCGCCGCCCGGGCGAAGTCGCCGCGGCGCAGCTCGACGACGCCGAGCGCGCCGTGGGAGACGGGGGCGTCGGGCGCGAGCCGCACCGCGCGGCGGCAGTCGCCGGACGCCCTGTCCAGTTCCTCGCCCGAGAGCGCGCGCGCCCAGCAGCGCTGGCCGAGCGCCAAGCCGAGGCGGCTGTCGTCGGCGTGGCTGGCGATCCACAGGTCAAATTGCGAGACGGCCGGCCTGAGCGCGTCGGCGGCGCCGTAGAGCTCGCCAAGCTGGAATCGCAGGTCGGCCTGGGCGGGGGCGGCGGCGGCCACGGCGTCGAGGTCGGAGAGCGCCCCCTCCCGGTCGTGTCCCCGCAGCCTGAGCTCCGCGCGGACGAGGTGCGCCTGCGTGTTCGCCGGCTCGAGCTTCAGGGAGGCGTCGAGATCGGCCATCGCCAGGAACGGCTGGCCCAGGTCGCCGCGGACCAGGGCGCGGCGATACAGGAGGTCGGCGCGACCGGGCGCGAGCGCCGCCGCGTGATCGTAATCGGCGAGCGCGGCCGCGAACTCTCGCCGGGAAGCCCGCGCGGCGCCCCGGCGGGCGTACCCGTCCGCGTCCGCAGGCGTGTCCACCGCGCCCCCGAGCGGCGCGGCCAGCGCTGTGGCTCCGGTCTGGGGCGCCTGCGCCGCCGCCTGCGCCTGCGTGCTTACGGCCTCCAGGTTGAACACAGGGCCGCCGTCATAGGTGAAGTAGAGCCGGTGCTGGCTGTTGGCGACATACACCCGGTGCGACAGCAGGAAGTCGGCCCCGAGCAGCATCTCCTTGTCGTCGCCGAGCTGCAGGTCGGCGATGCGCAGGTGGGTGTTCTTGATCTCCTCCTCACCGATCCCGAAGCTCTTCACCGGCGCGATCGAGGTGCGCACGCTGCTGCGGCCGATGCCGCGGGAAACCCCCGCCGGGACCACGCCCGGGCCGTCGATCCGGATGCCGGCGCGTCGCGCGGCGGAGAGCGACACACCCGACAGGGCGGCCCCGCTGTCCAGGATCGCGCGCACCGGCTGGCCGTTGACCGACACCGTGACGTAGGTGAACGTCGATCGCGGATCGCCCCAGCCGAGCTTCACCTCCGAATACGGCCGGGCCCCCGCCCAGTAGGCCAGGACAGCGCGTTCGCAGCCGCGCGGCCGCATAAGCCGGATGGCTCCGTGCTCAAGGTCGTACTCGACGTCCGCCAGCCCGAGCACGTTCTGGCCGACCACGCCCGCCGCCCCCGCGCCGACGTCGCCGCCGCCGACCAGGAACTCGATGTTGGGGATGTCCGCCTTCGCCAGCTTGAACGACTTCACGGTGGTGATGGAGGCCGAGGTGTCGCCGCCCACCCCCGACAGGTGGAAATTGAAGTTCGTCGGTCGGAGCGGGAGGTGGAGCGCGGCGGCTTCCGGCGGCGAGATGAGGCTGTAGAAGGCGCCGCTGTCGGCGATGAAGGTGGTCTCCGTCCCGTTGACGGTGGCGGGAACGAGCGGGCGTAGCCCGACCATCGTCACCGGCAGCTCGGCCAGCCGCCCGAGCGTGCAGGCGGCGCGGGCGACGGCGGGCTGGATCGCCCCCACGACGCCGAGCGTCACCGCGCCGACGATCGGGCCGAGCTTGGACGACGTCGCCGAACGCATGCCGATGGCCTCCGCCGGAGCCTGCTCAATCTAGCCGTGTTTTCGCCGGCGCGCGCGCCCGAAGGCGAGGCCCAGGACCGAAGCGCGTGCTAGCGTGCGGCATGACGCCGGAACAACGCTCGCAAGCTCCCGCGCTGCCGAGGCCGGCCGCCGCCGCCATCGCGGGTCTCGCGGTGCTGGCCTGCGCCGCGGCGGGGGGCGCGAACGGCCCCCAGCGCCCGCGCGCCGCGGTATGGTACCTCGGCCTGAAGAAGCCCGGCTTCACCCCGCCGGGTCCCGTGGTCGGCGCGACCTGGGGCGTTCTCGAGGGCCTCTTGGTCGCCGCCGGCTACCGCCTGCTGCGCGCGCCGGCCTCGACTTCTCGGGACGTCGCCGTCGCCGGCTGGGCGGGGGTGCTCGCGGGGCTGGCCGGCTTCCCTTGGGTGTTCTTCCGCGAACGTCGGCTGGGCGCGAGCGCGCTCGCGGCCGGCGCCATGCTCGCGGCGGGCGCGACCGCCGCCGTCGCCGCGCGCCGCGTCGACCGGCCCGCCGCGCGGCTGATGCTGCCCGTCGTCGGATGGCTGGCGTTCGCGACGCTCCTCGCGGTGGAGCTGCGCCGCCGCAACCGGAGCGGTTGGCTCCCACGCTGAATGCGGGGCCGGGGTGCGGCCGAGGTCGGCCCGCCTAGCCGTTCATCTCGTCGGCTTCCAGGAGCGTCTTGAACTCCGCCGCCGCCTCCCGCGAGGTCTGAGCGAGCTGGGCGTCGTCGCCGCGGAAGGCGAAGGCGCGATCGAGCATGCCTTCGTCGTGTTCACGGAACTTCTGCACGGTGCGACGCGCCTGGGCCTCCGTGTCTCCCAGCGCGCGCAGTGCGAGCTCGGTCAGGCGCAGGCTGGAGAAGAAGGTTTCGCGCACCACCTCCTGCACGCCGAGCTCGCGCAGTTCGTAGACGTGCTGGCGGTTGCGGGCCCGGGCCAGCACGCGCACGTCCGGAAAGTTCTCGCGAATCAGCTTGGCGGCGACGGCCGAGGGCTCGGGATCGGGTAGGGCGAGGATGATCAGCCGGGCCTGCGCCGCGCCTGCGCCGCGCAGGAGGTCGAGCCGGGTCGCGTCGCCGTAAAACACCTTGTGGCCGAAGCGCAGCAACTGCTCGATGACCTCGGGCTCGACATCGATGGCGGTGAACGGGATCGACCGCGCCCGGAGCGTGCGGCCGACGATCTGGCCGAAGCGGCCGAAGCCGCAGATCAGCACGGGCGCAGGCTTGACCTCGCTCAGCCCGTCGACGGTCGGGGCCGCCCGCGACTTCAGGAGGCGCGGCATGAGCCAGCGCTCCGACAACGCGAACAGCACGGGGCTCGCCAGCATGGAGAGCGCGATCACGAGCGTCGCGCGCGCCGAGGCGACGGCGGGCAGCGCGCCGGCGGCCACCGCCGCGCCGAACAGCACGAAGGCGAACTCGCTCCCCTGCGGGATGGCCAGGGCGAAGCGCACGGCCGTGTCCGTCGCCTGACCGCGCAGCCGCCCCAGCACGAACGCCGTGGCCGCCTTGATCCCGAGGAGCCCCACCACGCCCAGGAGGATGTTGGCGGGCTCGCGCACCGCCAGCCGGAGATCGGCCGACATGCCGACCGACATGAAGAAGAAGCCGAGCAGCAGCCCCTCGAAAGGCTCAACGTCGGCCTGCAGCTCGTGTCGGTACTGGCTTTCGGAAAGCACCACCCCCGCGGCGAACGCGCCGAGCGACATGGGGAGGCCCGCAAGCCCCGCCAGCGCCGCCGCCGCCGCCACGACCAGGAGCGCGGTCGCGGTGAACACCTCGCGCGTGCGCACGCCCCCCACCGCGCGGAACAAGGGTCCGACGAGGTATCGGCCGCCGAGGAGGATCGCCGCCACCGCGACCATCGCCTTCACCACCTCCGGCCAGACCGGCCCGGAGGCGGTGTGGCCGGCGAACAGCGGCACGGCCGCGATCAGCGGCACCGAGGCGAGGTCCTGAAACAGGAGCACGGCGAAGGCGTCGCGGCCCGAGCCGAGCTTCAAGAGATCGCGCTCGGCCAGGAGCGGCAGCACGATGGCGGTGGAGGAGAGCGCCGCGCCCAGGCCCAGGATCACCGCGGCGCGCCGGTCGGCCCCCGCCAGCGTCGCCGCCAGCGCGAGCAGCGCGCCCGTCGCGAGGAGCTGCGCGAGCCCCAGCCCGAACACCGACCGGCGCATGGCCCAGATGCGGGGGAGCCGCAGCTCCAGCCCGATCAGGAACAGGAGCATGAGCACGCCGAGTTCGGAGATCTCGCTGATGCTGTGGACGTCGGTGACGAAGCGCAGGCCCGACGGGCCGATCGCCACCCCCGCGACGAGATAGCCCACGATGGAGCCGAAACCCGCCCGGCGCGACAGCGATACGAACACCACCGCGGCCGCGAGCAGGATGGCCAGCACCGTCAGCATGGAGCCCCCTCCACGCCGCGAGGCTCTTCGCCCTCCGCGGCCCATCGGGGCTAAGGCGTCCGGCCAAGCCTTGCAAGACGACCATCCGACACCGAGCCGCCCTACCGGCGCGAACCCGCCTCGAGAGCGTCACGCCCCGCCGGCGGTGGCGGTGAGAGAGGGATTCGAACCCTCGTTAGGCTTTCACCTAAACACGCTTTCCAAGCGTGCGCGATCGACCACTCCGCCACCTCACCCCGCGCGGCCCGGGGCTCGCGCCCCGGTGCGGATGGGGCGGGATATAGGAGCCGCCCGCGGGCGACAAGCCTCGCGCCGGCCGCGGTGCCCCCGCGCTCAGATGTGGATGGCGTGGCCCAGCGTGCGCTGCACCGCCTCGTGGAAGCCCTCCGACAGGGTGGGATGGACGTGGATCGTCCCGGCGACGTCCTCCAGCGTGGCGCCCATCTCCAGCGCCAGGGTGAACTCGGCGACGAGCTCGCTCACGTGCGCGCCCACCGCCTGCACGCCCAGGAGCCGCCCGTCCGCCTTGGAGGACAGCACGCGCACGAAGCCCCCGTCGTCGCCCGCCTCCATGGAGAGCGCGCGGCCGTTGGCCTGGAACGGGAAGACGCCGACCTGGACGTCGGGCCCGCTCCCGCCAGGGTCGGTGGGCAGGAGGCCGGCGCAGACCACCTCCGGCTCGGTGAAGCACACCGCCGACACGCTCACGGGCGCGAAGCGGCGCGCGCGCCCCGCGATGATCTCGGCCACCATCTCGCCCTGGGCGGAGGCCTTGTGCGCCAGCATGGGCTCGCCCACGAGATCGCCGATGGCGTAGACGCCGCGCACGTTGGTGCGACACCCGTCGTCCACCCGCACGAAGCGCCCGTCGGTGGCCACGCCCGTCTCCTCCAGCCCCCAGCCCTCGGTCGCGGGGCGCCGGCCCACGGTGACGAGCACGCGGTCGGCGGGCAGGCGCTCGGTCTGGCCCTCCGCGGTCTCGATCACCAGCGCGTGGCCGTTCCCGTCCGCCTCAAGGGCCTGCGCCTTGGCGCCGAGGCGCAGCGCCACCCCGTGCTTCTCCAGCCAGCGGCGCACGGGGCTCGTCAGCTGGTCGTCGTAGAGCGGCAGGATGCGGTCCTGCGCCTCCACGATCGTCACCTCCGCGCCGAACTTCCGGAAGGCGATGCCGAGCTCGAGCCCGATGTAGCCGGCGCCCACCACCACGAGCCGCCGCGGCAGCTCGGGCAGGGACAACGCCTCGGTGGAGCCGATCACCGGGCCGCCGCCCGGACCGGAGAACGGGATGTGCGGCAGCTCGACGGACTTGGACCCGGTGGCCAGGATGACGTTCTGCGGACGGATCACCACTGGGCCGCCGTCGGTCTCCACCGTGCAGGTCTTGGCGTCGGAGAAGCGGCCGAAACCCTGCACCACGCGCACCTTGGCGCGCTTGAGGAGGTTCGCGACGCCGCCGTTCAGCTTGTCGACCACCGTCTCCTTCCAGCGAACGGTCTCGGCCATGTCGACGCTGGGGGGCGAGCTCAGGCGCACGCCGTGGCGGCCGCCCGCGGCTGCGCGCCGCATGGTCTCCACCTCGGAGGCGACGTGGATGAGCGTCTTGGAGGGGATGCAGCCACGGATCAGGCAGGTGCCGCCCAGCCGCTCGCCGTCGACGAGCACGGTGTCCAGCCCGAGCTGGCCGCAGCGGATCGCGGCCACATAGCCGCCCGGCCCGCCGCCGACGACGAGCACGGTGGGGGTGAGGGTCTCAGTCACATCAACTCCGCTCATCCCCGCGCATGCGGGGATCCAGGCTGGCTTGCGTCGTCTGAGACCAGCCTGCCAAATCCGGATGCAGCGACTGCTCAGGCTTGATCAGGTCGTCGTAGAGGTCACGCCACTCCGGATTGCCGGCTTCGATCGTCCGTAGCTTCCACGCGCGATACCATTTCTTGATCTGGCGCTCTCGCCGGAACGCGCCGTCACGGTCGTGATGCGCTTCGTACCAGACGAGCCGGTCGACACCGTACCGGGCGGTGAACCCGGCCCGCTCCTTCTCCCTATGCTGGCGCACGCGCTCGATCAGGTCGTCGGTGTGGCCGACGTAGAGAGTACCATTGCGATCGCTGGCGAGCATGTAGGCGTAGAACATGCGCCGCTAAGCCAGCCTGGATCCGCGCATGCGCGGGGATGAGCGGAGCGTGAAGCGGATCACATCCATAGCGTCGCCGGGTGCTCCAGGAGGCCCTTCACCGTCTGGATGAACTCGGCGGCGTCGTAGCCGTCGACCACGCGGTGGTCGAAGGACGAGCTGACGTTCATCATCTTGCGCACCGCGATCTGGCCCGCGCGCACCACCGGCCGCTCGATAACTTTGTTGGGGCCGACGATGGCGGTCTCCGGGTGGTTGACCACCGGCGCGTGGACCAGCCCGCCGAGCGGGCCCAGGCTCGTCAGCGTGATGGTGGAGCCGGAGAGCTCGTCCTTCCTGGCGGTCCCGTCGCGAGTGGCGGCGGCCAGGCGCGCGATCTCGGCCGCCAGCGCCCACACGTCGAGCGCCTCGGCGTGGCGGATGACCGGCACGATCAGCCCCTGCGGCGTCTGGGTGGCGATGCCCATGTGCACGGCGGCGTGGCGGTGCAGCACGCCCGCCTCGTCGTCATAGCGGGCGTTGATGCTGGGGTAGCCGGGCAGGGCCTTGCACAACGCCCTGATCATGAACGGCAGGAGGGTGAGCTTGGGCTGGTCCTTCGCGCGGGTGGCGTTGAGGTGGGCGCGCAGCTCCTCCAGCTCGGTCACGTCCACCTCCTCGGCGTACATGAAGTGGGGGATGCGGCGCTTGGACTCGGCCATCTGCTGAGCGATCCGGCGGCGCAGGCCGATGACCTTGAGCTCGTCCACCCCGTCGCGTGGCGCGTAGCGCGGGTCGGCCGAGGGGCCGCTCGACGCGGCGCGGGCGGCTCCGCCCTGGAGGTAGGCGTCGAGGTCGGCGTGGGCGATGCGCCCGGCCGGCCCCGTGCCCGGCACGTACTGGAGCTGCAGGCCGAGCTCGTGCGCGCGGCGGCGCACGGCCGGGCTGGCGAGCGGCTTGGCCCCGGGCGCACGGGTGGTGGAGGGCTTGTCGGGAGCGGGCGGCGCCGACCCTTGCGAGGGCGCGAAGCCTGCGGATGCGGGCGCGCGCTGGTGGGCGTCGCGGGGGGCGACCGTGGAGGCTCCCACTGTCGGCTTCGCCGCAGGGGGGAGTTCGGCTGAGCGAGGCGCCGGCTGGGGAGACGCTTCAATCGCGGGGGAGCTGTCGCGCGACCGAGAGGGCCCGCCCGCGCCGGTGTGCAGCTCGACCAGGGGCCCCTTCACCGCGATCATCTGCCCGACCTCGCCGTGGAGCGCGGTGACCACGCCCGCGCGGGGCGAGGTGAGCTCCACGGTCGCCTTGTCGGTCATAACGTCGGCGAGCGGCGCGTCCTCCTCCACCCGGTCGCCCACCGCGACGCGCCAGGCGACGAGCTCGGCCTCGGCGGTGCCCTCGCCCACGTCGGGCAGGCGGAAGGTGAAGTCGCCCGCGCCTGACGCGGCGGGGGTCTCGTCGGCCTCGCACGGGATCATGCCTTCGGCGTTGGGCGCGGGGCAGCTGTCGCCCTCAACGGCGGTCGGGCGCTCGACGGCGGGCGTGGTGGGCGGCGTGTCGCGCGCGTCCACGTTGCGCTCGCCCGCGGGCGCGGGGACCACGCGCTGGTCGTCGGCCTCCGGGTCGGAGACGCCGCCCGCGCCCTCCGTCTCCAACACCACGAGTTCGCTCTTCACCGCGCGCATGTCGCCGGGCGCGCCGTGCAGCTCGCGCACCACGCCCGCCACCGGCGAGGTGAGCTCGACGGTGGCCTTGTCGGTCATCACGTCGGCCAGCGGCTGGTCCTCCGCCACGCGGTCGCCCACCGCCACGTGCCAGGCCACGAGCTCGGCCTCGGCGGTGCCCTCGCCCACGTCGGGCAGCTTGAAGACGAAGCGGCCCATGCCCGTCAGACCTCCGCCATCGTCTTGGTGAGCGCCTCGGCCACGCGGACCGGGCCGGGGAAGTAGTCCCACTCGAAGGCGTGGGGGTAGGGCGTGTCCCAGCCGGTGACGCGCAGCACGGGGGCCTCCAGGTGGTGGAAGCACCGCTCCTGCACGAGCGCCGAGAGCTCGGCGCCGAAGCCCGAGGTGCGCGGCGCCTCGTGCACGATCACGCAGCGGCCCGTCTTCTTCACCGAGCGCTCGATCGCCTCGATGTCGACCGGCACGAGCGTGCGCAGGTCGATCACCTCGGCGTCGACCCCCGCGTGCTCGGCCGCGGCCAGCGACACGTGCACCATGGTGCCGTAGGCGAGGACGGTCACGTCCGCCCCTCCGCGCACCGTCTCGGCGACGCCCAGCGGGACGCGGTAGACGCCTTCGGGCACCTCGGCCTTGGCATGGCCCGCCCAGGGCTTCACCGGCCGATCGTGCCAGCCGTCGAACGGTCCGTTGTAGATGCGCTTGGGCTCGAACACGATCACCGGGTCGTCGTCCTCGATGGCGGCGATCAGGAGGCCCTTGGCGTCGTGCGGGTTTGACGGGATCACCACCTTCAGCCCGGCGATGTGGGTGAAGAGGCTTTCCGGGCTCTGGCTGTGCGTCTGCCCGCCGAAGATGCCGCCGCCGTAGGGCGAGCGCACCACGAGCGGCGCGGAGAACATGCCGCCCGACCGGTAGCGCAGCTTGGCGGCCTCGCTCACAATCTGATCGTAGGCGGGGTAGATGTAGTCGGCGAACTGCATCTCCACGACGGGGCGCAGGCCGTAGCTGGCCATGCCGATCGCCGCCGCCATCAGCCCGCCCTCGGCGATCGGCGCGTCGAACGAGCGGGTCAGGCCGTGGCGCTGCTGCAGCCCCTCCGTCACCCGGAACACCCCGCCGAAATAGCCCGCGTCCTCCCCGAAGGAGAGCACGTCCGGGTCCTCGTTCATCTTGACGTCCAGCGCGGAGTTCAGCGCCTGGATCATGTTCATCGAGGGCATGACGCTCAGACCCCCACTTCCGCGCGCTGCTCGCGCAGGCGCCAGTCGGGCTCCTTGAACACCTCCTCGAACATCTCGCGCGTCGAGGGCGGGTTCTGGCCGAGCGTTCCGATCGCCTCGGCCTCGCGCGCGGCGGCCTTGACCTCGTCCAGGCACTCGGCCTCGAGCGCGGCGTGGCGGTCGTCGTCCCACTCGCCCAGCGTGACGAGGTGGCGGCGCAGGCGCGCGAGGGGGTCGCCGAGCGGCCACAGCTCGTGCTCGTCCACCGGGCGGTAGCGCGCGGGGTCGTCGGAGGTGGAGTGCTGCTGCGCGCGGTAGGTGAACATCTCGATCACCGTCGCGCCCAGGTTCATGCGCGCGCGGTCGGCGGCCCATTGGGTGGCGGCGGTCACCGCCAGGAAGTCGTTGCCGTCGACCCTGAGCGCCGGCAGACCGTAGCCCACGCCGCGCGCCGCGAAGGTGGTGCGCTCGCCCCCGGCGATGCCGTGGAAGCTCGAGATGGCCCACTGGTTGTTGACGATGTTGAGGATCACCGGCGCGCGATAGACGCTGGCGAAGGTCAGGGCGTTGTGGAAATCGCCCTCCGCGGTCGCGCCGTCGCCGATCCAGGTGATGGCGATCTTGTCGTCGCCCTTGTAGGCCGAGGCCATGGCCCAGCCCACCGCCTGCGGATACTGGGTGCCGAGGTTGCCGGAGATGGTGAAGAAGCCGAACTCCTTGGAGGAATACATGATCGGCAGCTGGCGCCCTTTGATCGGGTCCTGCGCGTTCGAGTAGATCTGGTTCATCATCGCGGCGAGCGGATAGCCGCGCGCGATGAGGAGCCCCTGCTGACGATAGGTGGGAAAGCCCATGTCCTCGCGGTCCAAGACGAGCGCCTGGGCGCAGGCGATGGCCTCCTCGCCCGTGCACTTCATGTAGAAGCTCGTCTTCCCCTGGCGCTGGGCGCGGTACATCCGGTCGTCGAAGGTGCGGGTCAGCACCATGGCGCGCAGCCCCCGCCGCAGAGTGTCGGGATCGAGGCGCGGGTCCCACGGCCCGACCGCCCGGCCCTCGTCGTCCAGGACGCGCACAAGGCCGTAGGCCATGTCGCGCATGCCGTGGGGGTCGGCGTCGACGGGCGGGCGCTCCGCCTCGCCGGCGGCCTGCAGCGGGAACTCGAACCGGGGCGTGTCGCCGGGGCGGCCCGCGGGCTCGGGCACGTGCAGGCTCAGCGGCCGGCTGTTCTTCATCCTGAGCCTCCGGCGCGATCTCTTGCCGCCATAGGCGGCCCGTCGCGCGTGGACGTGCTCTTAGCAAGGCCGAACGCGGGCCGAAACCTCCGTCTCGAGCTCGTCGACGCCGGCGTCAGACGGTGAAGCCGTGCCGCGCCGCGGCGGCGGTGGCCTCCGCCGCGCTCCAGTAGGCCTCCTGGCGCGCGACGCTCCAATAGCGCAGCGACTCCAGCGGGACGCGCCGGCCGGTGACGGCGCAGGGCACCCAGGCGCCCGGCTTCATCACGGCGAAGTCGCCGTCGCCGAAGTGGAGCTGGGCGGGGCCGTCGAGGTCGCGGTCGTGCGCGTTCATGCGGGCAATCTAGGGCGCTGGAGCCGCGGCGGCGAGGGGGACGGCGAGGGGGCGGCCGAGCGCCGTGGCGAGGAGCGCGTCGAGCGCCGCCTCGTCGAGCATGCGCGTTCGCACGGGCCAGGCGGCGACGCGGGCGCGCCAGGCGGGCGGCAGGCGCACGTGGTCCTTCTCGGTCGTGACGAGCCCCGCGCCCAGCGCCTCCGCCCGGCGCAGGAGCCAGCGAAGGTCGACCTCGCGGTAGGGCGCATGGTCGGGGAAGGGCGCGAAGTCGACGAGATCGCAGCCGGCCGCACGCAGCGAGCTCTCCACCCGCCAGGGCTTCGCCACCCCCGCGAAGCCCAGCTGCGGCCCGCGCGGCGGCGGCGCGGCGGCCTCCAGCACGGCCAGGAGCACGGGCAGGTCCCTAAGGAGGGCGAGGAGCTCGGGGTCGGGCGCATCCTCCCCCTCGGGCAGCAGCACGATCGCCGCGTCAGCGCGCGCGAGCCCCGCCCGCAGCGGCTCGCGCAGGGGGCCGGCGGGCACGACGCCGCCCGCGCCGAACGGCCAGCGCCCCTCGCGCGTGTCGCCGTCGACCACCACGAGGCTCAGCGCCTTTGCGAGCGAAGGGTTCTGGTGGCCGTCGTCCATCACCACCGCCTCCGCCCCCGCTCCGACGGCCGCCCGCGCGCCCGCCGGGCGGTCGCGGGCGATCCAGGCCGGCGCGTCGCGCGCGAGGAGGAGCGGCTCGTCGCCCACCGCCGCCGCGTCGTCGCGCGCGGGGTCGACGCGGTGCGGGCCGGCGAGGCGACCGCCATAGCCGCGCGACAGGGCGTGCGCCTCCACCCCCGCCGCGCGCAGCCGCTGCAGGAGGGCGCGCGCGACCGGCGTCTTGCCCGAGCCGCCGACGGTGAGATTGCCGACGCAGATCACCGGCGCGCCGACCTCTACCGGCTGGGTCCGCGCGATCCGCCGGGCGGTGGCGGCCGTCCAGACCCAGCTCGCGGGCGCGAGGAGCGCGCGCGCCGCACGGCCGGGCGGATCGCGCCCGTACCAGGCCTGCGGCGTGGCGAGCTTCACGACGCGCCAGGATTGACGGGGGCGGGCAGGAGCGCGGCGAGCCGGTCGGCGGCGGCGGCGAGCCCGCCGTCGACCGCCAGCGCCCGCGCGCGCAGCCGCTCGCCCCGGGCGCGGGCGGCGGCGGGGTGGTTCAGCATGTCGCCCCAGGCGCGGGCGAGGGCGGGGGCGTCGGCGGTGAACACGGCGTCCTCCCCGAGGTCGGCGTACACTTCCCGCCAGTTCTCGACGTGCGGGCCCGACACGAAGGGGCAGCCCAGCCGCGCGGGCTCAAGCGGGTTGTGGCCGCCGGGCCCGGGCAGGAGCGAGCCGCCGACCAGCGCCGCGTCGGCCAGGGCGTACCAGAGGCCCAGTTCGCCCAGGGTGTCGGCCACGTGCACGCGGGTGGATTCGGGCGTGAATCCCGCCGAGCGCAGGGCGATCGAGCCCGCGCGGCCACGCGCCAGCTCCAGGACCTCGCGCCCGCGCTCCGGATGCCGCGGCGCGATCACGAGCCGAGCCTCGGGCCGGTCGAGCGCCATGAAGGCGTCCAGCGCGATCAGCTCCTCGCCGGAGTGGGTGGAGGCGGCCACCACCACCGGCGCACCGGCGAAGGCCGCGCGCGTGCGGGCCAGCGCGCCGGCGTCGACCGGCGGGGCGGCGCCAGCGCGCTTGAGGTTGAGCCGGCCGTCGTCGCGCGCACCGAGCCGCAGAAGCGCCGCCGCGGTGGCGTCGTCCTGCGCGAGCACGAGGTCGAAGGGGCCGAACACCGCGCGGGCGGAGGCGGGGCGCCGCCCCCAGCCGCGTACGCTCGCTCGCGATAGTCGCGCCGAGACGAGCGCGGTGCGCGCCCTTGCCCGGCGGGCGGCGCGAAGGAGGTTCGGCCAGACCTCGCTCTCGGCGAAGACGGCGAGGTCGGGCCGCCAATGCGCCACGAAGCGCCGCGCCGCGCCCGGCGTGTCCACCGGCGCGAACTGGTGCTGGACACCCGGCGGCGCGCGCTCGGCGAGGAGGCGCGCGGAGGTGACGGTGCCCGTGGTGATCAAGACGTGCAGGTCGGGCCGGCGCGCGCCCAGCGCCTCGGCCAGCGGCAGGAGCGAGAGCCCCTCCCCCACGCTCGCCCCGTGCAGCCAGGCGAGCGGGCCGGGTGGGCGGGCGAGCGAGGCGCGCCCCAGCCGCTCGGGGAGGCGCTGGGGGTCCTCCTTGCCGCGGCGGGCGCGGCGGCGCAGCACGACGGGCGCGAGCGGCGACAGCACGGCGGCGGCGACGCGGTAGAAGGCGAGCGGCAGGGGCGTCACGCGCGCACCCGCGCCTCCGCCCGCGCCGTCGCGGCGGTGAGGCGGGCCGACCAGGCGTCCGCCGTCGCCTGCAGGTCGTCCTCCGCGGCCGGCGGCGCGATCGGGCCGTCCCAGGCGATGACGCCCCGCGCGAAGGGCAGGGGCAGGACGGCGCGGTCCCAGCTGCGCAGTCGCACGCAGGGGCGCGCGGCCAGCCCGACCAGGAGCACGGGCGCGCCCGACAGCCGCGACAGGAGCGGCGGCCCCTCCCCCATGCGCTCGGCCGGGCCGCGCGGGCCGTCGGGGGTGACGGCGATCCCGTTCCCGCCGCGGAGCCAGCGCAGCACCTCGCGGAACGCCTGGGCCCCGCCCTTCGACTTGGCGGGATCCGACGGCTTGGCGGCCGAGCCGCGGATGGCGGGAAAGCCCAGCCGCGCCATCGCCTCGGCCACGAAGCCGCCGTCGCCGGACAGCGAGATCAGAGCGCGCGGCGCCTGCGCCCGGTCGAGCGGCCAGCACGCGGGCGAAAGCCCGATGCGGGCGTGCCAGAAGCACACGACGACCCCGCCGCCACCGTCCCACACCGCCTCGGCGCGCTCGCTTCCTTCCGAGCGCCAGCGCGTGGTGGCGAGCGCGAAGCGCAGATAGCCCGCCAGCGCGCGTCCCAGCGCTCGCTGCACCGCCGGACGGCGCAGCCAGCGGCTCAC
This sequence comes from uncultured Caulobacteraceae bacterium, assembly GCA_964242625.1. Classification (GTDB taxonomy): domain Bacteria; phylum Pseudomonadota; class Alphaproteobacteria; order Caulobacterales; family Caulobacteraceae; genus JASLDZ01. Next base: position 13,742 of record CAXTAO010000002.1, on the reverse strand, counting down.
GCGGCGGGCAGGACGGCGGCGGTGGGCGCAGGCTCGGCCGCGACGCCCAAGACGTCGAGGTTCTGCGCGCGCGCGAGCCGGCTGTAGAGCCCGCCCTGCGCCACGAGCTCGCGGTGCGTCCCCCGCTCGGCCACGCGGCCGCCGTCGATCACGTAGATGCGGTCGGCCCCCCGCACGGTGGAGAGGCGGTGGGCGATCATCACCACCGTGCGCCCGGCCATCAGCCGCTCCAGCGCCGCCTGCACCTTCGCCTCGCTCTCGGTGTCCAGCGCGCTCGTCGCCTCGTCGAGGAGGAGGATGGGCGCGTCCTTCAGAAAGGCGCGGGCGATGGCGATGCGCTGGCGCTGGCCGCCCGAGAGACGCGCGCCGGCCTCGCCGACGGTGGTGTCATAGCCGCGCGGCAGGTCTGTGATGAAGTCGTGGGCGGCGGCGGCGCGGGCGGCGGCCTCCACCTCGGCGTCGCTCGCCTCGGGCCGGGCGTAGGCGATGTTGGCGCGCACGGTGTCGTCGAACAGGAAGGGCTCTTGCGTCACGAGCGCGATGCGGGCGCGCAGCGAGGCGAGCGTCACCTCCCGCACGTCCTGGCCGTCCACCGTCACCCGCCCGGCCGACACGTCGTAGAAGCGCGGCACGAGGTTCAGGAGGGTGGACTTGCCGCCCCCCGACGGGCCAACCAGCGCGACCACCTCGCCGCGCCGCGCCTCCAGATCGACGCCCGAGACCGCCATGGCGCCCGGCGCGTAGGCGAAGCCCACCCCCTCCAGGCGCAGGTGCGCGCGGTCGAGCGCGAGCGGCGGCGCGCCCGGACGCTCGCGCACCTCGGGGGCGACGTCGAGGACGGCGAGGAGCCGGCCCGCCGCGGTCAGCCCCTCGGCGATCACCGTCTGCAGGTTGGCCACTTGGCGCAGGTTCTGCGACACGATCAGGAGGGCGGCGAAGAAGGTCACGAACTGGTTCAGCCCCAGCTCGTGGCGCACAGCGCGCACGCCGCCGTAGGCCAGGACGAGCGCCACCACGACCATCATCCCCGCCTCGGTGGCGGGGGCGGCGGCGGCGCGGGCGTTGGCCCCCTTGATGATGTGGCGTTGGCGCCGCTCGACCACCGCGGCGACGCGCGCCTCTTCATACGCCTCGCGCGTGTCGACCTTGACGAGCTTCACCCCGTCCAGGCTCTCCATGATGGCGGTGGAGAGCGCCGAGGTCTCCTCCATGGCCCCGCGTGCGGCCTTGCGCGAGCGGCGGCCGAAGCGGCGCACGCCCCAGCTCATCACAGGAGCAGCTCCCACGACCACGAGCGTCAAGAGCCAGTCCTGGCTCAGCATCACGGCGAAGTTGGCCGCCACCGTCACCGCCGCCTGAGTGTAGTTGACCACGCCCGTGGTCGCGCCCTCGCGGATCAGCCCCGCGTCGTAGAGCACCGAGGAGACGTAGCTGCCCGTATGCGCCGAGCGCAGGCGCGCGAGGTCGGCGTGCAGGAGGCGCCCGAACAGCTGCACCTGCATGCGGCCGACCATCTCGTGGCCTAGCCGGTTGGTGGTGAAGGCCTGCCCCACCTGGGCCAGCCCGCGCAGCAGCCCCAGCCCCACGATGGCGAGCGGGATCACCACCAGGCTGTCGGGGCGCCGCTGCTCGAAGATGCGCTTGATCGCGGGATTGAGCATCCACGACAGGGCGGCGGTGAGGAGGCCCGCGGCGATCGCGCAGGCGAAGGCCAGCGCGAGCGAGCGCCAGCGCGGGGCCAGGTAGGTGCGGAACAGCCTGAGCGCGGTCTCGCGCGGGGAGGGCGCGGCGTCCGCGGCGCCGCCGCTCGTGGACGGGGCGGCCATGGCGCCCGCTTGGGTCCGCCCGCCCCCGCCTGTCAAGTCGCACGCCCGCGGCACGGCCTCGTGATCGAGGGCCGCGGCCCGCGTGGGTGATCTCGAAAGGCCGTTGTGGTATCGCCGCCGCCTACCGAGCGCGCGGGGGCGTTCCAGGGAGGGCGGCATGGAGCTGAGCGCGAAGCGCCGCGACCGTCGCCCGCGCGCCGTCCTGCTAGCCGGCGCCCTGGCCCTCGGGCCCGCCGCGGCGCGCGCCCAGGCGCTGGACCTCAACCTCACCACGGGCGCCGAGGCCCCGGACGGGCGCGCCAAGCTCTCGGGCGGGGCGGTGATCTCCGCCCGGCCCGCCCCCGACCTGCAGGCGCAGGTGGGATTGACGCTCCAGGCGGGCGACCAGCCCGGCTCGGTGATCTGGCCGGGCGCGTCGGTCGCCACCAACCGAGCCTGGCGCGACGTGGGCGTCGACGTGCAGGCGAACTGGACGGCCAACGCGCGCGCCTCGCTCAAGCTGCAGCTGGCGGGCGGAGTGAAGAGCCAGCCGATCGCCCCCGCCGCGCTCGGCGAGACGGGCGGCGTCGAGAACGACCGCACCGAGCAGCGCGCGGGCCTCGTCGCCACTCTGAAGCCCGCCGACGCGGTGTCGCTCAACGTCTCGGCCTCGGTGAACAGCGCCGACGACCAGCTCGACGGGGCGCTGGCTGGCGACGCCGCGCGCATGCTGATCCGCACCCGCGACGGCGCGGTCGACAGCGGGCTGCACTGGGCGGTGACGCCCCGCCTGGCGCTGGACGCGGGCGCGCGCGTGGCCACCACCTCGGTCTCCTGGCGCGAGAACGCGAGCGCGGCCGAGCAGTACGTTGCGGTGCAGCCGCGGGTGGCGGCCACCGTGACGCTCCTGCCGGGGGTGCAATGGCGCGTCGGGCTGGAGCACGCGGTCTCGCCGCTCGACGCCGCCAAGTTCGTCACCCTGGCGCGCGCCGACGAGAGCCTGGCCGGCCCCGACCGGCTCAGCCCCGACCAGGAATGGCGGCTCCAGGGCGAGTGGACCCAGGCCCTGCCCGACGCGGGCAAGCTCCGGGTGGCGCTGACCCAGGCGCGGGTGGAGAGCGCCACCGAACTCGTGCGCCTGCCGGGCGACGTGGAGGGGCCGGGCAGCGTGCGCGGCGGCGACCGTCGCCAGCTGGACCTCGCGCTCAGCCTTCCGCTGAAGCCGATCGGCCTGCGCTCGCTCGCGCTGGAGACCTCCGGCGTGTGGCGCTCGTCGGAGGTGCAGGATCCGCTCACCGGCCAGATGCGCCGCGCCTCGGGCGAAGCGCCCTATGAGACGCGCGTCGCCATCGCCCAGACCCTGCCGCTGCGCGGGCTGAAGTGGGGGCTCGACGCCCGCAGCGTCGGCCCGCAGAGCTACTACGGTCTGCAGCAGGTGAGCGCCGCGGAGGCCGACCAGACCTTCGGCGCCTTTGTGGAGTACCGGCCGAGCGACCTCGTGCTGCGGCTGCAGCTCGACAACCTCGCCGGCGGCGAGCGCCGCTGGCAGGACGTGAGCTATACGGGCGATCGCGATCTGGGCGCGCCGTCGTCGGTCGTGCGGCGCACCGAAGGCGGGCCGAGCGTCGGCATCTCGCTCAAGAAGTCGCTCTGACCGCCGTCGCCGCCGCCCGCCGCGTGAGTCGCTACGACCTCGCAACCCTGGGCGGCCGCCTGCGCGCCTACGGGGACTTCCTGTGGCGCGATCACGCCTACCTGCGGCTCGGCTTCCAGAACGCGCACTGGATCAGCCCCGAGATGATCCGCATCAACCAGCCCTGGCCGTTCCAGCTCCGCTGGTGGCGCGACAACGGCGTGCGCACCGTCATCAACCTGCGCGGCGGCGGCTACGACACGAGCTTCTACGCGCTGGAGCGCGACGCCTGCGCGCGGCTAGGCCTGCAGCTGGTCGACTTCGCCGTCTCGTCGCGCGAGGCCCCGTCCGCAGGGCAGGTGGCGGCGGCCAAGGCGCTGTTCGACCGGGTGCAGTACCCGGCGGTTATGCACTGTAAGTCGGGCGCGGACCGGGCGGGGGTGATGAGCGTGCTCTACGCCCACCTGCGGCTGGGCCTGCCCCTGCGCGAGGCCTTGGCGCGCGAGCTCTCCTTCCGCACCCTGCACGTGCGCGCGGGCAAGACCGGCGTGATCGACTACGCCTTCCAGCGCTACTTCCAGGAGGGCGAACCGCGCGGCCTCACCTTCGCCCAGTGGGTGGAGACCCCGGCCTACGACCCCAAGCGCATCAAGGCCGACTTCCAGGCCGGCTGGTGGGGCACGCTGGTGACCGAGAAGCTGCTCCGGCGGGAGTAGCCCTCACGCCCCCGGAGCGGAGGGGTCCAGCAGGCGGTGCGCGTGGACGATGACGTAGCGCATGTGCGCGTTGTCGACGGTCGCCTGCGCCTTGGCCTTCCACGCCGCGTGGGCCGACGCGTAGTCGGGGTACGCCCCCACGAAGTCGAGCTTCGACAGATCGCGGAATTCGAGGTGGTCCACATTCTTCAGCTCGCCGCCGAAGACGAGGTGGAGAAGCTGTTTCGAGGCGTCGACGGCCATGGCGGCGGACCCAGTCAGGCGCGGCGAACTTGCGGCGGGCGTTCCCTAGCGGCGGTGCGCTCCAGGATCAACGGCACGAGACCGCGCGCGCAGCACACCATGCCCGGGCAGCGCGCGTCCGGGCTGTTGAAGCGCAGGGGCTCGCCGAAGCGGTCGACCGCGGCCGCCCCCGCCTCCTCCGCGATCACAGCGCCCGCGGCTATGTCCCACTCGCGCTTGGGTGTGACCGAGACCGCCGCGTCGAAGGCGCCCTCCGCCACCAGCGCCATCCGCAGCGCGAGCGCGTTGCGGCGCGTGACGGAGACGGCGGGCCACTCGTCGGCGGGGAACTGGCCGGGGTCGCCCACCAGCGAGGCCCCGACGAGCGCGGCGCGCCCCGTCGAGTGGATGAGCGCGCCGTTCAGCCGGGCGCCCCCGCCTCGCTCGGCGGCGTAGAGCGCGTCGAGATCGGGCGCGTAGACCACGCCCGCGACCGCGCGCCCCGCCTCCACCACCGCCAGCGACACGGCGAACCAGGGGCGGCCCTTGATGTAGGCGGTGGTGCCGTCCAGCGGATCGACCACGAACACGCGCTCGCGCTCGAGCCGCGCGTCGCTGTCGGCCGTCTCCTCCGAAAGCCAGCCGTAGCCAGCCCGCGCGCCCGCGAGCTCGCGCCGCAGGAGGGCGTCGCTGGCGAGGTCGGCGGCGGTGACGGGCGAGCCGTCGGGCTTGCGCCGCACCTCCACCCCGCCCACGCGCATGTCGAGGAGGAGGGCGCCCGCCGCCCGCGCCGCCGCCTCCAGGAGGGCGAGGTCGCTCACGCGCCCGCGACGGCCAGGGCGTCCACGAAGAGGCTCGGGCTGTTGGAAGCACCGCGGATCTCGAGGTCGGAGGCGATCACCAGCCGCGCGTAGATTTCGAGGAGGTTGCCCGCGACCGTCAGCTCGGTGACCGGATAGGCTGGGGCGCCGCCCTCCCACCACACGCCCGACACGCCCGCCGACCAGTCGCCCGTGTTGGCGTTGAGCGAGGGGCCGAACATGGAGGTGACCACGAGCCCCTCCCCCGCCGCGCGCATCAGGGCGTCGGGCGTCTCGGCGCCGGGGCGGACGGTCAGATTGTGCGGGCCGACGCCCGCCGGCCCCGCCCCGCCCCGCCGGGCGTGGCCCGTAGTCTCCATCCCCAGCTGGCGTGCGCTGGCGGCGTTCAGGAGCCAGAACTGCAGCATGCCCCCGGAGACGAGCGACCCGGGCGCGGTCGGCGCACCCTCGTCGTCGAAGCCGGCCGAGCCGAGGCCGCGCACGCGCCAGGGCTCGTCGACGATCTCGACGCCCGGCGCGAACACCGGCCGGCCCAGCCGGTCCTTGAGGAAGGACACGCCGCGCGCCACCGCGGCGCCCGAGATCGCGCCGACGAAGGGTGACAGGAGCGAGGTGGCCAGCCGGTTCTCGAACAGGACGGGCGCGGTGCGGCTGGCGATCTTGCGCGCGCCGAGCCGGGCGGTGGCGCGCTCGCCCGCGCGGGCCCCGACGTCGGCGGGCTCTGGCAGGTCGGCAGCGTGGCGGGTGCTGCGGCCCTCGCCGCCCCGCTCCATCCCCGCGCCTTCGCCCGCCACCGCCGACGCGGACAGGCCAAAGGTTGAGGCGGTCTGGAAACCCGAGAACCCTTCGGAGGTGACCAGCCGCCAGCGGCCGAGCGACCAGGACGCCGACGCCCCGTCGGTGTTGCTGACGCCCGCCACCTCCCAGGTGGCCGCGTCCGCCGCGGCGGCGCGCGCCTCCAGCGCCTCAGCGACGGGCTCGGCGGCGTCCAGGAGGTCGAGCTCGGGCGCCGCATCCTTGGCGAGGCGCTCCCGGGGCAGGAGCCCGGCATAGAGGTCCTCCGGCGCGAGCCGCGCCATGGCGACCGCGCGCTCCACGAGCCGCGCGCGCGCCTCCGGCGAGATGTCCGAGCCGGAAACGGAGGCGGGGCGGCGCCCCACGAAGACGCGGAGCGAGAGGTCGCGGCTCTCCTCGCGCTCCACCTCCTCCAGCTCGCCCCGGCGCACGGTGACCGACAGCGCGCGGCTCTCCGAACCCGCCGCCTCCGCCGCATCCGCCCCCGCGCGCAGGGCGGCTTGGACGACGTCATGCAGCAGGCTCTCGTCCATGCGGGCTAGGTCTCGATCAGGGCGTTTCGGAGCACCGGATATGGCCGCGGGGCGCCCGGCGGGCAAGCCGAAGCGGCGCGGGGCTGCTGCCGAGGGCGGTTCGGCCTGTTAGGAAGGCGCGCATGAGCGACCGCCCCCTCTCCGCGCCGACCTCGGCGAGCTTCGGCCGGTGAGCGCGTTGGGCGCGCCGGAGGCCGAGCCCCTCCTCGTGCTCGGCGCGACGAGCCTGATCGGGCGCTTCGTCCCGGCGCACGCGGAGGGACGCCCGCTCCTCGCCGTCAGCCGCGAGCCGCCGACAGGGGCGGACGCCTGGCGGTGGACGCGCGCCAACCTGCGCGACCCACGCGCCGAGCTCCCCGCCGCGAAGGAGGCGCTGGCGCTCTGCCCCGTCTGGCTCCTGCCGCCCGCCCTGCCCGCGCTGGAGCGGGCCGGGGTGCGGCGGCTCGTGGCGGTGTCGTCGACCAGCCGCTGGACCAAAGAACGCTCGCCCCACACCGGCGAGCGCGAGACGGCGCGGCGCCTGGCGGAGGGCGAGGACCGGCTCCTCGCGTGGGCGCAGGCCTTGGGCGCGGCGGTCACGGTGCTGCGGCCCACGCTGATCTACGCCGAGGGGCTGGACGCCAACGTCTCTCGACTGGCTTCACTGGCGCGGCGGTGGCGCGTGCTGCCGATCGCGGGCCGCGGGCGGGGGCGGCGCCAACCCGTGCACGCCGACGACCTAGCCCGGGGCGTGCTGCAGGCGCTGGCGAGTGCGGCGACCGCAGGTCGCGCCTACGATCTGCCCGGCGGCGAGACGCTGACCTACGCGGGGATGTGCCGTCGCGTGTTCGAGGGGCTGGGCCTCGCGCCCCGGCTCGTCCACCTGCCCCCGCCGGTGTGGGCCGCGGCGCTGTGGCTCGCCTCTCCCCTCGTGCCCGGCGCGACCGGCGCCATGGGCGCGCGCATGGACGAGGACCTGGCCTTCGACGGCGGGCCGGCGCGCCGCGACTTCGGCTGGGCGCCGCGCCCCTTCCAGCCCGACTTCCGCGTGCCCGCGCGCTAGGCGCTCGTGACCACCGCCAGTTCGGTCCCGGCCGGGTCGCGGAAGTGGAAGCGGCGGCCGCCGGGGAAGGCGAAGATGGCGCGCGTGACGGTCGCCCCCGCCGCCTCCACCCGCTGCTGCATGGCCTCCAGGTCGTCGGCCCAAAGCACCACGAGCGGCGCGAGCGCCGCCTCGGCGCGGTCGGCTTGGAAGCCGCCCTCCAGCCCCTCGTCGAAAGCGGCGTAGCTCGGGCCGTAGTCGGTGAAGCGCCAGCCGAACGCGTCGGCGTAGAAGCGCTTCACAGCGGGCAAGTCGCCTCCGGGGAGCTCGACATAGTCGATCTTTCCGTCTGTCCGCATCGGCCCCACCCACTATGTTCCCGTATTGTTCACCTACGTGAGCGTGCGAGTCAATCGAGCGACCACACGCCGGTGCGCTTGATCTCGGCGTCCTCCAGCTCGCGGGTGGTGGCGACGCGGTACTCGGCGAGCGGCGTGAGGCCGGCCGGGTCGAAATAGCTGCGGCCCGGGTCGCCGACCAGCACGCGCGCGCCGCCCCGCCGCGCCTGGCCGAGCCAGCCGCGCACCCGCCCGGCCAGCGGGCGCTCGTAGGCGATGTCGCCCGCGCAGACCACCTCCGCCCAGGCGGGCGGAGCCGCGTTGAGGAGGTCGGCGTCGGTGGTCTCGACCTCCACCCCGTTGGCGTCCGCGTTGAGCCGGGCGGCCGGCGCGCAGAACGGGTCGATGTCGGCGCACAGCACGCGCGCCGCCCCCGCCCGCGCCGCCGCGATCCCGACCAGCCCCGAACCGGAGGCGAAGTCGAGCACGCGCCGCCCGCGCACCTCGTCGGGATGGTCGAGGAGCCACCGCGCCAGCGCCTGGCCGCCCGCCCAGGCGAAGGCCCAGAACGGCGGCGGCAGGCCGATGGCGGCGAGCGCCTCCTCCGTCATGCGCCAAAGCGGCGTCACCTCGTCGGCGAGATGGAGCCGGAGCTCGGGCGCGTGCGGCGGCGCCTGCAGCCGGGTGTGCTCCAGGATGAACGCGCGCCTCGCCTCCGGCGCGATCACCTCCGCATGGCCAGGAGGGCGCAGGCGGCGAACAGGAGGAGCCCCGCCTCGCGGTTGGCGCGAAACAGGCGGAGCGCACGCCGGGGATCGTCGACGCGCACGCGCACGGCCTGCCAGCCGAGATGGGCGGCGTACGCGACCCAGCCGAGCAGGCACACCGCCGCCGGGTCACCCGCCTTGCACAGGGCGGCAAACGCCAGCACGGCGGCCGCGACGTAGAAGACCCCAATCGCGCGCGGCGCCCGTGCGCCGAGGCGACGGGCGGACGAGCGCACCCCCGCGAGGGCGTCGTCCTCCACGTCCTGGAGGGCGTAGATGGTGTCGTAGCCGAGCGTCCAGGCGATCCCGCCGGCGTAGAGCAGGAGCGCCGCCGCCCAATCGGTCCCGCCCGCGGCGGCGTAGCCGACCAGCGCCGGCCAGTTGAAGGTGAGCCCGAGCCACGCCTGCGGCCACCAGGTGATCCGCTTCATGAACGGATAGGCCGCGACCAGGCCCACCGAGGCCACACCCAGGGCCACGGCCGTCGGCCGCAGCTGCAGGAGGACCAGAAGCCCCACAAGGCTCAGCCCCACCGCGAAGGCCAAGGCCGCGCGCCGGCTGATCGCCCCGGACGCCACCGGCCGCAAAGCGGTGCGCGCCACCCGGCGGTCGAGGTCGCGGTCGACCAGGTCGTTGAAGGCGCACCCCGCCGCGCGCATCACGAGCGCGCCCACGGCGAACAGCGCGAGGAGCCGCAAGTCGGGCCAGGCGCCCCGCCCCGCGCACGCCAGCGCGATCGCCTGCCAGCCGGGCAGGAGGAGGAGCCAGACGCCCGCCGGCCGGTCGAAGCGGCCGAGCTTCAGCCATGGGCGCAGCGCGGGCGGCGCGCGGCGGTCGACCCAGTTGGCGGGGGCGGCGTCGGGCAGGACGTCGGTCATCGCGCGCGGTGTAGCGCAGCGGCGCGCCCGCTCCCACCTGCGCGAGGTGAGCCCGCCGCCCTTCGTGCACCACCCCGCCTATCGCGCCGACATGCCGGCCGGCCACCGCTTCCCCATGAACAAGTTCGAGCGGCTGGCGCGCGTGCTGCTGGAAGAGGGGCTCGCCCCCGACGGCTTCCGCGAACCGGAGCCCGCCAGCTTCGAGCTCCTGACCGGCGTGCACGACCCCCTCTACGTGCAGGCGGTGTTCGAGGGCGCGCTCGACAGCGGGGCGGTGCGCAGGCTGGGGCTGCCGATGACGCCCTCTGTCGTCGCCCGGTCGCGGGCGGCGGTGGGGGGCACGCTCCTGGCGGCGCGGCTGGCGCTCGAAGGCGGGCTCAGCTGCAACACCGCGGGCGGCAGCCACCATGCGGCGCGCGGCTACGGCGCGGGCTTCTGCGTGTTCAACGACGTGGCGGTGGCCGCCCAGGCGCTGCTCGACGAGGGGCAGGTGGCGCGCGTGCTGGTGGTCGACCTCGACGTGCACCAGGGCGACGGCACCGCCTTCATCTTCGAAGACGACCCGCGCGTGTTCACCTGGTCGGTGCACGGAGAGAAGAACTTCCCCGCCCGTCGCGCCCGCAGCGATCTCGACATCGACCTGGCGGACAGGACGGAGGACGCTGCCTACCTCGCCACGGTCGCCGAGCACCTGCCCGGCCTACTGGATCGCGTGCGGCCCGACCTCGTCTTCTACAACGCGGGCGTCGATCCGCATGCGGACGACCGGCTCGGCCGGCTGGCGCTAACCGACGCCGGGCTCCTCGCGAGGGACGGCTACGTGCTGGAGCGCTGCCTCGGCGCGGGAGCGCCGGTGTGCGGCGTGATCGGCGGCGGCTACGGGGCCGACATCGACGCGCTGGCGCGCCGCCACGCCACCCTTCATCGCGCCGCGGCCGCCGCCTGGGCGCGCCACAGCTGAGCGACGCTCAGCTGGTCGTCAGTGCGGCTGATCTCCGCTCACCCGGTCGCCGGCGCGGCGGCGAAGTCGGCCGCCTGGGCGGCGTAGGCGCGCGCGTAGGCGGGCCGCGCCTCGCCCCGTGCGACATAGGCGGCGAGTTCGGCGTGCTCGTCCAGGAGCCCCGAGGGCCGCAGCCGCAAGAGGACCGACACCATCATGAGGTCGCCGGCGCTGAAGGCCCCGTCCAGCCACTCCGCCCCGGCCAGGCGGGCCGCCAGGGGGGCCAGCCGTGCGCGGATACGGTCCAGCACCAGCGGCAGGCGTTCGACCGCCCAGGGCGCCTGCCCCTCGGCGAAGCGAGCGACCAGGAGGTCGAGGATCGGCGGCTCCACCGTGTTCAGCGCGGCGAACATCCAGCCTATCGCCCGCGCCCGCGCCTCCGACGCGGCGGGCAGGAGCCCGCCCCCGTGCCGCTCGGCGACATGCAGCACGATCGCCCCGCTCTCGAACAGGACGAGGTCGCCCTCCTCATAGGTGGGGATCTGGCCGAAGGGGTTGAGCGCCACGTGCGACGGGGCCTTCAGCCCCGCGAAGGAGACAGGTCGCACGGCGTAGGGCCGGCCCGCCTCCTCCAAAGCCCAGCGCACGCGGGTGTCGCGCGCGAGGCCGCGGCCGCCGTCGGGGGAGCGCTGGAAGCCCGTGATGACGATGGACATGGCGGCCGCCTGTTCAGCCTCGCCGCAGCCAGTGCGCGAGGTCGATCAGCGAGGCCGCCGAGATCGGAACGACGAGCAGTCCGAACGCCAGGAGCACGAGGAGGCCCAGGAGCACCGCCTCGTCCCGCTTGGTGACCTTGGGCGCGGCGGGAGGTGCCGGCGGGTCGGGTTCGCGCGGCGGCGGCGGCGGGTCGAAGTCGGTGCAGTCGAAGGCCATGGGTGCGCGCCCCTCGCATCCCGCTTTACAGGCGGCCGGGGCGCGGTGCTAGGCTCGTGCTCCCCGTCCGGAGGCCGACGCCGCCTATGTGCTTCTCCGCCGAGGCGGACCTCTTCGCCGGCGGGTTGATCGGCGCGGTGGGCGTGGCCACGCTTGGGCAGGTCCGCACCCCGCGCACCGCGCTCCTGGCGTCCTTGCCGCTCCTCTTCGCCGGGCACCAGCTGACCGAGAGCCTCGTGTGGATGGGGCAGGACGGGCGGCTCGCGCCGGGGGCGACACACGCGGCCGTGGTCGCCTTTATGCTCTACGCCCAGGCGATTCTGCCCTTCCTCATGGGATTGGCCGTGTTCCTGGTCGAGCCGCCGGGCCGCAGGCGCTGGGCGATCGCGGCGCTGACGCTCGTGGGCGCGGGGCTGTGCCTCTGGGCGGGGCGCGCCGTCCTGATCGGGCCGGATACGGCGGTGGTGCAGGGCCGTTGCCTCGCCTTCCGCAACCCCCTCACCAACCATCCCTGGGTGGTGGCGATCTACGCCCTTCCTGCCTGCGCGGCTCCTCTCCTCTCCTCGCGGTCGCGGGTGAGGCTGTTCGGGGCGGTGACCTTGGTCGGCATGGCGGCGGTGCTGGCGCTCAAGGCCTATGCGCTCACCTCGATCTGGTGCTTGTACGCCGCGCTGGCGAGCGTCTCGCTGTTCTTCGCCGTGCGCCGGATGGAGCGCACGCCGCTCCTGGACGACCCCGCCGCGCGGGCCTGGACGCCCCGCACCGCGACCTTCCGCCGGCCGGCGCCTTGACTTCAAGGGCGTTGGCGCGCATGTGACCGACGCGCTGCGGGGCAGGTCCCCGGGGCGACGCATGGCGCTCCAGCCGCGTGGGGGTCGCGAGAACCGCGATCCTAGCCTGTCGAGCGCCGCCAAGTCCGATCAGATCGCCCAGGCACGCGGGGCGCTCCCCCACACGACCTCCCGGACGGGAGCGCGACGTGAGGCCGAGCGCCTGCATGGATTTCGCGCACACCCCGGCCGGGACCTGACGCGAAAGACGTCCCCATGACCGCCACCAGCTTCGAGGCGATGAACCTCGCCAAGCCCCTCCTCCGCGCGCTCGACGCCGAGGGCTACACCACCCCAACCCCCATCCAGGCGCAGGCGATCGAGCCCGTGATGGCCGGCCGCGACCTCCTGGGCATCGCCCAGACCGGCACGGGCAAGACCGCGGCCTTCGCGCTGCCGATCCTGCACCGGCTGCAGGCCGACCCGCGCCCCGCGCCGCGCCGCGGCTGCCGCGTGCTCGTGCTCTCGCCGACGCGCGAACTAGCCTCGCAGATCGCCGACAGCTTCCGCGCCTATGGCAAGCATCTGCGCCTGTCGGTCGCCGTCGTCTTCGGCGGGGCCAAGATCAACCCGCAGATCAAGGCGCTGGCGCAGGGTGTCGACGTGCTCGTCGCCACCCCCGGCCGCCTCCTCGACCACCTGGGCCAGCACACCGCCTTCCTCGGCGAGTGCGAGATCTTCGTGCTCGACGAGGCCGACCAGATGCTCGACCAGGGCTTCATCATCCCGATCCGCCGCATCGTGAAGAACCTGCCCCAGAAGCGGCAGACGCTGTTCTTCTCGGCCACCATGCCCGTGGAGATCGGCAAGCTCGCGGGCGAGCTCTTGCGCGATCCGCTGAAGGTGGAGGTGACGCCCCAGGCGTCCACCGTCGAGCGCGTCGACCAGAAGCTCGTCTTCATCGAGGCGGACCGCAAGCGCGAGCTCCTGTTGGAGCTGTTCGAGGACGCGCACCTGTCCCGGACGATCGTGTTCACCCGCACCAAGCGCGGGGCCGACCGGGTGGCCAAGTTCCTCGAGCAGGGCGGCGTCTCGGCGTCCGCCATCCACGGCGACAAGAGCCAACCCCAGCGCGAGCGGGCCCTGGCCGCCTTCAAGAAGGGAGACGTGCGCGCGCTCGTGGCCACCGACATCGCCGCGCGCGGCATCGACATCGACGCGGTGAGCCACGTCGTCCAGTACGAGCTGCCCAACGTGCCGGAGGCCTACGTCCACCGCATCGGCCGCACCGCGCGCGCGGGCGCCACGGGCATAGCGGTCGCCTTCTGTGCGGACGACGAGCGCGGCCTCTTGAAGGATATCCAGCGCGCCACCCGCCAGACCATCCCCACGCAGGACCGCCGCCGCGATCCGCAGCTGGCCGTCATGGCCAAGGCCGTGCGCAACCAGGACGCCGCCGAAAAGGCGCGCGCGCCCGATCCGGCGGCTTCGCGCGCGCCTGCGTCCGGCGACGCGCGTCGCGCTCACGGCGGCGGCGGCGGACGGCCGGGCGGCGGCGCCCCTCGTGGCG
>CAXTAO010000001.1:0-381049 GCA_964242625.1 uncultured Caulobacteraceae bacterium | reverse complement strand
CGTCGACCGCCTCCACCTCCATGGTGGCCTTGTCGGTCTCGATCTCGGCGATCACCTGGCCCGCCTCGACCGGGTCGCCCTCCTTCACCAGCCACTTGGCCAGCGTGCCCTCCTCCATGGTGGGGGAGAGCGCGGGCATGAGGATGTCGACCATCGCTCAGCCCTCGCGGTAGGTCACGGCCTTCACGGCCCTGACGATCTTCTCGACGGACGGAAGCGCCAGCGCCTCCAGGTTGGCGGCGTAGGGCATAGGCACGTCCTCGCCCGACACGCGGGTGGGCGGCGCGTCGAGGTGGTCGAAGGCGTGCTCGGTCACGCGCTGGCAAACCTCGGCCGCGACGCCGAAGGGCTGCCAGCCCTCCTCCACCGCGACGATACGGTTGGTCTTCTTGACGCTTTCCACCACCGTCTCGTGGTCGAGCGGGCGCAGGGAGCGCAGGTCGATCACCTCCGCCTCGACGCCCTCCTTGGCGAGCTCCTCGGCGGCCTGCAGCGCCAGCCCGACCATGCGCGAGACGGCGGTGATGGTGACGTGGGCCCCCTCGCGCCGCACCTTGGCCTTGCCGATCGGGAGCACGAAGTCGTCACCCTCCGGCACGTCGAACTCGAGGCCGTAGAGCATCTCGTTCTCGAGGAAGACCACGGGGTTGGGATCGCGGATCGCCGCCTTGAGGAGGCCCTTGGCGTCGGCCGCGTCGTAGGGGGCAACCACCTTCAGCCCGGGCACCGAGCCGTACCAGGCGGAATAGTCCTGGCTATGCTGGGCGCCGACGCGGGCGGCCGCGCCGTTCGGCCCGCGGAACACCACCGACGACTTGATCTGCCCGCCCGACATGTAGAGGGTCTTGGCGGCCGAGTTGATGATGGCGTCGATCGCCTGCATGGCGAAGTTGAAGGTCATGAACTCGACGATGGGCTTCAGCCCGGCGAAGGCCGCGCCCACGCCCAGCTGGGCGAAGCCGTATTCGGTGATGGGCGTGTCGACCACGCGCTTGTCGCCGAACTCCTGCAGGAGCTCGCGGCTGACCTTGTAGGCGCCCTGGTACTGGGCGACTTCCTCGCCGATCAGGAACACGCGATCGTCGCGCCGCATCTCCTCGGCCATGGCGTCGCGCAGGGCGTCGCGCACCGTGGTGCGCACCATCTTGGCGTCGGCGGGGATCTCGGGGTCGGCGGCGGGGGAGGCCTTGGCGACCGGCGTGGGCCCCTCGCCTTCCGGCTTCGGCTGAGCCGTCTCGGGCGGAGCCTTCTCCGGCTCGCCGCCGTGGTTCTCGTCGGCGTTGGGCTTGGCGACGGCCACGCCCGCGTCGGCCGCGCGGCTGTCCTCCGAGGCGTCGCCGGTGGGGGCTGCGACGTCCGCACCGCCCTCCCCCTTCAGCCGCGCTATGGGCGTGTTGACCTTCACGCCCTCCGCGCCGGCCTCGACAAGCAGGGCCTCGACCACGCCCTCGTCGACCGCCTCCACCTCCATGGTGGCCTTGTCCGTCTCGATCTCGGCGATGACCTGGCCCGCTTCGACCTGGTCGCCGACCTTGATGTTCCACTTGGCGAGCGTGCCCTCCTCCATGGTGGGGGAGAGCGCCGGCATCAGTACGTCGGTCACGGCGGTCAGGCTTCCAGGTAGACGTCGGTGTAGAGCTCGGCGGGCTCGGGCTCGGGTGCTGTGCGGGCGAACTCGGCGGCGTCGGCGACGATCTTCTTCACCTCGGCGTCGATGGCCTTCAGGCTCGCCTCGTCGCCGTAGCCCGCCGCCTCGAGCCGGGCGCGGAAGTGGTCGATGGGGTCGCGCGTCTTGCGCATCTCGTCGACCTCGTCGCGGGTGCGGTACTTGGCCGGATCGCTCATCGAGTGGCCGCGGTAGCGGTAGGTCTTCATCTCCAGGATGAAGGGCCCCTTGCCCGAACGCGCGTGCTCGACCGCGTGGGCCCCAGCGTCGCGCACCGCCTCCAAGTCCATGCCATCGACTGGCTCGCCGGGGATGCCGAACGAGGCGCCGCGCTTGTGCAGGGCCGTCTCGGCCGAGGCGCGCTCCACACTCGTGCCCATGGCGTACTGGTTGTTCTCGATGACGTAGACGACGGGCAGCTTCCACAGCTGGGCCATGTTGAAGGCCTCGTAGACCTGGCCCTGGTTCACCGCGCCGTCGCCCATGTAGGTGAACGACACGCCGCCGTCCTCCTTGTAGCGGTTGGCGAAGGCGAGGCCGGTGCCGAGCGCGGTCTGCGCGCCCACGATGCCGTGGCCGCCGTAGAAGCCCTTCTCGGTGGAGAACATGTGCATGGAGCCGCCCTTGCCGCGGGCGGAGCCGGCGGCGCGGCCGGTGAGCTCGGCCATGACCTCGCGCGGATCCATGCCCGCGGCCAGCATGTGGCCGTGGTCGCGATAGCCGGTAATGATCTCGTCTTCTGGCCGCTTCAGCGTCTGCATGCCGACGGCGATGGCTTCCTGGCCGATGTAGAGGTGGCAGAAGCCGCCGATCAGACCCATGCCGTAGAGCTGGCCCGCCCGCTCCTCGAAGCGGCGGATCAGGAGCATGTCGCGGTACCAGCCGAGCTGCTCGTCCCGGCCCGGGCCGTTGGCGCGGTCGGGAGCCCCGCCGTCGCCGTTGCGCGCGCGCGCCATTCGCCGTCGTCCTCCGCCGTACGCCACACGCCCGGCCGTTCGGGCCGTGGCGCGCGATGACCTAGCGGAAGCGGGCCGGGGTTGGCTAGGGGGCTCGGCTCGCGCGCGAGGCGCTCACGGCCGGAGGCGGATCACGTAGTCGCGCGGGTCGGCGAAGCCCAGGACGGCGCGGGCGCGCTCCTCCAGGAGGTCGCGCGAGAGATGGGCGTCGGCCAGGAGCTGCGTCTCCTGCTGAAGCCGCACGCGCTCGGCGCGCACCGCCTGCAGCTCAAGAGTGCGCGAGGCAAGCGTGGTCTCGCGGCGGTGGTCGGTCAGGAGGCCGCGCTGGCCTGTCAGCGCGTTAACGGCGAAATAGAAGATCAGGAGGGCGAACAGCGCGGTGGGCGCGTAGGGGCTGAGCCGCGCGATCACGTGGGGGGAAGCTCCGGTGCGATGACGCGCCAGCTTCGCGCGACAGGCTTAACGACGTATTGCTCAGCTGTAAGCCGCGTGCGCTTGCGGGCGGCGCCGAGCGGCGCCAGCCTCGGGCTCCGCACAGATGAGGAGACCCCCATGCGCCTCGCCGGACCCGCCCTGATCGCCGCCCTCGCGCTGAGCCTCGCCGGCTCGGCCGGAGCCGTCGGCCCCAAGTGCCGCGACGCCAAGGGCAAGTTCATCAAGTGCCCCGCCGCGGCCGCCGCCAAGCCCGTCCGCTGCAAGGACGGCCGCGGCAAGTTCGCCAAGTGCGACGCCCCGGGCGCCAAGCCCGTCTAGCCGCCGCCAAGCGCGGGCCGGCGCTCGCCGCCGGCCTGCGCTCGCGTAGGCTGCCCTACTCCGCCGCGTCGCGGATGACGCTCGTGCCCGCATAGACGCCCTGGTCGCCCAGCATCTCCTCGATGCGCAGGAGCTGGTTGTACTTGGCCATGCGGTCGGAGCGCGACATCGACCCCGTCTTGATCTGCCCGCAGTTGGTGGCGACCGCGAGGTCGGCGATCGTCGAGTCCTCCGTCTCGCCCGAGCGGTGACTCATCACCGCGCCGTAGCCCGCGCGGGTGGCGAGGTCGACGGCGTCCAGCGTCTCCGACAGCGTGCCGATCTGGTTGACCTTGACGAGGATGGCGTTGGCCGCCCCCTTGCCGACGCCCTCGGCCAAGCGGTCGGGGTTGGTCACGAAGAGATCGTCGCCCACGAGCTGCAGCCGATCGCCCAGCGCCTCGGTGAGGTGCAGCCAGCCCTCCCAGTCATCCTCCGCCAGCCCGTCCTCGATGGAGTAGATCGGGAAGGTCGCGGCGAGTGCGGAGAGGAGATCGGTCATGCCGGCGGCGTCGGCCGTCGCTCCCGCGCCCCCCATGACGTAGCGGCCGTCCTTGAAGAACTCGGTCGCGGCCACGTCCAGCGCCAGCCAGAAGTCCTCGCCGGCGCGATAGCCCGCCGCCTCGCCCGCGCGCACGATGAACTCGCACGCCTCTTCCGGCGTGCGCAGGTTGGGCGCGAAGCCGCCCTCGTCGCCGACGTTGGTGTTATGTCCGGCGGCCTTGAGCGCCGACTTCAGGCTGTGGAAGATCTCGGCGCCCATGCGCAGCGCGTCCGAGAAGCTCTCGGCGCCGGCGGGGGCCACCATGAACTCCTGGAAGTCGATGGTGTTGTCGGCGTGGGCGCCGCCGTTGATGACGTTCATCATGGGCGTGGGCAGGACGCGCGCGTTCATGCCGCCCACGTACTTGAAGAGCGGCTGTCCGGTGGAGACCGCCTGCGCCTTGGCGGCGGCGAGGCTCACGCCCAGGATGGCGTTGGCGCCGAGACGCGCCTTGTTGTCGATCCCATCCAGCGCGATCAGCGCGGTGTCGAGCCGGCGTTGGTCGGCGGCGTCGAAACCTGACAGCGCGTCGAAGATCTCGCCGTTCACCGCGTCGACGGCCTGAAGCACGCCCTTGCCGCCATACCGGCCCTTGTCGCCGTCGCGCTTCTCGACCGCCTCGTGCGCGCCGGTGGAGGCCCCCGAGGGCACGGCGGCGCGGCCGAAGGCGCCATCCTCCAGCGTGACATCGACCTCGACCGTCGGGTTGCCGCGGCTGTCCAGAATCTCGCGCGCGGTGATGTCGGCGATCTCGGTCATGCGGTCCTTCGGGGCAAAGAAAAAGCGGCGCGCGAGCCCATAGCCCACGCGCCGCCCGGAAGGAACCGAGCCGGGCGGGCGCCCGGCCTCAGCGCTGGATCAGCAGCGCACGCGACGCTTGGCGATCTCGTGGCCGCCCACCGCGCCCACGCCCGCGCCGACGAGCGCGCCCAAGGCGTCGCCGCCGATCAGCGCGCCCGAAGCCCCGCCGACCAGTGCGCCCGCGAGCGTGCCCTTGTTGGCCGAGGAGCGCTGGTCGCGCCGGCAATTGGAGTAGCCGCGACGGTAGTTGCGGGCGTAGCCGTGGCGGCGCTCCACCCGGCGGTCGTAGCGGTAGTCCTGCGCCTGGGCCACGACGGGCGCCGCGGTGGCGGTCAGCACGGTGGCGATGGCGCCGAGCGAGGCGACGAGGTTCTTCACGAAGAGGGCTCCCGGTTAAGCTTCGCCGACAGGAACGGCGGCTAGGGCGTGAGGTTCACACGCAAGGCATGAACCGCGCCTGAAGCGGGCGCGGCCCCAGCCTTCAGCCGCCGGATCAGTCCTGCTTGGGCTCGATCACCTGGCGGCCCTTGTAGAGGCCGGTCTTCAGGTCGACGTGGTGCGGCCGGCGCAGCTCGCCCGTGTCCTTGTCTTCGATGAAGCTGTTGGGCCCGAGGGCGTGGTGCGAACGACGCATGTTGCGCCGCGACGGCGAGGTTTTCCTCTTGGGGACGGCCATGGGACGGGCTCTCTGGTCTCGCGCCGCGCGAGAACGTCGCAGGCGCACGGAAACGATGACGGCGGCCCAGATGTGGCCGCCGTAGGCGCGGCGGTATGGCCGAAGTACATGGAGATGGCAAGGCTCCCGTCTGCGCGCCGGCCCACCGCGGCCGGTCACCGGGCAAGGGCCTAGGCGAGACCGAACCGACCCTGGCGCGTACGCAGCGCCGCCCCGGCGAGGCCCACACCGAACATCATCATCATCCAGACGCCGGGCTCGGGCGCGGCCGTGGGTGCGTAGGTGGTGAGCCAAGCGCCGGTGAAGGAGGTCGGGGCCGCCCCCGTAAAGAGCACGGACCCGTAGTAATACTCACTCTCGACGAGACTGTCAGACGGGTTTTGCGCGACAAACTCGATCGAGTCCGGGCCGCGCAGGACCGCCTTCCACACGCCGAAGCATGTATCACCCCCACCGCCGTAGCATTGAGACGTCTGATCCGGGATTGACGCGACGTCTATCGCGCTCCCCCCAGAAAAGGTCAGCACGAGGCCGTAGGCCTGCGTCGCCTCGTAGTACTGCGCGCCCGCTGGGCTCCCGTCGGTGGCGACAGTGATCCACGCGTTCTCGCGCTGCACGTCGTTGTAGGCGTACGTCCAACCCTCGCCCGCGCCGACCAGGACGCCACTCGAGCCCGAAGCGCTGAAGCCATAGTCCGCATGGGCGACCCCGGCGACGGCCGCCCAACTCAGCCCCACTGCGGCTGCGACACCCCTGAACATCCGCGTCATGCTGCGCCCCCACAGGTCGCGGCCCGAATGGACAGCTTTCCGCCGAAGCCCGCAAAGACAGTGTCGACCATCGTACAGCTTGTAGCAAGACGCGCGGCACACGCTATGCGCGCACGCCGCACCGCACAGCGTCACGCGACGAGCCCTGCGCACGAGAACAGCTCGCAGCCGAGCACGGGCAGCCGCAGGCGCGGCGATGTGACCGATCAGGACGCCTAGCGTAACAGCGTCAGCTCCGCGAGCCTCAGCTCTTCTCCCGGCTTTGGCACGCGCCCAAGCGTGCGAAGGGATGAACGTAAGCTAGCGCGTCCTGAAGAGGTCCCAGCCGGCGAACAGGATCGGCGGGACCACGATGGCGAAAAAGATCCAGTCGAACATCTGTGGCATGTCGAGCCCTCGCTGCTGATGTTCTTCGCCAACGAAGCATCACGAACGCTGTTCCAAAGCGATCATTTAGCAAGAAAGAGCGACCCGCCGCACAGCGCGCCCGATCACACCAGCCGGGAGCGCTCCTTCGCCGCCGCGATGAAGCTGGCGAACAGGGGGTGCGGCGCGAAGGGGCGGCTTTTCAGCTCGGGGTGGAACTGCACGCCGACGAACCAGGGGTGGTCGGCACGCTCCACGATCTCGGGGAGGACGCCGTCGGGCGAGAGGCCGGTGAAGTGGAGGCCCGCGCCCTCGATCGCGTCGCGGTAGCCGATGTTGACCTCGTAACGGTGGCGGTGGCGCTCGCTGATCGCCTCGCCGCCGTAGATGGCCGCCACCCGGGAGCCGGGAACCAGCGTGGCGTCATAGGCCCCCAGGCGCATAGAACCGCCAAGGTCGGCCCCCTCCTCCCGCTGTTCGAGCCGGTTGCCGCGCACCCACTCTCGCATGAGACCGACCACCGGCTCGGGCGTCGGGCCGAATTCGGTGGAGGAGGCGCGCGCCATCCCCGCGAGGTTCCGCGCCGCCTCGATCACCGCCATCTGCATGCCGAAGCAGATGCCGAAGTAGGGGATCAGCCGCTCGCGCGCGAAGCGCACCGCGCGGATCTTGCCCTCCGCCCCGCGCTCGCCGAAACCGCCGGGCACGAGGATGGCGTCGACCTTCTCCAGCCGCTCGAGGTCGGGGGCGTCGTCGCCCTCGAAGACCTCGCTCTCGACCCAGTCGAGGTTGACGCGCACGTTGTTGGCGACGCCGCCGTGCACTAGCGCCTCGATCAGCGACTTGTAGGCGTCCTTCAGCACCGTGTACTTGCCCACCACCGCCACGGTGACCTCGCCGTCCGGGTGCGCCAGGCTCTCCCCGATGCGCGACCAGCGGGCGAGGTCGGGCGCGGGCGCGTCGGCGATCCCGAAGTGCGCCAGGACCTCCGCGTCGAGCCCCTGGGCATGGTAGTCGAGCGGCACAGTGTAGATCGACGCGCTGTCGCGCGCCTCGATCACCGCGCTCGGCCGCACGTTGCAGAAGAGCGCGATCTTGCGCTTCTCGTCGGCGGGGATGGGCAACTCGCACCGGCATAAAAGGATGTCGGGCTGGATGCCGATGGAGCGGAGCTCCTTGACCGAGTGCTGCGTCGGCTTGGTCTTCATCTCGCCCGCCGTCTTGATGAACGGCAGCAGCGTCAGGTGCACGAAGCAGCTCTCGCCGCGCGGCAGCTCCTGGCCGAGCTGGCGGATGGCCTCGAAGAACGGCAGGCCCTCGATGTCGCCGACGGTGCCGCCGATCTCCACCAGCACGAAGTCCGCCTCCGCCCCGTCCTCGTCGAAGGCGGGCTGGCGGCAGAAGCTTTTGATCTCGTCGGTGACGTGGGGGATCACCTGGACGGTGGCGCCCAGGTAGTCGCCGCGCCGCTCCTTCTCCAGGATCGTCTGGTAGATGCGGCCGGTGGTGATGTTGTCGCCCTGGGTGGCCGACACGCCGGTGAACCGCTCGTAGTGCCCGAGGTCGAGGTCGGTCTCGGCCCCGTCGTCGGTCACGAACACCTCCCCGTGCTGGTAGGGGCTCATCGTGCCGGGGTCGACGTTCAGGTAGGGGTCGAGCTTGCGCAGCCGCACGCGGTAGCCGCGCGCCTGCAGGAGCGCGCCGAGGGCGGCGGAGGCGAGACCTTTTCCAAGCGAAGAGACCACGCCCCCGGTGATGAAAATGTACCGGGCCATGGGAGGCGGGCTTTAGCCCGGTTCGCGCCGCCTAGTCACGTCCCGTGACGCGGCTGCGACGCGAAGGCGCCCGACGCAGGGCGCGCTCAGCCGCCCGTCGTGTTGGCCTTAGGCGCGGGCGTCGTCCCCTGCGCGGGCAGGCCGCCGACGGCGCCGACGCCGGGGCTGACCGGGCCGGAGTTGGTGGTGGGCGGCGTCTGGGCGGGGGCGGTCGGGCTCGCCGCGCGTGAGGTCGTGGCGGTGACGCTCGGCGCGGGGGCCGCGGGTGTCGCCGCGCGGCGCGGTGCCGGAGCCGAGGCCGCCGGCGCGGGTCCGAAGCCGGTCCCGGCGGCGGCGGCGGCTGGCGCGCCGTTCACCTGGGGCGTGGGGGCCTCGAACCCTGTCGGCGCGTTGGCGGGGGCGGTCGGCGTGGCCGGCGCGACGGGAATGCGCGTGGGCGTGTCGGCGTTGAGCGGATCGATCTTCAGCCGGTCCACCACCGAGCCGCCATGCAGCTTGCCCTGGATGATGGTCAGCGACAGGCAGAGCGCGAAGACGAGCCCGCCCAGGACCCATGTCGCCCGGGTGAGGAGGTCGCCCGCCCCGCGCGCCGACATGAAGCCCGACGGGCCGCCGCCCATGCCGAGCGCGCCGCCCTCCGACTGCTGCAGGAGCACGACGGCGCCCAGCGCTATGCACACCAGGATCAGGACGACGAGGAGCAGGGTGAGAAGCATGGGCCGCGCGCGAACGGGGCCGCGACGGCGCGAGACGCGCCCCGCGGCGGGGGAGCGCCGTCTATCACCGGGCGGCGGCGGGCGCCAGCGACGCGCCTGCGGCTGTCCGCCCGGCGGCGGCCACGATCGGCAGGAAGTCCGCGGCGGCGAGCGATGCGCCGCCGACCAGCGCGCCGTCCACCCCCTCCACGGCCATGAGCTCGCCGCCGTTCGCGCCCGTGACAGAGCCACCGTAGAGAAGCGGGGGCGCGCCGAAGGGCGCCATCGCCCGCCGGATCGCCGCGTGCACGCTCGCTATGTCCTCCGGCGAGGGCGTGCGCCCCGTGCCGATCGCCCAGTTGGGCTCGTAGGCGACCAGGAACTCGGCGCCCCTCGCCTCCTCCGGCACGGAGCCGGCGAGCTGGCGGCGCACCACCTCCAGCGCCGCGCCGCGGTCGTGCTCCTCCAGCCCCTCGCCGACGCAGATGATCGGGCGGAGTCCCGCCGCGAGCGCCGCGCGCGCCTTGCGTGCGACAAGCGCGTCCGTCTCGCCGTGGTCGCGCCGGCGCTCGGAGTGGCCGACGATCACGAGGGTGGCGCCGGCGTCGGCCAGCATGGCGGCGGCGAGGTCGCCCGTGTGGGCCCCGCACCCGAGGTCAGACACGTCCTGCGCGCCGATCCGCAGGGGAGTTCCCCGCGCGGTTTCGGCGGAGGCGGCCAGGAGGGTGGAGGGCGGGCAGACGGCGACCTCCACGGCATGGGCGTCGGCCAGACCGGCGGCGATCGCGCTCACCTCCGCCAGCGCCGCCCGCAGGCCGTGCATCTTCCAGTTGCCCACCACCGTCTTGGCCGACCGCATGCGCTCCCCTGTGTTCCTTATGGTTGCGCTTCGGTTAGCCCCGGTGCGCGGACGAGTCACGTGGCCGCCCGTCCCGCGCGAGGGCGACGCCGCCTTGCCGCCCGCGGCGACGCTCCCCTATACCCCCGCGGTCACGCCGGCGCTCGGCAGCCGGACGGAGAGTCCCCGCCCGCATGCTCGCCCAGTTCCGCTCCTTCGCGAAGACGCCCTTCGCCACCGGCATCTTCGTCCTGGCCATGCTGGGCTTCCTGTTCGTCGGCGGCCGCTCGGTGTTCACCGCCACCTCGACCTCGAAAGCGGTGATCCAGGCCGGCGGACGATCGATGACCCCCGAGGCGTTCCGCCAGATCTTCCAGCGGA
The DNA here is from genome assembly GCA_964242625.1 of uncultured Caulobacteraceae bacterium. Classification (GTDB taxonomy): domain Bacteria; phylum Pseudomonadota; class Alphaproteobacteria; order Caulobacterales; family Caulobacteraceae; genus JASLDZ01. Next base: position 370,789 of record CAXTAO010000001.1, on the reverse strand, counting down.
CGCTGCAGAGCCTCGCCCAGCGCAACGGCGGCACGCCGCCTTCCGTGCAGGAGGCGCTGCAGAACAACCTCGACGGCCGGCTCCTCGACGAGATCGCGCAGGAAGAGGCGCTGGCCGCCTGGACGAGCCGGATCGGCGTGCTGCCGGCGGACACGCTCGTGGCCGACGAGCTGCGCAAGCAGCCGCAATTCTTCAACCCGGTCAGCGGGGCGTTCGACCATAAGTCTTACGAGAGCCTGCTGGCGCAGAACGGCCTGACGCCCCGCAAGTTCGAGGCCGACCTGCGCGACCAGATCGCGCAGACGCAGGTGGTGTCGGGTCTCGTCGCCGGCCTGCGCGCGCCCGCCGCCTTCTCGGCGCTGGAGACGGCGTTCAACAAGGAGGCGCGCGCGGCCTCCTTCTTCGTGATCCCCGCCACGTCGGTCCCGCCGCCGCCGCCGCCCACCGACGCCCAGCTGCAGGGCTATATGCGCGAGCACGCCGCCGGGCTGAAGCGGCCCGCCATGCGGCAGGTGTCGCTGATCCGCTTCTCCGCCTCGCTTCTCGCGCCGACGGTGACGGTCGACGAGGCGGCGCTGCACAAGCGCTACGATTTCGAGAAGGACAGCCTCTCCACCGCGGAGACGCGCACCTTCACCCAGGTGCCGGCCGGCTCGCCCGCCCAGGCGCAGGCGGTTGCGGCGGCGCTGAAGGGCGGAGCCGACCCCGCGGCCGCGTCGCGGGCGGCGGGCGCGGGCGCGCCGGTGCCCTACGCCGCCGCCGCCCGCTCGGCGGTGCCGGACGCGGCGCTGGCGCAGGCGGCGTTCGCCATGTCCCCGGGCGAGACGCGCGTGGTGCAGGGTTCGCTCGGCGTGTCGGTCGTTAAGCTGCAGTCGGTCGCGCCGGGCCACGCGGTGAGCTTCGAGGAGGCGCGGCCCAAGCTCGAGCAGGAGGTGCGCCGCACCGCCGCCCAGGCCAAGGCCAACGCGCAGCTGCAGGCCTACGACGACGCCCGCAACGGCGGGGCCGACTTCGCCGAGGCCGCGCGGCGTGCGGGGGTGCAACCCACGCCCGTGCCCGTGTTCGACGCCCAGGGCCGCACCCTGCAGGGCCAGCCCCTGCCCGTGCCGCCCAAGCTCGTGCAGAGCGCCTTCGCCCTGCAGCCCGGCGTCGCGGGCGACATTCAGGACGCGGCGCCCGGCCAGGGCGAGTTCTACGTCATCCGGGTCGACAAGGCGCTGCCTGCCGCCCCCCTGACGCTGGACGAGGTGCGCGCGCCGCTCTCGCGCCAGATCGTGATGCAGGCCATCGGCAAGGCGCTGACCGACCGGGCGCAGGCGCTGGCCGACCGGGTGACCCACGGGGAGAAGCTCGAGGCGGTGGCGGCGTCGGCCGGCCTCGCCGTGCAGCGCGTGGTGATCGCGCGCGACGACCAGGCCGCCGTGCAGACCTACGGCCAGCGCTTCCTGGGCGCCGTGTTCGGGGCCAAGTCCGGTCAGGTGCAGGTCGCGCCGGAGGTGCAGGCCAACGGCATGGCGGTGGTGCGGCTCGACGGCGTGCGCACGCCGCCGGCCGCGGCGCTGGCGCAGGCGGCGCAGCCCGTGCGCGCCCAGGCGACGCTCGCGCTCGACCAGGAGCTCGCCGGGCGCGCGCGGATCGCGGCGGCGGCCCGCATCCGGCCCCGCACCAACCCCGCCCTGGCCCGCAAGGCGATCGGCGTCGACGCGCCTCCGGCCCCGGCTACGACCGGCGCGCCGGCGCGCTCGTGAGCCCGCGTCCGCTCGACGTCGTCTCTCCCACACCCGAGGCGTTTGTCGCCGCCCACGCCCGCGGCGAGGCCCAGCTGGTCTGGACGCGGTTGGTGGACGATCTCGAGACGCCCGTCTCCGCCTTTTTGAAGCTCGGCGCGGGACGGCGCTACGCGGGCCTGTTCGAGTCGGTGGAAGGCGGGGCCTGGCGCGGCCGCTACTCCATGGTGGTGCGCGATCCCGACCTCGTGTGGCGCGCCCAGGGCGGCCGGGCGGAGGTCGCGCGGGGAGCGGCGGCGGTGGCGGCCGGCCGCTTCGCCCCGGAGGAAGGCCCGCCCGTCGAGTCGCTGCGCCGCGCGGTGACCGACGCGCGGGTGCCCATCCCGCCGGAGCTGCCGCCGATGGCGGCCGGGCTGTTCGGCGTCTTGGGCTACGACGCGGTGCGCTGGCTGGAGCCGCTGGGCGCGCCCAACCCCGACCCCCTGCACCTGCCGGATGCGGTGATGATGCGGCCGCGCCTCGTGGCCATGCTCGACAACGTGCACGGCGAGATCGTGCTGGCCACCGTCGCGCAGCCGGGCGCGTCGAAAGACCCCGAGTGCGCGTACGCCGACGCCCGCGCACGCCTCGAGCAGGCCCGGGCCGAACTCGCCGCTCCCCTGCCGCCCGCACGCACACCTCACGCGCCGGCCGAGCCGCCTCGCCTCGCCTCGCCCACGTCTCGAATCGCCTACGGGGAGATGGTTGAGCGCGCGCGGCGATACATCGAGGCGGGCGACATCTTCCAGGTGGTGCCGTCCCAACGCTTCTCGGGCGCCTACGACGGCGACCCGTTCGCCTTCTACCGCGCGCTGCGGCGGCTCAACCCCTCGCCCTTCCTCTACTTCCTCGAGCTCGGCGGCTTCCAGCTGGCGGGGTCGAGCCCCGAGATCCTGGTGCGCTACCGTGACGGGCGCGTCACCATCCGCCCCATCGCCGGCACCCGCCCGCGCGGCGACACCCCCGCGCGCGACGCCGAGCTGGAGCAGGAGCTCCTGGCCGACCCCAAGGAGCGCGCCGAGCACCTCATGCTCCTGGACCTCGGCCGCAACGACGTAGCCCGCGCGCTCAGGTTGGGCGAGGACGGGGCCAACATCGCCCAGGAGGGGGCGGTGGTGCGCGTGACGGAGAGCTTCGCCATCGAGCGCTACTCGACCGTCATGCACATCGTGTCCAACGTCGAGGGCCGCGCCGACCGGCCCCTCGACCCCGTGGACGTGATCCTGCGCGCCCTGCCCGCCGGCACGCTCTCCGGCGCGCCCAAGGTGCGCGCCATGCAGATCATCGACGAGCTTGAGAGCGTGAAGCGCGGCGTGGGCTACGGCGGGGCGGCAGGCTACATCTCGGCGGCAGGCGAGGTCGACACCTGCATCGTGCTGCGGACCGCGCTCTTCAAGGACGGCCAGGTGCACGTGCAGGCCGGGGGCGGTGTGGTGGCCGACAGCGATCCCGACGCCGAGTACGAGGAGACGCTGCACAAGTCGCGCGCGCTCGCTCGCGCCGCCGCCGAGGCCTGGCGCTTCGAACGCTAGCGCGCGGGCGTCTGCAGCCGCACGGCGGCCGCGGGCGCGCCCGCGGCGCCCATACCGCCCGCGCCGAAGATCACCGCCGCCGCCGCGCCCGCCCCGCTCACTGCGAGGAGCGCCGCCGCGCCGAGCAGCGCAATGGCCGGAGCGGCCGCCCGCGGACGCGGGGCCAACGTGCGCCGGGCCCGATAGAGGGCTGCGTCGGACGTGGACGGCGGAGCTCGCGACATGCCCGCCACCCTGCCCGCGCCCGTGTTAACGCCGCGTGGCGCATGGCGCGAGCGTCGCCTCGCCGCTAAGACGCGGGACGCATGATCCTCGTCGTCGACAACTACGACAGCTTCACCTTCAACCTCGTCCACCACCTGGGCGAGCTGGGGGCGCGCACGCTCGTGCGGCGCAACGACCAGGTCACGGTGGACGAGGCGCTGGCGATGGCTCCGGATGCAGTGTTGCTCTCGCCCGGGCCCTGCGCGCCCGACGGCGCGGGGATTACGCTGGAGCTGATCCGCCGCGCCCCCGCTCACCTGCCGATCCTCGGCGTCTGCCTCGGCCACCAAGCCATCGGCCAAGCGTTCGGCGGCCAGGTCGTGCGCGCCAAGACGCTGATGCACGGCAAGACGAGCCCGATCCGCCACGCGGGCGCGAGCGTGTTCGCGAGGCTGCCGGACCCCTTCGAGGCCGCCCGCTACCACTCGCTCGCGGTCGAGCGCGACGGCCTGCCCGCCGAGCTCGAGGTCACCGCTTGGACCGAGGACGGCGAGATCATGGGCCTCGCCCACCGCACCCGCCCGATCCACGGCGTGCAGTTCCACCCGGAGAGCTACGCCACCCGCGACGGCCACGCGATCCTCGACGGCTTCCTGCGGCTGGCGCGCGTCGCGCGGGGCGACGCCGCCGCCCGCGCGGCCTGAGCGGTCGCGTCCGTGGCCGAGGCGCTCAAGCCCCTCCTCGCGCGTCTGAGCGCGGGCGAGACGCTGGATGCTGAGGACGCGCGCGCGTTGTTCGACGCCGTCCTGCGCGGCGAGGCCACCGCCGCTCAGCTCGCCTCGGCGCTCACCGCGCTGCGGCTGCGCGGGGAAACGCCGGAGGAGGTCGCCGCCTGCGCCCGCGCGCTGCGCGACGCCGCCACCCCCTTCGACCCCGGCTGCGAGGTGGTCGACACCTGCGGCACGGGCGGCGACGGCCTGCACACGCTCAACATATCCACCGCCGCGGCCTTCGTGCTGGCGGGGGGCGGGGTGAAGGTGGCCAAGCACGGCGGGCGCGCCGTCTCATCCCGCTCGGGATCGGCCGAGGTGCTGCAAGCGCTGGGCGCGCGGATCGAGCTCCCCGCCGCCGTCGTGCGCCGACAGATCGCCGAGGCGGGCGTGGGGTTCCTCTACGCCCCCGCCTGGAACCCGGCGATGCGCCACGTCGCGCCCGTGCGGAGCGAGCTGGGCTTCCGCACCCTGTTCAACCTCCTGGGCCCGCTGGCCAACCCGGCGCGCGCGCGCCGGCAGGTCGTGGGCGTGTACGATCCAGCCCGGCTGGAGCTGATGGCCGAGGTGCTGGGCGCGCTCGGGGCCGAGCACGCCTGGGTGGTCCACGGCCAGGGCCTCGACGAGCTGGCGCTCTCCGGGCCGACGGAGGTGGCCGAATGGCGCTGTGGGGCGGTGCGGCGTTTCACCGTCACGCCGGCCGACGCGGAGGTCGCCCCCGCGCCCTCCGAGGCGCTGCGCGGCGGCGATGCGCAGGCCAACGCGGCGGCGCTGCGGGCGCTGCTCGACGGGCGCGAGGGCGCCTATCGCGAGGTGGTCGTGCTGAACGCCGCCGCAGGCTTCCTCGTCGCCGGCCGCGCCGACGACCTGGCCGCGGGCGCGCGCTTCGCCCGCACGGCCCTCGACGACGGGTCTGCGCGCCGCGCGCTGGATCGCATGGTCGCGCTCTCGCAGGAGATCTCTTGAGTTCCACCGCCGCGAGCCCGCCCGACGTCCTCGCCCGCATCGCCGCCTACAAGCGCGAGGAGGTTTCGGCGCGCCGCGCCGAACGCGACGCGGACGCCATTGCGCGCGCTGCCGAGCGGGCGCCCTCACCCCGGCCCTTCGCCGCCGCGCTGCACGCCGCCGCCCGGCCCGGCCGCCCCGCGCTGATCGCCGAGATCAAGCGCGCCAGCCCCTCCAAGGGGCTGATCCGCGCCGACTTCGACCCACCAGCGCTCGCCCGCGCCTACCGCGACGGCGGGGCGGCGTGCCTGTCGGTCCTGACCGACGGCCCGAGCTTCGGCGGCGACGACGCCTTCCTGGCGCAGGCGCGCGAGGCGGCGGGCCTGCCCGTCCTGCGCAAGGAGTTCCTGGTCGACCCCTGGCAGGTGGTGGAGAGCCGGGCGCTGGGCGCCGACGCCGTGCTGGTCATCATGGCCATGGTGGACGACGTGCTCGCGGGCGCCCTCATGGCCGAGGCGCGCCGCTGGCGCATGGACGCGCTGGTCGAGGTGCACGACGAGGCGGAGATGGCGCGCGCGGCGCGGCTCGGGGCCACGCTCGTCGGGATCAATACGCGCGACCTCCGCTCCTTCCACGTGGACCTGGCCGTGTTCGACCGGCTGGCCCCGCTCGCGCCGCCGGGGGCGCTCTTGGTGGGCGAGAGCGGGATCCTTACCGCCGGCGACGCCGCCCGGATCGCGCGGGGCGGGGCGGGAGCCATGCTGGTCGGCGAGAGCCTGATGCGGCGGGACGACGTGGCGGAGGCGACGCGCGAGCTATTGGGGGGGTGAGGGCGCTTGGCGGCGGCGATGTCCGCCTGGCGGCGGGCGCTGCGCGCGTGCCGCCGTGCTCGGTCGCGTCAAGGCGACCTGCTTCGCAGGCTTCGCTTCGCTCGGCCTTGACCCGCCCTCCGCTCGACGGCTGACGCGGGGGCGTCGGGACGCGGGGCGTCCCTTTTTGATAGTTCGACTTAGGCCTGCGGCCCGCGTCACAGCCCTGTGTTCGACCCGCCGGAGGCGTTGTCGAACTAGTGAGGAGGAACGCCCCGCGTCCCGACGCCCACGGTCAGCCGTCGAGCGGAGGGCGGGTCGAGGGCGGAGCGCGAAGCGTCCCTTGACGCGACCGAGCACGGCGGCGCAGCGCGCAGCGCCGGCCGCAAGGCCGACATCGCGTCTCACAGCTTCACTTGACGTTAGCAAGGAACACTTACAGAACACCGACGCGGGTTCGCGGACTGTTCCCGCCTGATTCGATGCGAGGTCTCCCGGCGATGCTGACGCGCAAGCAGCACGAGCTCCTGATGTTCATTCATCGCCGGATCAAGGAGACGGGCGTCAGCCCCTCGTTCGACGAGATGAAGGACGCGCTGGACCTCGCATCCAAGTCGGGCATCCACCGGCTGATCACCGCCCTGGAGGAGCGCGGCTTCCTGCGCCGCCTGGCGCACCGCGCCCGCGCCCTTGAGGTCGTGAAGATGCCCGAGCAGGCGGGCGCGCCCGCCGCCTCCGGCCCGCGCACCCCGTTCCGGCCGCGGTTGATCGAGAACCCCTCGCCCGTGCGCGCCGACGCGCCGGCCGCGGCCAACGACGCGCGCGACCTCCCCATCCTTGGCCGGATCGCAGCGGGCACCCCGATCGACGCCATCCAGCATGAGCGCGACCGCATCGCCGTGCCCGAGGGCATGCTGGGCGGCGGCGAACACTACGTGCTGGAGGTGCAGGGCGACTCGATGATCGAGGCCGGCATACTCGACGGCGATTTCGTGGTGATCCGGAAGGGCGACAGCGCCAACTCGGGCGAGATCGTCGTGGCGCTGACCCACGGCGAGGAGGCTACGCTGAAGCGCCTGCAGAAGAAGGGCGGCTCCATCGCGCTCGTGCCCGCCAACCCCCGCTACGAGACGCGCATCTACGCCCCCGACCAGGTGGCGGTGCAGGGCCGGCTCGTGGGGCTCATACGCCGCTACCACTAGCTCCCATCGTCGGGGCCTCCGCCGGCGGTCCACGGCCGGTCGCCGCGCACCGCCTCGGCCCAGAGCACGCGCCAGCCGCCCCGCGCGCGCCAGAGCTCCGGGGAGCCGCCGCGGGCGAGGTCGTCCTCGTCGAGCACCACCCGCCCGCGGCAACGGGGCGCGTCGGCGAGGGGCGGCACGGCGCCCGTGCGAAGCACCACCACGGGAGCCGCCGCGCACAGTGCGTCCACGGCCTGGGCGTCGGGGGCCCGCAGGCCGAACCAGGCGGCCACCGGCGTCGCCCCGCCATCCACGGGCGTGCAGGCCGACCGCTTGCAGCTGAAGCGCACGTCGGCGGAGGCCTGCGCCTCCTCGCCCGCGGGATCGAAGGCGTAGCCGCGCCGCTTGGCCCAGAGCTCGAAGGCGAAGCGCTGGGAGCGCGGACGCATCAGGACGGCCTGCCGGTGCGGGCCCGCCGTCGCCACGGCGAGGTTGGCCCCGTCCGGCGCGATCCACAGGTCGGGCGGTGGGGTGCGCGGCCACAGCCAGACCGCGACGAAGAGCGGCGCGCCGAGCCAGCGCCCTCGCCCCCGCCACAGGCACATGACGAGGAGGCCCAGCGCACTCACCGGCAGGGCGACGGCGGGCGCGCTCGGCCACATCGCCACCGCGTGCGGCGCGTGGGCGAACACCCGCGCGACCACCGTCAGCGCGTCGAGCCCCCAGCCAGCGACCGACAAGGGCGCGCCGCCCATCCCCACGGTCTCGAGCATCGCCCCGAGCGCCAGCGCGGGCATGATCACGAACGAGCTCAGGAGCTCGGTCGCGACGTTCGCCGGCAGGCCCCACAGCGTGATGCGGTTGAAGTGCTGGATGGCGAACGGATCGGTGGCGAGGCCCGCGACGAGGCTCACCGCCGCACCGGCGACGAGCCCATCTTTGACGTGCTGGACGAGTCGCACCGGCCAGGGCCCCACGGGCTTGGGCGCGTGTGGCCAGACCTCGGCGAGCGCCAGGAGGGCGGCGGTCGCGGCGAAGCTCATCTCGAAGCCGGGCTGGGCGATGGCCTCCGGCTGGACCGCGAGGATCAGGAGCGCCGCGAGCGCCAGGCTGTGCAGAGTCAACGCCCGACGGTCGAGCAGTATGGCTGTGAAGGCGATGCCCGCCGTCACCGCCGAGCGCACCGCGGGCGCAGGCGCCCCCGCCAGCACGAGGTAGCCGCACACCGCCACCAGCCCCGTCGCCGCCGCCAGCTTCTTGGCCGAGACGCGCAGCGCGAGCCACGGCCACGCCGCCGCCAGGAGCCGCACGCCCGCGAACACGAAGCCGCCCACGATGGCCATGTGCACGCCCGAGATCGACAGGATGTGCGCCAGGCCGGAGTCGCGCATCGCCTGCACGTCGTCGGGGTCGAGCCAGGCCTGGTGGCCGGTGACGAGCGCCGCCGCCAGCCCGCCGCGCCGGGGGCCGAGCCGTGCGACCAGCTTCTCCGCCAGACCCCAGCGCGCGGCGTTGAGGGCGAGCTCGGCGCGGAGCGCGAGCGGCGGCGGCGGCAGGCGCGCGGGCTCGGGCGCGCGCAGCGCCAGCCCCGACCCGCCGATCCCCGAGAACCAGGCGTCGCGCGCGAAGTCGTAGGCGCCGGGCGCGGCGGGCGGCGGCGGCGGACCCATGATCGCCAGCACGCGCACCGGGCTTCCCGGGGCCGCGAGCGCCCCGCCGCGCAGGCTGATGCGAACCAGGGCCGGCGTCGCCTCGGGGGAGAGGCCGCCCAGGCGCACGGGGGCCACGAGCACCCGCTCGCGTGAGGCGTCGGCGGAGACCACGTCGACCACCCAGCCCTCCACCCGCACGGCGTGTCGCGAGGCGGGGGCGAGCGGCGCGGCCACCAGCCGTGTCTTGACCACGCCCACGGCGAAGCCGGCCGCGCCGAACGCCAGGAGCGCCGCCGCGGTCGCCAGCGCCTGGGACCGACCCCAGCGCTGGGCCGCGACGGCCAGCGCCAGCGCCCCGCCCGCCAGCGCCAGCCCCGTCCACAAGAGGGGCTCGCGCGGCAGGACGACATAGAGCGCCGCCCCCGCGCCCGCCGCCACGGGCGCCCACAGGAACCAGCGCTCCGACTGGGCGGCGGCCTCCGCCCGCGCCGCGGCCCAGATGCGGGCGGCGAGCTTGGCGCGCGGCGGCCCCGTGCTATGAGCGCGCGCCCGGCCGTGGCGCAGCCCCGCCCAGCCCGACGCCGCGCCAGCCCCCACGCCGCCCCCGACACCTATGACCGACCGCCCCGACACGCCCCCGTCAGCGCCCCCGTCCGCTCCCCGGCCCGTGGTGACGCGCATCGCGCCCTCGCCCACCGGCTCCATGCACATTGGCACCGCGCGGACGGCGCTGTTCAACCTCCTTTATGCGCGCCATCACGGCGGGACCTACCTCGTGCGGGTGGAGGACACCGACCGCGCGCGCTCCACCCCTGAGAACGTCGAAGTGATCTTCGACGGGCTGAGCTGGCTGGGGCTCGAGCCCGATCGGCCGCCCGTGTTCCAGGCGGAGCGCGCGCCGCGCCACGTCGAGGCCGCCCAGGCGCTCCTGGCGCGCGGCGGCGCCTACCGCGACTGGAGCTCGCCCGAAGAAGGCGCGGCCGAGCGCGAGCGCGCGCGGGCGGAGGGGCGCGTCGTCCGCTCGCCCTGGCGCGACCGCGATCCCGACGAGGCCCCCGTGGACGCCCCCTTCACCGTGCGCCTGCGCGCGCCGATCGACGGCGAGACGATCGTCGACGACCTGGTCAAGGGGCCGGTCACCTTCCGCAACGCCGAACTCGACGACCTCGTGCTGCTGCGCTCGGACGGGACGCCCACCTACAACCTGGCCGTGGTGGTCGACGACCACGACATGGGCGTCACCCACGTGATCCGCGGCGACGACCACCTCTCCAACGCGGCGCGGCAGACGCTGATCTACAGGGGGCTGGACTGGGACCTGCCCGCCTTCGCCCACATCCCGCTGATCCACGGGCCGGACGGCGCCAAGCTCTCCAAGCGCCACGGCGCCCAGGCGGTCGGCGAGTTCCGCGACATGGGCTACCTGCCCGAGGCCATGCGCAACTATCTGGCGCGGCTGGGCTGGGGCCACGGCGACGACGAGATCTTCTCGGACGCGCAGGCCGCCGCCTGGTTCGACGTGGCCGACGTGGTCAAGGCCCCCGCCCGGCTCGACTGGCCCAAGCTCAACTTCATCAACCAGCACTACCTCCGCGCCGCCGACCTCCACCGGGTGACCGCGCTGGCCGCCCATGCGCACGCGGCGCGCGGGCCCGGGCTCGACGGCGAGGCGCTTGCGCGGCTGGCGCGCACCGTCCCGCTCGTGCGCGACGGCGCGCAGACCGTGCTGCAGCTGGCCGACCTGACCGCCTTCGCCACGGCCCGCCGCCCGCTCGCGCTCGACGCCAAGGCGCAGGCGCTCCTGACCGAGGAGGCGCGCGATCGGTTGGCCCGGCTGCGCGCGGCGCTGGAAACCTACGCCGGCGCTTGGACCCCCGCCGAGCTCGAGCCGGCGATTCGTGCGTTTGCGGCCTCCGAAGGTGTGGGGATCGGCAAGTTCGGCGCGGCGCTGCGGGCCGCGCTCGGCGGCGGAGCGCCCGTGCCCGACCTCGCCTCGGGCCTCGCCGCTTTGGGCCGAGACGAGGCGCTCGGGCGTCTGGCCGACGCCCTTTCCGCCGGCTCCTGAACGACTATAACGCAGCGCAGCATAGCCGCCCTCCCCTGCGGCCCGGAGAGTACATGCCCATGGAGAACAAGGCCGCGCCCAATGGCTCCGCCACGGTGGAGGTCGCGGGCCAGCGCGTGGAGCTGCCCGTGCTCAAGGGCACGCTCGGCCCCGACGTGGTCGATATCCGCAAGCTCTACGCCGCGACCGACAGCTTCACCTACGATCCCGGCTTCACCTCCACCGCGGCGTGCGAGAGCCAGATCACCTTCATCGACGGCGACAAGGGCGTCCTGCTCTACCGCGGATATCCGATCGACCAGTTGGCCGAGCAGTCGAGCTTCTTGGAGGTGTGCCACCTCCTCTTGCACGGCGAGCTGCCCACCGCCGCCGAGTTCTCCGATTTCGAGCACACGGTGACCATGCACACCATGCTCCACTCGCAGTTCGACCGCTTCTTCACGGGCTTCCGCTCGGACGCGCACCCGATGGCGATCATGGTGGGCGCGGTGGGCGCGCTCTCGGCCTTCTACTACGACAGCGCCAACGTACAGGACCTGCAGCAGCGCGAGATCTCGGCCATCCGCCTGATCGCCAAGATGCCGACCATCGCCGCGCGTGCGTTCAAGTATTCGATTGGCCAGCCTTTCGTCTACCCCGACAACAACCTCAACTACACCGAAAACTTCCTGCGCATGGCTTTCGCCGTGCCGGCGGAGGAATACAAGATCAACCCCGTCCTGGCGCGCGCCATGGACCGCATCTTCATCCTGCACGCCGACCACGAGCAGAACGCCTCGACGTCGACGGTTCGACTGGCCGGCTCCTCGGGAGCGAACCCGTTCGCGTGCATCGCGGCGGGGATCGCCTGCCTGTGGGGACCGAGCCACGGGGGCGCCAACGAGGAGGCGCTCAACATGCTCCGCGAGATCGGCACGGTCGACAAGATCCCCGCCTACGTCGAGGGCGTGAAGAACCGTGAGCGCCGGCTGATGGGCTTTGGGCACCGCGTCTACAAGAACTACGACCCCCGCGCCAAGGTCATGCAGCAGACCGCGCACGAGGTGCTCGACGCGCTCGGCAAGCACGACGATCCGCTGATGAAAGTCGCGCTCGAACTGGAGCAGATCGCGCTGAATGACCCCTACTTCGTCGAGCGCAAGCTGTATCCCAACGTCGACTTCTACTCGGGCATCACGCTGAGCGCGATGGGCTTCCCGAGCGAGATGTTCACCGTGCTGTTCGCCCTGGCGCGCACGGTGGGCTGGATCGCGCAGTGGAAGGAGATGATCGAGGACCCGTCGCAGAAGATCGGCCGTCCGCGCCAGCTCTACACCGGACCCGCCCAGCGCGACTTCACGCCAATCGACACGCGCGGCTGACGCTCAGCCGGGCGCGAGCACGCCGCGCGCCCGCAGCACCTCGATGACGGCGAGGGCGGCCCGGTCGGAAGGGTCGCCCTCGCCCCGGCCCATGGTCGCGAGCGCCGCATTCTGCGCGGCGACCTGCCGCGCGCGGAGTGCGGGATCGTCCAGCCGCGCGCCGATAGCGCGGGCCAGCGCCTGGGGGGTCGCGGCGCCCTGGATGAACTCGGGCATGACCTCCCGGCCGGCGGCCACGTTGACGAGCGAGGCCCAGCGCGTGGTCACGATCACTCGCGCCAGGGCGTGCGTGATCGGCCCGAGACGATAGGCCACCACCACCGGCGCGCCCGTCAGCGCCAGTTCGGTCGTGGCGGTGCCCGAGCACGCGAGCGCAACCGTGCCGGCCAGGAGAGCGTCGTCCTTGGCGGCCTCTTCCGTCACAAGGCGCGCGCCGACGTCCCACCCCCGCGTCGCCTCGCCGACGAGGGCGGCCACGGTCGCCACCACGGGCACGACCACCTCCAGCCGCGGACGCTCGGCCTTCAGCCGGCGCACCGCCCCGCCGAACACGGGCGCGAGCCGGCGCACCTCGCCCGGCCGGCTGCCGGGCAAGACTAGGAGTACGGGCGCCTCCGCCGCGATCCCCTGCGCCTCGCGGAAGCGCGCCCCGGAGGCGTGCGCGAAGCTGCGCGCCATCACGGGCGACCCCACCACCGTCGTCGAGAGCCCCGCGCGTTCGAAGAAGGGCGCGTCGAAGGGGTGCAGCGCAAGGAGGTGGTCGACCGTCGCCGCCAGCGTGCGCGCCCGCCCCGGCCGCGACGCCCAGACCTGGGGCCCGACGTACTTGACCAGCGGCAGGCCGGGCAGCCGCCGGCGCAGCCGCTGGGCGACGCGCAGGGTGAAGCCCCAGCTGTCGATCAGGACGGCCGCATCGGGCCGCTCGCGCAGGGCGAGCGCGGCGGCCTCGTCCGCGCGTCGCACCACGCGGGGATAAGCGGCCAGCCCCTCGGCGAACCCCAAGACGGAGAGCTCGGCGATGTCGAACGGGCTCACGACGCCCTCCGCCGCCATGCGCGGACCGCCCACGCCCACGAAGCGGACGGCCTCCGCGCCGAGGCGCGCGCGCAGCGCGGCCGCGAGCGCCGCCCCGAGCGCGTCCCCGCTCGCCTCCGCGGCCACGAGCATGAGGGTGAGCGGCCGCTCGGGCGTTCCCGTCACGGGGCCATCACGGGGCGACGTCGCCGCCGGGCGCGGGGGCCAGTCCCACGACGAAGACGCCCAGCCGGTCGGCCGCCCGCACGACCGCCTCGCGGTCGATCACGAGCACCGCCCCCGCCTCGCCGACCACGCCCGCGAGGCCGGCGGCGTGCGCCGCTTCCAGCGTGGGCACGCCGAGCGTCGGCAGGTCGACGCGCCGCTCCTGGATCGGCTTGGGCGCCTTGGCCAGCACGCCGCAGGGGGCTCCGATCGCGCCCCGCAGCGCGGCGGGCAGGGCGGCGACCCGGCCGAGGAGAGCGTCGGTGCCCTCCTGCGCCTCGACGGCCAGGACTAGGCCGCGCGCGACCACCGCGCCCTGGCCGATGTCGAGCGCGCCCATCGCGCGCGCGATCCGCAGCGCGTGGTCGGCGTCCTCGGCGTGCTCGGGCGGGAACGGGAGGCGGCCGAGCGGCCCCTCGGGCAAGGTGAGCGCCCTGTCGACCTCGTGGGCGCCCTCGATGGCGAAACCCTCGCGGCGGAACACCTCGAGCACCGCCCGCAGGAGGGCGTCGTCGCCTCGGCGCGCGGCGGCGATCACCGCCGGGAGCTCGCGCAGGGCGCGCCAGTCGGGCTTCAGGGCGGCGAAGTCGGGCCGCGCCACGACGCCGGCGAAGCAGACGCTGGCGCACCCCGCCCCGCGCAGTAGTTCTATGGTGCGGCCGAGCTCGGCGAGGCCAGCGTCCCCGCCCGGGTACTGCGCGAGCGCCGCCGCGTCTGCCATGCCGCGCAGCCGAACCACGAACACGGACCGCCCCGCCGCTACGCATCGCGCGGCGAGCGCCGCGGGGAGCGCCCCTCCCCCCGCGATCAGGCCGAGCGCGCCGGCCACCGCAACCTCAGGCCAGCGCCGGCAGGCAGAGCGGGCGTGTGGCGTCGGCGCGGATGAAGTCGACGATCTCCATCACTTCCGGCGTTTGGCCGAAGGTGCGTCCGGTGTCCTCCAGCCGCTCGGCGAAGGCGCCCTCCGGCCCGAACAGGAGGCGGTAGGCGGAGCGAAGGTTGGAGATCGCCTCGCGCGCGAAGCCCCGGCGCTTGAGCCCCACGAGGTTCAGCCCTTCCAGGTGCGCGTGGTTGCCCCAGACCGAGCCGTAGGGGATCACGTCCTTGGTCACCGCCGCCAGCCCGCCGATGAAGGCGTAGCGGCCCACGCGGGAGAACTGGTGCACCGCCGCCAGCCCGCCCATGAACACATAGTCGCCCACGAGCACGTGGCCGCCCAGCGTCGCGCCCTTGGCCATGACCACGTGATCGCCCACCACGCAGTCGTGCGCGACGTGCGCCTCGGCCATGAAGAAGCCGTCCGAGCCCACCCGGGTGACGCCGCGGCCGTTCGCCGTGCCGGTGTTGAAGGTCACCTGCTCGCGGATCACGTTGCGGTCGCCGATCTCGAGCCGCGTCGGCTCGCCGCGATGGCCGAGGTGCTGGGGCGGGCCGCCGATCACCGAGAACCCGTGCACCACGCAGTCGGCGCCGAGCGTGGTGGCGCCCTCCACGATCACGTGCGCCAGGAGGCGCGAGCGCGCGCCGATCCGCACGTCCGGCCCCACCACGCAGAAGGGCCCGACCTCCACGTCGTCGGCCAGCTGAGCCGCCGGATCGACCAACGCTGTCGGGTGGACGCGCGGCATCAGCGGGTCGGCACCACCATGGCGGCGAACTCGGCCTGGGCGGCCAGCTTCTCGCCGACGTACGCCTGGCCGCGAAACTTGAAGACGTCGCCCCGGTAGCGCAGCACCTCGACCTTCATCTGCAGCACATCGCCGGGCTTCACCGGCAGGCGGAAGCGCGCGTCGTCGATCGACATGAAGAGGATGGTCTTGCCCTCGACGTCGGCGTTCAGCGACTTCGACATGAGCACGGCGCCCGTCTGGGCCATGGCCTCGCAGATCAGGACGCCCGGCATCACCGGGTTGTCGGGGAAGTGGCCCACGAAATAGGGCTCGTTCACCGTCACGCACTTGACGCCCGTGATCGATTGGAAGGCGCGATACTCCTCCGCCCGGTCGACCAGGAGGAAGGGATAGCGGTGCGGGATGCGCCGCAGGATCTCAGCCATCTCGACCAGCGGCGCATAGTCGCCCGGCCGCGCCGCGCCGGGGCCGGCGTGCTTGTGCACGGCAGGCGCCGCCGCCTCGACGTCGGTCTTCTCGGCGTCGTGAGCCACCCCGTCGCCCCCCGGCGTCGTCATCGCAGGTCCTCGCGATCCTTGGCCTGGCGCGCCAGCCAGGCGGTCTCGCGCATGAACCGTCGCAGAGGGCGCGCGGGCGAGCCGCAGTAGATCTGGCCGGGCGGCACGTCCTTCATCACGCCCGCGGCGGCGGCGATCTTGGCGCCGGCCCCGATCGTCAGGTGGTCGGCGATGCCGGCGCGGCCGCCGAACATGACGCCGTCTCCGATGTCGCAGCTGCCCGAGATGCCCGTATGCGCGGCGAGAACGCAGTTGCGCCCCAGAGTCACGTTGTGCGCCACCTGCACGAGGTTATCGATCTTGGTGTTCTCGCCCACGACCGTGTCCTCCCACGCGCCACGGTCGATGCAGGCGTTGGCGCCGACCGTCACCGCGTCCTGCAGGATGACGCGACCGAGCTGCGGCACGTCGACCGCGCCCTCGCGCCCGCCGGCGACGCCGAAGCCCTCCTCGCCCACCACCGCGCCCGAGAGAATGCGCACGCGGTCGCCAATCAACGCGAAGCCGATCACCACGTGCGCGCCGACGCGGCAGTCGCGCCCGACCTGCACGCCGGGGCCGATCACCGCGTGCGGGCCGATCACCGTGCCGCGCCCCACTCTCGCGCCCGGCCCGATCACCACGCCCGGCGCGAGCTCGACGTCGTCCTCCAGCTCCGCCTCGGGATGCACCGCGGGCTTGTCCGCCCCGTGCACGCGTGGGCGGTGCAGCGCCGCCGCCGCGCGGGCGTAGGCCACGAGCGGCTCGGGCGTGAGGAGGCACGCGCAGCCGGCAGGGGCGGCCTCGGCCTGGGCGGGCGCCACGAACACCGCTCCCGCCGCAGTGGCGCGCAGGTCGGCCACATAGCGGCGGTCGTGCAGGAAGCCCACGTCCTCGGCCGTGGCGCGGTCGAGCGGCGCGGCCCCGCGGATGGGGCGCGCATCGTGCTCCGCGGAGGCGAGCTCGGCCCCGCAGACGCGCGCGAGCTCGCCCGCGGTGCGCGGGCCCGTCGAGAGGTAGAAGCGCGGATCCGGCACGCCGGCCCGCTTACTGGGCGCCGGCCGGGGCGGGCGGGCTGAGGTCGAAGCTCAGCGTGGGCAGCTGGGTGTTGAGCTGCTGGACGACCTGGGGCGTCACGTCCATGGCCGGGTTGGCCACGAACACCGCGCTGTCGCCGTTCAGGAGCATGGAGCAGCCGCGACCCTGGTAGACCTGCTGCACGATGGGCGTGAGCCGGTCGGAGATCTGGCCGATCGCCTTGGCGCGGGTCTGCTCCAGCTGCTGGGTGCGGGTGCGCTCCAGCGTCTGCAGCTCCTGGGCGCGCGCGCTCAGCGCCTGCTCCTGCTTGGTGCGCGCATCGGCGGTCAGGGTGGCGCGCTGGGTCTGGAAGGTGCGGATGTCGGCCTGCAGCGAGGTCTCGCGGGGCTGCAGCTCGGCCTTCACCTGGGCGGTCAGCTGCTGCAGGCGCGTGTTGGCGGCGCGACCGGCGGCCGACGCGCCCACCGCGCTCTGCTGCGAGAAGACGCACACGCCGGCGATCGGCGGCCCGTGGGTGACGTTGGGCGCCGAGGGCGCGGCGGCGGCCGGAGCCGGAGTGGCGGCGCGGGCGGGCGCGACGCGGCGCGCCTGGGCGAAGGCGCCGCCCGCGAGCGCGAACGACAGGACGGCGACGCTGGCGCCGGTGAGGATGCGGTTCATTGAGGTCTCAGAAGCTCGTGTTGGTTGAGAAGCGGAAGGTTTCAGGGCGGTCGTAGCTTGTCTTGGCCAGGACCTTGGAGAAGTCCAGTCGGATCGGCCCGAGCGGCGAGGTCCAGAACACGCTGAGGCCGGCCGAAGCCCGCAGCGCGAGGTCGTCCTTGATCTGGTCGGCGGCGGTGGCGGTGTTTAGCACGCTCTTGTCGAGGAGGCCCACGGTGCCGAAGTCGCTGAACAGCGCGGTGCGGATGCCGTACTGCTCGGGCAGGTAGTTGGGGAAGGTGAGCTCGATCGTGCCGATGCCGTAGAGGTTGCCGCCCAGAGCCTCGTCGAACTCGAGCTCCCGCGGCCCGATGCCGGCGGTCTCGAAGCCGCGGAAACTCGCGCCGCCCTTGTAAAAGCGATCGTTGATGCGCACCGAGTCGCCCGCATACGGCAGGATGTAGCCGGCGGTGCCGATCACGCTCAGGATGTAGTTGGCGGAGAAGCCGTGGTAGAACGAGGCATCCGCCTCGGTCTTCAGGAAGTGCACATCGCCGCCGGCGCCCGCGAGATCCTGCGACAGGTCGAACTTGAAGCCGCGCGTGGCCCTGCGCGGGTCGTTCCGCTTGTCGACCGAGAGGGTATAGCCGACCGTCGAGTAGAACGCCTCGCCGCGCTGGTCGCAGATGGTGATGGAGACGGTGCCGCTGTCGCACAGATCGGCCGTCACCGACACGTTGTCCTGGTGGATGGTGTAGCGTGTCTGCAGATAGGTGTTTAGGTTGATCGGGAAGCCTGCCCGCAAGGTGCCGCCGTATGATGCCGAGGCGAAGCCCGAGTAGTCGGTGAAGTCGTAGCGGTAAGAGAACAGGTCGAAGCCCGCGCGGATGTTGCGTCCGGCGAAGCGCGGCTCGGTGAAGCGGAAGTCGATCTGCTGGCGCAGCGAACCCACAGAAGCGCGCAGGCTGACCGACTGGCCGGTGCCGCGGAAGTTGTTCTGCTCGATCCCCACGTCCAGCAGCAGCTTGTCGACCGACGAATAGCCCGCGCCGAGGCTCAACTGACCGGTCGGCTGCTCCTGCACCTTGACGCGCAGCGCCGTGCGGTCGGGCGCGGAGCCCGGCAGCTGGTCGATGTCGACGGTCTTGAAGAAGTCCAGCCGCTTGACGCCTAGCTTGGAGCGATCGACCAGCACGCGATTGTAGGCGTCGCCCTCCGCCAGCGAGAGCTCGCGGCGGATGACGTAGTCCTGGGTGGCGGTGTTGCCCACCACGTCGATCCGTTCGACGTAAACGCGCGGACCTTCGCGCACGTCGAAGTCAATGTTGACGAGGTGGGTCTTGGGATCGGCGTTCTGGCGCGGGCGGATGTCGACAAAGGCGAAGCCCGCCGCGCCCGCCGCGAAGGTCAGGTTGTCGACCGCGCCCTCGATGCGGTCGGCCTGGTAGAGCTGGCCCTCGCGGATCGGCAGGATGGCGCGCAGGAGCCCCGCGTTCAGCCGCTTCAGGTCGGTCTTCACGTTGAGCTTGCCGAAGCGGTACTTGACGCCTTCGTCGACCACGTAGGTGATCACGAAGTTGCGCTGGTCGGGCAAGAGCTCGGCCGTCGACGACAGCACGCGGAAGTCGTAATAGCCGCGGTTGATGTAGTACTTCCGCAGCTGCTCGCGGTCATACTCGATCCGGTCGGGATCGTAGTTGTCGTTGGACGAGAAGAACCGATACCAGCGACTCTCCTTGGTGACGACCACGTCGCGCAGAACGTTGTCGCTGAACGACTTGTTGCCGTCGAAGTTGACCCGCAGGATGCCAGTCTTCGGCCCCTCGATGATCTCGAAGACGAGATCGACGCGCTTCTGCGGCAGGTTGACGATCTTGGGCGTGACCGTCGCCGAGATGCGGCCCGACCGGCGGTACAGTTCGACGATCCGCTGGGTGTCGGCCAGCACGTGGCTCTTGGTGAAGATGCCGCGCGGGTGGATGGAGATCTCGTCGCGCAGCTTGTCGTCGGCGAGGGCGGAGTTCCCCTCGAAGACCACCTGGTTGATGATCGGGTTCTCCACCACGCGCACGGTGAGGTCGCCGGTGGCCGGGTCCAGGCTGATGCGCTCGTCGGAGAAGAGGTCGGTGCGCTGCAGGGTCTTCAGCGCCAGGTCGAGGCGCGCGGGGTCGACCGTGTCGCCGATGCCGATCGGCAGGTAGGCGACGATGGTGGCGCTCTCGATGCGCTCGTTGCCCTCCACGAGGATGCGGCGGACCACGCCCGTGCGCGTCTCGCTGTAGGCGGCGGCGTTGGCGGGGGGCGCAGCGGCGGCCTGCGCCTGCGCTGTGGCGGGCGAGGGCACGCCCACGCCGGCGTTGGCCTGCTCGGGGGTCGGCGCGGGGGGCGGCGGCGGCCCCGCCTGCACCCCCGACCGGGGCACGCCGTCGGCGGCGGCGGGAGGCGGCGAGCCCGAGGCGGAGCCCATGGCGGTGGAGCCCGCTTGCTGGGTGAAGGCGCCGGTCTCGGCGCGGCTGTCGAGACCCGTGGGCCCGGTGGTGGCCGGCGCGGACGCCGCCGGGCCCGTGGGCGGCGTGGTGGGCGCGCCCTGCACGGCCACGCCGTCCACCGAACTGGCGGGAGGCTGGGCGACCGTCGGCCCCGAGGTCGCGGCCGCCCCGCCGGTGGCGGCCGCCCCCGTCGTCTGCGCCCAGGCAGGCGAGGTGATGGCGGTCGTGGCCAGGAGGAAGGCCGCGCTGGACGCCAGCGCGGCGCTGCGATCGCCGATCTTCAACATCAACCTCGATACCGGCGGGGTCAGGAGAGCGCGCCGCCCAGCATCCGCAGCAAGGGCTGCCGCAGATCGTTCCAGGTGGCGAACAACATCAAAGCGAGAACGAGAACAAGGCCCAGCCGCATGCCCGCGGCCTGCACAGACGCCGCAGCCGGACGTCGCGCCAGCGCCTCGTAGGCGTAGAACAGGAGGTGTCCGCCATCCAGCACCGGGATGGGCAGGAGGTTCATGAAGCCGATAGCGACCGAGATCACCGCCGCCATCGACAGGAGCGCGAGCGCCCCCGCGCCCAGCCGGCCGGCGGCCGACGCGCGGCCGTGCATGGCTTCGGCGGCGATGGCGTGGGAGGCCTGCGCCATGCGGATCGGTCCGCCCAGCTGGTCGCCGGACTCGAGCCCGCGCACGAGCCGGCCCATGTAGCCGAGCGTGGAGCCCACGATCTCGCCCACGCGGCCCGCGCCCGCGGCCACCGCCTGCACGGGGGTGTAGCGCACGCGCACCTGGTCCGCGGGAAGGTGCGGATTGTACAAGCCGACCGTCCCCACCTGCATGCTCTGGCCGGTCAGGGGGTCGCGGTACGGCTTGCGTAGGGGCGTGACGGTCAGCTCGAGGCGCTGCAGTGCGGGGGCGGCGCCCCGCAGCACGCCGAAGCGCACGGGCTCGCCCGCATGGCCTTGCACGAACAGCACGATGCGGTCGAAGTCGTCCACCGGCCGACCGTCGACGGAGGTGACGAGGTCGCCGACTTGGAAGCCCGCCCGCGCGGCCGGGCTGTCGGCGATCACGCCGCGCACCCGCGGCGCGGTCTTGACGTCGCCCAGCCCGAACAGGAGGGCGGCGAACAGCACGACGGAGAACAGGAAATTGGCGACGGGCCCCGCGGCCGCGACCGCCGCGCGCTCGCCCACCGGGCGCAGGTGGAAGTAGCGGCGCTCGCCGCCCTCGCCCTCCCGCGCGCGCACCTCGCGACGAAGCGCGTCCACCGTCGCCGCATCTGGCACGCTGGAGCTGGGGTCGGCGTCGCCCGCGAACTTGACGTAGCCGCCCAGCGGCACGGCGGCCACGCGCCACTCGACGCCCGAACGGTCGCGCCAGGAGAGGAGCGTCGGGCCGAAGCCGATGGAGAACACGTCCACCGCGATGCCGAAGGCGCGCGCCACGAGAAAGTGGCCGAGCTCGTGCACGGTGACGACCACCGTCAGAACGAGGAGGTAGGGCGCGACGTAGAGCACGGCGTCGAGCATGGCCGGGGCTCAGGCCCCCACGCGCGAAACGCGTCGGGTCGCCTCGACAGCGACGGCGCGCGCGCGCGCGTCCACCGCGAAGGCGGCGTCCAGCGGATCGCTGGAGGGGGTGCGGAGGTCGTCGCCGGCGTCCATGGCGTCCAGCGTCTCGGCGACGATTGCGGCGATGTCGAGGAAGCCCGCCGCCCCGTTCAGAAACGCGGCCACCGCCACCTCGTTCGCGGCGTTCATGGCCGCGGGGGCGAGGCCGCCCCGACGCAGGCAGTCGCGCGCCACGCGCAGCGCCGGGAAGCGCACCTCGTCGGGCGCCTCGAAGGTAAGGCTGGCAAGGGCCGGCAGGTCGAGAGGGGGAGCGGGCCAGCTGATCCGCTCGGGCCAGGCAAGGGCGCAGGCGATGGGGGCCCGCATGTCGGGCGGGCCGAGCTGGGCCAGCGTCGATCCGTCGCGGTACTCGACGAGGCTGTGCACCACCGACTGCGGGTGCACGACCACGTCGATCTCCTCCTCCGGCGCGGCGAAGAGGTAGGAGGCCTCGATCATCTCCAGCCCCTTGTTCATCATGGTGGCGCTGTCGATGCTGATCTTGGCCCCCATGCTCCAGTTGGGGTGGGCCACCGCCTCCGCCGGCGTGGCGGCCGCCATGCGCTCGCGCGACCAGGTGCGGAACGGGCCGCCCGAGGCGGTGAGGATCAGCCGGCGCACCCGCGCCCGCGCCTCGGGCGTCAGCACCTGGAAGATGGCCGAGTGCTCCGAGTCGACCGGGATGACGCGCCCGCCGGAGGCCTCGGCGGCCGCGAGGAGCGCAGGGCCGGCGCAGACCAGGCTCTCCTTGTTGGCGAGCGCGACGGTCGCGCCCGCGCGCGCGGCGGCGAGCGTCGGGCGCAGGCCGGCCGAGCCCACGATGGCGGCCATGACCCAGTCGGCCCCGCGACCCGCGGCGGCCTCGATCACCGCGTCCTCGCCGGCGGCGGTCTCCAGCCCCTCCCCCGCCAAAGCCTCGCGCAGGGCGTCGTGGAGTGCGGGATCGGCGATCACCGTCAGCGCCGGACGCCACCGGCGCGCCTGCTCGGCCAGGCGCTCGACGTTGCGGCCCGCGGCCAGGGCGCGCATCTCCACGCGCACCTCGCCCGCCCGCTCGGCATGATCAAGGAGGCTCAGGGTGGACACGCCCACCGAGCCCGTGGCGCCCAGCACCGCGACCCTGCGCACGCGCGGCCCGCTCATGCGCCGAGGAGCCAGCGCGCGGCCGCCACGAGGAGCGTCGCCGTCATCAGTCCGTCCACCCGGTCCAACAGACCTCCATGCCCCGGGATGAGATCGCCCGAGTCCTTCACGCCGAAGCGCCGTTTCAACACCGATTCCGCCAGGTCGCCGCCCATGGTGGCCAGCCCGGTGAAGAGGCCGAGCGTGATGGCGTGGTCGGGATGGGGCCCGCCCGCCCGGCGCAGCAGCGTCGCCACCGCCGCCCCGGCTAGCGCCGCCGCCGCCAGGCCGAACACGAAGCCCGACCAGGTCTTGTTGGGCGAGATGCGCGGCCAGAGCTTGGGACCGCCCAGCCAGTTGCCCGCCGCGAACGCCGCGATGTCCGCCGCCCAGGCCGACGCCAGAAGGAGGAGCGCCCAGGCCAGGCCCGCGGGGCCGCTCCGCAGCCACAAAAAGGCCAGCGCGGGCGCGCCCAGATAGGCGACGCCGAACGCCACGTCGAGCGCGCGCTCCGAGCGGCGGGTCGCCCGCGCCAGCGCCGCGGCCAACAGCGCGCACGCCGCCAGCGCCGCCCAGGCCGCCCGCCACCAGCCGGTGTAGGCGGCGAAGAGCGGCGCGAGCACCGCCACGGCGATAAGGGCGGCCACAGCGCCCGGACCGCGCCGCGCGCACATGCGCCCCCACTCCAGGCTGAGGAGCGCCACCGCGACGGACACGAGGACGAGGAGCACGGGTCCGCCCGCCCCCACGCCCAGCGCCGCCACCGGGGCCAAGACCACCCCGGACAGCACGCGCAGACGCAGGTTCGACCAGTCGAACGACCTAGCCGGCGGCGAGGACGTCATCCACCTCCGCCCCGCCGTATCGCCGCTCGCGCGCATTGAACTCGGCCACCGCCTGCCGCAGCGGCTCGGCCCCGTAGTCGGGCCACAGCACCTCCTGGAACACGAGCTCGGCGTAGGCGCACTCCCAGAGCAGGAAGTTCGACAGCCGCCGCTCGCCCGAGGTGCGCACGATCAGCTCAACGTCGGGCGCGCCCGTGGTGGAGAGCCGGCTCTGGAACGCCGCTTCGTCCAGCCGCGCGGGGTCGAGCCGGCCCGCGACGGCCTCCTCCGCCAGCCGGCGCGCGGCCTCGGCGATGTCGGCGCGGCCGCCGTAGTTGAAGGCGACCTGCAGGTGGAAGCGGTCGTTGTGGCGCGTGCGCGCCTCGGCCCGCTCGATCACCTCCAGGATGTCGGCGGAGAGGCCGTCGCGGCGACCGATCACGTGCACGCGCACGCCCTCGCGCTCCAGCCGCGCGAGGTCCTGGGCGACGTAGGTCTTTAGGAGGTTCATCAGCTCGGAGACCTCTGAGGGCGGGCGCCGCCAGTTCTCCGTGGAGAAGCCGAACACCGTCAGCCACTCGATCCCGCAGTCGGGCGCGGCCTCGACGGTCCGCTTCAGCGCCTTGACGCCCTCGCGGTGGCCGAAGGTGCGCGGCAGGCCGCGCCGCTTCGCCCAGCGGCCGTTGCCGTCCATGATGATGGCGACGTGGCGCGCATGCGGGCGGCCGTGCGCCTCCGCCGACGGGCCGGTCAGGTTCCGCACGTGCGCCACAGCGAGCCTCCCCGCGCCGCCGACCTGACCACCGGACCGCCCATCAGACGTGCATGATCTCCTGTTCCTTGGTCTTCAACACCTCGTCGATGCGCTTCACCGCCGCGTCGGTGAAGCCCTGCACCTCGGTCTGGGCCTTCTTCTCCTCGTCCTGCGAGAGCGAGCCGTCCTTCTCCGCGCGCTTCAGGTCCTCCATGGCGTCGCGGCGCACGTTGCGCACGGCCACCTTCTGCTGCTCGGCGTACTTGCCGGCGAGCTTGACGAACTCGCGGCGGCGCTCCTCCGTCAGGGGCGGGATCGGCACGCGCAGCGTCTGGCCGTCGACGATGGGGTTGAGCCCCAGCCCGGCGGCGCGGATCGCCTTCTCGACGGCGACGGTCATCCCCTTGTCCCACACGCTGACCATGAGCATGCGCGGCTCGGGCACGCTGATCGCGGCCACCGTGTTCAGCGGCATGGAGGAGCCGTACGCCTCGACCGTCACCGGTTCCAAGAGGCCCGCCGACGCGCGGCCGGTGCGCAGGCCCGCGAAGTCGTCGCGCAGGGCGTCGACCGCCTTGTCCATGCGGGTCTTGTAGAGGGAGAGGTCGGGCTTGCTCATGGACGGACTCTAGGCTGCGGACGCGGCCTCGGTGGGGCCGGGCGTGGTGACGATGGGGGTGGGCTCGGAGGGCGCGGTCTCCTCGATCACCGTGTGCGCGCCGCGCCCGGCGACCACGTCCAGGAGGGCGCCCGGCTCGCGAATAGAGAAGACCACGATCGGGATCTTGTTCTCGCGCATCAGGCTGATGGCCGAGGCGTCCATCACCCGCAGGTCGCGGGAGAGCACGTCGAGATACCCCAGCCGGTCGTAGCGCTGGGCGTGGGGATCGCGCTTCGGGTCGGCGCTGTAGACGCCGTCCACGCTCGTGCCCTTGAACAGCGCATCGCAGCCCATCTCGGCGGCGCGCAGGGCCGCGGCCGTGTCCGTCGTGAAGAACGGGTTGCCCGTGCCGGCGGCGAAGATCACCACCCGCCCCTTCTCCAGGTGGCGCTCGGCGCGGCGGCGGATGTAGGGCTCGCAGACCGAGGCCATGGGGATGGCCGACTGCACGCGGGTGTCGACGCCGATCTGCTCGAGCGCGTTCTGCATGGCGAGCGCGTTCATCACCGTGGCCAGCATGCCCATGTAGTCGGCCGAGGCGCGCTCCATGCCCTTGGCCGCGCCCGACAGCCCGCGGAAGATGTTGCCGCCCCCGATGACGAGGCACAGCTCCACCCCGCGCTCGACCACCTCCTTGATCTCGGAGGCGACCACGCCGACCGTCGCCATGTCGATGCCGTAGGGCTGGTCGCCCATCAGCACCTCGCCCGACACCTTCAGCAGGATTTTGCGGAAGCGCGGGGGCGCATCGTCCTGCGGCATGGGGGCTCCTCGGGCGTGGCGGCGGGCGGACGGCGACGCGCGACCCGAAGCGGCGCGGACCCTAGCGGGCGCGTCGGGAAAAAGGAACGGGCCGAGGCGCTTCGCCCCGGCCCGCAGGCCTCCAGGTTCGGCCCACCAACCGCGCCGCGTCAGGCGGCGAGCGAGACCCGCGACGGGCTGGCGGCCGCGTCCACCGCGGCGTTCGCGCTGGAGCCCGCCTGGGTGGTCAGGAACGACTGGATGGCTTGCGTGAGCTCGGCCCGGCTGATCCGGCCGTCCGCGTCGCCGTCCAGGCCCTTGAAGGCGGCGGCGAGGTCGCCGGAGCCCGTCGAGATCGTTGC
Source organism: uncultured Caulobacteraceae bacterium (assembly GCA_964242625.1). GTDB lineage: Bacteria > Pseudomonadota > Alphaproteobacteria > Caulobacterales > Caulobacteraceae > JASLDZ01. The sequence goes on along the minus strand of CAXTAO010000001.1, from coordinate 344,859 downwards.
GGCCTCGGTGGTCGAGGCGCCGCCCAGCGCCTTGGAGAAGTCGCTGAAGCCGAGCGCGCCCGTGCCGCTCGTGTCGGTGGCGCTGATGATCGACGAAGCCATGTCGCCGGCCGTCGGCGCGGCGCCGGGCGGCTCCAGGCTCGCGTCGCCGCCGCCCGACGCGTCGTCGACGCCGCCCGGTCCGCCGTAGCGCGCGTGGTTCACGTGCGCGCCGCCCCGGGCGAGCCCCGCCTGCTTGAGCCCGGCGGCGAGTTCGCTCGCGCTGAGCTTGCCGTCGCTGTCGGTGTCGAGCGACTTGACCGCGCTCCCGACCGCGCTCGCGTCCAGCGCGGAGCCCGCCTTGGTGAGCGCCGAGGTGATCTCGTCGGTGCTGAGCGCGCCGTCGCTGTCGGCGTCATCGGCGGCGATCAGCGTCTGCGCCGCCTGGGTCGTCGGCGAGGCGGCCGCCGCATCGGTGGCGTCCTCCGTCTGAGAGGAGATCAGCGCCGACAGCGTATCGGAGCCGAAACGATGGCCGGCGTGGCCGCCGCCGTGATGGGCGGCCTTGGGAGGGGGTGGAGGCGCCGAGCCGGCAGAGGGCGCCGGGGCGGCGGCGGTCGAACCCGGCGAAGTCTGCCGGGCGGCGGCCCCCATCTGCAGGAGCTTCTGCAGCGCGTCGGAGCTCGATGCGGTGAGGCTGGCGACTGTGCTCATGCGGGCTGACCTTGCGGGTGGGCGGACCAGGGGGCCGTGGTCCGTCACGCTGGACGGCTCAGGCTACCTGGCCACGTGCAAACCGCCGGCCGCGCGGGCGCCACGCCGCGGCCGCTCCTCGTCGCGTATCCGCCCCGTCACAAACAGCGGCACCAAGCGAGAGCCGGCCGGCGACGCGCGTCGCCGGCCGGCCCGAGGTTCAGACGGTCGCGCCGGTGAGCTGGGCCACCTCGGCGGCGAAGTCGCCGGTCTGCTTATCGACGCCCTCGCCCAGCGCCAGCCGCACGAAGCCGGCGAGCTTGATGGGGGCGCCCAGCGCCTTGCCCTGCTCGGCCACGAGCTGCTCGATGGTCTGGTCCGGGTTCATGACAAAGGCCTGCTTGGTCAGCACGACCTCCTCGTAGAACTTGCGGATGCGGCCCTCGACCATCTTCTCGACCACGCCGGGGGGCTTGCCCGACTGCGCGGCCTGCTCTGAGAAGATGGCGCGCTCGCGTTCCACCGCCGCCGGATCGAGGTCGTCGGTCGAGAGCGACAGCGGCGAGGTCGCCGCGATGTGCATGCCGATCTTGCGCCCGAGCTCGGTCAGCGCCGCATGGTCCTCGGCCGCCGATTCGAGCGCGACCAGGACGCCGATGCGCCCTAGCTCGGGCGCGACCGAGTTGTGCACATAGGCCGAAACCACGCCCTCGCCCACGGCGAAGCGCTTGGCGCGGCGCACCATCATGTTCTCGCCGATGTTGGCGATCAGGTTGGTGAGCATGGCCTGCACGGTCTCGCCGCCCTCGACCGGCGCGTCGTTCAGCGCCGCGACGTCGGTCAGCTCGGAGCCGATGTCGGCGTCGAGCGCCGCGCGGGCGACCTTGCGGGCGGCGGTCTGGAACAGCTCGTTGCGCGCCACGAAGTCGGTCTCGGCGTTCACCTCCACCGCCGCGCCGACCATGCCGCGCCCCTCGGGCCGCAGGGCGACGGCGACCAGGCCCTCCGCGGCCACGCGGTCCGACTTCTTGGCGGCCTTGGAGAGCCCCTTGGTGCGAAGCCAGTCCACCGCGGCCTCGAGGTCGCCATTCGTCTCGGTCAGAGCGCGCTTGCAATCCATCATGCCCGCGCCGGAGGTCTCGCGCAGGGTCTTCACGAGTTGGGCGGTGATCTCGGCCATCTCTTCAGGTCTCCCAAGATGCAGGTGCGACGACGCGGCCGCGCCTTGCAGCACGGCCGCGTCTCAGGGGTGTGACGGTCCGGGACGGCGCGGGCCGCCCGGCGTCGCGGAGGATCAGACGGCGGCGGGCTCGGCCTGGACCGCGTCCAGCGCGGCTTCGGTGCGCAGCGCCGGCTCCATCGGGGCCTCGGAGGCGCCGAGGTCGACGCCCGAAGCGCCCTGGCCGGCGGCCAGACCGTCCAGCACCGAGTCGGCCACGAGGTCGCAGTAGAGCTGGAGCGCGCGGGCCGCGTCGTCGTTGGCCGGGATCGGGTAGGCCACGCCGTCGGGATCGGAATTGGTGTCGAGGATCGCCACCACCGGGATGTTGAGCTTGCGCGCCTCCTGGATCGCGATCGCCTCCTTGTTGGTGTCGATCACGAACATCAGGTCGGGGATGCCGCCCATGTCCTTGATGCCGCCGAGGCTCAGCTCGAGCTTGTCGCGCTCGCGGGTCAGCCCCAGGAGCTCCTTCTTGGTGCGGACACCCTCATCGCTGATGCCTTCGAGCTCACGCAGACGGTTGATCGAGCCCGACATGGTGCGCCAGTTGGTGAGCGTACCGCCCAGCCACCGGTGGTTGACGTAGTACTGTGCGCAGCGCTTGGCGCCCGCGGCCACCGGCTCCTGCGCCTGGCGCTTGGTGCCGACGAACAGCACGCGGCCACCGCCGGCCGCCACCTCACGCACCTTCACGAGCGCGGTGTGCAGGAGCGGGATCGTCTGGCTGAGGTCGATGATGTGGATGTTGGAGCGCGATCCGAAGATGAAGCGCTCCATCTTCGGGTTCCAGCGGTGCGTCTGGTGGCCGAAGTGCGCGCCGCTCTCCAGGAGTTGGCGCATGTTGAAGTCGGGCAGGGCCATGAATGAAAGTCCGTTCGTCCGGTTGAGCCTCCGCAGGCTGCGACCGCAAGGCCACCGGAACGCGACGCGAGCTTAGAGCCCGCCTCGCACGCCTGCGTGTGGAATGGCCGCCATATGGCCGCGGAACCGTCCAAACGCAAGCGCGCGGAGGGCGTCAGGCCTCCTCGAGGTGCAGCACGCCGGGCGCGGACTTCAGCGCGCCTTTCAGCGCGGCGTCGAAGCGGAAGCGGCCCGGCAGCTTCACCTCCACCTCGCGCCCGCCCTCCAGGAGCGCCACGAGGCTGAGCTCGGCGCCGCGGGGCGCCAGCGCCGGCGCCACGCGCGCGCGGATCGCCGCCACGTCGGCGGCGGACGGCTGGACGTGGACGCGCAGCGCCCCCGCGCCTTCGTCTAGAAGGCGCGCCATCGGCTCGGCGTCGTCGCCGAAGAAGCGCACCTCGCCCCCCTGCCCCTTGGCGCGCACCTTGATCACCACCTGCGCGCCCGGCTCCAGCGCGTCGCGGCAGCGGCGCAGCGACTCGGGCGGGAACATCACCTCGTACTCCCCGGTCGGATCGGAAAGCGCGACGAAGGCGAACTTGTCGCCGCGCTGGCCCGCGCGCTCCTGCCGGCGGCGCACCACGCCCGCCATGCGGAACGCCTCGGCCCCGCCCTCCGCTAGAGCGACCGCCTCCGCGAAGAGGGTGACCCGCCGCCTGCGCAGCGCCTCCACCCGCTCCTGCAGCGGATGGCCGGTGAGGTAGAAGCCGACCGCCGCCAGCTCCTCGTCGAGCCGGCGCTCCGAGCTCCATCCTTCGGCCTTGGGCAGGCGCGGCCGCCCCGTCCCCGCCTCGCCGAAGAGGCTTACCTGTCCCTCGGCGCGCTCGGCCGAAAGCGCCTGGGCGTGGGCGAGGAGCACGTCGGCGGCGGCCAGCGCGCGCGCGCGGTCGGGCTCCAGCGCGTCGAAGGCGCCGGCGCGCGCCAGGCTCTCCACCACACGCTTGTTGACCACCTTGGGGTCGATCCGCTCGGCGAAATCGAACAGGTCGCGGAAGGGGCCGCCGCGGGCGCGCACCTCCTCCACATGGCGCATGGCCTCCACGCCCACGCCGCGCACCGCGCCCAGCGCGTAGAGCACCTCGCCCGCCTCCACCTCGAAGTCGGCGCCCGAACGGTTAATGTCCGGGGGGCGGATCACGACGCCGCAGCGCCGTGCGTCCTGGTGGTAGACGGCGAGCTTGTCGGTGTTGCCGGCGTCCAGGCTCATGGTCGCCGCGAAGAACTCGACGGGGGCGTTCGCCTTGAGCCAGCCGGTCTGGTAGGCGATCAGCGCATAGGCGGCGGCGTGGCTCTTGTTGAAGCCATAGCCCGCGAACTTAGCCACGCCCTCGAAGATCGAGGCCGACTGCGCCTCCGGCACGCCGTTGGCCTTCGCACCGGAGATGAAGCGCGCCTTCTGGAGGTCCATCTCCTCCTTCTTCTTCTTGCCCATGGCGCGACGCAGGAGGTCGGCCTCGCCCAGGCTGTAGCCCGACAGGATCTGGGCGATCTGCATCACCTGCTCCTGGTAGATGATGACGCCGTAGGTCTCCTCCAGCACGGGCTTGAGCAGGGGGTGCAGGTAGTCGATGGTCTCGCGGCCGAACTTCCTGGCCACGTAGGTGTCGATGTTGTCCATCGGCCCCGGCCGGTAGAGCGAGATCAGCGCTGTGATCTCCTCAATCGAGCCGCAGCGGAGCTTGCGCAGGGTGTCGCGCATGCCCTGGCTTTCGAGCTGGAACACGCCCATCGCCTGGCCCGAGCCCAGGAGCTCGTAGGTCTTGGCGTCGTCGAGCGCCAGCGTGTCGAGATCGAGGTCGACGCCGCGCTTCTTCAGGTGGCGCACCGCTTTGTCCAAGACGGTCAGCGTCTTCAGCCCCAGGAAGTCGAACTTCACGAGGCCGGCTGACTCGACCCACTTCATGTTGAACTGGGTGGCGGGCAGGCTCGACCGCGGGTCCTGGTAGAGCGGCACGAGCTCGGTCAGCGGCCGGTCGGCGATCACCACGCCCGCGGCGTGGGTGGAGGCGTTGCGGTAGAGCCCCTCGAGTTTGAGCGCGACCTCCAGCACCTTGGCCACGGCGGGGTCGTTGGCGCGCGCCTCCTTCAGCCGGGGCTCGATCTCGATCGCCTGCGCCAGCGTGGTAGGGTTGGCCGGGTTGTTCGGCACCATCTTGGCCAGCCGGTCGACGAGGCCCAGCGGCAGCTGCATCACACGGCCGGTGTCGCGCAGCACCGCGCGCGCCTGCAGCGTGCCGAAGGTGATGATCTGGGCCACGCGGTCGGACCCGTAGGCCCCCTGCACGTACTCGATGACGCGCTCGCGCCCGTCCTGGCAGAAGTCGATGTCGAAGTCGGGCATCGACACCCGCTCGGGGTTGAGGAAGCGCTCGAACAGGAGCCCGAAGCGCAGGGGGTCGAGGCCCGTGATCTGCAGCGCCCAGGCCACGAGCGACCCCGCGCCCGAGCCGCGCCCCGGCCCCACCGGCACGCCGTTGGCCTTGGACCACTTGATGAAGTCCGACACGATCAGGAAGTAGCCGGAGAACCCCATGCGCGTGATCACGCCGAGCTCGCGCTCCAGCCGCGCGGCGTAGGCCGCCTCGGCGTCGGCCATCGCTCCCGTAGCGCGCAGGACGGCGAGGCGCGCCTCCAGCCCCTCCGTCGCCTGGTGGACGAGCTCCTCCTCCTCCGTGCGGCCCGCGCGGGTGGGGAAGCGCGGCAGGATCGGGTCGCGCTTCTTAACCAGGAAGGCGCAGCGCCGCGCGATGTCGAGCGTGGCGTCGCACGCCTCCGGCAGATCGGCGAAGAGCGCCCGCATCTCGGCGGCGGACTTGAAGCGGTGCTCGGGCGTGACCTTGCGGCGTTCGTCCTGACCCAGAAAGGCGCCGTCGGCGATGCACAGGAGCGCGTCGTGCGCCGCGTGCATGTCGGCGCCCGCGAAATAGGCGTCGTTGGTGGCGACGAGCGGGACATCGTGGGCGTAGGCCCAGCGCACGAGTTCGGGCTCGGCCAGGGCCTCCGCGCGCACCGGCCCCTCCGGGACGTCGTGGCGCTGCAGCTCGACGTAGAGTCGATCGCCAAACGCCTGCGCCATGGCCGCGAGGGCCGCGTCGCCCTCCGCCGTGCGGCCGGCGGCGTAGAGCGGGTCCACCGGGCCGTCGGGACCGCCGGAGAGCAGAACCAGCCCCTCCGCGCGACGCGCCACCTCGGCCCAGGCGACGCACGGCTCGCACTCGTCGGCGCTGGCGGTGTGCGCGAGCGAGGACAGGTGGGTGAGGTTTAGCCAGCCCGCCTCGTCCTGCGCGACGAGGACCACCGTCGGCCGGCGCGCCCATCGCTCGGAGCGCCCCTCGCCCACGCCCGACACCGGCAGGGCGCACGCGATCAGCGGCTGCACCCCCGCCTCCTTGGCGGCCTGGCTGAACTCCAGCGCGCCGAACAGGTTGGCGCGGTCGGCCAGCGCCACCGCGGGCATCTGCGCGGCCGCGGCGAGACGCGCCACCTTGTCGGCCTTGATGGCACCTTCCAGCAGCGAATAGGCCGAGCGCACCCGCAGGTGGACGAAGCCGCCCTCGCCCACTTTCGGCGCGCCCGAACCGTCCGCCATCAGAGCCTCCCAGAGCCGCACGCGCGCGCGCTCCGGGCCCTTCAGGGAATCAGCCCAGGAGCCGCGCAGCGGCGCAGACCATGCAGACGAAGCCGGTCACCGAGGCAAGCGCCATCGAGTCACGGGCGAGACGGACGATCATGAGAACCTCCCCAGGCATGTGTTCCGGGAATGTTCTAGTCTTCTTTTGTTCCCCCGCGCAAGAGGCTCAGCGCACGGCGTGCGGCGCGAGGCGGCCCTCGCTGAGCGCGAACACCCGGTCCATGTAGCTGGCGAGCTCGAGGTTGTGGGTAGCGATGAGCGCGCCGACCTTCTCAAGGCGCACCAGCTCGAACAGGCTCTGGAACACCGCCGCCGAGGTCTGGGGATCGAGGTTGCCGGTGGGCTCGTCGGCCAGGAGGAGCCGTGGCCGGTTGGCCACCGCGCGCGCGATCGCCACGCGCTGCTGCTCGCCGCCGGAGAGCTGGGGCGGCTGGTGCTCCAGCCGGGCGCCCAGGCCCAGGCGCGTCAGGAGCTCGCCCGCCCGCGCCCGCGCCGACCCGCGCGCGGCCCCCGCGATGCGCAGCGGCAGCGCCACGTTGTCGACCGCGGTGAGCTCCGGCAGGAGGTGGTGGAACTGGTAGACGAAGCCGACCTGCGCCAGCCGGATGCGCGTGCGCGCGCCGTCGGACAGGTCGGACGCGTCCTCGCCGCCCACCGACACGCGCCCGGTGGTCGGCCGCTCCAGGAGGCCCGCGGCGTGCAGGAGGCTCGACTTGCCCGAGCCGGAGGGGCCGATCAGCCCCACGATCTCGCCGGGCGCGACGTCGAGGTCGACGGCGTGCAGCACCGTCAGCGGCTGCGCCAGGCCCTCGGTGTAGGTGCGGCCGACGCCGCGCAGCGAAAGCGCCGCAGCGGGCGCGTCACTCATACCGGAGCGCCTCGACGGGATCGAGCCGGCTGCCCCACCAAGCGGGCGGCAGGGTGGCGAGGAAGCTCATCACGAGGGCGAACAGCATGATGCCCGTCACCTCGCTCCACTCGATGCGCGCGGGCACGCGCGACAGGAAATAGGTGTCGGCGCTCCACACATGAATGCCGATCATCTCCAGCCCCGCCTGGATCTGGTCGATGAAGGTGGAGAACACCGCGCCCAGCACGAGCCCCGCCACTGCGCCCGAGACGCCGATCGCCGCTCCCGCCATGAAGAACACGCGCAGGACGGCGCCGCGCCCGGCCCCCATGGTGCGCAGTATGGCGATGTCGCGCGTCTTGTTCTTCACCAGCATGATCAGGCCGGAGATGATGTTCAGGACGGCGATGGCCACCACCATCATCAGGATCAGCCGCATGACGTTGCGCTCGGTCTGCAGCGCGTTCCAGAACGAGCGCGAGCGGTCGCGCCAGTCGGTGACCGCCGCGCCCGCGCCCGCGGCCTGGCGGATGGCTGGCAGGTAGCGCTCCAGATGGTCGGGGTCGGCGACCTTGAGCTCGAGGAAATCCACCCCCTCGCCGCGCCCGAAGAAGAGCTGCGCCTGGGCGAGCGGCATGTAGATGTAGCCGCTATCGAAATTGGAGGCGCCGACCGAGAACACGCCACCGGCCTGATAGGTCTTCTCCCGAGGCGTGGAGGAGCCCAGGACCGTCGCCTCCCCTTCCGGCGAGATCAGGTCGACGGGGTCGCCCGCGTGGGCGCCGATGGTCTCGGCCAGGCCGGATCCTAAGAGGACGCGGTCGCCGCCGTACTCGCCCGCGCCGAAGCCCTGCAACCCGCCCTCCTTGAGCCCGCGCACGACCAGCGACTGCGGCCCGAGCTCGGACGGATCGACGCCGCGCACGATGGCGCCCGAGCGGGCGGCGGGCCCGGTCGCGAGGCTCTGCGCCTCCACCACGGGCGCGGCGCTGACCACGCCGGGCGTGGCGCGCAGGCGCGCCAACATGGCCGCTCGCGCCGCCGGGTCCTGCACCGCCGGCCCCTGCACGAACACGTGGCCGGAGAAGCCCAGGATGCGGCCCAGGAGGTCGGTGCGGAAGCCGTTCATCACCGACATCACGATGATCAGCACCGCCACCGACAGCATGATGCCGGTGAAGGCGATTGTGGAGATCACCGTCACCCCGCCGTTCTTGCGGGTGGTGCGCAGGTAGCGGCCGGCGAGGTCGCGCTCCCAGGCGGAGAAGGGGGCGGCCGCGCCCGTCATTGCACCTTCGGCGAGGCGATGGCGTTCAGCGCCTCGTGCAGCGACAGCGTGCGGCTCTCGCCCGTGTCGCGCCGCTTGAGCTCGACCTCGCCGGCGGCCACGCCCTTCGGCCCGACCGTCAGCCGCCAGGGCAGGCCCAGGAGGTCGGCGGTGGCGAACTTGGCGCCCGGGCGCTCGGCGGTGTCGTCGTAGAGCACCTCCACCCTGCGGTCGGTCAGCCGACGGTAGGCCTCCTCGCACGCTGCGTCGCAGCCGGCGTCGCCGACGCGCAGGTTGAGGAGGGCCACGTGGAAGGGGGCCACGCTGTCCGGCCAGATCATGCCCGCCTCGTCGTGGCGCGCCTCGATGATGGCGCCCAGGAGCCGCGACACGCCGACGCCGTAGCTCCCCATGTGCACCGGCCGCTCCACCCCGTCGGGGCCGGCGACCACCGCGCGCATGGGGGCGGAGTATTTCTCGCCGAAATAGAACACCTGGCCGACCTCGATGCCGCGCGTTTCCGTACGGTCCGCCTCGGCCACCTCGGCGGCGTAGCGGCCGGCGTCGTGCACATCCTCGGTGGCGGCGTAGAGCGTGGTCCAGTCGCGCACGATGGGGGAGAGGTCGCTGTCGTAGTCCACATCCTCGCCGGGGATCGGAAGGTCGAGCACGCGGCGGTCGCAGTAGACGGTCGACTCGCCCGTCTGCGCCAGCACGATGAACTCGTGAGAAAGGTCGCCGCCGATCGGCCCCGTCTCGGCGCGCATGGGAATGGCGGTCAGCCCCATGCGCGCGAAGATGCGCAGATAGCTCACGAACATGCGGTCGTAGGCGCGGCGCGCGCCCTCGGCGTCGAGGTCGAAGGAGTAGGCGTCCTTCATCAGGAACTCGCGGCCGCGCATCACGCCGAAGCGGGGGCGCTGCTCGTCGCGGAACTTCCACTGAATGTGGTAGAGGCTCTTGGGCAGGTCCTTGTAGCTCTTCACGCTGGCGCGGAAGATCTCGGTGACCATCTCCTCGTTGGTAGGGCCGTAGAGCAGCTCGCGCTCGTGCCGGTCGGTGATGCGCAGCATCTCGGGGCCGTAGGCGTCGTAGCGCCCGCTCTCGCGCCACAGGTCGGCCAGCTGCAGCGTCGGCATGAGGAGCTCGACCGACCCCGCGCGGTCCATCTCCTCGCGCACGATGCGCTCCACCTTGCGCAGCACGCGGAGCCCCAGCGGCAGCCAGGCGTAGATGCCCGCCGCCTCCTGCCGGATCATCCCCGCCCGCAGCATCAGCCGGTGGGAGGCGATCTGCGCCTCCGACGGCGTCTCCTTCAGCACGGGCAGGAAGTAGCGCGACAAGCGCATGGGCTCTCCGGAGCGGGCGGCGAAGCGGGGCTGTCTAGCGGGGCCGGGCGGCCCTGGCGAGCGGCGCGCTCATGCGCGGGGCGCGAGCATGGGGCCGAACACGCGCACGAGGACCACCAGCACCACCCAGACGATCGCCGACACCCAAGTCGTGGTGATGAACTTGCGCTTCAGCTTGGGGTCGACGGGCGAGCCGGGCTCGCCGCCGCCCGGCACCTCCACCCCCGCCTGGTGGTGGCTCTGCATGCCGAGCGGCAGGATCGCGAACAGCGTCGTCCACCAGACGACGAAGTAGGTCGAAAGGGCGAACACCGGGTCCATGGCCGCCCCTTATACCGCGGGAGGCGGCGGAAGGAGGGCGCGTCGCGCCCAACCCCGCCCCGGTGGATCAGTCCTCGCCGTAGCCGCCGTCGGCGACCTGGACGGGACCGGAGTCCTTGCCCTTTTCGGACACGTCGCGATCCACGAACTCGATCACCGCCATGGGGGCGTTGTCGCCGTGGCGATAGCCCGCCTTGAGCACGCGGATGTAGCCGCCCTGACGCTCGGCATAGCGGGGGCCGAGCGTCGAGAAGAGCTTGCCGACCTGCTCGATGTCGCGCACCTGGCTGATCGCCTGGCGACGCGCATGGAGGTCGCCGCGCTTGGCGAGCGTCACCAGCTTCTCGACGAAGGGCCGGAGTTCCTTCGCCTTGGGCAGGGTGGTCACGATCTGCTCGTGCTTGATCAGGCTCGCGCTCATGTTGGCGAACATGGCGGTGCGGTGGGCCGAGGTGCGGCCGAGCTTACGATGGGCGACGCCGTGGCGCATGGTCTTCGATCTCCAGGCCCGCGGGCCGGTTCAGGCACGATCCCCGCCGCCGTCCGGCGAGGTCCTCACGATGCGCCGGGACCCTCGGCCGCGAGAGCGGCGTCGGCGGGTCCGTCGGACGACGGCGCGGTAGGCTCTGGCTTAGACCTGGTCTTCGAACTTCTTGGCCAGGTCGTCGATGTTCTCGGGCGGCCAGTTGGGCACGTCCATGCCGAGGTGCAGGCCCATGGCGGTCAGCACCTCCTTGATCTCGTTCAGCGACTTGCGGCCGAAGTTCGGGGTGCGCAGCATCTCGCCCTCCGTCTTCTGGATCAGGTCGCCGATGTAGACGATGTTGTCGTTCTTCAGGCAGTTGGCCGAGCGGACCGACAGCTCCAGTTCGTCCACCTTCTTGAGCAGCGCCGGGTTGAACGGCAGCTCGGGCTTCGCCTCGTCCGAGACGCGCTGGCGCGGCTCCTCGAAGGTGATGAAGATGTTGAGCTGGTCCTGCAGGATGCGCGAGGCGTAGGCCACCGCGTCCACCGGCGTGACCGCGCCGTTGGTCTCGACCTCCAGCACGAGCTTGTCGTAGTCGAGGCTCTGGCCCTGGCGGGTCGGCTCCACGCGGTAGGCCACGCGCTTGACCGGCGAATAGAGCGCGTCGACCGAGATCAGGCCGATCGGCGCGTCCTCAGGCCGGTTGCGCTCGGCCGATACATAGCCCTTGCCGGTCTGCACCGTGAGTTCCATGCGGACCGACGCGCCGTCGTCCAGCGTGCAGATCACGTGGTCCTTGTTGAGGATCTCGACATCGCTGGGCGCCTCGATCGCGGCGGCGGTGACGGGGCCGGGGCCGGTGGCGCGCAGCGTCATGCGCTTGGGGCCCTCGGCGTGCATGCGCAGCGCCAAGGCCTTCAGGTTCAGCACGATGTCGACCACGTCCTCGCGCACGCCCTCCATGGAGGAGAACTCGTGCACCACGCCGTCGATCTGCACGGCGGTGACCGCGGCCCCCTGCAGCGAGGAGAGCAGCACCCGGCGCAGCGAGTTGCCGAGCGTCACGCCGAAGCCGCGCTCCAGGGGCTCCGCGGTCAGCCGCGCCTTGCGGTTGGCGTCATGCCCGGTCTCGATCAGCGGCTTCTCGGGGCGGATCAGCTCTTGCCAATTGCGTTCGATCACGGGCGTTCTCTCGGACAAGGTGCGAGGCGCCCGCGGGACCACGGACGCCTCCAGCAAGGTGGACAGAGCGGGCGCGCCGGAGGCGCGCCGCGCGTCAGACGCGGCGGCGCTTAGGCGGGCGGCAGCCATTATGTGGGATCGGAGTCACGTCACGGATAGTGGTGATGGTGAAGCCGGTGGCCTGCAGCGCCCGCAGCGCCGACTCGCGCCCGGAGCCCGGGCCCGAGACGTTAACCTCCAGCGTGCGCACGCCGTGCTCCATCGCCTTCTTGCCGGCGTCCTCGGCCGCGACCTGGGCGGCGTAGGGCGTCGACTTGCGCGAGCCCTTGAAGCCCATGGTGCCGGCGCTCGACCACGCCACGGCGTTGCCCTGGGCGTCGGTGATGGTGATCATAGTGTTGTTGAACGAGGCGTTCACATGCGCCACGCCCGACGTGATGTTCTTGCGCTCGCGCTTCTTGACGCGCTCGGGAGCCTTGGCCATCGCGGTTGTATTTCTCTCTTACTTCTTCTTGCCGGCGATCGGCTTGGCCGGACCCTTGCGGGTGCGGGCGTTGGTATGGGTGCGCTGGCCGCGCACCGGCAAGCCGCGACGGTGGCGGATGCCGCGGTAGGACGCGAGGTCCTGCAGGCGCTTGATGTTGAGCGTGATCTCGCGGCGTAGGTCGCCCTCGACGCTGTAGTCGCGGTCGATGGCTTCACGGATCTGCAGCACCTCGGCGTCGGTCAGCTGGTTCACCCGGCGCTGCTCGTCGATGCCGACCTTCTCCATGAGCTCCTTGGCGATGGCCGGGCCCACGCCGTGGATGTACTGGAGCGCGATCTCGACGCGCTTGTTCGTGGGGATATTGACGCCTGCGATACGGGCCACGTCTCGAACTCTCCTAGCACGCGGGCGCGCGGGAACGCGCACGACCCCCGGGCCCTGGAGGGACGGGTCGGCGGCGCGCTTCACGCGTTTCGCGGAAGCTCGTCGTTATAGGAGAGATTCCCCGGAGGTCAACGCCCCCGCACGCCCCGCGCGCGATCACGCGGGAAGGCGGTCCAGCGCGCGGTCGATGGAGGCGGCCACTTCGTCGATGGAGGCCATTCCGTCGACCTCCACGAGCTTGCCCTGCCCGGCGTAGAAGGCCACCAGCGGGCGCGTCTGGGTGTCGTAGGCGTGCAGCCGCACCTGGAAGGTCTCGGGATTGTCGTCCGGCCGGCCCTGCGCCTCGAAGCGGCGCGTGATGCGCGCGACGAGCGCGTCGTGGTCGACCTTCAGGCGCACCACCCGGTCCACCTGCTTGCCGAGCTTGATCAGGAGCTCGTCCAGCGCCTCGGCCTGGGCGATGGTGCGGGGGAAGCCGTCGAAGATGGCGCCACCGGCGTCCTCGGCCGCCTCCAGCCGCTCCTCGATCAGGCAGATCACGATGTCGTCCGACACGAGCTCGCCCGAGTCGACGATCGCCTTCACGCGCAGGCCAAGCGCGCTTTCCGCGCGGATGGCGGCGCGCAGCATGTCGCCGGTGGAGAGCTGCACCATGCGCCGCTCGGTGACGAGCCGCGCGGCCTGGGTGCCCTTCCCCGCCCCGGGCGGGCCGAACAGGATGAGGTTCACCGACGCCGCCCCCCGCGACCGCGTCAGCGCGCGCCGCGCACGGCCGGAGCCGCCGCGCCGCGCCCGCCCCGCAGCTTCGACTTGCGGATCAGCCCCTCATACTGGTGCGCCAGGAGGTGCGACTGGATCTGCGCCACCGTGTCCATGGTGACGGTGATGACGATGAGGATGGAGGTGCCGCCCACGTAGAATGGCTGGCCCGCGCCGCCGCCGGTGAGGAGCTCCGGCATGATGCACACCGCTGTGATGTAGGCGGCGCCCAGCACGGTCAGCCGGGTCAGCACGTGGTCGATGTAGTTGGCGGTGTTCTTGCCCGGACGCACGCCGGGGATGAAGCCGCCGTGCTTGCGCAGGTTTTCGGCCGTCTCCTCCGGGTTGAACTGGATGGAGGTGTAGAAGAACGAGAAGAAGATGATCAGCGCGGCGTAGAACACGATGAACAGCGGCTGGCCGTGCTGCAGCTGTCCCACTGCGCTCGGCAGCCAGCCCAGCCATGGCGGCAGGTGCGCATTGGCGAGAAAGCCCATCACCGTCGTCGGCAGGAGCAGCAGCGACGAGGCGAAGATGGGCGGGATCACGCCGGCGGTGTTGACCTTCAACGGCAAAAACGAGCTGTCGCCGCCGTACATGCGGTTGCCGACCTGGCGCTTCGGATACTGGATCAGGAGCCGGCGCTGGGCGCGCTCCACGAAGACGATGGCGAACACCACGCCCGCGGCCAAGACCGCCACGCCCACCAGCACGAGCGGGCTGATCTGGCCGGTCTGCGCCAGCGTCAGCCCGCGCCAGATGCCGGCGGGCAGGCGCGCCACGATGCCGGCGAAGATGATCAGGCTCGTGCCGTTGCCGACGCCCCGCGCGGTGATCTGCTCGCCCATCCACATCAGGAACAGCGTGCCGCCCGTCAGCGTGGCGACGGTCGATAGGATAAAGAACAGCCCGGGCTCGGTCACCACGCCTTGCGTGTTCTGCAGCCCCATGGCGATGCCGAACGCCTGCACGAGCGCCAGGACGACGGTAAGGTAGCGGGTGTACTGGTTGAGCTGCTTGCGCCCCGCCTCCCCACCTTCCTTCCGTAGCTTCTCCCACGGCGTGTAGATCGTGGCCATCAGCTGCACGATGATCGATGCGGAGATGTAGGGCGTCACGTTCAGCGACAGGATCGCCATGTGCTGCACGGCGCCGCCGGAGAACATGTTGAACATGCCGAGGATGCCCTTGGACGCGCCCTGGAAGGCGCGGGCGAAGGCGGCGGCGTCGATGCCCGGGATCGGGATGTAGGTGCCCAGCCGGTAGACGATCAGGCAGCCCAGGGTGAACCACAGCCGCTTGTGCAGGTCCGTCGCCTTGGCGAAGGCCCCGGCGTTCATGTTGGCGGCGAGTTGTTCGGCGGCGGAGGCCATGCGGGTCTCAAACGGGGGCGGAAGGCGAATGACATAGGCGGCCCCGAGGCGCCTGTCACGCAATGCGCGCGCCGCCCCCAGGTACGGGGCCGGGATACGGGGCCGACGTGCGACGGCCGGCCGCGGGTGGGACCCGGGCCGGCCTGAACTCGAGCGGTCTGCGGGAGGCTTACGCCTCCGCGGCGACCTCGCGGGGCTTGCGCGTGACGGTGAGCGAGCCGCCGGCCGCCTCCACAGCCTCGCGCGCAGAGGCCGACGCCGACTCGACCGTGAGGGTGAGCGCCGCGGTGACCGCGCCCTCGCCCAGGAGACGCACGCCGTCCTTGGCGCGGCGGATCACGCCGGCGGCGATCAGCGACTGGGCGTCAATGGCGGCGCGGGCGTCGAGCTTGCCCGCCTCGATCGCCTGGGCGATGCGCCACAGGTTGACCTCGGCGTACTCGCGGCGGTTCGGCTTGTTGAAGCCGCGCTTGGGCATGCGCATGTGGAGCGGCATCTGGCCGCCCTCAAAGCCGTTGATGCCGTGGCCGGTGCGCGAGGTCTGACCCTTCACGCCGCGGCCGCCGGTCTTGCCTTTGCCCGAGCCTTCGCCCCGGCCGACGCGCATGCGCTTCTTGTGGGAGCCCTCGGCGGGGGCGAGTTCGTTGAGCTTCATGGCCTATCTCCTTGGGAGTTTGCGCCCGGCGATGAACCGGACTCGGCGGTGGATCGAATACGGAGACGCCCCGCACGAGGGCGGGGCGGTCCGGATGCGAGGCGCGTCCCTACACCGGGAGCGCGACGGGCGGAAGCGTCAGCCTTGCGGCTCGACCACGGTCACCATGTGGGCGACCTTGGCGATGGCGCCGCGGATGGCCGGGGTGTCCTCCAGCACGGCCTCGCGGCCGATGCGGTTGAGGCCCAGGCCCTTGAGCGTGTCGCGCTGGTGGGCGGGGCGGCGGATCGGGCTGGCCGTCTGGCGCACGGTGATGGTCGCCATGGGATCAGCCCTCCAAGGCCGCGGGGTCGCCCGCGCCGTCGTTGCGCTGGCCGAGCACCTCGCCCACCTTCTTGCCCCGCTTGGAGGCGATCTGGCGCGGCGAGTTCTGCTCCTTCAGCGCGTCGAAGGTGGCGCGGATCATGTTGTAGGGGTTGGACGAGCCGATCGACTTGGCCACCACGTCGTGCACGCCGAGCGTCTCCAGCACAGCCCGCATGGGGCCGCCGGCGATCACGCCCGTGCCGGGAGGCGCCGCGCGCAGCATGACCTTGCCCGCGCCGTGACGGCCCGCGCCGTCGTGGTGCAGGGTGCGACCCTCGCGGAGCGGCACGCGGATCATGGTCTTCTTGGCTTCCTCGGTCGCCTTACGGATGGCTTCCGGCACTTCGCGCGCCTTGCCGTGGCCGAAGCCCACGCGGCCCTTGCCATCGCCCACCACCATCAGGGCGGCGAACGAGAAGCGACGACCGCCCTTAACGGTGGCGGCCACGCGGTTGATGTGCACCAGCTTTTCGACGACGTCGCTGTCGCCTTCCTCGCGGTCGCGGGGACGACGGTCGCGGCCGCCTTCGGGGGGACGGGCCATGCTCGATTACCTCAGAAGTTCAGGCCGGCGTCGCGCGCGGCGTCCGCCAGCGCCTTGACGCGGCCGTGGAAGACGAAGCCGCCGCGGTCGAACACGACGTCGGTGACGCCCGCGGCCTTGGCGCGCTCGGCCAGACGCCGGCCCACCGCCTCGGCGGCCTCCTTGTTGGAGCCCTTGGCGCGCGCGCCCTCCAGCGCCTCGAGCGAAGAGGCGGCGGCGACCGTGACGCCGCGGGCGTCGTCGATCACCTGGGCGGAGATGTGCTTGTCGGAGCGGTACACCGACAGGCGAGCGCGGCCGGCGCCGACCTCGCGCAGGCGGGTGCGGTTGCGTTGCGCGCGGCGCGCGTGGGATTGGCGGGGGGTGAGCGCCATGGCTTACTTCTTCTTGCCTTCCTTGCGGCGGACCTTCTCGCCTTGGTAGCGCACGCCCTTGCCCTTGTACGGCTCGGGCGGACGGATGCGCCGGATCTTGGCGGCGATCTCGCCCACGGCCTGCTTGTCGACGCCCGAGATCTTGATCTCCACCGGCCGGGGCACGGCGAAGGTGACGCCCTCGGGCGGGGCGACGTCCACGTCGTGGCTGAAGCCCAGGGAGAGCGACAGCGCACGGCCCTTGAGCGCGGCGCGATAGCCCACGCCCACGAGCTCCAGCGTCTCCTCATAGCCCTGGGTGACGCCCACGACCATGTTGTTCACGAGCGTGCGGGAGAGGCCCCACATCGCGTTGGCGCGCTGGCTCTGCTCGCGGGGCGCGAGGGTCAGCTGGCCGTCGGCCTGGGTGACCTCGATCTCGGCGGGCACGGTGAAGGCGAGCTGGCCCTTGGGCCCGCGCACCTGCACCTCCTGGCCGGAGATCGTCGCGACGACGCCCCCGACGACGGCGATCGGCTGCTTGCCGATCCGGCTGTTTCCTGCGTTGGGCATGACGGCCTCAGTAAACCCGGCAGAGGACTTCGCCGCCGACGTTCTCGGCGCGGGCGGCGGTGTCGCTCATCACGCCCTTGGGCGTGGACAGGATGGAGATGCCCAGGCCGTTGCGCACGGGCTTCAGGTCCTTGATGGACGAGTAGACCCGGCGGCCGGGCGTGGACACGCGGCTGATCTCGGCGATGACGGGCTGGCCGTCGTAGTACTTCAGCTCGATCTCGAACTCGGGGTGGTCGCCCTCGCGTTCGATCAGGGCGTAGCCGCGGATGTAGCCCTCGTCCTGCAAGACGTCGAGCACGCGGCGGCGCAGGGTGGAGGCGGGGGTGCGCACCGACGAGCGCTTGCGCTCGGCGGCGTTCTTGATGCGCGCGACCATGTCGCTCAGGGGGTCGTTGAAGGACATTGCTCCCCTCCCCTCACCAGCTCGACTTGACGAGGCCGGGCACCTGGCCGGCCGAACCCAGGTCACGCAGAGCGATACGGCTCATGTGGAACTTGCGGTAGACCGCGCGCGGGCGGCCCGTCACGTCGCAGCGGTTGCGATAGCGCACCGGCGACGAGTTGCGCGGCAGCTCGGCGAGACGCAGGCGCGCGTCGAACCGGTCCTCGAGAGGACGGGTGTCGTCGTTGGCGATCGCCTTCAGCTCCTCGCGCTTCTCGGCGTACTGCTTGACGAGACGGGCGACCATCTTGTTGCGGTTGACCGCGGACTTCTTAGCCATGGTGTGGTCCTTTCCCGCTCAGTTCACGAACGGGAACTGGAGCTCTTTCAGAAGCGCCTTGGCTTCCGCGTCGCTCTTGGCCGTGGTGCAGACGACGATGTCCATGCCCCACATCTGATCGATCTGGTCGTAGTTGATCTCGGGGAACACGATGTGCTCCTTGAGCCCCATGGCGTAATTGCCCCGCCCGTCGAAGCTCTTGCCGTTCAGGCCGCGGAAGTCCTTCACCCGCGGCAGGGCGATAGTCACCAGCCGGTCGAGGAACTCGTACATCCGCTCCTTGCGCAGCGTGACCTTGGCCCCGATCACCATCCCCTCGCGCAGCTTGAACTGAGCGACGGACCTGCGGGCGCGGGTGGTCACGGGCTTCTGGCCGGCGATCGCGGTCAAGTCCTTCACCGCCGCGGCCACCTTCTTCGAGTCGTTGACCGCTTCGCCGACGCCCATGTTGATCACGATCTTGTCGAGCTTGGGCACCTGCATCTCGTTGGTGTAGCCGAACTGCTCGCGCAGAACGCCCCGGATGCGGTCCTGGTACTCGGTCTTGAGGCGGGGAACGTACCGCTCTTCGGTCGTGGTGTTCACGTCAACCATTGATCGTCTCACCCGTGGTCTTGGCGAAGCGCACCTTCTTGTCGCCTTCCGTGCGGAAGCCGACGCGGGTGGGCGCGCCCTGGGAGTCGACGATGGCCACGTTGGACACGTGCACCGACGCTTCCTTGTTCTTGATGCCGCCCTGGGGGTCGCCCTGGCTCGGCTTGGTGTGGCGCTGGACCATGTTTAGGCCTTCAACCACCAAGCGCTCGTCCTTGGGCATCACCTTGAGCACCTGGCCCTGGCGGCCCTTGTCGCGCCCGGTGAGGAGCACGACGCGGTCGCCCTTCTTGATTTTGGCGGCCATCAGATCACCTCCGGGGCCAGGCTGATGATCTTCATGTGGTTCTTGGCGCGCAGCTCGCGCGGCACGGGCCCGAAGATGCGGGTGCCGACCGGCTCGTTCTGCTTGTTCACGATCACCGCCGCCGACTTGTCGAAGCGGATGGTCGAGCCGTCGCGACGCGCGATGTCCTTGGCGGTGCGCACCACGATGCAGCGCACGACGTCGCCTTTCTTCACGCGGCCGCGCGGGATGGCTTCCTTGACGGAGGCGACGATCACATCGCCCACCGCGGCATACCGGCGCCCGGCTCCACCGAGCACCTTGATGCACATGACCCGGCGCGCGCCCGAATTATCGGCCACGTCCAGGTTAGTCTGCATCTGGATCATCTGTCAGACCTTCCTAATCAACTTACGCGGAGGCCTGGTCGCCGCCCTTGGGCAGCACTTCCCAGGTCTTCGTCTTCGACTTCGGCGCGCACTCCACGATGCGGGCGAGCTCGCCGGCACGGTAGGTGTTGCCCTCGTCATGAGCGTGGTACTTCTTCGACCGCCGCACCGGCTTCTTCATCACCGGATGCTGGAACGTGCGCTCGACGAGCACGACCACGGTCTTGTCGCCCTTGTCGGAAACGACCACGCCTTCAAGGATTCGCTTGGGCATAGGTCTCTCCTCAGCCCTGCGCAGACTTGTTGCGCATGACGGTCTTGATGCGGGCGATGTCCTTGCGGACGAGGTTGGAACGGTGGGTCTTCTCCATCTGACCCGTCGCCTGCTGGAAGCGCAGGTTGAACTGCTCCTTCTTGAGGTTCAGCAGGTTCTCGGTCAGCTGGTCGGGGGTGAGGCCCCGCACGTCGTCGATCTTCATCAGGCGGCCTCCGCCACGTTGTCGACGACGATCCCGGCGTCGAGGCGGGTGACCACCTTGGTGCGGATCGGGAGCTTGGCCGCGCCGAGCGCCAGCGCCTGACGCGCCACGTCGTCCGGCACGCCGTCGATCTCGAACATGATGCGGCCGGGGGCGACGCGCGCGGCCCAGTACTCGACGGCGCCCTTGCCCTTGCCCATGCGGACTTCGGCGGGCTTGTCGGTGACCGGCAGGTCCGGGAAGATGCGGATCCAGACGCGGCCCTGACGCTTCATCTCGCGGGTGATCGCGCGGCGGCAAGCCTCGATCTGGCGCGCGGTGATGCGCTCGGGTTCCTGGGCCTTGAGGCCGTAGGAGCCGAAGTTCAGCGCGGAGCCGCCCTTGGTGGCGCCATGGATGCGCCCCTTGAACTGCTTGCGGTACTTGGTCTTCTTGGGAAGAAGCATGGTCCTCTATGCTCCTCAGGCTGCGGCCGGCTGGTCGCCGCCGCCGCCCGGCGGGCGACGATCGCGACGGGGGCCCCGGTCGCGGTCACGGCCTTCGGACGACGACGGGCCCTGGGCTTCCAGAGCCCAACGCGCGTCCTGCGCCATCGGGTTGTGCTCCAGGACCTCGCCCTTGAAGATCCAGACCTTCACGCCGATGATCCCGTAGGTGGTCTTGGCCTCGGTGAAGCCGTAGTCGATGTCGGCGCGCAGGGTGTGCAGCGGCACGCGGCCTTCGCGGTACCACTCCATCCGCGCGATCTCGGCCCCGCCGAGACGGCCCGACACGTTGATGCGGATGCCCTTGGCGCCGAGCCGCACCGCACTCTGGATCGAGCGCTTCATGGCGCGGCGGAAGGCGATGCGGCGCTCGAGCTGCTGGGCGATCGACTCGGCCACGAGCTGGCTGTCGACCTCGGGCTTGCGAACCTCGACGATGTTGAGGCTCACCTCGCCCTTCACCTTGGCGGCGAGGTCGCGGCGCAGCACTTCGATGTCGACGCCCTTCTTGCCGATGATCACGCCCGGACGCGCGGCATAAATGGTCACGCGGCAGCGCTTGTGCGGGCGCTCGATGATGATGCGCGACACGCCGGCCTGGTTCAGACGCTTCTTCAGCATCTGCCGCAGCTCGATGTCCTCGTGGAGGAGGCGCGCATAGTCGTGGCCGTCGGCGAACCAGCGGCTGTCCCAGGTGCGGTTGACGCCGAGGCGGAGCCCGACGGGATTGACCTTCTGGCCCATCAGGCGGCCTCCGACTCTTGGCCAAGCTCACGAACCACGACGGTGATCTCGCTGAACGGCTTCTCGATGCGCGAAGCCCGGCCGCGTGCGCGGGCCGAGAAGCGCTTCATCATCAGGTTCTTGCCCACGTACGCCTCCGACACGACCAGGCTGTCGATGTCGAGGTTGTGGTTGTTCTCGGCGTTGGAGATCGCCGAATAGAGCGCCTTGCGCACATCGCCGGCGATGCGCTTGCGCGAGAACTCGAGCTCGTTCAGCGCGCGCTGCACCGGCAGGCCGCGGATCGACTGGGCGACGAGGCCCAGCTTGCGCGGCGAGATGCGCAGGTTGACGACCTTGGCCATCGCCGAGGCCGCGTCGACGCGACGCCCCTTGGATTGCTTGGCCATGTTACTTCCTCTTCGCCTTCTTGTCGGCCGCGTGGCCGTAGAAGGTGCGCGTGGGAGAGAACTCGCCGAGCTTCATGCCCACCATGTCTTCCGACACCATCACCGGCACGTGCTTCTGGCCGTTGTAGACGCCGAAAGTGAGGCCGACGAAGTTGGGCATGATGGTGGAGCGGCGCGACCAGGTCTTGATCACGTCCTTGCGCCCGGATGACTGGGCGGCGTCGGCCTTGTCGAGCAGGTACCCGTCGACGAACGGGCCCTTCCAGATGGAGCGTGTCATCAGCGGGAGCCCTTGCGCACGTGGCGGCTGCGAAGGATGAACTTGTCGGTGGACTGGTTGGTCCGGGTCTTGCGGCCCTTGGTCGGCTTGCCCCACGGGGTGACCGGGTGGCGGCCGCCGGAGGTCTTGCCTTCGCCGCCCCCGTGCGGGTGGTCGACGGGGTTCATGGCCACGCCGCGCACGTGCGGGCGGAAGCCCATGTGGCGCTTGCGGCCGGCCTTGCCCAGGCTCTCGTTCATGTGGTCGGGGTTGGACACCGCACCCACCGTCGCCATGCAGGTGTCGAGCACCTGGCGCAGCTCACCGGAGCCCAGGCGCACCTGGGCGTAGCCGGCGTCGCGGCCGACGAGCTGGGCGTAGGTGCCGGCCGAGCGGGCCATCTGAGCGCCCTTGAGCGGCTTCAGCTCCACATTGTGGATGATGGTGCCGATCGGCATGGCGCGCAGCGGCATGGCGTTGCCGGGCTTCACGTCCACCCGCTCGCCCGCCACGATCTGGTCGCCGGCGGCGACGCGCTGGGGCGCCAGGATGTAGTTCAGCTCGCCGTCGGCGTAGCGCACGAGCGCGATGAAGGCCGACCGGTTGGGGTCGTACTCCAGCCGCTCGACAGTGCCCACCACGTCGAACTTGCGACGCTTGAAGTCGATCTGGCGATACAGGCGCTTGGCCCCGCCGCCGCGGAAGCGGACGGTGATGCGGCCGTTGTTGGAGCGGCCGCCCTTGCCGGTCAGCCCCTCGACGAGCGACTTCTCGGGCCGGCCCTTGTGCAGCTCGCGCTTGTCCACCAGCACCAGCTGGCGGCGACCGGGCGAGGTCGGATTGAACGTCTTCAAAGCCATGGCGTCAGAGACCCGTCGTCACGTCGATGGACTGGCCTTCGACCAGCGTCACGATCGCCTTCTTCACGTCGGCGCGGCGGCCCTTGATCCCGCGGAAGCGCTTGGTCTTGCCTTCCTGGATCAGGGTGTTGACCTTGACCACCTGGACGTTGAACAGCGACTCGACCGCGGTGGCGATCTCGTCCTTGCTGGCGTCCTTGGCGACCTGAAAGACGACCTTGTTCTGCTCGGAGAGCACGGTCGCCTTCTCGGTGATGTGGGGCGAGAGGATCACGTCGTAGTGGCGGGCGGTGGGGTTGGCCATCACGCGGCCTCCTGCTCAGGCGCGCGCGCCTCGTCGGCGAATCGCAGCGAGATCGCCTCCACCGCCGCGCGGGTCAGCACCAGCGTGTCGCGGCGCAGCACGTCGTAGACGTTGAGGCCGGCGTTGGGCAGCACGTCGACCAGCGGGATGTTGCGGGCGGCGAGCTTCAGGTTGGCGTCGACCTCGGGGCCGGCGATCACGAGCGCGTTCTTGAGCCCCAGCTTCTCGAAGCGGGTGCGCAGCGCCGCGGTCTTGGGCTCGGCCACGGTCGCCACGTCCAGCACGACGATCGACCCCGCGAGCGCCTTGGAGGAGAGCGCGTGGCGCAGCGCAAGCGCACGCACCTTCTTGGGCAGCGAAACCTCGTGCGAGCGGTTCACCGGGCCGTGCGTCTTGGCGCCGCCGACGAACTGGGCCGCCTTGCGCGAACCGTGGCGGGCGCCGCCGGTGCCTTTCTGCTTGTACATCTTCTTGCCCGTGCGGGCGACTTCGTTGCGCGTCTTGATCTTGTGGGTGCCGGCGCGGCGCTTGGCGAGCTGCCAGGTCACGCAACGCTGCAGGATGTCGCCGCGGATCTCGGTCAGGCCGAAGATCGCGTCGTCGAGTTCGATCTCGCCGGCGGAGGCCGCGTCGAGCGTGGTGACGTTGAGCTTCACGCCTCGCCCCCTTCGTTGGTGGTTTCGCTCGCGGGCGCGACGTCGGCCGCGGCCTCAGCCCCGACCTTGCGCACGCCGCCAGGCACGGGAAGCCCCTCCGGCGCGGTCTTCTTCACCGCATCCGACACCTTGACGTAGGAGCCCTCGGAGCCGGGCACAGCGCCGCGGATCATGATCAGCCCGCGCTCGGCGTCGACGCGGAACACGGTGAGGTTCTGGGTGGTGACGGTCTCGACACCGAGGTGACCGCCCATCTTCTTGCCCTTGAAGGTCTTGCCCGGGTCCTGTCGCTGGCCGGTGGAGCCGAGCGAACGATGGGAGAGCGACACGCCGTGGGTGGCGCGCAGACCGCCGAAGTTCCAGCGCTTCATGCCGCCGGCGAAGCCCTTGCCGATCGTCGTGCCCTGCACGTCGACCTTCTGGCCGGGGAGGAAGTGGTCCGCCGAGATCTCGGCTCCGAGCTCGAGCAGCATGTCTTCGCCCGACACGCGGAACTCGGTGACGTGCGCCTTGGGCTCGACCTGCGCCTTGGCGAACTGGGCGCGCAGCGGATGGGCGGTGTTCTTGGCCTTCTTCGTGCCGGCGCCGAGCTGCAGGGCGACATAGCCGTCGCGGTCGGCGGTGCGGTGGCCAGTGACCTGGCAGCCCTCGAGGCTGAGCACGGTCACGGGGACGTGCTGGCCCGCGTCGTCGAAAAAGCGCGTCATGCCGAGCTTCTTGGCGAGGACGCCGGTGCGGACGTGTGCGTGTTGAGGCATGGTGCGTCGCGCTCTTAGATCTTGATCTCGACGTCGACGCCGGCCGACAGGTCGAGCTTCATCAGCGCATCGACGGTCTGCGGGGTCGGATCGACGATGTCCAGCACGCGCTTGTGGGTGCGGATTTCGAACTGTTCACGGCTCTTCTTGTCGACGTGGGGCGAGCGGTTGACGGTGAAGCGCTCGATCAGCGTGGGCAGCGGGATCGGCCCGCGCACCGTCGCGCCCGTGCGCTTGGCGGTCTGCACGATCTCGCGGGTGGAGTGATCCAGCACCCGGTGATCGAAGGCCTTGAGCCGGATGCGGATGTTCTGACGATCCATGTCGCTCTCAAAATTCCGTCGAGACCGCCGTCGCCGGCGAACCCACGCGTGAACAGTTCAAAGACCTGGGGCGGCAAAGCCCCGACACGCCTCGAACGCAGCACCACTCCGGGGAGCCGGCCACGAACGCGGTAATCGCAAACGGAAAGCGCCGACGCGGCTTGCGCCGCCCGGCCCGCGCCCTGTGACGGGCGCCCGTGTTTTGCGAACCGCGTCTGGCGCTCTCACGCCACAGCCGATTCAACGGAGAGCGGGTGTGTATGCGCCGCACCCCGGCGCGTCAACCCTGAGGAGGCCGCGTTAAGCGCTTGGTCGAGCTTCGCCGCTAAGCCTGGGGTCGTCGCCCACGGAGCCGACATGGCCGTCCTCACCTCGTCCTCGCGCCTGCGCGCCAGCGCCTCGACCGGGCGCCTCTCCTGGGAGGCGGCGCTGGCCGGGCTCGTCGGGGCCTACGCGCTCGTCTGGTGCGGATGGAGCGTCCTCCACGGCTACGGCTTCGACGACGACGCCTACTCGATCGTGCGCGTCGTGCAGCAGTTGGTGGCCGAGCACGTCTACCTGCCGTCGCGCTTCCAGGGCGCGGTCGTGGCGGAGCTGCCGGAAGGCCTGGCCGCGCTGGCGCTGGGCTCGCTCGGCTCCAACCTCGTGGTGCTGGCCTGCGCCGCGGCTGGACTTGCCGCTTTCTGGCGAACGCTCGCCCTGTACGGCGTGCGCCACCGCGCGTTGGTCCTGGCCGCGACCCTGGCCAACGGCGTGGTGCTGATCGCTATGGCCACCTCCATGGACTACATGGTGGCGTTCGGCCTCTTCTCCGCCGGGCTCTATCTCATGGCGGAGGGAGAGGACGCGGGCGGCGTCGTCCTCCTCGGTCTCAGCGCCGGCGCGCGCATCTTCTACGTCAGCCTCGCGGAGCTCGCCGTCGTCTTCGTGCTCCTGGAGCGGGCCCGCTCCGGCGCTCCGGGCGCGCGCGCGCTACTGCACCTCCTCGCCTGCATGGCCGCGACCTTCATCGTCGCCGGCCTGCCCTACCTTTCCGTCTGGTTCGCCCATGGCCTGCGGCTCGACTGGCTGAACGCCGCGCGCCCGACCGATCAGGGCGGCGCGGGCCTCGTGGCGCGATGGGCGTACAAGGTCGTCATGTTCCTGGGGCTCCCCGCGCTCGCGCTGGCGGCCGCGGGTTGGCTCTTGCTCGACCGCCGGGGCGCGGTCGCGGCGGCGCGGCCCGGGCGCGCGGGGCGGCCGGGGGCGTTCGCCCTGTTCGCCGCGGCCATCGCCGCCCTGCACCTCGCGCTCTTTCTCTGGATCCCCATCGACCCGAGTTATCTGATCCCCGCCCTCCCCTTCGGCGCGGCGGCGCTGGCGGTGATGGGCTGGCGAGGCGTGCTGGCGGGGCTGGCGGTGGGTCAGCTCGTCTCTACGCTCGTGGTGGTAGACCCGCTCACGGTCGAGCACCCAGCCGCCGACATCTGCATGCGCTCCCACGCCAGCGGCGTGCGCGTGCGTCCGCACGTGTCGCCGGGGCTCCTCGTCGAGGACGCGCGCCACCGCGCTCTGGCGACGCGCTGCGGCGAGGAGGTGCTGATCTTCCGCCCCGCGACGCCCACCGCACCCTTGCCGACGCAGAGGCCGGGCGACCGGGGCGTGATCTACCCCTTCACCCCGCCGATCGAGCCCCTCGTGCACGGCTGATCGGGCGCGCCCCTCAGCGGCCGACCGTCACCTCGCCGGAGCCGGCGATCTGCTTGGAGACCGGCCCGGTCACGCGCGCCACGTGCACGTCGCCCGAGCCCGCCACCTGCGCCGAGAGCGCGCCCGCCTCGCCGCCGAAGACGACGTCGCCCGACCCCGCGACGCGTACCGCCATGTTGGGCGCGCGTCCGCCGTCGATGCGGATGTCGCCCGATCCCGCCGTGGATGTGGCGAGCGGGCCGTCGATCCGGCCGATGTGGGCATCCCCCGAGCCGCGGATGGCGATGTCGGCTGAGCGCACCGCTTCCATCGCGAGGTCGCCCGAGCCGTTGACGGCGAGGTGCAGCGAACCGGCCGTGCGGGCCCGCGTATCGCCCGATCCCACCACCGACAGGTTGAAGGCGCCGCGCACGGGCGCGACGGTCCAGTCGCCGCAGCCGCCGTGCGCGAGGTCCAGCGAGTCGGACGGGCCGACCTCGCCCCACACCGCGCCGCTCGCGCCCACCGCCGCGTCGAGGGGCACGCGCACGGTCACGAGCGGCAGGGCCGAGCGCGGCACCTCCCCCAGGCCCTCGATTCGCACGCGCGGTTCGGCGGCCCGGCCCCAGTTGGCGCCGTATGTGCCGCAGCCGCGGATCCGGTGCGCGAGGCCGCCGTCGATGCGCACGCGTCCGCCTTGCAGGTTCGGGCGCAAGGGCGGCAGGCGCGCGTCGCCCGGCGTGATCCGCACGTCGACGTCGCGCCGCGCCTCGGGGACGACCACCATGCGGGCGGCCGCGTCGTAGAGGTCGACCGAAGGGCCGCCGCGAGGCTGCGCTTGGGCGGAGGTGGCGAGGCCGACAACGGCTAAGCAGGCGAACAGGGGCGGGATCTTCATCGGCGCGGACTCCGGGGCGGCTGAGCCGACGCTAGGCGCCCCTCACGCCGGCCGCAGCTTAATTGCCCGTCATGACGCCGATTTCACCCGGCTGACGCCGGACGCGACGACGCCCGCCGGGGTGTCCCGGCGGGCGTCGCGGTTGTCTCGGGATGTCCCGCGCAGTTGGGCGCGGGATGTCCCGGTTCGTCCTGGTCGGCTAGCGGGTCAGGCGATGATCTTGGAGACGACGCCCGCGCCGACGGTGCGGCCGCCCTCGCGGATGGCGAAGCGCAGCTTCTCCTCCATGGCGATCGGCGTGATCAGCTCGACCTCCAGCTCGGCGTTGTCGCCGGGCATGACCATCTCCACGCCCTCCTTCAACTTCACGATGCCGGTCACGTCGGTCGTGCGGAAGTAGAACTGCGGGCGGTAGTTGGTGAAGAACGGCGTGTGGCGACCGCCCTCCTCCTTGGTCAGGATGTAGGCCTCGGCCACGAACTTGGTGTGCGGCGTGATCGAGCCCGGCTTGCACAGGACCTGACCGCGCTCGACGTCTTCGCGCTTGGTGCCGCGCAGAAGCACGCCGACGTTGTCGCCCGCCTGGCCCTGGTCCAGGAGCTTGCGGAACATCTCCACGCCCGTGCAGGTGGTCTTCTGCACCGGGCGGATGCCGACGATCTCGACCTCCTCGCCCACCTTCACGATGCCGCGCTCGACGCGCCCGGTCACGACGGTGCCGCGGCCGGAGATCGAGAACACGTCCTCCACCGGCATCAGGAACGGCATGTTGATCGGCCGCTCGGGCTGAGGAATGTAGGCGTCGACCGTCTCCATCAGCTTCAACACCGCCTGCTCACCGATCTCAGGGGTCTTGCCCTCGACCGCCGCCAAGGCGCTGCCGGGCGTGATCGGAATGTCGTCGCCGGGGAAATCGTAGGAACTCAGGAGCTCGCGCACCTCGAGCTCGACCAGCTCCAAGAGCTCGGCGTCGTCGACCATGTCGACCTTGTTCAGGAACACCACCAGCGCCGGCACGCCCACCTGGCGCGCCAGGAGGATGTGCTCGCGCGTCTGCGGCATCGGGCCGTCCGCCGCCGAACACACCAGGATCGCGCCGTCCATCTGCGCCGCGCCCGTGATCATGTTCTTCACATAGTCGGCGTGGCCCGGGCAGTCGACGTGGGCGTAGTGACGGTTGGCCGTCTCGTACTCCACGTGCGCGGTGTTGATCGTGATCCCCCGCGCCTTCTCCTCGGGCGCCGCGTCGATGTCGGCGTAGGCCATCGCCTTCGCCCCGCCCGACTTCGCCAGCGTCATGGTGATCGCCGCCGTCAACGTCGTCTTGCCATGGTCCACGTGACCAATCGTGCCGATGTTGCAGTGCGGCTTCGTGCGCTCGAACTTTTCCTTGGCCATGACGGCTTTCTACCTCGGGGCGATGGGAGAACGGTTTGGAGCGGGTAGCGGGAATCGAACCCGCATCCTCAGCTTGGAAGGCTGCTGCACTACCACTGTGCTATACCCGCGGGAGACGCGTGCCGGACGCCCCGGCGGCGGCCGGCGCGGGCGGTCCGGCTCCATATAAGATCGCGCGTGGTGGGGGAAGCAGGACTCGAACCTGCGAAGGCTTAGCCAGCGGATTTACAGTCCGCCCCCTTTGCCGCTCGGGACATTCCCCCAGCGCGCCTCTCTCGGAGAACGCGATCCGCCGCGGACGCCGGCTGCGCGCAGGGGGCGTGCGAAGGGCCCCGGAGCGTGCGAGAGAGCGCCGAAGCGGGGCGGCCCCCGATACGGAGCGCGTTCTATAGTGACCTCCTCCCGGCGACGCAACGACCGCGGCGGCGCGCCCGCAGGCCCCGCCGGCTGGACGCCGGACCGCTCCGACGGTGGGGGTCCGCGACGCCGCCCGGGACCGCCCCGCGCGGCCGTCGAGGAAGGCTGGCTGTGGGGCGTCCACGCGGTGGAGGCGGCGCTCGCCAATCCGGAGCGCCGGCTCCTGCGGCTCCTCGCCTCGGCCGAGCGCGCTCCCGCCCTGGCCCGGCTCCTAGCCGGCCGGCTTGAGGACGCCGCGGTGCGGGTGGAGCCCGCGGAGCCGGCGGAGATCTCGCGCCTCCTGCCCGCGGGGGCGTCCCACCAGGGAGTGGCGCTGCGGGCCGAGCCGTTGGCCGACGTCGAGCTCGACGCCCTGGCCGACCCCGCGGAAGGGCTGCTTGTCGTGCTGGACCAGGTCACCGATCCGCAGAACGTGGGCGCCATCCTCCGCTCGGCCGAGGCGTTCGGCGCGCGGGGCGTGGTCATGCAGGACCGGCGCGCGCCGCCCTTGGCCGGCGCGACCGCCAAGGCGGCGGCCGGGGCGGTGGAGCGCCTGCCGGTGGCGCGCGTGGTCAACCTGTCGCGCGCGCTCGACCGGCTGGCCGACCTCGGCTGGCGGGCGGTGGGGCTGGCGGGCGAGGCGGCCGAGCCGCTCGCGGCCGTGCTGGACGGCGCGCCCACCGTGCTCGTGCTGGGATCGGAGGGCGAGGGGCTGCGGCGTCTGGTGGCCGAGCACTGCGACGCGCTGGGCCGCATCCCCATGCGCGGCGGGGCCGAGAGCCTGAACGTGTCGGCGGCCGCGGCGGTGGCGCTCTACGCGGCGGCGGAGGCTCGCGCCCGGGGCGAAGCCGGTTGATCATGGAAAGCGTGCGGGCTTGGGTCCGGCGGTCGGGCCGGGTCCGGCCCGCGGCTTGCCGGGGTCTGCGAGGGCGTCCCGGTTCGAGACGAGGGGTCGAGAGATGAGCGCGGCGAGTTTGGACAGGGCGCGACAGGCGGCGGCGGCGCTCGTGGCGGTGCTGCTCGTGGCGGGTCCGCTCGCCGCGTGCAGCCGCACGGGCGGCGCACCCGACGAGGCCCCGCCTCCGCCGCCGCCCGCCGAGCAGCCGCTGGCGGGCGCCCCCGACGCGCCGCCGCCCGCCGCGGACGACGCGGACCGCGAGCCCGCGCCCACGCCGCCGCCGCCCGCGTCCGTTGAATCGGGTCCCCTGGAGGCCCCCAGCGCGGCGCCTGCGGGCATCGTCGCCATGGCGCCGATCCCGAACCCGCCCGAGTCCGCGCCGCGCCGGAGCTACGGCTCACGCCGCCACCACCGCGTCCACCACCGGTTCCACGCGCACCACCATCACGCGCTTTCTGCGAGCGGCGTTCGCCGGGCGCACGCGGCGCACGCCGGGGCCGCGCCGCCGGTCCGGCGGGCCGCGCCGCCCTTGCGCCACTCCGCACCCGTCGCGCGCCACGCCCCCGCGCTCCGGCATGGGGAGCGCCGTCACGCCCCGGGCCACGCCAAGCATCCGACCGCGGGCGCGGTGGACCACGCCGCCGCCCTGCTGGCGGTGCAGACGTCGCTGAGCTCGGAGATCGCCCGCACCGCCGTCCTCGCAGCGCCGCACGCCGGGCCGGGCGTGGCCGCCGACGTCATGCTGAACGTGCCCGCGAGCTTCGCCGAGACCCTGCGGACGGAAGCGGGACGCCAGGGACTGGCGGACGTCGCGGCCTCCGCGGCGCTCGTCGCGCGCCTGTCGGGCGCTGGCTACACCGTCCTGCCCGAGGGCGAGCAGCGGCAGATGATCGCCGCCGGCCAGCCCACCGTCTTCCACTGGACCGTCACCGGCCAGCCCGGCGCGCGCGGCCCCCTGCAGGCGAGCGTCGGCGCCCAGCTCCTCGGCGGGAACGGGCAGGACCGCATGGACCTCGGCCAGGTGACGGGGGCGCGGACCGACGACGGCCTCGGCTGGCGCATCGCGGGCGTGGCGCTCATCGTCCTCCTGGTGGCCGGCGGCGTGGCGCTCCTCGCGCGCAGCCGCCAACGCCCGGTTCGGCGGCCGGACGACGGCGTGATCCGCCGCCGCGAGCCGTTCACCCTGCGCGACGACGACCGCCCGCAGGCTTGACCGGGAGCGGCGCCTAGCCGGCGTCGCCGCCGCCGAAACGCTCGGCCCAGGCGGCGAGCTGGGCGTCGTCGATCTTCTGGAATAGGACCGGGGGCGCCTTGACCTCGCGCCCTGGCTCCACTCGGGCGAGTTCGGCGGCGGCGTCGGTCGAGGGCCAGCCCCCGGGGGCCGCCTGCCCCATCGCCTGGGCGATCACCGCGCTCGTGAACGGCAGCACCGGCGCGCTCACCCGGGCGACCAAGGCGACGAACTGCAGGCCGGTGCGGACGATCACGGCGGCGCGGTCGCGGTCGGTCTTGATCGCCGTCCAGGGCGCGGCCTCGGTCAGGTACTCGTTGCCGAGGACCCAGATCGCCCGCAGCGCCTGAGCGGCCTTGCGCACCTCGAACGCCTCCATCTCGCGCGTGAGGTCGGCGAGGCGCGTCGAGAGATCGGCGTGCAGCCTGTGCTCGAGCGGCCCGCCCTCCCCGCCGTCCGGCACGCGCCCCTCGAAGCGCGTCTCGGCGAACTTGAGGATGCGGTTGACGAAGTTACCCAGCACGTCGGCCAAGTCCTTGTTCACCACCCCCTGGAACTGCTCCCAGGTGAAGGCCGAATCCGATCCCTCCGGCGCGTTGGCGGTGAGGTGCCAGCGCCAGACGTCGGCGGGCATGAGCTCCAGCGCCTGGTCCATGAACACGCCGCGGTTCATGGAGGTGGAGAACTTGCCGCCATACCAGTTCAGCCAGTTGAAACTCTTGAGCTGGTCCACCGTCTTCCACGGCTCGCCCGAGCCCAGGAGGGTGGCGATGAAGCTCACCGCGTGGAACGCGACGTTGTCCTTGCCCATCACCTGGACGTAGTTCACGTCGTCCGCGCCAGCGTCCGTGCGCCACCAGCGCTCCCACGCTCCGTCGCCGGCGTCGTGACCTCCCGCCCATTCGGCGGTGGCCCCGATGTACTCGATGGGCGCGTCGAACCAGACGTAGAAGACTTTGTCCTCGAAGCCTGGCCGCGGGAAGCCGTCCTTCAGGACGGGCACGCCCCAGACGAGATCGCGCGTCACGCCGCGGTCGATCAGCCCCTCGTCGAGGTGCTTGTAGGCGATGGCGCGGGTCAGCGGCGGGAAGTCGGGCTTGCTGTCCACCCAGGCGCGAATGGGGTCGGCGATCTTGGTCTGCAGGAGGTAGAGGTGGCGCGTGTCGCGCATCTCGAGCTCGGTCGAGCCGGAGACGGTGGAGCGGGGATGGATGAGGTCGGCCGGGTCCAAGAGGCGCCCGCAGTTGTCGCACTGGTCGCCGCGCGCCCGGTCGTAGGCGCAGTGGGGGCAGGTCCCCTCCACATAACGGTCGGGCAGGAAGCGGCCGTCGGCGACCGAGTAGATCATTCGGTCGACGCGCTCCTCCAGGAGCCCGTTCGCTTCCAGACGCTCGGCGAAGTGCTGGGTCAGCCGAGCGTTCTGCGGCGAGGAAGAGCGGCCGAACCAGTCCCACGAGAGGCCGAACGCCTCTCCCAGGCGCCGCTGGATGGCGTGCTGCTCGTCGCAGTAGGTGCGCACGTCCTGGCCTGCGGCGGCGGCGGCGAGCTCGGCCGGGGTGCCGTGCTCGTCGGTGGCGCAGATGGAGAGCACCTCGTGCCCCTGAGCGCGGCGGAACCGCGCGTGCACGTCCGCCGGCAGCATGGAGCCCGCGAGGTTCCCCAGGTGCTTCACGCCGTTGATGTACGGCAGGGCGGAGGTGACGAGGTATCGGGCCATCAGGGTCCGTGCGAGGGGCGCGTGCGTCGGGGCGTGGTGCCGGCAGAGGGACTCGAACCCCCGACCTTCGGTTTACAAAACCGCTGCTCTACCAGCTGAGCTATGCCGGCCCGGCGTGGGGCTTATGCCTCCCTCCCGGCGATGCGCGCAACGCCGCTGGGCTCGGAAGGGCTGTCGGGCGGGCGGAAGTAGACGCGGGCGATGCGCCCGTCGACCTCGCGCACGCGATCGATGATGTTCCGCGCCACGGGACCGAGGTCGGCGGCGGCGTGTAGGTCGAGGGTGACGGCCACGAGGATCATCTTGGGCCCAAGGTGGAGGGTGGCGACGTCGGGCACGCCGCGCACCGCGCCGTGGCCGTCGATCGCGGCGCGCACCGCATCGACCACGGCGGGGGTCGCCGCCTCGCCCGCGATCAGGCTGCGCGTCTCGTTGGCGAGCACGAGGGCGACCGCCATGAGCAGCACGCCGATGGCGATGGAGGCCGCGCCGTCCGCCCAGGCCAGGCCGAGGCTCTGACCGGCGACGCCCAGCGCCGCGAGCGCGAGGCCGAGCATGGCCGCGCCGTCTTCCAGCAGGGTGACGATCAGCGCCGGGTCCTTGCTGATCCGCAGGAAGCGCAGCACGCCGACCCGGCCGTGGGTGAAGCGCCGGTACTCGCGCCAGCCGACGAAGAGCGACGATCCCTCGAACACCGCCGACAGCGCGAGGACGAGATAGTTGATCCAGGGCCGGTCGATGGGCGCAGGGTGGGAGAGCTTGCGCCACCCCTCGTAGGCGGAGACGGCCCCGCCGAGGAGAAAGACCATCAGCGCCACGGTGAACGACCAGAAGTACACCTCTAGCCCGTAGCCGAACGGGTGTGAGCGGTCGGGCGGCTTGGCGCCGCGGCTCTGGCCCACGAGCAGCATGATCTGGTCGAGGCTGTCGACCAGACTGTGCACGCCCTCGGTCAGCATGGCTGTGGAGCGCGTCAGCCCCGCCGCGACGAACTTGACGACGGCCACCGCCACGTTGCCGGCGAGCGCGGCATAGACAACGACCTTCGATCCCTCAGCCATCGCCCATCGCCCTCGCCCAAGGCCCGCAACGGACGGGAGCCCCGCCCGTTGCGGCGGCGAGATCAGGCGTCGAGCGGACGATCCTTCGTCTCGGGCAGGAAGAGCGCGCCGACGACCGCGGTGATGGCGGCGATGGCGATCGGATAGACCAGCCCCGCGAAGACGTCGCCCGCGAATGCGGCGATCGCCAGCATGAAAAACGGCAGGAACCCTCCGAACCAGCCGTTGCCGATGTGATAGGGCAAGGACATGGACGTGTAGCGGATGCGCGTGGGGAAGAGTTCGACGAGGTAGGCCGCGATCGGTCCGTAGACCATGCAGACGAGGACCACGAGCATCCAGAGGATCGCGACCGTCGCCAGCCAGTTCACCCGGCCGAGGTCGGCCTTGGCGGGATAGCCCGCCGACTTCAGCGCGGTGGCGAGCGCTCCCTCCCCGGCCTTGGACGCCTTGGCCTTGTCAGGGTCGGTCGTCGAGAACGCCTTGGGCGCGCCGGTCGCGCCGGTGACGAGGAAGCTCTTCGCCGTCGCGTCGTAGGTCAGGGTCGAGGCCGCGCCCAGGTGCAGGGTGAAGGGCGAGCCCGCCTCGGCCGGCGCGCGCTTGTAGTTCACCCCCGCGGTGTAGAGCGCGTTCATCATCTTGTCGCAGACGCGCTTGGGCTTGGTGTCGAACGCCTTCTTGAAGAAGCTCGTCTCGCAGTCGGAGGCGGCGACCGTCGCCGGCGCGGCGCGCTGGGCGGCGACGAGGCCCGGGTTCACCGCGTGCGCGAGCCCATGGAACAGCGGCAGGTAGAGCACGGCCGCCAGCGCGCAGCCCGCCAGGATGATCCACTTGCGCCCGATCCGGTCCGACAGCCGCCCGAACAGCACGAAGAAGGGCGTGGCCAGCGCCAGCGACACCATCACCACGACGTAGGCGCTGGTGTAGTCGAGGTGCAGGGCGTTCTGCAGGAAGAACAGCGCCTGGAACTGGCTGGCGTAGAACACCACGCCCTGTCCCATGGTGATCCCCACGATGGCCAAGAGCACGATGCGGGCGTTCGACCACCGGCCGAAGGCCTCGGCGAACGGGTTGGTTGAGCCGCGCCCCTCCGCCTTCATGGCGACGAAAACGGGGCTCTCTTCCAACTGCAGCCGGATCCAGACGGAGACGGCCAGGAGCGCGGCCGAGACGAGGAACGGCAGCCGCCAGCCCCAGTCCTTGAAGGCGGCGTCGCTCATGCCCGCGCGGCACAGAAGGATCACGATCAGGGAGAGGAAGAGGCCCAGCGAGGCCGTGGTCTGGATCCAGCTCGTGTTCTCGCCGCGCTTATGCGCCGGCGCGTGCTCGGCGACGTAGGTGGCGGCGCCCCCGTACTCGCCGCCCAGCGCCAGCCCCTGCGCCAGCCTCAGCGTGACGAGCAGAATGGGCGCCCAGATACCGACCTGATCGTAGGTGGGGGCCAGGCCCACCAGCACCGTGGAAGCGCCCATGATCACGATGGTGAGGAGGAAGGTGTGCTTGCGGCCCCAGAGGTCGCCCAGGTGGCCGAAGACGATCGCCCCGAACGGCCGCACGCCGAAGCCCGCGCCGAACACCGCAAGGTTGGCGAGGAGCGACGCCGTCTCGTTCCCCGACGGGAAGAACTTCGCCCCGAAGAACACCGCCAGCGTGCCGTACAGGTAGAAGTCGTACCACTCGAACACCGTGCCCAGCGAGCTCGCCAGGATGACGGTGGCCGACCTGCGCCGGTCTGAGCCGTCCGGAGCGGCGGCGGCGACAGGCGGCGTGGTGGTCGTCACAGGCGGACTCCTCGAGCCGGTTCGTCCCTAGTCCGCCGGTCTTGCGCCCGCGCGACTGTGGCGAGTGTTGGCCCAACCGTATCGACGGCGCAACGCATCTCACACGCTCGTAAGCTGCTAGAAGGACGCGGGCGGGCTAACGCTCGCGCCCGCCGCCGCCCAGAGTTCCCGTGCTCGCCGAGACCCTCCTCCATCAGCCCCCGCCGCTTCGGATCGAACCCGCGCGCGCGCCGGCCGAGCCCTACGCCCGCGACGAGCTCCTCCATGAGATCTTCGCCGCATCCGCGCGGCGCTGGCCCGAGCGGCGGGCGCTACGCGCGATCGACCTCGACCCCGAGGCGGGCCGCAAGGCGTGCTGGTCCTACGCCGAGCTGCGCGGCCGCGCCGCCCAGTTCGCGCGTCACCTCCGCGCCAAGGGCGTCGCGCGCGGAGACCGGGTGCTCCTGTGCGTGCCGCGCGGGCTCGACGCCTACATGGCGATCCTGGGCGTGTTGGAGGCGGGAGCGTCCTACGTCCCCGTCGACTGGGGCTTCCCGCAGGACCGGGCCGACTTCGTGGCCGCCGACGCCGCTGTGCGCGCCGTCGTCACCCTGGCCGAGCGCGCCGCCGCGTTCGAGGCGCCGGGCCGCGCGCTCGTGGCGCTCGACGAGGAGCTGGGCGACATAGCCGCCCAGCCGCCCCAGCCGCTGACGCGCGCCGACACCGGCGCGACACCGGACGACGAGGCGTACGTCATCTACACCTCCGGCTCGACCGGCCGGCCCAAGGGCGTGCGCATCCTCCAGCGCAACATCTGCCACCTCGTGCGGTCGGAGAGCGCGATCCTGGATCTGAGCTGCGAGGACCGGGTGTTCGGCGGCTTCTCCCTGGCGTTCGACATGTCGGTCGAGACCATGTGGACGGGCTGGTTCGCGGGCGCCGAGGTTCTGGCCGGCTCCGAGCTCCTGGCCAAGGCGGGGCCGGACATGGCGGGCGCGCTGGCGCACGCGGGCGTCACCGTCTGGCACGCGGTGCCCTCGCTCCTGGCGGTGATGGACCGCGACGTGCCGTCGGCGCGGATCATCAACCTGGGCGGCGAGGCCTGCCCGCCCGAGCTCGCGCGGCGCTGGATGCTGCCCGGCCGACGCCTCCTCAACACCTACGGCCCGACGGAGACCACGGTCACCGCCACCTGGGTCGAGCTCCAGCCCGACCGGCCCGTCACCATCGGCACGCCCCTGCCCGGCTACCTGGGCTGGGTGGTGGACGAGGCGCTGCGGCCCGTGCCGGACGGCACGGAAGGCGAGCTCGTGCTGGGCGGTCCGGGCGTCGGCCCCGGCTACATCAACCGCGACGACCTCACCGCGCAGAAGTTCCTGCACGCGCCGTTCGCCGGCCCCGACGGGCGGCCGGCCTTCGTCTACCGCTCGGGCGACCTCGTGCGCATCGACGCCAACGGCGAGATCGACTTCCTGGGCCGCATCGACACCCAGGTGAAGATCCGCGGCTACCGCGTGGAGCTGGGCGAGATCGAGAGCGTGGTCGCCGAAGACCCCGCGGTCGCCCAGGCGGTGGTGAACCTCTACGAGGAGGCCGACGGCGCACAGCTTCTGGCGGCCTTCGTGACGCCCCGCGCGGGCGCCGCGATCGACGTCGAGCGCGTCAAGGCGGCGGTGCGCGAACGCCTGCCCGCCTACATGCGCCCCGCGGTGTACGAGACGCGCGACGCCCTGCCCACGCTCGTCTCCGGCAAGGTGGACCGCAAGGCGTTGCCCAAGCCGGAGCACGTCGCCCCCGCCCAGCGCGAGATCGAGCCGCCGGCCACTCTCCTGGAGAGCCAGCTGCACGAGGCCTGGCGCCAGGTGTTCGACCCCGCGCCCGTCAGCGTCGTCGACGATTTCTTCGAGGACCTGGGCGGCCACTCGCTGCGCGCCGCGCGCATGGTGTCGATCGCGCGCACCCTGCCGTCCTTGCGCGCCATATCCATCCAGGACCTCTACGCCGCGCCCACCATCCGCGCGCTGGCCGTCCGGCTGGAGGCGGCGGGGGCCGAGACCGCGCGGGTGGACGGGCCCTTCCTGCCGGCCAGCAACCGCCGGCGCACCCTGTGCATCGCCGCCCAGACCGCGGCGCTCGTGCCGATATTCGCCTTCGCCGGGCTGCAGTGGATGCTGCCTTACCTCGCCTACACCTACTACGCCGGGGTGATCGGCCGGCTGCAGGCGCTGTGGGTCGGCGCGGGCGCCTTCGTGATCATGCCGCCGGCGATGATTCTCTTCTCCATCGCGGTGAAGTGGGTGGTGATCGGCCGCTACAAGGCCGGCGACTATCCCCTCTGGGGGTCGTACTACTTCCGCTGGTGGTTCACGCGGCGGTTCCTGTCGACCATCCCCGTGCAGTACCTCTCCGGCACGCCGCTGATGCGGATTTACTACCGCCTCCTTGGCGCGAAGGTGGGGCGCGGCGCCTTTTTGGGCCTCGACCAGTTCGACGCGCCCGACCTCGTCACCATCGGCGACGAGGCGATCGTGGCCGACGGCGCCCAGTTCGCCACCACCGGCGTCGAGCGCGGCCGGCTGCGGCTGGGGACCGTCGAGGTCGGCGCACGGGCCGAGGTGGGGGCCATGGCCGTGCTCAGCCGCGACTCGCGCCTGGGCGACGGCGCCGTGCTGGAGGACCTGTCGCTCCTGCCCGCGGGCGAGAGCGTGCCGGCGGGCGAGGTGTGGACGGGCTCGCCCTGCGTGCGCCGCGGCCCCGCCTCCGCGCGCGCCGAGCCGCCGCGGCCCTCGGCCCTGCGCCGCGCGCTGGTGACCCTAGGGCTCCTCGTCGCCGCCCCGCTCCTGCCGCTGGCGGCGGTGATCCCCATCGCGCCCGGGCTGATCGCGCTGATCGAGATCGACTGGGCGACCTCGGACTACCTCTACATCGCTATCACCCCGCTTCTGGCGCTGGCCTATGTCGTACTCATGTGCCTCCTCACCGCGGGGGTGAAGTGGACGCTCCTGGGTCGGGTGAAGCCCGGCGTGTACCCGATCTGGAGCTGGTTCTACGTCCGCTTCTGGTTCGTGCGGCAGCTGGGCCAGCTCGCGCTCGAGCTCCTGCACCCGATCTATGCGACGCTCTACGTGCGGCCCTGGTACCGGCTGATGGGCGCGCGCATCGGCGAGCGCGCCGAGATCTCCACCGCCACCTCCGTCGTGCCCGACCTCCTCGACATCGGCGCGGAGAGCTTCATCGCCGATGGCGTTGTGCTCGGCGCGGCGCGCGTCGAGCCCGGCGTCCTGCGGCTGGAGACGACGCGCGTCGGACGGCGCACCTTCGTCGGCAACTCGGGGCTGATCCCCACGGGCACGGACCTTGGCGACGAGGTCCTGATCGGCGTCCTGTCCAAGCCGCCGGAAGACCCGGCCCGCGCGCTGGAGCCCGGCTCCACCTGGTTCGGCTCGCCCGCCATCCGCCTGCCCCACCGCCAGGTGGTGGCGGTGTTCGACGAGGGCTCGCGCTTCCGCCCCTCCAAGCGGCTGATCGCTACGCGGCTCGCCATCGAGTTCGTGCGGGTGACGCTGTCGCTCACCGTCTTCCTGTCGCTCTTCAGCCTGCTTCTGACGGTGATCGGCGACCTCTCCGACGACCGCTACGCCGCTCTGGAGATCATCGTCTCCTTCCCCTTCCTCTACATGACCTTCTGCGGCGCGGCGGGGGCGTTCGTGATCGCGCTGAAGTGGCTGGTGGCCGGGCGCTACCGCCCGCGCACCGCACCGCTCTGGTCGACCTTCGTGTGGCGCACCGAGCTCGTGACCTCCACCTACGAGAACCTGGCGGTGCCTCTCCTCCTCGAGCCGCTGCGGGGGACGCCGTACATCAACGTCTTCCTGCGGCTGATGGGCTGC
Source organism: uncultured Caulobacteraceae bacterium (assembly GCA_964242625.1). Lineage (GTDB taxonomy): Bacteria > Pseudomonadota > Alphaproteobacteria > Caulobacterales > Caulobacteraceae > JASLDZ01. Next base: position 305,337 of record CAXTAO010000001.1, on the reverse strand, counting down.
CGCATCGGCCGGCGCGTGTTCACCGACACCACCGACATCACCGAGCACGACCTCGTGAGCGTCGGCGACGACGCTGCGCTGAATGAGAACGCCGGGCTGCAGACGCACCTCTTCGAGGACCGGGTGATGAAGGTCGCGCCCGTCGAGGTCGGCGACCGCGCGACGGTGGGCTCGCTCTCCGTCGTGCTCTACGACGGGCGGATCGAGGCGGACGCCATGCTGGGCGACTTGTCGGTCCTGATGAAGGGCGAGGTCCTGCCCGCCGGCACCTCTTGGGAGGGCTCGCCCGCCCGTCCCGCCCGCGCCGGGCCGCCCGCCTGATCCGCTGGGTCGACGCAGCGGACGCGGGGCCGCTCGCGCCGGGCGAGGCGCGGGTGTGGCTGGTCGAGCCGGCCGGCGCGATCGCCGCCGAAGCGCTCCGCCGCGTACGCCCCACCGCCGCCGACCTCGCCGACGCGGCGCTGCACGCGGGCGAGGCGCGGGGGGCCGAGCGGTTGCGGCGCCGGCTCCTCCTGCGCGTCCTGGCGGCGGACGTGCTGGGCGTCGCCCCCGACGGGGTCGAGGCGGCGCGCGAGCCCGGCGGCCGCCCGCTGATCCGCGCGCCGCGCCCGCTCCACGCCGCCGTGGCGCGCCGCGACGGCTGGGCGGCGCTGGCGATCGCGGCCTCGCCCGTGGGCGTCGATCTCGAGGCGCCGACCTCGCCCGCCCCGCTAGATCTCCTGCCCGCGGCGGAACGGGCGGCGGCGCGCGCCGCCTCGCCGGACGAGACCGCCCTCCGCTTCGCGCGGCTGTGGGCGGCGCGGGAGGCCTGCCTCAAGGCGACCGGCGCGGGACTGGAAGGCGCACACGCGATCTCGGCCCGGCTCCTCGACGCGCAACGTGCAAAGGTGCACGGCCCCTGGGGCGAGGCGGAGGTCGAGCTGCGGCCCGCGGGCGCGCTCGTCGTTGCGGCCGTCGTCCTGCCCCCCGCCGGTTGCGACCGGGCGTCCGTCGCGGTGTAAGCGGCCATGCGCCCGCTCCCCCTCGCGATCCTGGCCGCCGGCCTGTCCGTCGGCGCTTGCGGACGCTCGCCCGCGCCCGCCGCTTCCGCCTCTCCGGCCACGCCCACCGCCGCGCAGGCGGCGCTCCTGGCGACCTTGCCGCCCGCCTACGCCCACGCCGACCTCAGGAACGGCGAGCTGCACTTCGCGCTGTGCCGCTCGTGCCATGTCATCGTCGCGGGCGGGCCGGACATGACGGGCCCAAACCTGCACGGCGTCTGGGGACGGCGCGCCGGGTTGAAGCCCGGCTACGCCTACTCCTCCGCGCTGAAGGCGACCGGCTGGACCTGGGACGCGCCTCGGCTCGACCACTGGCTGCGCGACCCGCGCGCCGCCGTCCCCGGCACCAAGATGAGCTTCTACGGCCTGCACGACGACGCCGACCGCCGCGACGTCATCGCCTATCTGCGCGTGACGAGTTCCTAGAACCGCCGCCACACCGCCACGACCGGCCCGCCGTCGGCCGGGGTGAGCCGGCCCGCCACCGTCTCGCGCCAGCCGCCCTGCACCCGCCAGCGGCCGAGCCGCCGCACGAGCGTCGACTCGACCTTGAGCCAGCGCGGGCTGACCGGATCATAGTCGGCCTGGCCGGCGTAGCTCTGCACGAGCACGAGCCACGGCCCGCTCTCGGCGCCCGCGGTCAAATCCACCCGCGTCTCGTCGGCGAGCTCGGAGCGTACGAGGCGCGCCGCCTCGCCCTCGACGAATAGGTTGCGCCCGCGCCAGCCCCAGCTGTGGCCGACGAGGAGGCGCACCTCGCCCGCCCAGTCGCCCTGGTCGGGCAGGGCGTACTCGGCGTTGCGCCCCTGCCCCGGCGCGATGGCGCCGACATAGAGGCTGGCTGTCGTCCGCCCGCCGCCCCACACGCCCAACGCGTACTGCAGGCCGAAGCGCGTGGGGCCGACGCCCGAGTAGTGGATGAACTGGTCCTCGCCCCCCGTGTAGCCCGCCTGGCCCACGAAGGTCAGGCGCGAGGTGAGCCCGTGCTCGACGTAGAGCGCCACGTCGTCGTCGCGCAGGTGCGCAAAAGGCGTGCGCTCGCCGCGGTGGTCGAAGGCCTCCCCCGCGTCGGCGCCCTCGAACTTGAGGATGGCGAGCGTCTCGCCGGCGGGCTGCCCCCACGCGCCCGCGGCGGCGCGCCCGGCGATGAGCAAGCACGCGGCGGCCGCCAGCGACGCGCCAACCGCGAGCCGCACGGCCGTCAGGCGTCGTAGCCGGGCAGGTGGCGGTCGAGCCGGCGCAGGAGGCCGGGCCAGGCCAGCGCCGCGACCAGCGCGGGGCCTCCGCCGCGCGTCTGCCCGCGCACCTCCTCCACCGCCTCGTCCGGCGCGGAGAGCACGCCGTCGCGGCCGGCGGAGAGGGCGGCCACCTGCTGGGCGCAGGCCTTCTCGAGGAAGTACATGCCGAGCCAGGCCTCGGCCGCGGTCCGGCCCGTCGCCAGCGTGCCGTGGTTCCTCAAGAGCATCAGCGAGCGGTCGCCGAGGTTGGCGACCAGCCGCTCGCGCTCGTCGAGGTTGAGCGCTATGCCCTCGTAGTCGTGGTAGGCGAGCTGCGGCAGCACGATCAGCGCGTTCTGCCCGAGCGGCAGGAGGCCGTGCGCCTGGGCCGAGACGCCCACCCCGCTATCGGTGTGAAGGTGCATGACGCACGCCACGTCGTGGCGCGCCGCGTGCACCGCCGAGTGGATGGTGAACCCCGCCGGGTTGATGAAGGAGGTCGTGGGCGACACGACCGTCCCCTGCAGGTCCACCTTGACCAGCGCCGAGGCGGTCATCTCCTCGAAGAAGACGCCGTAGGGATTGATCAGGAAGTGCTCGGGGCCGCCCTCCTCCCCCTCGGCGTGGGGCACGCGCATGGAGACGTGGGTGAAGATCGCGTCGTCCCAGCCGTGCAGGGCGATCAGCCGATACACCGCGGCGAGCTCGACCCGCGCGGTCCACTCCGCCTCGCTGACCCGGCCCTTGAGACCGCCGGACTGTCCGCCGCCGTCCGCCATGACGAACTCCGCACTCTGTCGAGCGACGGTCCGTCAGCGCCCTCGCCCCGTCAAGCGAGGGATCGTGTCGCGCTTAATCTCGTTTTCACCGGAGGACGCCGAGTCTGGGCGTGCGTTCCCCTCCGGAGCCCATGGCCGACGCCGCCGCCTCGCGCGAACTTCCTGCTACGCCCCAGGCCGATCAGCTGGGAGCGATCCTCGCCCTGTGCCGCGCGGCTCGCCCCACGCCGGGCGGGCCGGAGGCGCGAGAACTGAACCAGTTGCTCGCCGCCGCGGCCGACGTCGGAGGCGCGGGCGCGCGCGAGCGCATCGTCCAGGCGCTGGGCAACGCTGACTGGCTCGCGCCGCGGCCTCCGCCTGAGCCCCGCCTCCCCCAGGACCCCTACGCCGACCTGCGCGAGTTCGCCCCCGGTGGTGATCGCGCGGCAGACGAGCGACGGCTGGTGGATAAGCTCGCCGCCTCCGGCCAGCTGCGCCCCGGCCTCCTCCTGCGCGCCTTGCGCGAAGGGCGGCCCGACCTCTTCCACGCCGCCCTGGCCGCGCTGGGCGGCTTCGACCGGGAGGAGCTGGAGCGCGCGGTGAAGGCCGAGCCCGAGCACCTCGCCTGCGCCCTGCGCGCGGTGGGCGTCGACCGCAGCATCTACCCGACCGTCGTCGAGCACCTGCGCGCGCTGGGCGACGGCCGCCCGCGCGAGCGGCGCGGCACGGCCGAGGCGGTGGCGGCGGCCTTCCGGCTCTCGGCCGGCGAAGCGGCGGCGCGCGCCCGCGCCGCGGGCGCGCCGGCGTGAGCGTAGACCCCCGCCTCGCCTTCACCGCCAGCGATCGCCCGGAGGCCGCCGCCGCGCGGGACGCGCTCGCCGCGCGCTACGGCGAGGCGCCCGAGGCCGAGGCCGACGTGATCGTGGCGCTGGGCGGCGACGGTTTCATGCTGGAGGTGCTGCACCGCCATATCGACCGCGGCACGCCCATCTACGGCCTGAACTTCGGCTCAGTCGGCTTTCTGATGAACGACTTTGCGCTCGAAGACCTCCCCGCGCGGATCGCATCGGCGGAGCGCGCGGTGATCCACCCGCTGGTGATGACCACCCGCGACGCCGGGGGCGAGTCGCGGCGGGCGCTGGCGATCAACGAGGTGTCGCTCCTGCGGCAGACGCGCCAGACCGCCAAGCTGCGCATATCCGTGGACGGCCGGGCGCGCCTGCCCGAGCTGATCTGCGACGGCGTGCTGGTCGCCACGCCCGCAGGATCCTCGGCCTACAACCTCTCGGCGCACGGCCCGGTGGTGCCGCTGAACGCGGAAGTGCTCGCGCTCACCCCCATCAGCGCCTTCCGCCCCCGCCGCTGGCGCGGCGCCCTCCTGCCGCACACCGCCCGGGTGCTCATCGAGGTGCTGGAGCCGGAGAAGCGGTCGGTCAGCGCCGTCGCGGACAATACGGAAGTGCGCGACGTGCAGACCGTGGAGGTGCAGGAGACGCGCGACGTGCGGCTCACCATGCTGTTCGACGCGGGCCGAAGCCTAGAGGAGCGCAGCCTCGCCGAGCAGTTCTCCACCGATTGAGCGGCCGCCCTGCACGCGGTGTTAAGCGGGTTCGCCGCAGGGTTGTGCCGCTGCCGGAGTTCCGCCACCCGTGACGCGCCGCCCTTCTCTCGCCGTCCCGCCGCCGATCGACGCGATCGCGCGCGTCCAGGCGGTGATGGACGGCCTGCGCGCCGAGCTCGCGCCCCTGCTAGCGAGCGAGGCGGCGCGCCTGCGCGAGGTGCAGGCCCGCGCCGTCGACCAGCCCGTCGCGGCCCGCGCCGCCTTGCCCGCAGTCGTGCACGATCTGAAGGGGCTGGGAGCCACCTGCGATCGCCCGCTGGTCACCCGGGTGGCGGCTTCCCTCGAGCGATTGATGCTCCGCGACGGCGAGTGGAGCGGACCGGTCTCCCTGCACGTCGACGCGCTCCTGGCGCTCGTGCGCGAGGACGCGAAAGCGGCGCCGGCGGACGCGGGCGAGCGCCTCACCCAGACGCTGGAGCGCCTCTCCGCCTCCTGACGGCTAGGCGGCCTCGAGGAGCACGGCCTCCGGCGCCTCCGCCCCAAGCGCGTCCATGCGGTCGATCAGGTAGTCCACGTCCTCCGACGGCGGGGTCTGCGGGTGCGTCAGGAAGCGCTCCAGCATGCGGCGCTGGAAGTTGGCGGGATCGACGCCCTCGAACTCCAGCGTGCGGAAGGTGTCGACGCCTACGCGGAAGGCGGCGTGCAGCCGCCCGGGCAGGCCGGCCTTGTCGCAGATCGCCTTGAGCCCGAGCGGCCCGGCGTCGTGCACGAGGAGCCAGGCGCGGTGGTGCGGCAGACCCGCGAGCCGTCCCAGCCCGTGCTCCACGAAGCCCATGTGGCCGTGGGCTAGCGCCCGCAGGAGGAGCGAGGGCGTCAGCCGCTCGGTCCTGTGCAGGTGCTGCACGAAGGCGGCCACGTCCGGCGTGCGGCCCGCCTGGTCCACGAGGTCGACGGTGGCGCGCTCGCGGGCGCCCAGCGCGATGCGCATGGCGGTCGCGGGGGACAGCGCGTGGCGGTCGACGAGCTGGCGGCGGACCTCGTCGGTGACCACGGCCACCAGACGCTCCGATATGGCGAGCGGCAAGGTGCGGCGCAGCGCCATGCCGGCCGTCACCGGCTCGCTTGTGCCGAAGCGGTCGAGAGTGGCGCGCAGCGAGCGCTCGGAGAACTCGGCGTTGTCGTTGGCGACGGCGCGCGCCAGCGCGTCCTCGCAACCGTGAGCGGCGAGCGCCGACACCACGGGCTCGGTCAGGGCGTCGCGGCTGGCGACGGCCACCTGCTTGGCCTCGCTCATGGCGCGAACGATCTCGCACAGGTCGGTGTCGGTGAAGGCGGGCGAGCCGGCGATCACGGGTGCTGCGATGGTGTCGAGGTCGGCGGCGAGCTTCAGCGCCACGTCGCGCGGGAGGTGGGGCGAGCGGCGCAGCGTCACGGCGAGCGCGCGGCGCACCGACTCGGCGGCGTCGGCGGCCATGAGGCGAAGCACCTCGGCGGCGGCCTTGCGCTCGTGGTCGGCCAGGCCGCCGTCGATGCGTCGGCATAGCCTGTGCGCCACGACCGCGCGGTCCTCGTCCGAGGAACCCCGCAACAGCTGGCGCACGTCGTCCTCGCTGAACGCCGCACTGCCCGTCATCGCGCGCCCTCCCCGGCTTTGGTGAAGGAAGGATGCGTGGCCACGCTTAATGGAGAGTTCACCTCAGCGGGCGGCCGCCTGCGACGTGTTGGCTCCGCCGGCGGCGGTCGCCGGCGTCTCGTGCGCCAGCATGGACAGGAGCTGGGCGGTGAAGAGCGAGGCGGCCGGGCCGGCGCTGGGCGCCTCGGCGCCCGCGGTCGACGGCGTGGGGCGGTGCAGCAGGAAGTCGACCAGCATGGCCTCCTCCCGCTGGCGCTCGCTGCGGCCCGCTCCCGCGTAGGCGGCGAAGGCGCCCTCGCCGGGATCGGCCTGCGCGCGCGTGCCCAAGGTGACATCGGCGCCCCCGCCCGTTCGGTCGAGATCGCCGTAGAGCTCGGCCACGGTGCGCGCCTGGCCGTTGCGGAAGAACACGTTGCGGTTCGCGCCCGCCGCGTCGGGGAAGAGATCGGCGGCGCGGGCGGCGGGCGCGCGCTGCAGGGCGTCGATCAGCTTGGCCGAGCCCTGCGGACCGAGGAAGTGCGCGGCGTAGAGTTCGCCGCCGGTGGGCTCGCGCCCGGTGCGCCCGCGCAGATAGGCGGCGTGCTCGGCCACGAGCTCGCCCGCCATGGTGGCCGAGGCGGCGGGATCGTAGCGCAGGTCCATCACCGTGCGCCGCGCCTCGTCGCCCGAGACGGTGTAGCGCCCGTCGGCGCCCTGGCCGATCAGCGCGGCGTAGCGCGCATAGCCGTGGGCGGCGCCGTGGCGCTTCATCACGCCGAGCCAGGTCTGCTCGACGAACTGGAACAACCCCGCCGCGGACGACGTGCCCGCGTGGGCCCGGGGATTGTAGCCGCTCTCGCGCCGCGCGGTGCGCATCAGGAAGTCGAAGTCGACGCCCGTGGCGCTGGAGGCGGTGCGCACCGCCTGCTCGACCGCGCTGAGATTGATCGCCGCGGCGACGTGCATGGGCACTTTCTGCCGGGTGCGTGGTTAACGAGCGGTGGACACCTGTCGCATGTGCTGGCGGCCGCCCCGCAAGCCGTGTAGGAGGCCCGCGCCCCGCCCATGCGAGAACGAACCATGACCGACGCGCCGGAGACCCTCCTGCGGCTCCAGCTCTCCACCGGCCCCGTGACCATCCGGTTGCGGCCCGACCTCGCGCCCAAGCACGTGGAGCGGATCACCGAGCTGGTGGGCGAAGGCTTCTACAACGACGTGGCGTTCCACCGCGTGATCCCGGGCTTCATGGCCCAAGGCGGCGACCCGACCGGCACCGGCCGCTCAGGCTCGGACAAGCCCAACCTCAAGGCCGAATTCACCCCCACGCCGCACACCCGCGGCGTCTGCTCGATGGCCCGCACGCCGAACCCGGACTCGGCCAACAGCCAGTTCTTCATCTGCTTCGACGACGCGAGGTTCCTCGACAACCAGTACACCGTGTGGGGCGAGGTGATCGAAGGCATGGAGAACGTGGACGCCCTGCCCAAGGGCGAGCCGCCGCTCAACCCGGGGCGGATTGTCACGGCTACGGTGGAGAGCCCCGGCGGGGGCTGAGTGTTGACCCCTCGGTAAGCGTAGCCGTCCTACCGTCGTCGAAACGAGGGGTCACGGCGATGTCGGCGGGGGAAGGCGAGGGCTCGGCAGCATCCTCACGGAGGTACGCCGCGGCCCGACGCGCCGTCGATCTCCTTGAACGGTGCGACGCGCCCCCCACCCCGCTCAACTTCGAGCTCTGGCTGATTTACGCGGCCGACCCGACCTGCCCGCTGGGCGTCGAACTGGCGCGCATCGAGGTGGAGGGCCTGCCCGTCACCGAGGAGCTCAGCGAGGATCTCGCCAGCCGCTTCCTGCCGCGCCACAAGCTCTCCCAGGAGATCCACGAGACGGGGCAGGAACTGGCGCGCCAGCTCGAGCAGGTCGGACGCGCCATGGACGCCGCCCAGGCCAGCAATCGCAGCTACGGCCGCACGCTCGCGGCCGGCGCGCAGGAGTTCGATCACGCCTCCGACGTGGGGCAGCTCCGCCGCCTGACCGATCACCTCATGGAGGCCACCCGCCGCGTCGAGCGCGAGAACGCGGGCCTGGCCGATATGCTGAGCCGCTCCACCCAGGAGGTACGCCGCCTGCGCGAGCACATGGAGCAGGTCCGGCGCGACTCGCTGACCGATGCGCTCACGGGCCTGCCGAACCGCAAGGCGCTGGACGACGCGGTGCGCCGCGCCTGCGCCGACGGGACGGGCTTCACCCTGGCGCTGATCGACATCGACCACTTCAAGAACTTCAACGACACCTGGGGGCACCAGACCGGCGACCAGGTGATCCGCTATGTCGCTTCCGTGCTCGGGCGCCTGGGCGCCGCGCCGCGCATGGCGTCGCGCTACGGCGGCGAGGAGTTCGCCGTCCTGTTCCCGAGCGAGTCGGAAGAGCAGGCCGCGCGCCTCCTCGACGAGGTGCGCACCCAGATCGCCTCGCGGGTGCTGAAGCGTCGCTCCACCGACGAGGACCTGGGGTCGGTCTCGATCTCCATAGGCGTGGCGCGGCGCGACAGCGACGAGGCGGGCGAGAGCGTGTTCGGCCGGGCGGACGCGGCGCTCTACACATCCAAGCGCGGCGGCCGCAATCGCGTGACGCGCGCCTCCGATCTCGAAGCGGAAGCCCCCCAGAGCCGCGCCGCCTGAGGGCGCGCTCAGCCGGTCGCCCAGGCGGGCCGGCGCAGCGACCGCTCGACCATGCGACCGTCGAGCGTCCGCACGGGCGCAGTCACCTCCAGGCCGCGGCGCATGGCGTCGTAGCCCGCCATGTGCACGATCCCGACCGGCGCGTTGGGCAGGTAGCGCTCGACCAGCACGGTCTCCGCCGCGTCGCAGGTCCACAGCGGGCCCATATAGTTGCAGCGCTCGGGCATGAGTTCGGCCGGCAGGCCGTCGGCGTGCACCACGATCCCCAGCGCCAGCTGGTCCGATGTGAAGACGCGCCCGCGCCTCAGGCACTCACCCAGCCGCGCGCGCCAGGCCGCCCAATGCGGGGCGTCGCGTCGCAGGGCGAACACGCCCGCGTTGAAGGTCGGCCGGTCGCCGATCCGCCGCGCCAGCGCCTCGCCCAGACCCGCGCGCCGGGCGTTCTTGTAATACTGCGAGCGGACCTGCGCCCAGCCGAGCGGCCCCCACCGGAGGCTCATCACCCGGTCGCTGTAACGCGAAGTCTGGCTGACCACGGCGACTCGCCCGAGCTCGGCGCCCTGCACCAGGAGGTCGACGGCGGAGACGTCCTGCACCCAGGCGTCCCCGTCGATCCACACGATCACCTCGGCCTCGGGCAGGCGCTGGTCGAGGAAGGTGCGGCTGGTCAGGACCTTCAGGTGCTCGCGCCCGCGCGTGCGCCGCTCGGGGATGTCGTAGTCCCAGCCCACCTCCAGCACCCGCGCGCCCCACCGCGAGGCCAGGTGCGCCTTCTGCTCGGGCAGGAGGCCGCCGTCGATCACCACGAGGCCGAGCGCCTGCGCCTCCCGCGCCGCCCGCACCGAGGCGCACAGCTCGTCGATCAGCGGGAAGTAACCGGCGTCGCCGCCGGTCACGACGTGGGTGGCGGGCATGATGCGGCCTAGCGACGGCGGCCGGGGCGCGTCACCGCGCGGCCGCGGCGCTCGCCGCGGCCGGGGGCGCGTCCATCAGCTTCTCCTGCAGATAAGTCATGGTGAGCGCGGTGGTGTGCGCCGCCTGCTTGAGGTCCGCCCCGGCCCCGTGCCCGCCCTCGGTGTTCTCGTAGTAGAGGAAGGGCAGGCGCATCTCCTCCATGCGTGCCGCGAACTTGCGCGCGTGCTGGGGGCCCACGCGGTCGTCCTTGGTGGTGGTGAAGATGAAGGGCTCCGGATAGTTCACGCCGGCGCGCAGGTTCTGGTACGGCGAGGTCTTGCGCCAGAAGGCCATGGCCGCCGGGTCGGCGGCGACGTCGCCGTACTCGCCCTGCCAGCTCGCGCCCGCCGCGATCTGGCCGATGCGGATCATGTCCAGCAGGGGCACCTGTATCACCACCGCATGCCACAGCTCGGGATGCTGGGTGAACTCCACGCCCATGAGGAGCCCGCCGTTGGAGCCGCCCTGGATGCCGAGCCGGCGGGGCGAGGTGATGCGCCGCGCGAACAGGTCCTTCGCGACCGAGGCGAAGTCGTCGTAGGCGACCTGCCGCTTCGTCTTGAGCGCCGCCTCGTGCCAGTCGGGCCCGAACTCGCCGCCGCCGCGGATGTTGGCCAGGACGTAAGCGCCGCCGCGCTCCAGCCAGAGCTTGCCGATCGCGCCCGAATAGTGCGGCGTCTCGCTCACCTGGAAGCCGCCGTAGGCGGTCATCAGCGTCGGCGTCGAGCCGTCGAGCACGACGTCGCGCCGGTGCACCACGAAGTAGGGTATGCGCACGCCGTCGGTCGAGGCCGCCTCAAACTGCTCGACCACGTCGCCTGAGGCGTCGAACTTGGGCGGCAGCGCCTTCACCTCGCGGCCCCCGCCGGCGGCGGCGTCGACCAGCCGCAGCGAGGACGGCTGGAGGAAGCCGGACACATCCAGGAAAGCGCGGTCGCTGCGGCTGTCGGTTGAGCCCAGGCTCAGCGTCGCGTTGTCGGGCGCGGCGATCGGCTGGGCGCTCCAGCCGCCGCCGGCCGTGGGCGTGTAGGCGAAGGCGCGGCCGCGCACGTTGTCGAGGGTGGCCACGAGGAGCCGGTCACGCGTCGCCCTCGCCTCCTCGATCGACTCGCGCCGACCGGGCGCACGCACCAGCGTGGCGCGCGGGCGGGCGGGGTCGGCCTTGACGCTCGCGAGGTCGAGCGCGATCAGCGAGCCGGACGGGAAGCTCGCACCGTCTGCCGTCCAGGGCTCGTCCAGCTTCACGATGACCCGGCCGGCGACGAGGTCCAGCACCTCCGACTTCTCGGGCAGGGCGAGGCGCCGCGCGCCCTGCGCGTCCAGCACCGAGGTCTGGGTGTGGAAGAAGTCGACGCCCCGGCTCACTGTCGAAAGCCGCCGGCCCGCGCCATCGACCAGCACCTGCGGCTGGCTGGAGACGTCGCTCTTCTCGCCGCGGAACACCTCGACGGCGGCGGAGAGCGGCTGCCCGCGCTTGAGGCGCTTGACGATGTAGGGGTAGCCGGAGGTGGTGAGCTCGCCCGGCGTCCACTCGCGCGAGACCAGCAGGGTGTCGGCATCCTCCCACACCGCGTTCTGCTTGGAGCGGGGCAGGTGGAAGCCGCCCTCGACCCAGCGGCCGGCGACGAGGTCGAACTCGCGCAGCTCGTCGGCGTCCTCGCCTCCGTCCGACAGGGCGACGAGGCAGCGCGTCTCCTGCGGCTGCAGGCAGGTGACGCCGTGCCAGACGAAGCTGCGGCCCTCCGCCTTGTTCAGGGCGTCGACGTCGAGCACCGTCGTCCAGCTCGGCTGCGGGTTGGCGTAGTCGGCCAGCGTCGTCCTGCGCCAGTAGCCGCGCAGGTGCTCGGGGTCCTGCCAGAAGTTGTACACCTCGCCGCGCAGGAAGGTGGGCGTGGGAATGCGGTCCTTGGCCCCGGCGATGGCCAGCGCCTCGGCGTAGAGGGTCGGGTAGCGCGGGTCGGCCTCCAACCGCGAGGTCGCGCGGGCGTTGTGCGCCTCCACCCAGGCCATGGCGCGGGGCGAGGAGACCTGCTCGAGCCAGAGGTAGGGGTCTTCGGACATGGCAGGAGCGGCCAGGGCGGCGGAGGAGAACAGGGCCGCGAGGAGGCCACCGAAGGCTTGGCGCATGAGGCGATCCGAAAGGGCGTGGGCACCCATCAAGCGACGCCCGCGCCTCGGGATCAAGCCGCCGCGACGGCGCTCAGTCGGCCTCGGGCTCGTCCACCGCGACGGGGGTGATGGTGACGCTCTCGCCGCAGCCGCAGGCGTCGGTCTCGTTGGGGTTGTGGAAGACGAACTTGGACGACAGGCGCGTCGTCTCGTAGTCGATCTCGGTGCCGACCAGGAACAGCACCGCCTTGGGCTCGATCAGTATACGCACGCCCTTGTCCTCGACCACCTCGTCCAGCGGCTCGGCAGCCTCGGCGTAGGCGAAGACGTATTCGGAGCCGGCGCATCCACCGTTCTTCACGCCGACGCGCAGGCCGGCGTAGGGCTTGTCCGCGGAGGCCATGACTTCGCGCACTCGCTCGGCGGCGCGATCGGTCAGGCGCACGACCTGCGGGCGCGGGCGGCGGGGGCGGAGGGAGAGGGGGGCGTCGGTCATCAGAACATGTTCAGTTCGAGCTTGGCCTCGTCGGACATCATCGACGGGTCCCACGGCGGATCGAAGGTGAGGTCCACCCGCGCCGAGCGCACGCCCTCGACCTTCTCCAGCGCGGTCGACACCCAGCCCGGCATGTCGCCCGCCACGGGGCACCCCGGCGCTGTCAGCGTCATGTCGACCAGGACGTCGCGGTCGTCTGAGACGTCCACCTTGTAGATCAAGCCCAGCTCGTAGATGTCGACGGGGATCTCGGGGTCGTACACCGTCTTCAGCGCCGTGATGATCTCTTCGGTCAGCGTGTCGAGCTCGGCCTGCGGGATGGCCGAGCCCTCCGCCAGCGGGCCTTCGGCGGCGGTCGCCTCGTGCGGCGGCGTCTGAGCCACGGCGTCGGGCGACACGGCCGTCCCCTCCGGCGGGAGCGCCGCGGCCAGCTGTTCGTCGCTGAGGATCGAAGCGTCGTCCATGAGCCTCTAGCCGAAGAAGGCCTGCGCCCGGGTCAGCGCGTCGACGAAGGCGTCTGCCTCGTCCAGCGTGTTATATAGCGCGAAGGAGGCGCGCGCGCTGGAGGTTACGCCGAAGCGGCGCATGAGCGGCTCGGCGCAGTGGGTGCCCGCCCGCACCGCCACGCCGTAGCGGTCCAGCACCTGCGCCACGTCGTGCGCGTGGGCCCCCTCCACGGTGAAGGCGAAGGTCGGCCCCTTGTCAGGGTTCGTGCCTATCTCGCGCACCCAGTTCAACCCGTTCAGCCCGGCCTTCACCCGGCGGTAGAGCGCGCGCTCGTGGGCGTCGATCGCCGCGCGGTCCTGCGCCATGAGCCAGTCGCACGCCGCACCCCAGCCGATCGCCTCGAGGATCGCGGGGGTGCCCGCCTCGAAGCGGTGCGGCGGGTCGGCGTAGGAGACGGTCTCGGTGGAGACCGCGCCGATCATCTCGCCGCCGCCCTGGTAGGGGCGCATCTCCTGCAGCCGCTCGCGCTTGGCGTAGAGCGCGCCGATGCCGGTCGGGCCGTAGAGCTTGTGGCCGCTGAACGCGTAGAAATCGACGCCGAGCGCAACCACGTCGACGGGCTCGTGCACCACCGCCTGACAGCCGTCGAGCAGCACGGCCGCGCCCACCGCGTGCGCCGCCTCCACGATCTCGCGCCCCGGCGCCATCCAGCCCGTGACGTTCGACATGTGGGTCAGGGCGACCAGCCGCGTGCGGGGGCCGAGCAGCGCGCGGTAGGCGTCCAAATCCAGCGAGCCGTCGTCCAAGACCGGAACCCAGCGCAGCACGACGCCCTGCCGCTCGCGCAGGAAGTGCCAGGGCACGATGTTGGCGTGGTGGTCGAGCTCGGAGACGATCACCTCGTCACCGGGGACGAACTCGTGGCCGAAACTCGCCGCTACGAGGTTGATCGCCTCGGTCGCCCCCTTGGTGAAGACGATCTCGTCGGGCGAGGGCGCGTTGACGAGCCGCGCCACCGAGGCGCGCGCCGCCTCGAACGCTTCGGTCGTCTCGTTGGCGAGCGTGTGCAGCCCGCGGTGCACGTTGGCGTAGGAGCCCTCCATCGAGGCCACCATGGCGTCGATCACCGCCCGCGGCTTCTGGGCGGAGGCGGCGCTATCGAGATAGACGAGGGGCTTGCCGTGCACGCGCCGGCTCAGGATCGGGAACTCGGCGCGCACCGCGTCCACGTCGAAGGCGGGCATTCGGACGGGAGCGTTCATCGGCCGAGCCTCTCCAGCCGCTCGGCGATCCAGTCGGCGATCACCGCGCGTGCGCCCTCATGGCCGATGCGCTCCACCACGTCGCCCAAGAAGGCCTGCATGAGAAGCGAGCGCGCCTGGGGTTCGGGCAGGCCGCGCGACCGCATGTAGAAGAGCTGCTCGTCGCTCAGCGCGCCGACGGTGTTCCCGTGCGCGCACTGCACGTCGTCGGCGTAGATCTCGAGCTCGGGCTTGGCGTTGATCTCCGCGCCGTCGTTGAGCAGGAGCGCGTCGTGGCGCAGCCGCGCATCGGTGCCGTCGGCCCCGTGGGCGACCACGATGCGGCCCTGGAACACCGCCCGCGCCCGGTCGGCCGCCACGCCCTTGGCGACCTGGGAGGTGACGCCGTTCAGCCCGCGGTGCTCGACCACGGTGGTTAGGTCGGCGTGGCGACGGCCGCCCAGAACATAGGCCGCGTCCATCCGCACCTCGCAGCCCTCGCCGGGGTGGACGACGCGCGTCTCGTGGCGCTGCAGTCGCGCGCCATCGGTGACGACGGTCTGGGCGAAGCGGCTATGCGCGGCGGGGGTCACGTCGGCGGTGGAGACGGAAATGGCATCTTCCGCGTCCGCCTGGATCACCACGCGCTCCAGCGAGGCGCCTTCGCCCAGGCAGAAGGTGAGGTCGAGCGCCGAGGCGTAGCCGGCCCCCTCCCCCTCGTAGCTCTCCAGGAGCGTCAGGCGCGCGCCCGGCGCGACGTGGATGGCAAGTTCCGTCGCGTGCGCGGTGGCTTGGGCGCGGCTGATCACGCGAAGCTTGAGCAGCGTCTCGCCGGTGACCAGCAGGGGCTCGGTGCGACTGTCGAGCGGCCGCCCATTAACAATGACGAGCTCCTGCGCGACCTCCACCGCCGCGAACGGACCGCCGCCCGCGGGAGCGTCGGCCGCGGGCGAGGCGGGCGGCAGGGTGCGCAGCGCCGCGCGCAGGTCGGTCCAGCGCCAGGCCTCGTCGCGCCGCGAGGGCAGGAGCGCCGGGTCTCGCGCGCACAGCGCTTGCGCCAGATGGGCGCGCGTTGGGTTCGCCGCCTCGGGCTCGCGCCCGCTGACGGTCTCGCCGACGTCGACCCGCGAAGGGGTGACCGGACGGCGAAGCTCGACGACCTCGCTCACGCCGCCTCCGCCACGATGCGGTCGTAGCCCTCGCGCTCGAGCGTGTGGGCGAGCTCCGGCCCGCCGGACGCCACGATGCGGCCCGCCGCAAGCACGTGCACGCGGTCGGGGCGAATGTAGTCGAGGAGGCGCTGGTAATGGGTGATGACCAGCATGGAGCGATCGGGCGCGCGCATGGCGTTGACCCCCTCCGCCACGATCCTGAGCGCGTCGATGTCGAGCCCCGAGTCGGTCTCATCGAGGATGACGAGGCGCGGCTCCAGGAGCGCCATCTGCAGGATCTCCATCCGCTTCTTCTCGCCGCCGGAGAAGCCGACGTTGAGCCCGCGCTTCAGCATGTCGAAGTCCATGCGGAGCTTGCCCGCCGCCTCGCGCACGCGCTTGAGGAAGTCGGGCGCGGTGATCTCCGCCTCGCCCCGCGCCTTGCGCTGGGCGTTTACCGCCGTGCGCAGGAAGGTGAGCGCCGGCACGCCGGGGATCTCCATCGGGTACTGGAACGAGAGGAACACGCCCTTGGCCGCGCGCTTGCTGGGGTCGAGCGCCAGCAAATCCTCGCCGTCGAGGGTGGCCGAACCCTCGGTCACGTCGTAGCCGCCCCGCCCGGCCAGGGTGTAGCCCAGCGTCGACTTACCCGCGCCGTTCGGCCCCATGACCGCATGCACCTCCCCCGCCGGCACGTCGAGCGTGAGCCCGCGCAGGATGGCCTTGTCCTGGACGGAGACATGGAGGTCTTGAATTGAGAGCATGGTCTTCTTGTTCTGGATCAACCGACGGAGCCTTCGAGGCTCACCGCCACGAGCTTCTGCGCCTCCACCGCGAACTCCATGGGGAGTTCCTGCAGCACGTCGCGGACGAAGCCGTTGACGAGGAGCGCCACCGCCTCTTCGGCGTCGAGGCCGCGGCTCTGGCAGTAGAACAGCTGCTCGTCGGACAGGCGGGTGGTGGTGGCCTCGTGCTCGAACTGGGCGCTGGCCGTCTTGGCCTCGACGTAGGGCACGGTATGCGCGGCGCACTCCTTGCCGATCAGGAGGCTGTCGCACTGGGTGAAGTTGCGCGCGTTCGCCGCGCGGCCGTGCGCGGAGACGAGCCCGCGATAGGTGTTGGACGAGCGGCCCGCGGAGATGCCCTTGGACACGATGCGCGAGCGCGTGTCGCGGCCGAGGTGGATCATCTTGGTGCCGGTGTCGGCCTGCTGGCGGCCGTTGGTCACCGCGATCGAGTAGAACTCGCCCTGGCTCTCATTCCCCTTGAGGATGCAGGAGGGGTACTTCCAGGTGATGGCCGAGCCCGTCTCCACCTGCGTCCAGCTGACCTTGGAGCGGTCGCCGCGGCAGTCGGCGCGCTTGGTCACGAAGTTGTAGATGCCGCCCCGGCCTTCGCTGTCGCCCGGATACCAGTTCTGCACGGTGGAGTACTTGATCTCCGCGTCGTCCAGCGCGACGAGCTCAACCACCGCGGCGTGCAGCTGGTTCTCGTCGCGCATCGGTGCGGTGCAGCCTTCGAGATAGCTGACATAGCCGCCGCGGTCGACGATGATCAGCGTGCGCTCGAACTGGCCGGTGTTCTCCGCGTTGATGCGGAAATAGGTTGAGAGCTCCATCGGGCAACGCACGCCCGGCGGCACGTACACGAACGATCCGTCGGAGAACACCGCCGCATTCAGGCAGGCGAAGTAGTTGTCGCTCACCGGCACCACCGAACCCAGGTACTGGCGCACCAATTCGCCGTGCTCGCGCAGCGCTTCCGAGATGGGCATGAAGATCACGCCCGCAGCCTCCAGCTCCTTCTTGAAGGTGGTGACGACCGAGACGCTGTCGAACACCGCGTCCACCGCCACGCGCGGCGAGCCCTTGACGCCCGCCAGCACCTCCTGCTCGCGCAGGGGTATGCCGAGCTTCTCGTAGGTGCGCAGGAGCTCGGGATCGACCTCGTCGAGGCTCAGGAGCTCGGGCTTGGACTTGGGTGCGGCGTAGTAGTGCAGGTCCTGATAGTCGACCGGCGCGTAGCCGAGCTTGGCCCAGTTCGGCTCCTCCATCGCCTGCCAGCGCTCGAAGGCGTCCAGCCGGAACTGCAGCATCCAGTCCGGCTCGTTCTTCTTGGCCGAGATGAAGCGCACAATGTCTTCGTTCAGCCCCTTGGGGGCGTACTCGGTCTCGATGTCGGTGACGAAGCCGTGGACGTACTTGTCGACGTCCAGCGCGGCGACGGCCTCGACGGTCTCCCTGACGGCGGGCATCTTTAGGAACTCACTTTCAAGCGGCCTGGGCGGCGCGCGCCGCCCGGCGTTCGATCAGGGCCGACAGCGCGTCGGCGAAACGGATCCAGTCGGCCTCGACCGTGGCCCAGCCTCCGGAGGCGCGCACGCCGCAGCCGGCCAGCGCGCCGAAACCCATGGCGGCCAGCACGCCGGACGGCGTCACCTTGCCCGAAGAGCAGGCCGAGCCGCCCGAGACCATGACGCCCTCGAGGTCCAGCGCCATGACCTGCAGATGGGAGGCGAAGCCCTCGGTTGCGAGCGACGCCGTGCACGCCACGCGCGGCGCGCCCGCGCGCGGCGCGACGCAGCCGTAAGCCTCGAGCCGCGCCTCGGCCGCGTCGCGCCAAGCCGCGTGGGTGGCGAGCGCGTCGAGCTCGCCCGCGGCGAGGCGCGCGGCGGCGGCCAGCCCCGCGATCCCCGCGGTGTTCTCCGTGCCCGAGCGCAGGCCGAGCTCGTGACCGCCGCCGTGCAGCTGGCGCACGGGGCGCACGCGTTCGCTCCACGCCAGCGCGCCCACGCCCTGGGGCGCGCCGATCTTGTGGCCCGCGATCGCCAGGGTGTCGGCGCCCAGCGCCTCCATGTCGAGCGCGAGCTTGCCGGCGGCGGCGACCGCGTCGACGTGCAGCCAGCCGTCACGGGCGCGCACGATCCCGGCCGCCTCCGCTACGGGCTGGATCACGCCCGTCTCGTTGTTGACGAGCATCAGCGCCACGAACGGCCGCCCGTCCGCGTCGTCCCAGCGGGCGAGCCGGTCGCGCAGCCAGTCGAGGTCGACCACCCCCCAGGCGTCCACCGGCCACACATCGACGGGGAGCCCCGTCGCGGCGCAGGCGGCGGGCACGGCGACGTGCTCCACCGCGCTCGCGATGAGCCGCCGCGCGCCGTGCGCCACGGCGCTGGCGACCGCCAGATTGTCGGCCTCCACCCCCCCGGAGGTGAAGACGAGCCGCTGCCGGTCTGCGCCCACGAAGGCGCACACCTCGGCGCGGGCGCGCTCGATCCGGTCGCGCGCGGCGCGTCCAGCGGCGTGCACCGACGACGCATTGCCAGGGTGCGCCAGGGCCTCCACCACCGCGGCGGCGGCCTCCGGCCGCACGGGCGCGGAGGCGGCGTAGTCGAGGTAGACGGGAGCCAAACGATTCATGCGGGCACGGGCTCGCGCGCGGCGGGGGCGAGCCGCCCCTCCACCACGTCCTCCAGCGACACGCTGGCCAGATAGCTCTCGATGCGGCGGCCCAGCGCGTCCCACAGGTCGTGGGTCAGGCAGCGCTCGCCCTTCATCATGCAGCCGCGTCCGTCCTCGCAGCGCACCGCCTCCAGCGGTTCGTCGGCGGCGGAGACGATGGACACGATGGTGGTCTCGCCCGCCGGCCGCGCCAGCCGGTAGCCGCCGCCCGGGCCGCGCGCGCCTGTCACCAGCCCCGCCCGGCGCAGGCGCGCGAACAGCTGCTCGAGGTAGGCGGCGCTGATCTCCTGGCGGGCGGCGATCTCGGCCAGGCACACGGCGCGCTCGCGGCCGTGGCGCGCGAGATCGACCATGGCCATCACCGCGTATCTTCCCTTGGTGCTGAGCTTCATGGTCGCAGCGCCCCGCCTTCAAAGCGCGCCCCGCGCGCCGGGGGCTGTGCTAAGACCCCCGCCCGCCCGGGACCGAACACCCCGGCGGCGTGGGCGTTAGGTAGGATTACCGACCCGCCCGGTCAACAATTCCCGCTCGCCTGCGAGACGTTCGCAGGCCTTGCGCCGCAAGAGGTTCTGAGACGATGCCCGAACTGATCCTGACCGGCGCCTCGGGCCGGATCGAGGCGCAGTACTCGCGCGGCAAGACCGACAACGCGCCCATCGCGCTGATCCTGCATCCCCACCCCAAGACGCACGGGCACATGAACAACGCCGTGACCGTGGCGCTCTTCCGGGTGTTCATGAAGCGCGGCTTCGCCACCCTGCGCTACAACTCGCGCGGCGTGGGCAAGAGCCAGGGCGAGTTCGACAGCGGCATGGGCGAGCTGGGCGATGCAGCCACAGCACTCGACTGGTTGCAGACCGACAACCCCACCGCCAGCCAGACCTGGGTCGCGGGCTATCAGTACGGGGCCTACATCGGCATGCAGCTCCTGATGCGCCGGCCGGAGACCGACGGCTTCATCTCGGTGACGCCGCCCGCCAACGTGTACGACTTTACCTTCCTGGCCCCCTGCCCCGCCTCGGGCCTCATCCTGCACGGCGAGGCCGACACCGTCTCTCCCCACGCCGACACGGACCGGATGGTGGCCAAGCTCCGAACCCAGAAGGGCATCTCGATCGCCTACGACCTCGTCCCGGGCGCGACCCACTTCTGGCAAGATCACGTGGCCGAGGTGGAGCAGAAGGTCGGCCACTACGTCGACCAGCGCATGAACGGGCTGACCGACTGACCGGCGGCGCCCTGCGCCTGCGCGCGCATTCGACAAAGCGTTCGACGCCGACGCCGTCGGAGCGCAAGGCTGACGCCGGACGGAGGACCCCGTGGAGCTTGTACGGCTGATCTATGCGTCGCAGCCCTTCGGGTTCGACGAGGGAGCTCTGAACGGCATCCTCAGCGACGCCCGCCGCTGCAACGAGCGCGACGACATCACCGGCGCCCTGGTCTGCCGCGCCGACGTCTACCTCCAGCTGCTGGAAGGCCCCGCGCCCGCGGTCGAGGCCGCCTACGACCGGATCCGCAAGGACGACCGGCATCTGGACGTCCGCCAGCTCTACCGCCGCCCCGCCGTCGAGCGGATGTTCCCAGGCTGGTCCATGCGCGACGACCCTGCGCACACCTGGCTCTGGACGCAGCAGGAGGCGAGCGCCGGCGCGCTCGACCGCGCGAGCGAAGCCGACCTCCTCGCCGTCTTCGCCCGCGTGAACGCGCAGGCCTGAGCCGCCCGAGGGCCGCCGGCGGAGGGGCGCCGATTGTCGCCTGTCCCCGCCCCACGCGGCCGGGCGCACAGTCGCCTCGTCCCCGCGGCATGGGGAGGGCGTCTTGGATCCGCGCCCGAGGCGGCCGCGCGGGGCGGGATCGTGCGGGCCCCCGCGGCGCTCAGGCGCTGCGGACCGGGTTAAACCTGGCGGCGGGGAATGAAACCGCCGCGTCCGCGGGCGCGTCGGATGCGCCCGCGCCCGCCCAGCCGCGTCGACGGGAACGTCGGCGCGGGCGCGCAGGGTTAGGAAGCTGCGACGCGGGACGTCCGGGCGGAGAATGCCCGCGAAACCGTCCCCTGGAGAGCGGTCCTGGCGGAGCGGACTATCAGCGCCGGGAGCCGAAACTCCCACACACATCACGGTCTCCGGGCTCCCGGCCCGCGCTCCGCACACCTCCCCAATCCCCGCCGGGCGCGCGTCCGGCGGCGGGCGCCCGCGCGCGCTCAATCGTCGCCGGGCTGCGACAAGCGCCCGCCGATCATCGGCTCGGGCGCCCCCGTTGTGCCGGGGAAGCTGATCGGCAGGCCCCGCGCCGTACGGGCCGCGAGGAAGGCGAAGAGCTCGGCCTCGACCGCGTCGCCGCGCCAGCCCAGCGCCTCGGCGGTGAGGATGGGGCGGCGGGTGCGCAGGCCGAGTTCGGACACGAGCGCGCCGTTGCGCCGACCACCGCCCGCGACGATCACCGCCGCGCCGGCCCAGTCCGCCTCCCGCAGCGCCAGCGCCACCGCCTCAGCGGTGAAGGCGGTCAGCGTGGCGGCCCCGTCGGCGGCGGAGAGGCCTTCGACCGGCGCGAGGTCGAAGTCGTAGCGGTCGAGCGACTTGGGCGGGGCCTTGGCGAAGTAGGGGTGCGCCATCAGCCGGGCGAGCGCTGTGGCGTCGATCCGCCCGGCCCGCGCCAGCGCGCCGCCGGCGTCGAAGCGGCCGCGACCGTGCCGCTCGGCCCAGAGGTCGAGGAGCCCGTTGCCGGGGCCGGTGTCGAGCGCGGTGATGTCTCCCGACGCGTCCATCAGCGTCAGGTTGGCGACGCCGCCCAGGTTCAGCACGGCCGAGGGCGGCGGTAGCCCCGAGCGGAGGAGGAGCGCGCGGTGATAGACGGGCGCCAGCGGCGCGCCGTGGCCGCCGGCCGCCACGTCGGCGGAGCGGAAGTCCCAGGCCACGGGCACGCCCGCCCGGCGGGCGAGCCGAGCCCCGTCGCCGAGCTGGCGGGTGCGGCCGGGGCGGCCGGGCTCCGGCTGCTCGTGCAACACGGTCTGGCCATGGAAGCCTATGAGGTCGATGTCGCTCCAGGCGAAGCCGTGAGCGGCGAGGAAGGCCGTTGCCGCGTCGAAGTGCGCGTCGGCCACCGCGTCCTCCAGCTCGGCGAAGCTGTTGGGCTCGGGCGCGCCGCGCGGCCATCGGCGGCCCGCCTCCACCGCGTCGAGCACGCGCGACCGCAGCGCCTCCGGCAGCGGCGCCTCGCCGGCCGGCCCGAAGGCGCTGACCGTCTCCCCGTCCGTCTCGATTACCGCCATGTCTATGGCGTCGAGCGAGGTGCCCGACATGAAGCCCAGAACGCGCATGGGACGGGGCGACCTCGACGGTTCAGCGACGCGACCCGGTCGTGCTAACAGCGCGCCCGATGACGTTCCAGCCCCGCTCCGAGCTCGTGCGCGTCCTGCGGGACCGCGGCTACGTCCACCAGTGCACCGATCTCGAGGCGCTGGACGCGCGCGCGGCCGCCGGACCGATCGCGGGCTACATCGGCTTCGACGCGACCGCCTCGTCGCTGCACGTGGGCAGCCTCGTGCAGATCATGATGTTGAGGCGGTTGCAGCAGACCGGGCACACGCCGGTGGTCGTGATGGGCGGCGGCACCACCAAGGTCGGCGACCCCTCCGGCAAGGACGCCACCCGCGCCATGCTCTCCGACGCCGACATCGAGGTGAACATCGCGGGCGTGCTGCGCGCCTTCGGCCCCCTGGTGCGCTTCGGCGAAGGCGCGGGCGAGGCGCGCGTGGTCAACAACGACGACTGGCTCTCGCGCTTCGGCTACGTCTCGTTCCTGCGCGAGTTCGGCCCGCACTTCACCATCAACCGCATGCTGACCTTCGACTCGGTCAAGCTCAGGCTCGAGCGCGAGCAGCCGCTGACCTTTCTGGAATTCAACTACATGCTGATGCAGGCGGTCGACTTCCTGGAGCTGCGCCGCCGCCACGGCGTGACGCTGCAGATGGGCGGCTCCGACCAGTGGGGGAACATTCTCAACGGCGTGGAGCTGATCCGACGCGTGGACGCCGCCGAGGCCTTCGGCCTGACCACGCCGCTCATCACCACAGCCTCGGGCGCCAAGATGGGCAAGACCGCCGCGGGCGCGGTGTGGCTCAACGCCGACCGGCTCAGTCCCTACGACTACTGGCAGTTCTGGCGAAACACGGAGGACGCCGACGTCGGCCGCTTCCTGCGGCTGTTCACCGACCTGCCGCTCGACGAGATCGCGCGGCTGGAGGCGCTCTCCGGCGCCGAGATCAACGAGGCGAAGAAAGTTCTGGCGGACGCGGCCACCTCCCTCCTGCACGGGGCGGAGGCGGCGCGGAGCGCGCGCTCAGCGGCCGAGACCGCCTTCGAGCAGGGCGGCCTCTCCGCCGACCTGCCGACCGTCGAGCTCGCCCGGTCCGAACTGTCCACCCTGTCCAGCACGAGCCTCATGGTGATCGCCGGCTTCGCCAGTTCGAACGGCGACGCGCGCCGCCAGATCGCCAACGGCGGGCTGAAGATCGCGGGCGTTAAGGTCGTCGATCCGAACGCGCCCGTCGTCGTCGAAGGCGGCGAGGTGGAGATCGCCAAGGGCAAGACGCGCAAGCGGCTCTTGATCACGGAGGCTTGAAGATGGCTGAGCTGAACCCCGGCGACCCCGCGCCCCCCTTCGACCTCCCGGCTGACGGCGGCGGGCGGGCGCGGCTGGCCGACTACGCGGGCAAGAGCGTCGTGCTCTACTTCTACCCCAAGGACGACACCTCGGGCTGCACGACCGAGGCGCAGGCCTTCACCGCCCTCGCGCCGCAGTTCGCCGACAAGGGAGCGGTGGTCGTGGGCGTGTCGAAGGACAGCCCGAAGAGCCACGACAAGTTCAAGTCGAAGTACGGCCTCGACGTCACGCTCGCCTCCGACGAGGACACGGCTGTGATGCAGAGCTACGGCGTGTGGGTCGAGAAGAGCATGTACGGCCGCAAGTACATGGGGGCCGAGCGCGCCACCTTCCTGATCGGGCAGGACGGCGCGATCCGCCAGGCGTGGCGCAACGTCAAGGTTCCGGGCCACGCCGAGGCGGTGCTCGCCGCGCTCGACGGATGACTTGGGCGGAGGTGGTCGCGCTCGGCCGACGCCTCCCCGGCGTCGAGGAGGCCACGAGCTACGGCACGCCCGCGCTGCGCTCCAACCGCAAGTTCCTGACGCGCCTGCGCGACGAGGACGCGAGCCTCGTCCTCGGCTGCCCCTTCGATGAGCGCGACATGCTGCTGCAGGCCGCGCCCGAGGTGTTCCACTTTACGCCGCACTACCAGGGCTACCCCGCGGTCCTGGCGCGCATGGCCGCGATCGAATCGGACGAGCTCTGGCGCTTCCTGGAGCGCGGCTGGCGCGCCACCGCTAGGAAGCGCGACCTCGCGGCCTGGGATGCGGCGCGGGGCGGCTAGCGCGCCGGGCCGCCCCAGACCTGCGCCAGCCGCTGGTCGCGCCCGCAGCCCGTGCGGTAGGCGCGGTAGTCCGCCCCGTGCGCCTCGGCGTAGTTGCGATGGTAGCTCTCCGCCGGCCAGAAGGCCCCGAGCGGCAGGACGGGGGTGGACATACGGCCGCTCTTGAGCTGGCGGGCCGCCTCGGCGCGGGTCTGCTCGGCGATGCGGCGCTGCTCGGCGTTGGCCACGAACACCGCCGGAGCGTAGCTTGGGCCCCGGTCGCAGAACTGGCCGCCCGTGTCGGTGGGGTCGATCAGCTTCCAGTAGCGGCTGAGGATGAAGCCGTAGGAGGTGCGGCGCGGATCGAACACCACGCGCACCGCCTCGTGATGGCCGGTGCGCTCGCTCCCGACCTGCTCGTAGGTCGGCGAGGGCTCCTTCCCGCCGGTGTAGCCGCTGTCCACGCTGACCACGCCCGGTCCCTTCATGTCGTGCTCCATGCACCAGAAGCAGCCGCCGGCGAGCACGGCCTCCTGCAGCGGCGGGGGCGGCGGCGGCAGCGCCTTCGAGGGCGCGGCGCGGGCGCACGCGGCGGCGAGGGCCAGAGGCACGGCGAGGAGGGCGAGGCGGCGGATCATGCCCGCCCCCATGGCACGCGATCACGGCGGCGAGTTGACCGCTCGACACCCCGATCCCCCTCCCCCACGCTCGGCCTTACTCTCGGAGACGGTCATGACCGACGCGCTCACCCTCTACACGCATCCCATGTCGCGCGGGCGCATGGCGCGCTGGATGCTGGAGGAGACGGGCGCGCCCTATCGCCTGGAGGTCATGGGCTACGCGGACAGCATGAAGGCGGCGGACTACTTGGCGGTGAACCCGATGGGCAAGGTGCCGGCGCTCGTCCACGGCGAGGCGGTGGTGACCGAGACGGCCGCCATCTGCGCCTATCTGGCCGACGCCTTCCCCCAGGCCGGTCTGGCCCCCGCCCCCGGCGACCCGGCGCGCGCGGCCTATTTCCGCTGGCTGTTCTTCGCCGCGGGCCCGGTGGAGTCGGCCATCACCAACCGCAACCTGCAGGTGACCGTGCCGCCCGGCAAAGAGCGCATGGTGGGCTACGGCAGCTTCGAAGCGGTGATGGACGCATTGGAGGGCGCCGTCGACGGGCGCGCCTTCGTCGCCGGCGATCGGTTCAGCGCCGCCGACGTCTACCTCGGCTCGCAGATCGGCTTCGGCCTGCGGTTCGGTTCCATCGAGCGGCGCCCGGCCTTCGAGCGCTACTGGGCCGGCTTGGAGGCGCGCCCTGCCTACCGGCGCGCGACCGAACTCGACGACGCTTTGATCGCCGCCGCTGCACAAGGATGAAGCGTCGGCGGAAAACTCCGGCCACGCCGCCCGGCGCGCTTGATCTGCCGGCCGGCATTGCCTTGAATGCTCGTTATGCTGAGCATGTTCCGGCGCAGACACGTAGATGTCGAGGCGGTTACACCCGAGACCGTGCCGAAACTCTTCCTCAGCGCCGGCGCGATGAAGGCGGGAACGACCTGGCTCTACGAGGCGATCCGCCGCCACCCGGAGTTGCACTCGACGCCGATCAAGGAGACGCACTTCTTCTCACGGGAGTTCTGGACCTGGGGCCTCGCTGCGCGGGAAGGGCGGCTCGCCCGCGTGCGGGACTATTCGGGCTGGCTCACGCCCGACTATGACCACGCCACCGTGTGCCGCGAGCTCAAGTGGATCGCCGACTTCCTGTCAGACCCCGTGGACGCCGCTTGGTTCGCCCGGCTGTTCCCGCGCCGCGAGGAGGCCGTCTACTGCACCGACTTCAGCAACCTTCACGGCCTGTTGCGGGGGGACGACTGGCTAAAGGTCAGGGCCTCCACCCCACACCTGCGCGTGCTCTACACCTTGAGGAACCCGCTCCACCGGCTGTGGAGCCACACGAAGTGGCAATTCATCGTCGACGGCCGCATTGACGAGATCCAGGGCGCGACCGTCCAGACGTTCCGCCGGGTGATGGAGGATGGCGGCGTCGACCGGCACGGCGAGTACGCGGCCTTCATTTCCGGAGCGCGCCAGCACCTCGATCCGTCGGAACTGCGGATTGCGGTGTTCGACGACTTTCGGGAGAGCGCCATCGACGAGTTGCGACGGCTGGAGGCGTTCCTGGCGATCGCCCCCCTCGACTACGACGCGGAGGTGCTCTCCACCCCCGTGAACATGACGCCCTGGCCCTCGATCCCGCCGGCCTTTCTGGAGGCGAGCCGCCCCTTCGTGGAGCGAGAGCTCGAAGCGCTGGCGCGGTCGGGCGAGGTCGTTCCCGCCGCCTGGCTGCGCGACCATCGCGACGGCGGCGCGCTGATCGCGGCGTGACCGGGCGTCAGGCCTCCGCGCCGTCGCGCGTCACGCCCACGCGCTGGGCGAGGCTCGCGCCCATGAAGGCGTCGAGGTCGCCGTCGAGCACGCCCTGAGTGTCGGACGTCTCCACGTCCGTCCGCAGGTCCTTCACCATCTGGTACGGCTGCAGCACGTAGGAGCGGATCTGGTGGCCCCAGCCGATGTCGGTCTTGGCGTCGGCCAGCGCCTGAGCGGCGGCCTCTCGCTTCTGCAGCTCGGCTTCGTAGAGGCGGGCGCGCAGCATCTTCCAGGCCTCCTCGCGGTTCTGGTGCTGCGAGCGACCCATCTGGCAAGCCACCGCGATCCCCGTCGGCTCGTGGGTCAGGCGCACCGCCGAGTCCGTCTTGTTGATGTGCTGGCCGCCCGCGCCGGACGCCCGGTAGGTGTCGGTGCGCACGTCGGCGGGGTTGATGTCGATCACGATGGCGTCGTCCACCACCGGCGACACGCCGACCGACGCGAAGCTCGTGTGGCGCCGCGCCGAGCTATCGTAGGGCGAGATGCGCACGAGCCGATGCACGCCGCTCTCGGTCTTCAGCCAGCCGTAGGCGTTCGACCCCTTCACCTGCAGCGTCGCCGACTTGATGCCCGCCTGCTCGCCCGGCGTCTCTTCCAGGACGTCCACGCTCATGCCGTGCTGCTGCGCCCAGCGCGAGTACATGCGCATCAGCATGAGCGCCCAGTCGGCGCTCTCGGTGCCGCCCGCGCCCGAGTTGATCTCCACGAAGGCGTCGTTGCCGTCCGCCTCGCCGGAGAGCAGCGCCTCGAGCTCGGCGCGGGCGGCGCGCTCTTTGAGCGCGCGCAGCTGGGCCACCGCGTCGTCGCCGACGCCGGCGTCACCCTCCATCTCGGCCATCTCGGCCAGCTCGACCGCGTCTGCGCGCTCCTGCTCGAGCGTCTTCACCGCGGCCACGCTATCCGCCAGCTTCTGGCGTTCGCGCATCACCGCCTGGGCGTCGTCGGGCCGGTCCCAGAGCGTCGGGTCCTCGACCCGCGCGTTCAGTTCGTCGAGACGGCGGAGCGCAGGCTCCCAGTCAAAGTCTCCTCCTGAGCAGAGCGGTGCTCTGCTCGATGTCGGCGCTCAGCGCCTCGACATCCGCTCTCATTGGGTTGGGCTCTCGGACAAACGGACGGCGGAGATAGGCGAGCCGCGGCGGGGAGGCAATCGGGCCCCTATGCCCGCCCCGCCATCAGGCCGCGATGGACGCCGAGTCTCACCGCAGGGCGATGCGGCGATCCTGGGCGAAGTAGGCGTCGATCGCGTCGCCGACGGCGCTCATGAAGCGGCGCCGCTCCCCGGCGTCCGACAGGCGGCGTTCGTCGAGGGCGTTGGTGATGAAGCCCATCTCCAGGAGCACGGCGGGCACGTCCGGCGCGAGCAGCACCATGTAGCCCGCATCGCGGTGCGAGCGGCGCAGGAGCGGCACGCTCTCCCCGATGTCGTCCAGGAGCACCTCGGCGAACTCGGAGGAGCGGTTGCGGGTGTCGCGCTGCGTCAGGTCGAACAGGATGCGGTTCACCGTGGCGTCGCGGCCGGGCATCTCGACGTCGAACCAGTTGGGCCCGCGCCCGAACGCCGCGCCGGACGAACGATCCGCCCCGTGCTCGCTCATGGTGTAGACGGTGGCGCCGCGGAGCTCGGGCTCGCTCCCCGCATCGGCGTGCAAGGAGATGAACAGGTCGGCGTTGGCGCGCCGGGCGATCCGCACGCGCTCGCTCAGTGGCACGAACACGTCGGTGTCGCGGGTCAGCACCACGCGGTAGCGGCCCGAGCGCTCCAGCCGGTCGCGCAGCGATCGGGCGGCGAGGAGAGTCAGCGCCTTCTCCCGTGCGTCCGCGCCGTGGGCGCCGGGGTCCTTCCCGCCGTGGCCCGCGTCAATGACCACCACCTTGCGCACGGGCGTGAGCGGTTCGATCGGCGCCTCCTGCCGCGCGGATCGCATCGGCGAGGCGGGCGTGGCGTCTGCGCTCTCCAGGTCGACGACGTAGCGATAGACGCTGAGCCCGTCGGCCGGCGGCAGGAGAAAGCGGCGGCGCACCGTGGCGGGACGCGCGAGGTCGAGGCGAAGCCGGGCGGCCCCCGTGCGTTCGTCCACCGCCCAGCGACGCACGAGACCGGCTCCGGCGCCCGCCATGTCGCCTGCGGCGCTCGCACCTTGGAGGGAGATCTCGACCTGGTCGCCGGGGGCGTCCTCGCCGGCCACACGGCCGCGCACGGGGCCGGCGAGCTCGACCACGACGCGGGTGGTGCGGGCGTCACCGCCCAGCCGCACCTTCAGCACCTCGGCGGCGGGGGCGGGCTCCGGCAGGGTGGTCGCGCTGGCCGCCGCGGTCAGCAGCGACAGCGCCGCCGCCGCGCGGAGACTGCGCCCCCACCACCCTCGCCACACGCGCCCCAACACCGCCCGACTCGCGCTCCCGTCCGTCCTGTCGCCCTGCCCTCGCACGCCCCGTGTAGACAAGGCGTTAACCAGAGCCGAAGGGCACG
The DNA here is from genome assembly GCA_964242625.1 of uncultured Caulobacteraceae bacterium. Lineage (GTDB taxonomy): Bacteria > Pseudomonadota > Alphaproteobacteria > Caulobacterales > Caulobacteraceae > JASLDZ01. The sequence continues at coordinate 276,320 of CAXTAO010000001.1, read as the reverse complement.
CGCTTTCCTTTCGCGGGAAGTTGCTCCACACTCTCTGCGCTGCGATCCGCGCCCCGCTCGCCGGGATTCGACGCCGCGACCATCCCTGCGCCTGCGCGTCGCGATCTGATCGCCGAGGCCTGGGCGCACCCCGCCGCCCGCGGAACGCGCCTCACCGGCCGCCTCCGCCTGCAGGACAACCCATGGGCCGCGTCGCCTCCGCCCCCAGCCGCACTCCCGCCGCGTGGACTCCACGCCGCGGCGGCGGGGCCGAGCCTGCGACCGCCCGACACCGGCGCCCGGGACGAGATCCCGCCGCGCGCCGCGGAGCCTTACATGACCAAGAGAATGCTGATCGACGCGGCACATGCCGAGGAGACCCGCGTCGCCGTCGTAGATAACGGCAAGATCGAGGAACTCGACTTCGAGATCGCCTCCAAGCGCCAGCTTCGGGGCAACATCTACCTCGCCAAGGTGGTCCGGGTGGAGCCCTCGCTCCAGGCCGCCTTTGTGGAGTACGGCGGCAACCGCCACGGCTTCCTCGCCTTCAACGAGATCCACCCCGACTACTTCCAGATCCCCCAGGCCGACCGCGACGCGCTCCTGCGCGAGGCGGCCGAGACGCACCACGACGACGAGCCCGTCGCTTCCGACGCTTCGGAGGGCGACGACGCGGGCGAAGACGCCTCGCCCAAGCGCGCCGACGACGAAGACGACGCGATCGAGAAGGAGCTGGACCGCCGCCGCCAGCGCATGCTGCGCCGCTACAAGATCCAGGAGGTCGTGCGTCGGCGCCAGATCCTCCTCGTCCAGGTCGTCAAGGAGGAGCGCGGCAACAAGGGCGCGGCGCTCACCACCTACCTGTCGCTGGCCGGGCGCTACTGCGTGCTCATGCCCAACACCGCGCGGGGGGGTGGAATCAGCCGCAAGATCGTCAACGCCGCCGACCGCAAGCGGCTGAAGAGCGCCACCCAGAGCCTCGACGTGCCCCACGGCATGGGGCTGATCGTGCGCACCGCGGGCGCCAGCCGCACCAAGGCCGAGATCAAGCGCGACTACGAATATCTTCTGCGCATGTGGGAGACGATCCGCGAGACCACCCTGCAGTCGATCGCGCCCTCGCTGATCTACGCGGAGGAGGATCTCGTGAAGCGCGCGGTGCGCGACATGTTCGACAAGGAGTTCGACTCCATCCAGGTCGAAGGTGAGGCCGGATATCGCGAGGCGCGCGACTTCATGCGCCTGATCATGCCCAGCCAGTCCAAGAAGGTGGTCCACTACAAGGACCGCACGCCGCTCTTCGTGCGCCACCGCATCGAGGACCAGATCGGCCAGATCCACTCGCCGGTCGTGCCGCTGCGCTCCGGCGGCTACCTCGTGATCAACCAGACCGAGGCGCTGGTCGCCATCGACGTCAACTCCGGCCGCGCCACCCGCGAGCGCAACATCGAGCAGACCGCGCTCAAGACCAACTTGGAGGCGGCGGAGGAGGCCACCCGCCAGCTGCGCCTGCGCGACCTGGCGGGCCTGATCGTCATCGACTTCATCGACATGGACGAGTCGAAGAACAACCGCGCCGTCGAGAAGGTGCTCAAGGACTGCCTCAAGGACGACCGCGCCCGCGTGCAGATGGGCAAGATCTCCGCCTTCGGGCTGATGGAGATCAGCCGCCAGCGCCGCCGTATGGGCGTGCTTGAGGGCTCCACCCACGTCTGCCCCACCTGCGCGGGCGCCGGCCGCATCCGCTCCACCGAGTCGGCGGCGCTGGAGGCGCTGCGCGCGGTGGAGCTTGAGGCGGTGAAGGGCGGCCCGGGCGCGGCGATCCTGCGCCTGCCCCAGGCGGTCGCGCTCTACGTCTTGAACTGCAAGCGGCCCTTCCTCCAGCGGCTGGAGGAGACGCACGGCCTGCAGATCACCGTCATGCTGGACGATGGTCTCGCCGCCGATCAGGCCGCGATTGAGCGCACCGAGACGCGCGAGGGTGGCCAGCCGCTCCAGCTCGAGCCCCCGCCCGCCGTCATCGCCGTGACGGGGGACGAGGACGACGACCTGCCCCCGGAAGACGCGGACGAGGTCGAGGAGGTCGAACAATCGACCGCCGCGGCGGTCGACGCAGGGGCCGAGGAGGAGGGCCGCGGCGACGGTCGCGGGCGACGTCGGCGTCGCCGGGGCGGCCGTGGCCGTGAGGACGAGCGACGTCCGGCCGACGAGGAGGGCGACGGGGCGCCGCTGGCGGCCGACGAGGCGGCTGAGGAGGCCGGTGAAGGGGTCGAAGCGGGCGAGGCTGCAGACGGCGAAGCTCCGGACGTCGAGGGCGAGGACGCGGAGGGCCGCCGCCGGCGGCGCCGCCGCGGTCGCCGCGGCGGTCGCCGTCCGCGCGAGGACGGCGGGCCTGAGTCCGCCGAGGCGGACGCCTACGGCTGGCGCCGCTCGGAGCGAGTGCCGGAGGGCGCGGACGTCTATGCCTGGCGCGACCCGCACGCCCCCCGTGGCGCGAGCGACGCCCTGAGCGCGCCGGAGGCCGCATCGAACGACGCCGAAGAAACGGTCGTCGGGGCGACCGTCGCGGGCTCCGGCGGGCCGCTCCCCGGACCTCAGGTCGAGGCCCCCGCCGAAGCGGACCCCTACGCCTGGCGCGAGGAGGCGGCGCCGGCCCCCACCGTGGCCGAGGAGCTCGTCCCCGAGGCCCCCGCGCCCAAACCGCGCCGTCCGCGCACACGCCGCCGTAAGGCGGACGAGACGGCGGTCGCGGGCGCGACGCAGGACGGAGACGCCGCGGCTCAAGCGGAGGCGGTCGTCGCCGTGTCGCCCGCACCCGCGACGTCGGACCCGACCGGGGCCGTCGCGCCCGACGCGATCTCCGAAAAACCGTCGCCGGCCGTCGAAGGCGCGGAGGCGATCGCTCCCCGCCAAGCGGCGGCGGACCCGACGCCGCCCGAGCCGCCGGCCGTCGCGGAGGCCACGCCTGAACCGGCGGCGCCCGAGCCTGCACCCATCGCAGCGCCCGAGCCTGCGCCCGTCGCGGCGCCCGAGCCTGCGCCCGTCGCGGCGCCCACGCCCGATCCGGCGGAGATCACGAGCCCGCCCGCGGCCCCGCGTCGCGGCTGGTGGCGTCGCGGCGGGTGACGGGCTAAGAGCGCGGCGCGGGGGCGATGGCGGTGGCGGCGGGGGTTCGCAACCTCCGCGACCGCAGCGGAGAGCGTGGATGATCGGCTCGCCCGACCCGCGTCGCCCCCCCGGCCGACCGGCGCTGCATGTGCGCGCGGCGAGGACCGCGTGCCTCGTCGCCGCCCTGGCGGGGGTCGCCGCGGCGCCCGTGCGCGCCGCCGACTCCGGCCCCCAGCTGATCCGCGATACGGAGATCGAGGAGATCCTGCACCAGGAGTGCGACCCAATCTTCGCCGCCGCGGGGCTCCCTCATGTCGACATCCTGCTCGTGCAGGACAACGACCTCAACGCCGGCACGATCAACGGTCAGACCATCGCGCTGAACACGGGCACGATCCTGAAGGCCGAGACGCCCGGCGAGCTACAGGGCGTCATGGCCCACGAGACCGGCCACGCCGCGGGCGGCCACATCCTGCGCTCGGGCGAGATGACCCGCGCGGGCCTCGCCCCCATGATCCTGACCCTGGCGCTGGGGGTGCTCGCCGCCGCCGCGGGCGCGCCGGAGGCGGGCATGGCGCTCGCGGGCTCGGCCCCGGGCTTCGGCCAGCTCGGCATGCTGGGCTTCTCGCGCGAGCAGGAGAGCCGCGCCGACCAGGCGGCGGTGACCTACCTCGAGAAGGCGGGGATCTCGGCCAAGGGCTTCGTCGATTTCTTCGACAACCTCCGCTACCAGGAGGTCTTCTCCGAGGCGCGACGCTACCGCTTCTTCGTCGACCACCCGATCAGCGCCGAGCGGATCGAGGCCCTGCGCCGCCGCGCCCAGGAGCAGCCGCACTACAACACACCGGAGAACCCGGCGCTGATCGAGCGGTTCGAGATCATGAAGGCCAAGCTCAAGGCCTTCACCGACTATCCGCAGCAGACCTTCGTCAGCTACACTGAGAAGGACACCTCCTTCCCCGCCCGCTACGCCCGCGCGATCGCCTACTACAAGCAGCTCGACACCGACCGCGCCATCGGCCTGATCGACGGGCTGATCAAGGACTACCCGCAGGACCCCTACCTCTACGAGCTCAAGGGGCAGATCTTCTTCGAGTCCGGCCGCGCCAAGGAGGCGGAAGCCGCGCACGCCATCGCCGTGCAGCTCAAGCCCGACGCGCCGCTCCTTCAAGTCAACCTCGCCCAGGCCATCCTCGCGCAGGAGGACGGCCACCGCGCCGACGACGCCCTACCCCACCTGCGCCGTGCGCTGGCGCTGGAGCACGACAACACCTTCGCTTGGCGGCTGATGAGCCAGGCCTACGACGCCAAGGGCCAGGCGGGCGAGGCGCGGCTGGCCGCGGCGGAGGAGAAGTACTCGATCGGCGACGCGGTGCAGGCGCGCATCTTCGCGCTGCGGGCGCGCGAGCTCCTGCCGCGCAACACGCCCGAATGGCGGCGCGCGACCGACATCGTGCTCGTGTCCAACCCGTCGGGCGACGACCTCAAGGCGCTGGCGCGACAGACGGGCCTGGAGCCCGGGGCCTGACCGCCCTAAGCCCTTCCGCCATGCGTTCGCTCGTCCCCGCCCTTCTGGCCGGCGCCCTCGCCGCCCTGCCCGCCGCCGGCTGCTCGGCCCAAACCTCCACGCCCGCGGCGCCGGGCAAGGGCGCGTCCGCCGCGCCCGAGAGCGCCGACGACCGCGCTTTTGGCGCGCGCGTGCGCGCTTACATCCTGCGCCATCCCGAAGTGCTGCAGGAAGCGCTGCAGACGCTCGACGACCAGAGCAAGGCCGAGGAGGCCGCCGCCGCGCGCGGCCTGATCGCCAGCCACACGGCCCAGCTGGAGCGCGACGCGCGCGACCCGGTCTTCGGCAATCCGAACGGGACGAAGACGCTGGTCGAGTTCTTCGACTACCGCTGCCCCTACTGCAAGGTGGCCGACCCGGCCCTGCCCGACTTCCTCAAGGCGCACCCCGACGTGCGGCTCGTGTTCAAGGAGTTCCCCATCCTCTCGGAGGGGTCGGAGGCGGCCGCCAAGCTTGCCCTGGCGGCGGCGCGGCAGGGCAAGTACTGGCCCGTGCACCAGGCCTTCATGCAGCTGCCGCAGCTGACCGGCCCCGCCATGATCGACGTGTTGCGCCAGAACGGCGTCGACATCGTGCGCGCCCAGGCCGACGCCGACGGGCCGGAGATCAAGCGCCAGATCGCCGACGTGCACGCGCTGGCGGTCGTGCTCGGCGCCAACGGCACGCCCACCTTCATCACCGGCGGCGTGCTCTCCGCGGGCTGGTTGCCGGACGAGCTGGAGGCGGCGCTGAAGGCGCCCGCAGCCCCGGTCTCGGCGGTCAGGCGGGGCTGAGGCTTCGCTCAGCGCGGTGCGAGGCGGATGGCGCCGTCCAGCCGCACGGCCGCACCGTTCATGTAGCGCTGCTCCAGGAGGAAGAGCGCGAGGTCGGCGTACTCGGTCGCGCGACCCAGCCGCTTGGGGAAGGGCACGCTGGCGGCCAGGCTATCCTGAACATTCTGCGGCATGCCGGCCATCATCGGCGTCTCGAAAATGCCGGGCAGGATAGTGTTGATCCGCACCCCGTCGCCCATCAGGTCGCGCGCGACCGGCAGCGTCAGGCCCAGCACCCCCGCCTTTGAGGCGGCGTAGGCAGCCTGGCCGATTTGGCCGTCCTGGGCGGCGACGGACGCGGTGCAGACGATCGCGCCGCGCTCGCCGTCCTCTCCCGGCTCGAGCGCAACCATGGCTTCGGCGCTCTTCGCCACGCATCGGAAGCTGCCGACGAGGTTCACGTCGATCACCTTCTGGAAGAGGCTCATGGCGTGGGGCTTGAGCCCGCCGGTGGCCTTGTCGCGGCCGACCGTCTTGGCGCCGGGCGCGATGCCGGCGCAGCAGACCAGCACGCGCTCTGGGCCGTGAACGGCGCGCGCGGCGGCGAAGCCGGCCGCGACCGAGGCGTCGTCGGTGACGTCAACCTGCGCGAACACCCCGCCGACCTCGCCCGCGACGGCCTCCCCCTTGGCCGCGTCCATGTCGAACACCGCGACCCTGACGCCCCGGGCGGCCAGCGCGCGGGCGGTGGCGGCGCCCAGCCCCGAGGCGCCCCCGGTGACCACGGCGGAGACGGATGCGTCGAGCTTCATAGGGCTAAGGATCCTTCCGCGCGGACGGACCGCGCCCGGAAGGGTTTAGCCGCTCGCCCCCTCAGCCCGCCAGGGCCAGCGCCGAAGGCGGCGCCTCGGCCGCCCGTCGCGCGGCCAGCGTCTCCTTGGGGGTGAGCTGCAGGAAGCGCGTGCGCGCGCGCGGCCAGTCGGCCAGAAGTTCGCCCGCCAGCCGCGAGCCAGTCTCGGCGGCGTGCAGCTCGACCAGAGCGTGGAGGCGCTCGGCGTCACGCCCGTCCTCCACCGCGGAGGTCTCGACACTGTCGCCGTTGATCCGGCGCGCGGCGGAGCCGTCGGTGTCGAGCACCCAGGCGAGGCCGCCCGTCATGCCCGCGGCGAAGTTGGGGCCGATGGCGCCCAGGACGACCGCCTCCCCGCCGGTCATATACTCGCAGCCGTGAGCGGCGCAGCCCTCGACGACGACCAGCGCGCCCGAGTTGCGCACCGCCAGCCGCTCGCCCGCGCGCCCAGCGGCGAAGAGCCTGCCGGAGGTCGCGCCATAGAGCACGGTCGAGCCGATCAGGGCCTGCCGCTCGGGGTCGCTGAGGTGCGGTGACGGCCGGATCACGAGCGTCGCGCCCGAGAGGCCCTTGCCGACATAGTCGTTGGCCTCGCCTACGAGCTCGATGCGCAGGCCCTGCACCGCCCAGGCGCCCAGGCTCTGGCCCGCCGAACCGCGCAGCCGCAGCGTCAGCCGCCCCGCCTGCAGGCCGCCCTCGCCGAAGCGCCGCACGATCTCTGACGACACGCGCGCGCCGATCGCGCGCTGGGTGTTCCGCACCGCGTAGGTCAGCTGCATCTTCTCGCCCCGCTCGAACAGGGGCGCGGCGTCGCGCAGCATCTCCTCGTCGAGCGCGGGCGGCACGGGGGTGCGCTCGCGCGGATAGGCGGGCGGCGCGGCCTGGGGATCGGCGCGCACGAGGAGCGGGTTGAGGTCGAGGTCGTCCAGGTGGTCGGGACCTCGGCTGACCTGCTGCAGGAGGTCGGTGCGGCCCACGATCTCCTGCAGGGTGCGCACGCCCAGCCGCGCCAGGTGCTCGCGCACCTCCTCGGCGATGAAGGAGAACAGCGCCACCACCTTCTCGGGCGTGCCGGTGAACTTGGCGCGCAGCTTCTCGTCCTGGGTGCACACGCCCACGGGGCAGGTGTTGGAATGGCATTGGCGCACCATGAGGCACCCCATGGCGACGAGGCTCGTGGTGCCGATGCCGAACTCCTCGGCCCCGAGGAGGGCGGCGATGACCACGTCGCGCCCGGTGCGCAGGCCACCGTCGGTGCGCAGGGTGACGCGGTCGCGCAGGCGGTTCAGCGTCAGGACCTGGTGCGCCTCGGAGAGCCCGATCTCCCACGGCGCCCCCGCCTGCTTGATCGAGGTCTGGGGCGAGGCGCCGGTGCCGCCGACATGGCCGGAGACGAGGATGGTGTCGGCCTTGGCCTTGGCCACCCCCGCCGCCACCGCGCCGATGCCGGACGAGGCGACGAGCTTCACCGTCACCTTGGCTGTCGGGTTGATCTGCTTCAGGTCGTAGATGAGCTGGGCCAAGTCCTCGATCGAGTAGATGTCGTGGTGCGGCGGCGGCGAGATCAGCGTCACGCCGGGGGTGGCGTGGCGAAGGCGGGCGATCAGCTCGGTGACCTTGAAGCCCGGCAGCTGGCCGCCCTCGCCGGGCTTGGCGCCCTGGGCGACCTTGATCTCGATCTCGCGACAGCGGTTCAGGTATTCGGCGGTCACGCCGAAGCGGCCGGAGGCGATCTGCTTCACCGCGCTGTCGGCGTTGTCGCCGTTGGGGAGCGGTCGCGCGCGCTCGGGCACCTCGCCCCCCTCGCCGCTGACCGACCGCGCGCCGATGCGGTTCATGGCGATGTTGAGCGCGCCGTGAGCCTCGGGGCTCAAGGCGCCCAGGCTCATGCCGGGGGTGAGGAAGCGCTGGCGGATGGCGTTGACGCTCTCCACCTCGTCGATGGCGATGGGCGGCCGGTCGGGCCGGAGGTCGAGGAGGTCGCGCAGGGCCGAGGGAGCCTGGGCGCGCAGGCCGTCCGACCACGCCTTGAAGGCGGTGTAGTCTTCACGGTCGCAGGCGGCCTGCAGCCGGTGGATGCCCTCGGCCTGGAAGCTGTGCTGCTCGCCCGAGGCGCGCTGGCGGTAGAAGCCGCCGATCGGCAGGGCCGGCGACGGCGCGCTCCAGCCCCGCGCGTGCAGCGCCAGCGTCTGCCGCTCGAGGCCCGCGAGGCCTATGCCCGAGATGCGCGAGGTCATGCCGGGGAAGAGGTCGGCCACGAGCGCGCGGGAGAGGCCCACCGCCTCGAAATTGTATCCACCGCGGTAGGCCGAGATCACCGAGATGCCGAGCTTGGAGATGATCTTGAGGAGCCCCGCCTCCACAGCGCCCTTGTAGTTGAGGCAGGCGGCGCGCAGGTCGAGCCCGCTGTGCAGGCCGCGCTCCAGCCGGTCCTGGAAGCTCTCCTGGGCGAGGTAGGCGTTCACAGCGGTGGCCCCTACGCCCACCAGGACGGCGAAGGCGTGGGTGTCGAGCGTCTCGGCGGTACGCACGATCAGGGAGCAGTAGGTGCGCAGGCCCGTCGCTACGAGCCAGCCATGCACCGCGCCCGCCGCCAGGATCGAGGGGATGGCGGCGCGCTCGGCGTTCGAGCCCTCGTCGCTGAGCACGAGCTGGGAGCGGCCGGCGCGCACCGCGGCTTCGGCGTCGGCGCGCAGCCGGTCGAGCGCACGGCGCAGCGTCGCGCCGGGAACCTCGCCGGCGGCGGGGAGCGCCATGGTGGCGTCCAGCCGGGCGATCTGCTCGTCGCCGATGACGTGGACGATGCGCCCGAACATGCCGGTGGTGAGCACGGGGCTCTCCAGCACGTAGACGTCGGTCTGCGTCTCGTCTTGGGCGAGGATGTTGCCCAGGTTCTTGAAGCGGGTCTTCAAGCTCATCACCCCCGCCTCGCGCAGTGGGTCGATCGGTGGATTGGTGACTTGGCTGAAGTTCTGCCGGAAGTAGTGTGCGAAGGGCCGATGTTTGTCCGACAGCACGGCGAGCGGCGTGTCGTCGCCCATGGAGCCCGTGGCCTCCTTGCCCGTCTCCACCATGGGCGAGAGGATCAGCTCCAGGTCCTCAAGCGTCAGGCCCGCGGCGAGCTGGCGGCGCGTGAGCTCCTCACGGTCGTAGCGGCGGGGCTCCGGGCCGGGGCCGATGCGCGGCTCCAGCGCGATGACGTTCCCCAGCCACTCGGCGTAGGGATGCTGGGCGGCCAGCGCATCGAGGATCTCCTCTTCGGCGTAGAGTCGCCCTTCGGCGAGGTCGACCGCGATCATCCGGCCCGCGGTGATGTGCGCCTTCGCGCGCACGCGTGCATCGTCCACCCCCGCCATACCGGCCTCGGAGCCCACGATCAGAAGGCCGTCATCGGTGACCGCGGTGCGCAGCGGGCGCAGGCCGTTCCGGTCCTTGCCGGCGACGACCCAGCGTCCGTCGAAGGCGCACACCGCCGCCGGCCCGTCCCACGGCTCCATCACCGCGTTGCAGTAGCCGTAGAGCGCGGTGTGGGCGGACGAGAGAGCGTCTGAGGCGGCCTCGGGCATGAGCAGCGTCTTGGCCATCGGGCCCGAGCGCCCGGCGCGCACCAGCGTCTCCCACACGTTGTCGAGCGCGGCCGAGTCGGACCCGCCCGGCTGGATCACGGGCTTCACGTCCTCCGCCCCCTCGTCCCCGAAGGCGGCCGCCGCCATGCGGATCTCGTGGGAGCGCATCCAGTTCACGTTGCCGCGCAGGGTGTTGATCTCGCCGTTGTGAGCGAGCGCGCGGAAGGGCTGGGCGAGGCGCCATTCAGGGAAGGTGTTGGTCGAATAGCGCTGGTGGAAGACGGCGGTCGCGCAACTGAAGCGCGGGTCCTTCAGGTCGGAGTAGAACGCGTCGATGTGCTCGGCCAGGAACATGCCCTTGTAGACGAGGCTCACCGCCGAGAACGAGCAAATGTAGAGACCGCCCAGCCCCGCCTGTCCCGCGCGCTTCTCGATCCGCTTGCGACACAGGAACAGCGCGCGTTCGACGGCTTCGCCGTCCAGCCCAGGCGGGGCGGCCAGCATGATCTGCTCGATCTCCGGCCGGGTCGCGTCGGCCTTCGCGCCGATCACGCGCGTGTCAACGGGCGCCTGGCGCCAGCCGTAGATGTAGAAGCCGGCGCGCAGCACTTCGCTCTCGACCAGCGTGCGGCAGGCCTCCTGCGCGCCGAGGTCGGTGCGCGGCAGGAACACCTGGCCGACCGCGATCGGCCCGGGACGGAGCGCATGGCCTGTGCGCTGCACCTCATCGGTGAAGAAGGGCTGGGGCACGCCCACCATAATGCCCGCGCCGTCGCCGGTCTTGCCGTCGGCGTCGACCGCGCCGCGGTGCCACACCGCCTTCAGCGAGCGGATGGCGAGATCGACCACCTCGCGCCGCGGCCGTCCGTCGATCGCGCAGACGAGCCCCACCCCGCACGCGTCGCGTTCGGACGCCGGGTCGTAGGCGTGACCCGCGATCAGGCGCGCACGCATCTCCTGGTGGGTGAGCCCGGTCATGCGCTTATTCCGCCGCGGCGAGAAAGGCGGGCGCGGCGACCGCCCGGCCGTCGAGCCAGGCGCCGATCTCGCGAGCGGCGTCCATGCCGTCCTTGACCGCCCAGACCACCAAGGAGGCCCCGCGCGCGATGTCGCCGGCGGCGAACACGCCTTCGAGCGTCGTGGCGCAGCCCACCGGCAGGCGCACCGCCCCGTGGGGCGTCACGGCGAGGTCGGGCGCGTCGAACAGGGTCGGCAAGTCCTCCGCGTCGAAGCCCAGCGCCTGGATCACGAGGTCGGCCGGCGCGACGGCGGTGTCGTCGGTGGGCTCGGGCGCGCGCCGCCCGCCCGCGTCCGGCGCGCCCAGCCGCATGCGGCGGACCTCCACGCCTGCGCCGGTGACCGCCAGCGGGGCGGAAAGCCAATCGAACTCGACGCCCTCCTCCTCCGCCCGCGCCACCTCCCGCGCTGAGCCCGGCATGTTGGCGCGGTCGCGGCGGTAGGCCAGCCGCACCTCGGCCGCGCCCTGGCGAATGGCGGTGCGCACGCAGTCCATGGCGGTGTCGCCGCCGCCGATGACCACGACCCGCTGGCCCGCGGCGTCGATCGCGGGCGCGCCGCCGTCGAGCCCGGCGCGGTTGGAGCTGATCAGGAAGTCGAGCGCGCGCACCGCCGCCCCTGGCTCGGCCAGCGAGCGCGCGCGGTAAACGCCGGTGGCGAGGAGCACCGCGTCGTGCCGTTCGCGCAGGTCGGCGAACGACAAGGAGCGCCCGACCTCCACACCGAGGCGGAACTCGACCCCGCCCTCCTCCAGCCGACGCACCCGGCGTTCCACGATCTCCTTCTCCAGCTTGAAGCCGGGGATGCCGTAGATCAGGAGCCCGCCCGCCCGATCATGCCGGTCGTAGACCGTCACCCGGAACCCCTGCCGGCGCAGCAGTTCGGCCGCCGACAGTCCGGCAGGTCCCGAACCTACGATCCCGACCGACGCCTCCCGCTCGGGCCGCTCGGCGCGCACGGGCGCGACCCAGCCCTCGCGCCAGGCGGTGTCGGTCAGCCAGCGCTCCACCGCGCCGATGGTGACGGTGCCGAAGCCCGCCTGCTCGACCACGCACGCGCCCTCGCACAGCCGGTCCTGCGGGCAGATGCGGCCGCACACCTCCGGCAGGGTCGAGGTGGCGGCGCTGAGCTCATAGGCCTCGCGCGCCCGGCCCTCGGCGGCGAGCTGCAGCCAGTCGGGAATGTTGTTCCTCAGCGGGCAGCCCGACTGGCAGAACGGCACGCCGCACTGCGAGCAGCGCGAGGACTGCGCCTCGGCTGCGGCGGGGGCGAAGTCGTCGTAGACCTCCCGGAAGTCGTGCGCACGCTCGTCCGCAGCGCGGCGCGGGGGCCCGCGGTGCGGCTCGACAGCGAAGCGCAGCGTGTATCCCGGCACGATCCAACCTTCTGACGGGGGTGAAACCGCTGTATGCGGGCATGCCTTGTCTCTGGCAAGCACCCGCGCGGTGCGTCGTTGCGCCGGGCGAGGCTGTCGGCTTTCGACTGCTCAGCGAGGCGATCTGCCTTGCGGACCCGCCCAGCCCGTCAGCCGTCCGGCGAAGCCGTCGCGCAGGAAGCCCGCCGCCGCGAACAGCGCATCCTCGCCGATCGTGTGCGGCAGTCCGGGCGAAACACGCCATCGGCAGCCCACCCCGGCGGCTGCGAGGGCGTCGCGCGCCGCGGCCAGCGCGTGAACAGGCACTACCTCGTCGCGCTCGCCGTGCGCCAGGAGCACCGGCGGCTGGCTGCGCGCCTCCCCCGCCAGACGCTCGGGCGCGACCAGGAGGCCGGAGAAGCCCACCAACGCCGCCAGCGGCTCGGCCCTGCGCAGGCCCACGTGCAGGCTCATCATCGCGCCCTGGCTGAAGCCCAGGAGCGCGCAGGCGCCGGGCGCGAGCCCCAGGCGCGCCCGCTCGGCGTCGATGAAGCCGTCAAGGCTCGGGGCGGCCGCCCGCGCACCCTCGGCCATGAGGTGCGGGTCGAGCCGGGTGATCGGAAACCACTGCCGCCCGCCGGGATGGCCGGGCACGGGCTGCGGCGCGTGAGGCGCGGCGAAGGCCGCCCCGGGCAGCGCCCTCGACAGCGCAGGCGCGAGGCCGATCAGGTCGTCGCCGTTCGCGCCGTAGCCGTGCACGAGGATCACGAGCGCGCGTGGGGCGCCGCCGTCGGCCGGCGCCGCGCGAGGTCCGTCCAACGCCGCGCTCATGCGCCGACGCCGACGACTGTGCGTCGTCCCCGCGCGTCTCCCAAAGGATGCGCGGCCTCGCCCGATTTCACCGCCATGTACCAGGACCAGAGCAGGTGGGTGGCGACGGCGCGATGTGGCCGCCATCGCTCCGCGCGGGCGTAGGCCTCGTCCTCCCGCGGACGCGCGGGCAGGCCGTCGAGCCAGCGCATGGCCTCCTGCACCGCGATGTCGCCCGCGGGGAAGGCGTCGAGGCGGCCCTCCGCCATCATCAGGTAGATCTCCGCCGTCCATCGGCCGACGCCCAGGAGGCTCTGCAGCGCCTGGAGCGCCGTCTCGTCGTCCAGCGTCGGCAGGCCTACGAGGTCGATGCGGCCGCCGAGTTCGGCGTCAGCCATGGCGCGGGCGTAGCGCGTCTTCTGGCCGGAGAGCCCGCACCCCCGGAGCTCCACGTCCGAGAGGGCCAGGAGCGCCGAGGGGGTCACCTCGCCGCCGCACGCCGCCTCGAGCCGCGCCCAGGTCGCATCGGCGGAGACCACCGAGACCTGCTGGCCCAGCACCATCCGCACGAGGCCCGCGTACCCGTCCGGGCGCGTGCGCCATGCGAAGGGCGCGATCTCGCCGTCGACCCGCGCGAGCGCCGGATCGGCCTGCGCGAGCGCGGCGCGGGCGGCGAGGATGGCGTCGGCGTCGGGCGGAGCGCGCATGGACGGGGTCGGACCACGCGCGGCGGCGGCTTGCAAGCGCGGCGCGGTCGCTGTTGACCGGCCGTCATGGCCTTCGTCACCCGCTTCGCGCCCTCGCCGACCGGGCCGCTGCACCTGGGGCACGCCTTCTCCGCCCTAACCGCTTCCGACGCGGCCCGGGCGGCGGGCGGTCGTTTCCTCCTGCGCATTGAGGACATCGACCGCACCCGCGCGCGGGCGCAATGGGAGCAGGCGATCCACGACGATCTCCGCTGGCTGGGGCTCGCGTGGGAGACGCCCGTGCGCCGCCAGAGCGAGCACATGGCCGACTACAGCTCGGCGCTAGATCGGCTGCGCGACATGGGCGTGCTCTACCGCTGCTTCCGCACGCGCCGCGAGATCGCCGAAGCCGCCGCCTCGGCCCCCCACGGCCCCGAGGCGCCCTACCGAGGCACCCTGCCTGCGCCCGCGGACGAGAACGCGCGCCTGGCGCGCGGCGAGCCTTTCGCCTGGCGGCTGTCGCTCGACCGCGCGCGCGCGCGGCTCGGCGCGGCGTACGACCGCCTGAGCTTCGTCGACGTCGACGTGGGCGAGGTCGCCGCCGAGCCCGGCCGAGCCGGCGACGTCGTCCTCGCGCGCAAGGACGTGGGCGTCGCCTACCACCTCGCCTGCGTCGTCGACGACGCCGGGCAGGGCGTGACGGAGGTAATCCGCGGCGAGGACCTCCGGGAGGCCGCCCATCCGCAGCGCCTTCTCCAGGCGCTCTTTGAGCTTCCCACGCCGCGCTATCGCCACCACTGCCTCATCCTCGATCCGGACGGCGTGCGGCTGAGCAAACGCGCGGGTGCCAAATCGCTCAGCGCCCTGCGGGCGCGCGGCGTGACAGCGGCAGACGTGCGCGCGATGTTGCCTCTCTGACCTGCGCGGATGGGCGTTCCCTTATGCGGGCGGAGGGAAGCGCGCGTGCCGATCATCATGGGGTGGATCGCCTGGGCGCTCGGCCTTCTCGTGCTCGGCGCAAGCCAAGCCTGGTCGGCCGCACCGCCGCCGGCTGCCCCGGCAGGCGCCATCGTCGTTTCGGCCCGTCGTCTGACTGTGGACGCCGAATTGCGCCAAGTGCGCCGCATCACTGCGCCCGTGCAAGGTCAGGTCGTCCGCCTCGAAGCGCCCATATGTCCGGCCGTGTACGGCTTGCCGCGCGCCCAGTCGGAGGCGGTCGAGGCGCGGATGCTCACGGATGCCGACGCGCTCGGCCTGGCCTTGGCCGCTCTCCGCTGCGATCCCAACCTATCGGTGTTCGTAGCCTCAGGCGGCGGACGCTTCGTGACCGGGCTGTTCGAGCGGAACCCCCGCCTGTTCGACGATCTGGAGTTGCACGCCCGCGAACGGCTGCTCGCCTCGAAGGGCCCTGTCTGGGCGTGGAAGCTCACCAGCGCGCACCGTCGGGACGGCGGCCCCGTGCAGATGGTGAGCAGCCTCCAGTTCAGCGCCAGCGAGCCGCTTCGCCCTGTCGCCAGGGGCGCCTACCTCGCCACCGATGTCGAGCACGGCCGGCTCATCTCCCCCGTCCGGCGCGACGTCGATGCGTCGTTCGTGGTGGTGGACGCCGCCCAGGTGGATGGGCTGACGCTGCAGCAGATCGCCGACTTCGCCGTGTTCGCCGGACTCGCGCCCGTCGACACAAACCGCGCGGACGCTGCGGCGGGGGCGCCCTCTATCCTGACCCTATTCGCCGACCGCGCGCGGGGGCGAGCCGGCGAAGCCGAGCTCACCGCGTTCGATCGCGCCTACCTCTCCGGCCTGTACGCCGGCGGAACCGGCTACAGCTACGCGCAGAAGACGCTGCAGATCGCGATCCGGCTCAAGACCGCGCCGACGACGCGGAAGCCCCGCTAGGCGGCGCGACCTCGACACAATGCGGCGCGCACGCTCTACGGGCGGCGTGACCGCTCCCGCCGCCGACCGCCGTGCGATGCTCGTGCTCTTGGCGGGCGCGTGCCTAATCGGGACGGGCCCCGTCATGGTCCGGCTGGCGGACGTGGGTCCGTCGGCCGTGGGATTTTGGAGGGTTAGCTTCGCCCTGCCGCTGCTCTGGTTCATTGCGGCTCGGGGGGGCGGGGCGGGACGGCCGACGCGCGTCATGCTGGCGGCGGGCGCTTTCTTCGCGGCCGACCTCGTGTTCTGGCACTACGCCATCCACCTGACGTCGGTCGCCAACTCGACCGTGCTGTCCAACCTGACGCCCGTGGTGGTCACCGCGGCGAGCTGGCTCCTTTTCCGTGAGCGGCCGCGCGGGGCCTTCATGCTGGGCTTGGGGCTGGCCATCGCCGGCGCGATCCTGATGGCGCTCGCCAAGGGCGGCGGCGGCGCGGGGCGTGACCCGCCCCTCGGCGACCTGCTCTCGGCGCTGACGGCCGTCTGGTACTCGGGCTACTTCCTGTGCGTACGCGAGGCGCGGCGGACCACCGGCGCGGGCGCGGTGATGTTCTGGTCGAGCGCGGTCAGCGCACCCCTGATGCTGGCAGCCGCCGTGCTCCTGCGCGAGCCGATCTGGCCAGGCGCGGCGGTGAGGTGGCTGCCGCTCCTGGGCCTCGGGCTCATGCACGTGGGTGGACAGGGGGCGATCGCCTGGTCGCTGGGGCGTCTGCCCGCCTCGCTGACGTCGGTGGTGGTGCTGGTGCAGCCGGTGGTCGCCGCCGCGCTCGGCTGGCTCGTGATCGGCGAGGCGGTGACGCCGCTGCAGGCCGTCGGAGGCGCGATCACGCTCGCCGCCGTCGCCCTGGCTCAAGCCGCTGGACGCCCCCGCCCCGCCCCCGCCCAGGAGGAAGCCGCCGCCGTCGCCTGACGCGCGCTCAGCCGAGCGCCAGGCGCTCGTAGCGCTTGAGGTGGTGGTCAGCGTCGCCGAACTGCCCCTCGATGATCGTGGTGCGCTTGAACCAGTGCCCGAGCTGCAGCTCGTCGGTCATGCCGATGCCCCCGTGGATCTGCACCGCGCCCTGCCCCACCTCGCGCGCGGCGCGGGCGACCTTGCTCTTGGCCGCGCTGACCGCCGCCATGCGCTCCGCCGGCGGCGCGTCGAGCTTCAGCGTCGCGTAGTAGGTTAGCGAGACCGACTGCTCGAGCGCCATGAACATGTCGACCATGCGATGCTGCAGCGCCTGGAAATCGCCGATGGCGCGGCCGAACTGGCGGCGCTGGCGCGCATAGTCGATCGTGGCGGCGTTCATGCGGCGCATGGCGCCTACCGCTTCAGCGCAGACCGCGGCGGTAGCCTCGTCCACCACGCGCTCAACGAGCGGCAGGGCGGCGTCGGCCTCTCCGAGAAGCCGCGCGGGCGCATGGTCGAAGCCGATCTCGCTCGCGCGGCGACCGTCGACGGTGGGGTAGTCGCGGCGCGACACCCCCGAGGCGTTCGCCTCGATCACGAACAGCGACACGCCCTCCCGGTCGCGACGCCCGCCCGCCGTGCGCGCGGTGACGAGGAGGTGGGTGGCCCAGGGCGCGCCCACCACCACAGCCTTGCGCCCGTCCAATCGCCAGCCCTCGCCGTCGCGGCGCGCGGTGGTTTGCAGGTCGGCGAGGTCGTAGCGCCCTTTCGGCTCGGCGTAGGCGAAGGCCCACACCGCCTCGCCCGCGATGATGGGCGGGATCAGCTCGTCGGCGAGCGCGCCGCCCGTGTGACGCAGCGCACCGCCCGCCAGCACCACCGTGCCGAGGAAGGGCTCGACCACTTGCCCCGCGCCCAGCTCCTCCATGACGACGAGCGTTTCGATCGGGCCGCCGCCCAGCCCGCCGTGCGCCTCGTCGAACGGCGCGCCCAGTATGCCGAGCTCCTCGGCGAACGCGCGCCAGAGGTCGGCGCGCCAGCCCGGCTCGGACAGGAGGATCGCCTTGCGGGTGTCGAAGTCGTAGCGGTCGGCCAGGAAGCGCGCGAGGCTGTCGCGCAGGAGCGCCTGCTCGTCGGTGAAGCTGAAGTCCACGCTCAGACGCCCAGGACCATCTTGGCGATGATGTTGCGCTGGATCTCGTTGGAGCCGCCGTAGATCGAGGCCTTGCGCATGTTGAAATAAGTGGGGGCGACCCGCTGGGTGTAGGCTTCGCCAACCGGCACGGCGTTGCCGCCCTCATCGCCGAAGCCGCGGAAGTAGGGCGCGGCGTAGTGGCCGGCGGCCTCAAGGGCGAGCTCGGTCAGGCGCTGCTGAACCTCCGTGCCCTTGATTTTCAGGAGCGACGACTCGACCCCCGGCCCGCGCCCCGCCTGCTCGGAGGCGAGGGTGCGGAGTTCGGTGTACTCCAGCGCGGTGAGGTCGATCTCGAGCTCGCTCACCTTGCGGCGGAACAGGGAGTCGGCCAGGAGCGGCGTGTCGTCCTCGCTCTCCGAGCGCGCCATCTCCTTCAGCTTCTCCAGCCCGCGCTTGGACCGCGCGACGCCCGCGATTCCCGTCCGCTCGTGCGCGAGCAGGAATTTGGCGCAGGTCCAGCCCTTGTTCTCGTCGTGAATGCGATTGCCGACGGGCACGCGCACGTCCTCCAGCCACACCTCGTTGACCTCGTGCTCGCCGCCGAGCGTGATGATCGGACGAACCGTCACGCCCGGGCTCTTCATGTTGATGAGGAGAAAGCTGATGCCCTCCTGCGCCTTTGCGGCGGTGTCGGTCTTGACCAGGCAGAAGATCCAGTCGGCGTGCTGGGCGAGCGTGGTCCAGGTCTTCTGGCCTGTGACGATGTAGTCGTCGCCGTCGCGGACCGCCTTGGTCTTCAGCGAGGCAAGGTCCGAGCCCGCGCCCGGCTCCGAATAGCCCTGGCACCACCAGACGTCGCCGGAAAGCGTGGGCGGCAGGAAGCGCGCCTTCTGCTCTGTGGTGCCGAAGGTGTAGATCACCGGCCCCACCATGTTGATGCCGAACGGCAGGATCGGGATACAGTCGGCGCGCGCGGTCTCCTCCGACCAGAGATAGCGCTGCACCGCCGACCAGCCCGGGCCGCCGTACTCGCGCGGCCAAGCGGGCGCGACCCAGCCGCGCTCGGCCAGCACGCGATGCCAGCTCAGGAAGTCGGCCTTCCCCAGTTCCTCGCCCTCGTCCTGCCGGCCGCGCAATTCGGCGGGGTAGCGCTCGGCGATGAAGCGGCGCGCCTCGTCGCGGAAAGCGAGGTCGGCGGCGGAGAAGTCGAGGTTCATGGGACCCTGCCGAGGTCGGCGGCTGCAGTGTGAACGCCGTTCACTCTGGGCCGATGATGGGCGGAGCCAAAGGCCTTGGCAACCGGCCCGCGGCTCAGCCCGCCGCGGCGTTGAGGTCGGCGGCGACGCGCGCCACCGCCGTCGCGGCGAGCCCGTCCATGCCCGGCGCGCCGGTCGATCCGTCAGCCAGGACGGACACGAGGCCCAACGCGGCGGTCATGTGCTCGCCGGCGACAGTGACGGGGCGGCGTGACAGCCTGACATGGGCCAACGCCGCCCGGTCGAGCGCGAAGACGGCGGCGGCGGCGGCCAGCGCGCCCTCGCCGTCGAGCAGCACGGGCGTGGCCTGCGCGCGCGCCGCCAGGAGGGCGCCCACCGCCGCCGCGATCTCACGCCCGGCGAGCTCGGCCACGAGGGACAGGGGGTCCTCGCCGGCGGTCGCCCGGGCGCGCGCGACCGCTTCGGCGCGCCGC
This sequence comes from uncultured Caulobacteraceae bacterium, assembly GCA_964242625.1. Classification (GTDB taxonomy): domain Bacteria; phylum Pseudomonadota; class Alphaproteobacteria; order Caulobacterales; family Caulobacteraceae; genus JASLDZ01. Next base: position 256,979 of record CAXTAO010000001.1, on the reverse strand, counting down.
GGGTCGTCGCCCCCCCACGCTTCGGCGTCTCCGCCAAGGAGCGCGCAGGCCAGGCGCGCCGCGCGGCGCTCCACGCCGGGGGCGGCGCAGCCCAGCACGAGAAGGTCGGGGAACTTGGCGAGCGCCTCCATGCCGAAGGCGAGGGTCGCGGCGCAGTCCCGCGGACGCATGGTGGCCGCCTCGGCGCCGTCGGGCGCGGGACGGGCGAGCGCGAGGTCGTAGGCTTCCAGCCCGGCGCCCAAGGCCTTGGCCATGCGCGGCGCCGCGGCGGCGGGCGAGGACAACGCTTCCAGGAGGGTGCGCGCCTCGTCGACGGCGCTAGGGCCGGCGTCGGCCGCGCTCGACACGTAGACGGCGCAGATGGGCCTGCGCAGGCGGGCGTCCGGGCGGTCGGGATCGGCCCCCGGCAAGCCGGCCAGCCACCGTGCGAGGTCGCCCAGGGCCCCTGGCGCGGAGGTCGCGGGATAGCCCTCCAGCACGGGGGCGGGCTCGCGCGAGAGGGCGCGGGCGTCGTCGAGGGGGGAGGTCATGCCGAGCGGGCTTAACCCGCGACGGCGAAACGCGAAACGCCCCGGCGGTGGGCCGGGGCGCTTCAAGGCGAGGGGGAGGAGGCTGATCCGGGGCGCCAGCCCCGGTCCGGCGGGTTCAGCGGACGCTCGCGGCGACGGGCTGGGCGTCGACCGGGCTGGTCGCCGCGGCGAAGCCGGCGAGCGCCAGGGTCAAGGCGAAGAGCATGGGGGCGATGGCGTTCATGGGGAAAGCTCCTGTTTGAGGGGTGAGGGCGATCAGCGCGCCGCGGCCGCGACGGGCTGGGCGGACACCGGGGTGACCGCGGCGGCGACGCCGGCGATGGCGAGGGTCGCGGCGAACATCAGGGGGGCGAGGGCTTGCATGTGGATTTCTCCGTCGGGTTAGTGTGGTTGCGCCGTGTTGGCGAGATCAGTTGTGCCCGACCGCCGCTGACAACTCCAATTACCTTGCATTCATCTTGCGTACGTGGACGAGGTTTAATCTGTCCTAAAGTTAATCTCGCGCGTGACTTGGCGGCGGTGTCAGGCTGACCCGCGTAGACTGGCGTGCTAGGTGCGCGTGATGCCGGCCTCGATCGCCACGCCCTGCATCAAGGTCTGCGTCATGGACGGCGAGAGCGGCCTGTGCCTCGGCTGCCTGCGCACGCTGGCGGAGATCGCGGAATGGTCGGCGCTCTCCGCCGAGGTCAGGGCGGCGATCCTGCAGGCGTTGCCGGACCGCCGCGGCCGGATCGCGCCCGACAAGCTCGGGACGGCGCCAGGGTGAACGCGGCGGTCACCACGTCCCTTCACGCCGCGTAGAGCGTAAACCTACACGCGCCGCAAAGGCCCGGGCCCGTAAGCCCCGTCGTGTCCGCAGAAACCGCGGGCGGGCGGATGGGTGTGGATGGCCAAGGGCGTACGAGGGGCGGTGGTGCTGGCGGCGGCCACGGGTTCGGCGCTCGTGGCGAGCGGCGCGGCCTGGGCGGCCGCCCGCGCGGCGGCGTCCGTGCTGCATCCCCAGTCCGCGATCGCGCGCGCGTCAGACGGTCACTACTGGGCGACGGCCGAGGTCAACGGCCAACCCGTGCGCGTGCTGGTGGATACGGGCGCGACGGCCGTCGCGCTGACGGTGGACGACGCGCGCCGACTGGGCCTTCACCCCGAGCGCCTGCCCTTCACCCGCAATCTCGCGACCGCTTCGGGCGCCGTGCGCGCCGCGCCTGTGACGCTCGCGGCGGTTCAGGTGGGCGACACCCGACTGGACGGCGTCTCGGCGCTGGTGGTCAGCGAAGGCCTGTCCTCCTCGCTGCTCGGCATGAGCTATCTCGGCCGGCTGTCGGGCTTCTCGGCCGACCGCGACGGCCTCGTGCTCCGCCGCTAGGGTCCGGCCGCAGCCGGACCCCGCCGACGTCTTCAACTCAGGCCTGGGCGGCGAGAAGCGCTCCATGGCGCGCTTGCGCGAGGCGGCCCATCCGCAGCGTCGCGCCGATCAGGCCCACGCCCGCGAACATCAGGAGCCAGGTCGAGGGCTCGGGCGCCGCCGAGGTCGCGACCGCGTTGACGCGGACGTTGTCGAGCCCCGTGTCGTTGTCGCCCGCCGTGTTCGTGCCGGCGAAGATCAGCGTGCCTTGCGCGTCCTGCGCGGTGAACTCGGCGGTGGTGTAGGTGCGCCAGGTGTTGTCGCCCGGCGTGAACACGCCAAAGGCCGGGTCGGTTGGACCTTCGAGATAGTTCACGCTGACAGGGTTCGAGCCGTAGTTGGCGCGCCCGGACAGGTCGAAGCTGAATGAATATGTCTGGCCTACAGTCAGTCCCGTGACGTCCAGGTAGATCGAGCCGCCGTTTTGGAGGAAGGCCGTCTGCACGCCGTCCGGCGCGTTCTGGAAGCCCCAGGCGCTGCCGTTCCCTTGCACGCCAGCCCCGTCGACGAAGTACGCGCCCGATGCGGACGGGTTGTAGGTGTAGCCCGAGCCGCCCTGAGAGGGCGTCTCGAACGAAGCGTCGGCCACGCTCGGGCCGGCGTAGACGGCGGCGCCAGCCTGGCCGGCCACGCCCAGGGCGGCGGCCAGCGCCGCGCCCGCAAACAAACGGATCATTTCAGGTCATCCCCTCGCCGCGACACGCGGACAGGGCGGGGCCTGCAATCGTTGCGCCACAATCCCGCCACGTCGGCGACGATCAGGCGTACGCCCGCTCTGGAGCGCGCACGGCGAGGAGCGCCCGGTCGAGCACCTCGAGCCCTGCTCCGGCCCGCACGCCTTCCTCCGTCAGCCGCCGCCGCCACAGCCGCGCCCCGGGCCGGCCGGCGAACAGGCCCAGCATATGCCGGGCCATCGCAGCCAGCGGAACGCCTTCCGCCAGCCTCGCGGCGAGGTAGGGACGGTGACGCTCCACCGCCTCGAACGGACAGACCGTGTCGCCGTCGCCAAAGAGGCGGGCGTCCACCTCTCCGAGGAGACCCGGATCGTGGTAGGCGGCGCGACCCAGCATGACGCCGTCCACCGCCTCGAGGTGCGCCTCCGCAGCGTCGAGATTTGCGATCCCGCCGTTGATGGTGACGAAGAGCGCGGGGCGCGCCGCCTTGAGCCGGGCCACCAGGGCGTAGTCGAGCGGCGGCACGTCGCGGTTCTCCTTTGGGGAGAGCCCTTGCAGCCATGCCTTGCGCGCGTGCACGACGAAGCGCGTGAGCCCCGCCCCTGCGCAGGCGTCCACCAGGGCGAAGAGGGCCGCTTCCGGCTCTTGATCGTCGACGCCGATCCGGCACTTGATCGTGACGGGCGCGCGCACCGCCGTGCGCATGGCGGCGGCGCACTCGGCCACCAGCGCCGGCTCTCGCATCAGGCAGGCTCCGAACCGGCCGGACTGCACCCGGTCGGACGGGCAGCCGACGTTGAGGTTGATCTCGTCATAGCCGAAACCTTCGCCCACCCGCGCCGCCTCGGCGAGTTGGGCGCGGTCGGAGCCGCCGAGCTGCAGGGCGACGGGGTGCTCGCAAGCGTCGAAGCCCAGGAGGCGCGCGCGGTCGCCGTGCAGCACGGCCGGCGCGGTCACCATCTCGGTGTAGAGCAGGGCGCGGCGTGTGAGCGTGCGGTGGAAGGCTCGGCAGTGCCGGTCCGTCCAGTCCATCATGGGCGCGACGGAGAGGCGGGCCGCGCCGCTGACGGGATCGGCTGTCATCGGAACAATGCGGTCAGCCGGAGGTGTTGCCGCCCTCGCCCGCGTCGCCGCTGCGCTCGGTCGTCGTGGTGGTGGTGGTCGTGGTGGTCGTGGAGCGCGTGGTTAGGCCGGTGGCGGCCGCGTCTTCAGCTGTCTGCTCGTCGGTGGCGAGCGGCTTGTCCTCGACGACCGCGGCGGTGTGGTTCCGGGGTGGCGCGGGCGGCGGTGGGGCGGGCGGCGCTTCGGGGGCGACCTGGACAGGCGCAGGCGGCGGCGCCGCGGTGGTCTCGTCCTGGTCGGAGTGACGGCGACCGCAAGCGCCGAGGACCGCCGCCGCGAGACCCAGGACGGCGAGCGTGCGAAGCATGCGGGTCATTGCGTCGAGGCCACCTGGGCGGGTTGGACGACCCCCTCCGCCGGGGGCGGGGCGGCGCCCCTGAGCCGCGCGACCAGCGCATCGTCCCAGCCGTACGGGTCGGCGCGGAAGCCGATCCGGCCGTCCGGCGCGGCGAAAGCGGTCCAGTAGAGCAGGTAGACGGCGATCGGCTCGGGCACGCTCACCCGCTGCGTCTTGCCGGCGTCGATCGCGGCGTCGACAGCCCCCTGGTCGCTCCACTGCGGGTCCGAGCGCAGGAGGAGCGCTGCGAGCTCGTCGGGCTTCTGCAGGCGCACGCAGCCGTGGCTGACCATGCGCTGATAGCTCTGGAAGGTGCCGTGCACGGGCGTGCCGTGCAGGTACACCCCGTAGGGATTCGCGAAGTCGAACTTGATGCGGCCGAGCGCCGAGCGCGTACCCGCCGCCTGCTGCAGCCTGACGCCGCCCATGTCGTCGGTCTTGATCACCTTGAACCCGTGGGCGGCGAGATAGCCCTTGTGCGCGCGTTCCTTGGGCCAGAGCTCTTTCGTCGCGATCGACGGCGGCACGTTCCAGGGCGGGTTGACCACGATGGAGCGAATGGTCGACGCCAGCATAGGCGTCTCGTCGCCGGGCCGCCCCGTCACCGCGCGCATGGAGGTGACGGGCTGGTCGCCCCGGAACAGCGTCAAGACCGCGGCGGCGATGTTGACCTGAATGCGGTCCGCCGGGAGCTGGGCGGGTAGCCAGCGCCACCGCTCGAGGTTGGCCTCGATCTGCACGACCCGGTGTGCGGCGGAGACGTTGAGCTGGGCCAGCGTCGACGCGTCCACCACGCCCGTGGGGCGCAGGCCGAAGCGGCGCTGGGCGTCGGCCACGCCTTCGGCGAGCGCCTGGTCGTAGGTGGGCGAGTCCGACCCGTCGTCCGCGCCGGTCTCGACGAGGAGGCGGCGCCGCAGCTTGACCACCCGGTCGCCCGTCGACCCGGGAGCGAGGTCCGGCCCGGCGGGTATGCTGGGCCAGCCGCCAGCCGCCTCGATCTTGCGATAGCGGATCAGGCCTTTGCGCAGGCCCTCGTAGCCGTCGTAGGGCGGCGGCAGGCTGGCCAGCCAGTCGTCGAGCCGGTCGGCCCGCACCGCGGCGTTGAAGCCCGGCGTCGGATCATAGGCCGCCGGGCGCAGGCCCCAGTCGTGCAGGAAGTCGGTCGGCTGAAGGCGGCTGGCGTGCACCGCGCGGGCGTAGCGCAGGGCCGCGTCCGCCACGGAGGCGCGGTCGGCGTCGTCGCGCGGGGTGAGCGAGACCGAGTCGGCGTCGGCGCCCAGCACGGAGGGCGTGATCACCCCCTGATCGGTCGCCTTCTTCAGAGCGCGGCGCAGCTGGGCGGCCTGATCGTCCGACAGCCGGGCGGGGCGTATGGCCGGACGGGGCGGCGGCGGCGGCGCGGGCGCAACGGCGTCGGGATCAGTTGGCGGCAGGGCGGTGTACGCCGTCTGCGCCTGCGCGCCCGCCCCTAGACTCAGGCACAGCGCCGCCGCCACGGCGCGTGCGAGACGTTGTTCCAGGCGGCGGCCGGAGCGCCGGAGCGTCATGGCTTCATCTTCCCAGGGCGGCGCCGCACAGCGCCCGCCGGCCAATTGCAACATATGCGTTGGCGCGCTTCGAAGCGTGAGTAAAGCGCCACGGCACGCCTGCGGCGGCGCGACCTAGGCCACGGGCGTTTTAGGCGCCGAACCGTGCGTCTCGAGAGCGGTGCGGGCCGCCTCGACCACCAAGAGGCGCAGGCGTTGCGGGGCGCGCACCTCCACGTCCGCCCCCCAGGTGACGAGATGCCAAGCCAGCTCGCGCATGCCGCTCGCGGTGAAGCGCACCGCCACGCCGCCGTCCTTCTCGCGGGAGAGCTCTTGTCCGACGTGAAAGCGCCAGCGCAGGGCCGAGTCCGCCGCCGCAGGGCTGAAGCGCAGCTCAACGAGCTCCGCCTCGTCCTGGTAGATGCCGAAGGAACGGTCGACGTAGGCCTGCAAGGAGAAGCCGGCTGGTCGGGGGGCTGCCGCGTCGAGCCGCTCGACGCCGTCCATGCGGTCGAGCCGCCACGTCCGCGGCTCTCCGTCACCCTCCGCCGCCACCAGGTAGTTGGCGCGGCCGAAGAGGAGACCGTAGGGGGTGACCTCGCGCACGCGCCCGGGCGAGGATCCGCCGGCGTAGCGGAAACGCAGGCCGGAACCTGCCTTCAACGCCTCCCGCACCTCTCTCAGCACGGCTTCGTTGGCGAAGGGGCGCGGGCCCGCCTGCACCGCGATCGCCTCGGCCTGGAGCAGCGCCTCGAGATCCGGGGCCATCCGGCGTCGCGCCGGCGCGCGCAACGCGCTGAGCACCTTCCCTTCGAGCGATCGCAAGGCGGCGGCGCGCACCGTCTGCCCCTGCGCCTGCGCCTCGCTCCCCGCCGCGCCCAGGGTGGCGAGTTCGTCGACGGACGGCGCCTGAAGGAAGCCGTCGAGCCCCGCGGGTATGCGGAAGCGCTTGGTCGGTGGATCGGCGACGGCCTCCATCTGCGGGAAGAGTTCGGCGACCGCGTCGCGCATGCGCTCCGCGGTGCGCCGGTCCACGCCCAGCTCGCGCGCCATCTCGTCCAGCGTCACGCCCTCGGCCGAGCCCGCCATCAGCCGAGCCAGACGAAGCACGGCGGCCGCCTTTTCGTGACGCATGGCCTGCTCCCGTTCAGCTACGACCGAAGATGACGCAGCTGCCTTTCATACCCTCCTTGTCCCCGCTCCGAGAAGCCGGGAACCCGCCCGAGGAGATCAGCCATGGCCGCCGCCGCTCGACCCAAGCGCCTCACCCTGCAGGGCCGTCGGACGCTGATGACCCAGCCCTCGGCCATGCGGGCTGCGCCGCCGTCCGGCGACCTCGTCAACGCCGTTCTCCAATACGCCGATCTGCAGACCGACATGGGAGGCGGACGCACCCTCCTGCGGCTCAGCGCGCGGCGGCTGGCCGACCCGGTGATCCGCAGCCCGCTCGGGCGCGAGGCGCCGCGCCTGGCCGATGTTGCGGTGGTGTGGGACGAGGTGGAGGAGGAGATCTTCCGCGTTCTCGACGCCGCCGCGGGCGACGCGCTGGCGCCCCTGAGCGCGCCGGACGCGGACGACGACCGTTTCGAGCTCACCCCGGCGGCGCTCGCCTACCTCGCCGCGAGCCAGGGTGCGGCGTGAGCGGGCGTCAGCCGGCTCCGATCCGCGCGTAGTCGTCCTCGTAGCGCACGATGTCGTCCTCGCCGAGATAGCCGCCCGACTGCACTTCGATCACGCCAAGCGGCACCTTGCCGGGATTGGCGATGCGGTGGATCGAGCCCAACGGGAGGAACAGCGAGTCGGTCTCGCGCAGCAGGTGCTCCTGCCCGTCCAGCGTCACGAGCGCGGTGCCGGCGGCGACCACAATGTGTTCCGAGCGGTGGAAGTGCTTATGCAGCGACATGCGCCGCCCAGGGCGCATCATCAGCGTTTTGACCTGGAAGCGCTCGCCCGAGTTCAGCGTCTCGTACCAGCCCCAAGGCCGGTGCACCCGTCGCGACTGCGTCGCCAGCGGCAGGCCTTCCGCCCGCAGCCGCTCCACCATCTTCTTGACGTCCTGGTCGGCGCGACGATCGGCGACTAGGACGACATCGGGCGTGGCGACCACGACGAGGTCCTCGACCCCGATCGCGGCGACGAGCGGCCCGTCCGAGCGCAGGTAGGAGTTGCGGGTCGACTGCGCGCGCACGGGGCCGCGGACGACGTTCCCGTCCTCCTCTCCTTCCGCGTCGAGCTCCCACAGCGCGCCCCAGGCGCCCACGTCGGTCCAGCCTGCGTCGACGGGCACGACGGCGGCCCGGCGCGTCTTCTCCATCACCGCCGTGTCGATCGCCTCCGACGGCGAGCGCGCCGCGCTCGCCTCGTCCAGGCGCAGGAAGTCGAGGTCGCGGGTGGCGCGGCCCAGCGCGTCCTCGGCCGCCGCGAGGATCGTGGGGGCGAGCGCGCCGAGTTCGTCGAGGAAGGCGCGGGCGGGCAGGAGGAAGATGCCGCTGTTCCACAGGTGGCGGCCGCTGGCGACGAGGCGCTCGGCCGTGGCTGCGTCGGGCTTCTCGACGAAGCGCGCGACGCCCATCACCTCCGGATGGTCGGGCAGGGGTTCGCCCGTCTCGATGTAGCCGTAGCCCGTCGCCGGCGCGGAGGGCGTGATCCCGAACAGCGCCATCGCTCCGCCCTGCGCGGCGGGCAGCGCACGGCGCACGGCGGCGAGGAAGTCATCCGGACGGCGGATCACGTGGTCGGCCGGCATGAGCAGCATCACGCCGTCTGGGTCGCGGGCGGCGACCGTCAGCGCCGCCACAGCCGCCGCGAAGGCCGTGTTGCGCGCGAGCGGCTCGAGCACGACCACGGCGTCGGTCACGCCGATCTCGCGCAGCTGCTCGGCGATGATGAAACGGTGGTCGGCGTTGGCGATCACGGTTAGCGGAGCGAAGCCCGCACGGCCCAGCACGCGCGAGGCGGTCTCCTGCAGCATGGTCTGCGGGCCGGCCAACGGCAGGAGCTGTTTGGGGAAGCTCTCGCGCGAGAGCGGCCATAGCCGCGAGCCCGACCCGCCGGACAGGAGCACCGGGTGGATCACGCCTTCGGCCATGAGGTCAGTCCATCTCGCGCACGAGTTCGTCGATATCGAGCCAGGCGAAGCCGACCGAGCTGTCGGCCACCCCGAACGGCATGAAGAGCCGCCGCCCCAGCGCCATCGCCCCGCAGGTGTAGACCACGTTCGGCACATAGCCCTCGCGGTACTCGTCGGAGGGCGAGATCAGGGGTTGGGGCGTGCGCGCCAGCACCTTGCGCGGATCGTCCTTGTCGAGGAGCGCCGCACCGATCGCGTAGCGTCGCATGGCCCCCACGCCGTGGGTGAGGAGGAGCCAGCCCTCGTCGATCTCGATTGGCGAGCCGCAGTTGCCCATCTGCACGAGCTCCCACGGGAAATGCGGGGTGATCAGGAGCTCGCCGCCGTTCCAGCTGAGCATGTCGTCCGAGCGCAGGAAGAAGATGTTCTCGCCGTCCTGACGGCCGATCATGGCGTAGCCGTCGCCCACCCGGCGCGGGAAGAGCGCCATGCCCTTGTTCACCGACGCCGCACCCGTGATCGGCTGCAAGCGGAAAGTCCGAAAATCGCGCGTGAACAGAAGCTCGGATGCGATGTTGTGGCCGCTGTAGGCGGTGTAGGTGCCGCAGTAGAGCGCCCCCTCCTCGTCGTCTTCCAATTTGACGAGCCGCAGGTCCTCCAGCCCGTTACGCTGCTGTTCGGTGACCGGGAAGATCACCGTGCCGGAGACCGATGTCTCCTCGAAGCGGGTGATCACGGTCGAGCCATGATTCTCCGCGGTCGGACCCTCGATCGGTCGCGCTGAGATCGAGAACGGCGGCTGGGGCATGAGGTCGAAATAGCCGTCGGCGCGGACGATGCCCTCGCGAAAGGCGATGGTCGAGATGTGACCCTCGCCCACGCAGCGCATGGACATGACGATACGCACCGCGCCGTCGTGCAGCCCCGACTGGTCGGGATGCGGCACGACCGAGGGATTCATTAGCGCGGCGGACGTATAGGAGTATTCCTGGCAGAAGTAGGCGCCGATCAGCTCCTTCTTCTCCCACCGGATATCGTCGGCGAGGCCGAGGTCGCGCTGCACCTGCTGGAAGCGGTCGAGGTATACGGCGCGGGTTTGCCAGTGGCGGCGGCCGAAATCCTTGTTCACGAGCGCCAGTTCGGACTGGCAGGTCCGCATGTCCATCGCCATCACCGAGTTCACGATTCGGCGCGCGCGCGAAAAGCTCCGGGGCTCAGGGCCGGGCGCCTCGATTTGGAATGGACGTATGACCACCCGCCCCGGCTCCGCCTGGAGCCGGGTTGACAGGATGTTGACCTGCGGCAAACTCTAAGCTCCGGCGGGGGCGGACTCTAGGCGTCGAGCGCGCTCTTTAGCCGGGAGCTGGAGGTCGTCAAACCCCGCCAGGTGCATATGGCGAGCTGCAGCGCGAGCACGGACTCGGCGCCCTGGTTCAGGTTGGGGCCCGTCCAGGTCAGGCCGTCGAAGCACTCGCCCTCGCCCGCCTCCGCCAGCGACGCGCCGAGGTCGTTGGCGCCGTAGTACCAGTCGAGGGCGCGTTCCGCTTCGGCCAGCCACTCGGTCCGCGAACCCCCCGCCGCGATCGCGGCGGCGCAGGCGTCGATGGTGGCGGAGGCCTCAAGCGGCTGCTGGTCGAAGCGGCCCGGAGAGCCCGCGGGCTCTCCGAAGGCGCACGTCGGCACCGGGCGGAACAGCCCCGAGGGCGAGGTCTGCCACACGCACAACTGCTCCAGCGACGCGAGCCCGGTCGCGGTCAGCTCCGCATCCTCGAGCGAGCGGCCGGCGCGCAGCAAGGCCTCGGGCAGGCGCGCATTGTCGTAGGAGAGGTACTGCTCGAACCAGCCGTGGCCGTTCGCCTGGTGGTGCGCGTAGAGCGCCATTAGGGCCTGCGCCTTCTCGCGCATCAGCTCCTTCTGTGCCGCGGTGGCCAGCCCGGCGTCCGCCAGAGCGGCGAGCCCGAGGATCAGGAAGGCCGCCGTGCGAGGCGATTGCATCCGCCCCATGGTCGGCAGCACCCGGCCCAGGAGATGGCGCGCCCATCGGCGGTGCTCAAGGTGCGGCGCCTCGGCGGCCGTGACCGCCACCGACCAGAAGGCGCGCCCGACGGAATCTTCCGAACCCGCCGCCTCGAGCCACTGACGCTCATAGTTCATGAAGTTGCGGAACGCGCCGGCGTCGTCGTTCCAGGCGTACTGGACGAAGGACGCGTACACCCCCGTCAAGGCCCGGCGCTCCGCATCCTGCCCGCCCGGCCAGCGATGCATGAGGATCAGCGCGCGGGCGTTGTCGTCCACGCAATAGCCGTGGCGGCGGTCGGGCAGGCTGAAGACGCTGTGCTGCAGCATGCCGCAGCTGTCGGTCAGCCGGCGCACGCCGGCCAGCGAAGGCTGCAGACGCGCGGGGCGCTTGGTGGCTGGCGCGGCGTCGGCGCTCAAGCGGCGCGCAGCGGCGAACGCCTCTAGATAGCGTTGACCGAAGGCGCCCCACACCGTCGTGCGCGTCGCGTCGTAAATACGCTGGCGCAGCGCCTGACGCGCTTGCGGATCGCACAGCAGCCTAGTCACCGCCTTGGCGATCGCCCCCGGATCGCCGAACGGCGTCAGGACGCCGCGCCCGTCGGCCAGGAGCTCCTCCGCGTGCCAGTAAGGGGTGGAAACGATCGGCTTGCCCAGCGCGGCGGCGTAGGACAGCGTTCCCGAGGTGATCTGCTGACGGTTCAGGTAAGGGGTCAGGTAAACATCCGCCGCCTCGAGATATTCGAGGAGCTTGGGCGTGTCGGTGTAGCTGTCGACGAAGCGTACGTGCTCGCCGACGCCGAGTTCGTCGGCGAGGGCGATCAGGGACTCGCGGTATCGCTCCCCCTCGCGCGCCACCAGGTGCGGATGGGTGGCGCCTAGAACCAAGTAAAGCGCGTGGGGCCGCGCGCGGACGATCGCGGGCAGCGCGCGGATCGCGGTCTCGATGCCCTTGTTCGGCGACAGGAGCCCGAACGTGAACAGCACGTCGTGGCCGTCCAGCGCGAGACGGGCCTTGGCGTCGTCGGTGGCGACCAGCGCGCGATCAGGCGCGCCATGCGGCACGAGCACGATCTTCTCGTCCGGCACGCCCCAAACGCGCAACAGCATCTCGCGCCCGCGCTCGGCCATGACGATCAGCCGCGCGGAACGCGCGATCAATCGCTCGAACACGCGGCGCTGGTCCGGATCGGGTTCCTCGAGCACCGTGTGCAGGGTGGAGACCACCGGAGCGTCGAGCGCATCGAGGAGCAGCATCAGGTGCTCCCCCGCGGGGCCGCCGAAGATGCCGAACTCGTGCTGCACACACACGACATCCGGCGCGTCCGCGTTGATGGCGGACGCCGCAACCCGATAGGCGGCGGGATCGTCCTGCGCGATGCGGTAAGCGACCTCCCCCGAGTAGGCGTGCTCGTAACCTGGCTCGTCGAGCGCCGCGATCGTGCACCGCACGTCGGGCCGCGCTTCGATCAGGGCGGAGCGCACGTCGGCGGTGAACGTGGCGATCCCACAGCGCCGGGGTGGATAATCGCCGACCAACACCACCGAACCCACGCCGCGATCGCCCAGGACGGTGGAGATCAGTCGGAGGTTGGGGGTGCTCATCATCACCTCTAATGTATGTTGCGGTGCGATAATGCGCCACCGGGATGAACGATCCCTACGCGAATTGACCATCAAGGCGCCTCGTTCCCGGGCTGGGCTGACGCTCGGCGCGGCGCCGGTCTAAGACGTCGGGGCGGCGACCCGGCGCCGTACCCGGAGCCGTCGATGCGCTGCGCCATGCTCGTCTCAGCCCTCGTGCTCGGCCTCGCCGGGCCGGCGCCGGCCTCGGAGGCGCCCGGAGCCGCCGACGCGCGGCTGCGTGCGCTGTACAAGGGCGAGTGGGCCTGGCGGCAGGCGCACCCGTCCGGCTTCGACGAGGATGTCGACCACGGGCCCTCCGCCCATCTGCCCGATGTGAGCCCGGCCGCCCACGCCGAGCGCCTGCGTGTGTGGACCGAAACGCGACGCGCGCTCGACGCCATTCCCGAGGCGGCGCTCTCTCCCGAAGCGCGCACGGACGCCGCCGTCTACCGTTACCAGCTCGAGGCGCTGATCGATGGGGAGCGCTTCCGCGACTGGGAGGCGCCGGTCACCTCCGACAGCGCCTTCTGGACCGACATGGCCGAGGTCGCGCGCGAGCCGTTCCGCTCGGAGACGGAGGTGCGCCGATACCTCCAGCGCCTGCGCGAGACGCCACGCCTCATGCGCGACGAGATCGCCGACATGCGCGCCGGGCTCAAGCGCGGCTTCACTCCGCCCCGCGCCACGCTGGACGGCCGCGACGTCTCTATCGCCGCCACCGCCGACGCCGCCCGGCCGGAGGATACGCCGTTCTACGCGCCCTTCGCCGCCCTGCCCTCCGGCCTCGCCCCCGCCACCCGGGCGGAGCTGCAGCGGGAGGGAGCGGCCGCCATCCGCGAGGCGGTGATCCCGCCCTTCAAGGACCTCTCGAGGTTCTGGCGCGCCGAATACCTGCCCGGCGCGCGTCCGACGCTCGCGGCGGAGGTCCTGCCCGACGGACGCGCCTGGTACCAGGCGCAGATCTACGCCTCCACGACCACCCGGCTCACCCCCGACCAGATCCACACCTTCGGTCTGGCGGAGATGGCGAAGATCCGCGGCGAGATGGTCGCCGCCATGCGCCAGACGGGGTTCAAGGGCGACCTGCCGGCGTTCCTGCGCATGCTGCGCACCGACCCGCGATTCTACGCCGAAACGTCCGACGAGCTCCTGAAAGACGCGGCCTGGATCGCCAAGACCTTCGACGGCAAGAGCGGCCTCTACTTCGGCCACCCGCCGCGCAAGCGCTTCGCCATCCGCCCCGTTCCGGCCGACCAGGCGCCCTTCTACACCTCCGGCCGGGGCGGGCCGGGCGTGTACCTCGTCAACACCTACGACCTGCCGTCACGCCCGCTCTACAGCCTGCCGGCGCTGACGCTGCACGAGGCGGCGCCCGGGCACGCCTTCCAGATCCCCCTGGCGGAGGAGCGCCACGACCTGCCGGAGTTCCGGCGCCGCGGCTACATCTCGGCCTACGGCGAGGGCTGGGCGCTCTACTGCGAGCGTCTAGGGGCCGAGATGGGCATGTACGCCACGCCGTACGAGACCTTCGGCATGCTCAGCTATCAGGCGTGGCGCGCGTCGCGGCTCGTGGTCGACACGGGCGTGCACCACCTCGGCTGGTCGCGCGAGAAGGCGCGACAGTACCTGCGCGACAACACCGCGCTTTCGGAGCACGAGATCGACACGGAGGTTGACCGCTACATCTCCTGGCCGGCGCAGGCGCTCTCCTACTACCTGGGCGAGGACGCGATCTGGCGGGCGCGGCGGCGAGCGGAGGCGGCGCTGGGCCCGAAGTTCAACATCCGCGCCTTCCACGACGCCGTGCTGCAGCTCGGCTCCGTCCCGCTGGACGTGCTGGCCGCGCGGATCGACCGCTTCATCGCCGAGGGCGGCCGAGGCCCCTACCCCGACGAGGAGGAATGACGGCCGCGGCGGGACCGGCGCGCCCGCGCCCATGGTGACGCGGCGCGGGGCCCTGCTGCGGCTGGGCGCGCTCGCGGGCGGGGCGGCGGGCGTATGGTGGGTGCGCGAGCGCGTACTCTTCCCCACGCCGCAGCCGCGCTTCCCGGTCGGCGGCGATGGAAGCGGCTGGCTGAACCTCCCGCACGACACGGGCCTCCTGGCCGTGTCCGCGCGGGTCGACGGCCGCCCCACGGGCGCCTTGATCGACAGCGGGGCGCAGACCTCGGTGCTCGACCGCGCCGCCGCCGAGCGCCTGGGCGTGCGTCCGGGCGCGACGCTGCCGCTCCTCGCCTATGGCGTTTCAGGGGCGCCCCAGTTCGGCCGGGCGGCTGCGGCCGATGTCGCGCTCGGCGCGCTCGACGTGCCGCAACTGCGGCTCGCGATCCTGGACCTCGGTCCCATCGTCGAGGCGACGGGCGGGCGCGTCGAGCTGGTGATCGGCCAGGACCTGCTGCGCCGCGTGTCCGCCGACATCGACCTCGACCGTCGCCGCCTCGCCCTGCGGCCGCCCGAAACGCGACCGCCCGGCGTGCTGCTGCGGCCCTTGCCGGTGCGGCTGCGCGGCCGCGAGCTCGCGGCCGACGCCATCGTGGAGGGGCGCGCGATCGAGGCGGTGGTCGACACGGGCTCCTCCGCCGCGCTCTCGATGTCCGAGCCGACCGCGCGGACCACCGGGCTTCTGGCGTCCGAACGGGCGCTGGCCGCTCAGGCGGGGGTCACCTTCGGCGGCGCGACCCGCAACGCCGTGGTTCGCGCCCGGGTGGAGAGCCTCGCCGGCGTCCCCGTGGGCCGAGAGCTGGCGGTGCAGGTGTTCCGCAACGCCTCCGCACCCGCGCCTGCGGCGCTCATCGGCTTGGCGGCGTTCGAGGGCCGCCGCATCGTCCTCGACCTCGGCCGGGGCGAACTCGCGCTGGCGGAAGGGCGGGCGGTAGGGCTCGGCCTCACTCGGTGACGACGGCGGCGTCCTCCCAGAACGCCTTGGCGTCGGCGAACTCGGGCTCGACGAAGCCCCGCAGCCGTTGAGAGCGCATGAAGCGCACCCCCACCTGATCCTCGCTGCGCCAGCGAACCTCGGCCACGTGGGCGGTGGCGGTCTCGATCTCGACCAGCATGAGCCGCGAGGGCGGCTGTCGCCCCTCCACGAGCGAGATCCGGGCGCCGCCATCGCCTTCATCGAACAGTCGGGCCACGCCCAGGTTCGACCCGGCGGCGAACACCTGGACCATGCGACGCGCGGGCTCCCGCCCATCGCGTCGTCGCTCGCCCTGGAGGAAGCGGATCAGCTGTCGCATGCAACGCTCGCTACGTGAGCGCTGCCTAGACCTCTTTCGTTAAGGAGCGCTTGCCCGGCGTCGAGACCTTGGCGGGCGACGCACCGACTAGGCCGCCTGCGCCACCGCGCGCGTGTGCGCCTCGGCGTGGTCGGCCACGATCTGCGCGACGGCGGCGGTCACGCCCTTCACCATGCCCAGGTGCAGGAATTCATCCGGCCCATGGGCGTTCGAATGCGGGCCCAGGACGCCCGTGATGACGAACTGCGCGGCGGGGAACATGGCCGCCAGCATGCCCATCAGCGGGATGGAACCACCCTCCCCCACGAGCGCCGCGCCGCGCCCGAACGCCGCCTGCGACGCGCGCTCGATCGACTGGGCGAGCCAGGGGGCGAGCGCCGGCGCGTTCCAGCCTGCGCCCGCCTTGTCCGTCGAGAAGGTGACGCGCGCGCCGTAGGGCGGATCCGCCTCGAGAAGCCGCTTCAGCGCGCGACCGGCGCCCTGAGCGTCGGCGGTGGGCGGCAGCCGCACGGAGAGCTTGGCGGTCGTGTGCGTCCGCAGCACGTTGCCCGCGGCGTCAGGCCTGGGGGCGCCGTCCAGTCCGATGATCGAGAGCGTCGGTCGCCAGGTCCGGTTGAGGAGGCGCTCCACGTTGTCGGCCCCCATGGGACGCACGCCGTCGGCCCAGGGGAAGCGGTCCCACACGCTGTCGCCCAGCGCCGCGGCGGCGGTGCGTGCCTGCGCCATCCGCTCGTCGGGGATGTCGACATGGAACTCGAGCGGCAGGATCGCGCCCGTGTCTTCGTCCTCCAGCCGCGACAGGAGCTGGCGCAGGATGCGGAACGACGACGGGACGATCCCGGAGGCGTCGCCCGAGTGCACGCCCTCGCGGAGCACCTCCACCGTGAGTTCGCCCGCGGTCATGCCCCGCAGGGAGGTGGTGAGCCACAGCTGCTCGTAATTGCCGCAGCCCGAGTCGAGGCACACGACGAGCGACGGCTGGCCGATCCGGTCTTTGAGGTGCTCGATGTAGGCCGGCAGATCGTAGGAGCCGCTCTCCTCGCACGCCTCGATCAGCACGAGGCCACGCGCGTGCGGGAGCCCCTGCGCACGCACGGCCAGGAGCGCCCCCAGGGCGCCGAACATGGCGTAGCCGTCGTCGGCCGAGCCGCGCCCGTAGAGACGGCCGTTCTCGACCACCGGGGTCCACGGCCCCTTGCCCTCCGACCAGCCCGAAGCCTCGGGCTGCTTGTCGACATGGCCGTAGAACAGGATCGGGTCGTCCGACGAAGCCCCGCCCGAGGCCGGAACGTCGATCAGGATCACCGGCGTCCGCTCGCCCAGCCGCACGACCTCCACCGTCGCTCCAGCGACCTCGCCCAGATGGGCGCGCGCCCATCCGGCGTAGAGCTCGATAGCCGCGTCGAGATGGCCGTGAGCGCGCCACTGCGGATCGAACGCCGGCG
This sequence comes from uncultured Caulobacteraceae bacterium, assembly GCA_964242625.1. GTDB lineage: Bacteria > Pseudomonadota > Alphaproteobacteria > Caulobacterales > Caulobacteraceae > JASLDZ01. Next base: position 239,995 of record CAXTAO010000001.1, on the reverse strand, counting down.
ACTTGGCCGGAAGCCGGATGTAGTCGGAGATGGCGGGAAGGACGTCGTCGTCCCACAGCCGGCCGACGAAGCTGTTGAGGGAGGTGGCGTTCATGCGGGCCGCACTACTCCCAAGCACGCGAGGGCGCCACCCGCGGGCGCCCTTGAGCCCGCCGTCGCGACGTGGGACGGCTCGCCCATGACCCCCCGTGGCGAGGCGAGACCGGCTGAGGCGCGGCGGTCGGGATGGGTGCTCGCCACCTGCATGCTGGCGTCCTCGCTGTCGTTCGTGGACGGCTCGGTGGTCAACGTCTCCCTTCCCTTCATCGGGCAGGCGCTGGGGCGCAGCGCGGCCGGGATGCAGTGGGTGGTCGACATCTACCTCCTGCCGCTGAGCGCGCTGATCCTCCTCGGCGGGGCGGCGGGCGACCAGTACGGACGCGGTCGGCTGCTCCTGATCGGGGTGGCGCTCTTCGGCGCGGCCTCGCTCGTGTGCGCGCTCGCGCCCGGCTACCCGACGCTCCTGGCGGCGCGCGCGGCGCAGGGGGTGGGCGCGGCGATCCTCCTGCCCAACAGCCTGGCGACGCTCGCGGCGACGTTTCAGGGCGAGGCGCGCGGCCGGGCGATCGGCGCATGGTCGGCGCTGGGCGCGGCCGCCGCCGCCGTCGGGCCGGTGCTGGGCGGCGTTCTGGCCGACGCTTTCGGCTGGCGCTCCATCTTCCTGATCAACCTCCCGGTGGCGCTCGCCGCCGCCGGGCTCGCCTGGCGGTTCGTGCGCGACGGGGGCGAGACCGATCGCGCCAAGGCGCGCCCGTTCGACGTGCCCGGCAGCGTCCTCGCGACCCTCGGCCTGGGTCTTCTCGCCTGGGGGCTGACGCTGGGATCGGGCGCGGCCGGCTGGACCGGTGGCGCGCTGGGCGTGACGGGCGCGGGCGCGCTGGCGCTTCTCGCCTTCGTGGAAGTGGAGAGGCGTCGCGGCGACCGGGCCATGGTTCCCCTCGCGCTGTTCGCCTCGCGGGCCTTCACCGGCCTGAACCTCCTGACCTTTCTGGTCTACGGCGCCTTGGGCGGACTGCTGGTCGCCCTGCCCTTCGTGCTGATCCACCAGTACGGCTTCCACGGCGTCGCAGCGGGGCTGGCGCTCCTGCCCATGCCGGCGCTCCTGGCGTGCGCTTCGCCCATATCGGGCGCCCTGGCCGGGCGGATCGGCTCCAAGCCGCTCTTGCTCGCCGGCGCCCTGCTCCTGACCGCGGGTCTCCTGCTGCTGCTTCGGGTGGGCGGGGCCGACGCGCGCTATCCCACCCGCATCCTCCCCGCGCTGGTGGTGATCGCCGCGGGGGTGGGCTGCACGGCCGCGCCGCTGACCACCGCGGTCCTCGGCGCGGTAGACGCGCACCGTTCCGGCACGGCTTCGGGGCTGAACAGCGCGGTGGCGCGCGCGGGCGGCCTGATCGCCACGGCTCTCCTGGGCGGCGTCCTTGCGCACGACCGCGGACCCGCCCTCCTGGCCGCCTTCCACACGGCCGCCGCCGTTGGCGCGGGGGCCTGCCTACTCGGAGCGCTCGGCGGCGCGCTCCTTCTCAGCCCCGGCCGCCCGGCCGACCCCTCGCGGGAGACCTCCCCATGATCGAACTCGTCGTGGACCAACGCCGCAAGGACCTCGGCGGCTTCGAGGTCGGGCGCGTCCTGCCCCACGCCCGCCGACGCATGGTCGGTCCCTTCGTCTTCTTCGACCACATGGGCCCGGCGGAGTTCGCGCCGGGGCTGCCGCGCTCGGTCGACGTGCGGCCGCACCCCCACATCGGGCTCTCGACCATCACCTACCTGTTCTCCGGCGAGATCATGCACCGCGACAGCGTCGGCTCCGAGCAGGCGATCCGCGCGGGCGAGGTCAACTGGATGACGGCCGGCTCGGGCATCACCCACTCCGAGCGCTTCGAGAAGGGGCGGCTGGAAGGCGACGTGCTGCACGGCATCCAGACCTGGGTGGCGCTGCCCGAGGCCGACGAGGAGACCGCACCCGCCTTCTGGCACCACGACATGGACGACCTGCCCTCATTCGAGGGGCCGGGCCTCTTCGCGCGCCTGGTCGTGGGCAAGGCGTTCGGGGCGGAAGCGCGCGTGCGCACCCACTCGCCCATGTTCTACGTGCATTGGGCGCTGGCGGAGGGGGCCGTCGCCGAACTCCCGGCCGAGTATCCCGAGCGCGCCGCCTACGTGGCCACGGGCGAGGTGGAGGTGGAAGGCGCGACCTACGGCCCCGGCAAGATGCTGGTGTTCGCTCCGGGAGATGCGATCGGCGTCCGCGCGCTTCGGCCTTCGACGCTCATGCTCCTCGGAGGCGAGCCCGTGGGCCCACGCTTCGTCGAATGGAACTTCGTCTCCTCTTCGCGCGAACGTATCGAGCAGGCCAAAGCCGACTGGCGGGGCGGCCGCATGAAGCTGCCCGACGCCGACCACAGCGAATGGATACCGCTGCCGCCGGACCCCCTCCCGAGCGCCAACCCGATGTCCTGACGCGCGCTCAACAAGCGGCGCAACGGCTTGGAAAGTTATCCAGGTTACCGCTCGGCGGCGAACGTCAGTGGTACCCATGCAATCGATCTCGCGCGGTTTTCTCCTCGCCATCGGCGCGACTTCGGTCGCCATCACGCTCTCCAGCTCGGTCGTGGCGTTCTGCGTGTTCCGCCAGCAGCTCCACTCCCAACAGGAGCGCCACCTCACCGAGTACCTCGACGAGCGCTACGCCAACCTGTCGCGCCGGTTCCGCTCGCTCGCTGGCGTGCATGCAGGGGCTGCGTCGGAGCTGCAGGCCGCCGTAGCGCACCTCTCCCCCTCGCAAGCCGACCGCGCCTTCGAAGCGCGTTATCCGCTGCAGGCTGACGGCACGAGGCGCAGTCGCAGCGGCGACTTCGACGGCGCCGCCACTCCGGACGGCGACTATGTGCACGGCATGGGGGCGTTCCTGTCGCCCCAGCCCAGCGACGCATTGGAGCGCACGGTGCTCGCCGCCGCCTATGGTGTGGTGGGCCATGTGGGCCAGGGCGTGCACAGCGCGTGGGACAACCTCTATTTCGCCACCCCCACCAACAAGCTCGTGATGTACGCGCCGGATCGGCCCGACCACCTCCTCTTCTACCGGCGCACCGCGCCCGCGACGCTCGACTTCAGCCGCGAGCAGATGATGCGGCTTGTCTCGCCGGCGGCCGACCCTTCCCGCGCCATGCGCTGTACGTCGTTGCAGCGCCTCCTGCAGGCGCGCGGCGGCGTCCGCATGGGCGTGGCCTGCCTTACGCCCGTCTACGTGGGCGCGAGGTACGTCGGCGCCTTCGGCTCCTCGATCTACGTCGGCGACTTCCTGGCCAACGCGGTGCGCCGGACCGAAGTCGACGCCTCCGGCCTGATCGCGCAGAGCGACGGCCGCGTGCTCGCCTACCCCGGCATGACGGCGGGTCAGGCCGCCGATCCCGCACGCGCCGTGCAGGTCGCACGCCGTCTAGACCTCGCCACGCTGATGCCCGCGGTGACCCGCACCGGACGGCCGACGGGCGTGCTCCGCGACCTCAAGGGTGGCGCGCTGGTCGCCTTCGGGCGCATGGAGGGTCCGGATTGGTGGTATCTCCTCGTCCTTCCGAAAAGCGCCGCCGACGCGCAGGCGCTCGCCTCGGCGGGATGGATCCTCGTTCTGGGGCTCCTGAGCGCGGGACTTCAGGTCGGGCTGATCCTGCGCATCGCGCGCGGGCGCATCGTCAAGCCGCTGGAGGAGCTCGCGCTGGAGTGCGCCGCCGGGCGCGCCGCGGCCGCCACCCGGCGTATCGCCCAGCGCGACGACGAACTCGGTGTGCTCGCCCGCTCGCTGGCGGCGGAGCGCGACAACGCCCAGCTCGTGATGACCTCGCTCGAAGATCGCGTGCGCGACCGGACCGCGGAGCTGCAACGGGCCGATCGCGACAAGTCCCGGTTCCTGGCCACCATGAGCCATGAGCTGCGGACGCCCCTGAACGGCATACTCGCCGTCTCCGAGACCCTAGCTCCCAGACAGACCGAGCCCGAAAGCCGGCGAATGGCCGAGCTGATCATCGACGCCGGCCGCCAGCTCGAGCAGGTGCTCGGCGACATGCTGGACGTGGCGAGCTTCGATGCGGAGGAGATCGTGCTTATGCCCGAACCCTTCGACCTCTCGGCGCTGATCGAGCGCACCGGCGAGCCGCATCGCGCGGCCGCCCAGGCCAAGGGCCTCGAACTCGGCTGGACCATCGCGCCGGGCGCGCGGGGGCGCTACCTCGGCGACCCCGTGCGGCTCGGCCAGATATTGGCGAACCTTCTCGGCAATGCGGTCAAGTTCACCGACAGCGGCTGGGTGACGGTGCGGATCGATCGTATGCCGCAGGGCGCGTTGCGCTTTGTCGTTTCGGACACGGGCGCTGGCTTCGGACCGGAGGTGGCGGAGCGCGTTTTCTCACGCTTCGAGACCACCGAGGCCCCCCAGCTCCGCCCCTACGGCTCGGGCCTGGGGCTCGCGATCAGCCGGTCGCTCGCCCGCGCAATGGGGGGCGACATAACGGCCAGTTCACGACCTGGCGTCGGCTCGGTCTTCACCTTCCTCGCCCCGCTCGAGCCCGTCCTCAACACGAACGCGGCGACAGCGGCGGCCGTCGACCACGAGCCCGCGCCTGTCCCGCGCTCGCCGCTCGCCGGCCTGCGCATCCTCGTGGCGGAGGATCATCCGGTGAACCAGAAGGTGGTCGCGCTGATCCTCGGCAGCGCGGGGGTCGAGGCGACGCTTGCCAGCGACGGTCGTCAAGCGCTGGACGAACTCTCCCGCGGCGGCTTCGACGCGATCCTCATGGACGCGCACATGCCCGAGATGGACGGGCTGAGCGCGCTGCAAATTCTGCGCGAGCGTGAGGCGACGGGCGGCGGACGGCGCGTCCCCGTGGTGATGATGACCGCCGGGGCGGCGAAGCCCGCCACCCACGCCGGCCTGGCGGCGGGAGCCGACGCTTTCATCGCCAAGCCGATCCGGGCCGCCGAGCTTCTGTCGACGCTCGAGCGCGTGTTGCTCGTCGCGCCCGGTGGGGAGGTCGCCGCGGCTTGAGCCTCAGGCGCGCTGGAAGGGGTAGAAGTCGCCGCCGAGGTCCAACAGGGCGCTGAGTTCATCCAGCGCCGCCCGGCCTTCGTCGAGCAGGGCGGGATCGCGCAGGTCGTCCGGCTGCAGCCGGTCGCGGTAGCGGCGCGCCACCCAGTCCTCGAGCCGACGCCCGAGCGCCGCGTCGAAGCGTTGGGCCGCGTTCGCGGAGGCCAACGCCTCCGGCGTGAGCGAGAGCCGCAGCCGCAGGCACGCCGGGCCTCCGCCGTTTCTCATGCTCTGCCGGACGTCTACGTAGAGCACCCGACCGAGGGGGCCGTTGCCGTCACAGAGCCGCTCCGCCGCAGCGCGGGCGCGCGCGGAGTCGCGCACCTCGACAGGAGCGACGAGCACGAGTCGGTCCTCCGCCGGAGGGGCGACCAGCATCGAGTTGAACAGGTAGGATCGCACCGCATCCGCCAGCGGCAGCTCAGCTTCGGAGACCTCGAGGAACACCGGCTCGAACAGCCCGTGGGCCGCCTCGCGCACCCCGTCGACCACGGCGGAAGTCACCTCGAAGGCGCGCTCGTGGAACAGGAGCGCGGTGCGCGCGCCCACGCAGACCACGTCGTTGTGAAACACCCCCGCCTCGATCGCGGCGCGCGACTGGCGTGCGAAGACGGCGCGGCCGCAGCCGTGACGCCGCGCAACCGCCTCCGACGCCTCGCGGGTCTGGCGCGCGGGATGGCGCCCCGACCAGCTCTCGTGTGCGCCGCGGCCCCACACGAAGAGGTTGACGCCCGGGCCGCCCTCCTCGCCGCAGAGACGGACGTGGTTGGCCGCCCCCTCGTCGCCCAGCTGCGGCCGCGACGGCAGGGCGTCGTGCACCTGCGCGTAGGCCGGATCGGGCAGGAGACGACGCAACATGCGTCCGGTCTGGGCGGGCTCAAGGCTCCGGTGCAGATTGGCCACCAGGTTGGCCGGGGTGAGGTGCACGCGCCCGTCCGCCGCATCGGCGCCGGGCGTGACGGTCGCGGCGTTGGCGGCCCACATCGCCGAGGCGGAGGAAGCGGCCGCCAGGAGCTCGGGCGCCGCCCGGCCGGCGGCGTCCAGCACCGCCGCATCGCAACCCGTGAAGCCCAGGGCGCGAAGGAACTCGAGGTCGGGCCGTTCGTGCGGCGGCAGCACGAACTGGGGCAGCCCCAGGTTGTGCAGCACCCGCATCTTGCCGAGCCCCTCCAGCGCGGCGCCGCGTGGGTTGGACACCTGCCCCTCGCTCGCAGCCGAGGCGAGGTTGCCGGGCGAGAGGCCGGCGAAGTTGTGCGTCGGCCCGACGAGACCGTCGGCGTTGCACTCGATCGCCGCCGCGCCGCTCACGGCCGCAGGCCGCGGATCTCGCCGCGCGTGTCGACCACGGCGTCCGCCTCGAAGCTCGCCACGGGGTAGGCGCAGTAGTCGGCCGCGTAATAGGCGCTCGGGCGGCCGTCGCCGGAGAGACCCAGGCCGCCGAAGGGCATGGTCGCCGCCGCGCCGGTCGTCGGGCGGTTCCAGTTGACCACGCCCGCGCGCGAGCGCTGGAGGAAGCGGTCCCACAGCGAACGGTCGGACGACACGAGCCCTGCCGCGAGGCCGAAGCGCGTGGCGTTCGCCGCCTCGATCGCCGCGTCGAAGCTCGCCACGCGTACGACCTGCAGCACCGGCGCGAAGATCTCCTCGTCGGGGGCGTCGACGCCGGTGACGTCGAGGATCGCCGGCGTGACGAAGGCCGCCGTCGCCGCGCCCTCGGGACGGCCGAAGGCGCGGATCGCGCGCGCGCCGCGCCCCGTGAGCGCGTCAACCTGCGCGCGGGCGCCGCCGGCGGCGCGTTCGGAGATCAGCGGCCCCATGAAGGGCTCGGCGTCGCCGTTCCAAGGTCCCACCACCAGACGAGCAGCGAGCGCGTCCACCGCCTCTACGACGCGATCGCCCTCGGCGTCGTCGCGGACGATCAATCGCCGCGCGCACGAGCAGCGCTGGCCGGTGGTGACGAAGGCCGACTGCGCCACCAGGGCGGCGGCGGCCTCGGCGTCCGGCGCGTCCCAGGCGATCAGCGGGTTGTTGCCTCCGAGCTCGAGCGCCAAGGTTACCTCGGGCCGCTCGGCGAACTGGCGCTTGAACGCCTGTCCCGCCCCGGCCGAGCCCGTGAACAGGAGCCCGTCTATCCGTTGCGCGAGAAGGGCTTGACCCGTTTCGCGGCCGCCCTGCACGAGGTTGAAGACGCCGGCGGGCAGGGCGGCTGCCTCCCAGGCCGCGGCCGCGAGCTCGCCGGTCCAGGGCGTCTCCTCCGACGGCTTGAAGACCACGGTGTCGCCCGCGAGGAGGGCGGGCACGATGTGGCCGTTGGGCAGGTGGCCGGGAAAGTTGTAGGGCCCGAGCACCGCCATCACCCCGTGCGGCCGGTGTCGCAGCACCGCTCGCCCGAAGGCCGTCGCCGCCTCGCGCTCGCCCGTCCGCTCGGCGTAGGCGGCGATCGAGACCTCGACCTTGCCGATCATCGAGCCGACCTCGGCGCGCGTCTCCCAGAGCGCCTTTCCGGTCTCGCGGCTGATCGCCTCGGCCGTGGCGTCGGCGCCCGCCTTGAGCGCGTCGGCGAACCGGCGCACGGCCGCGACGCGATCGGTGCGAGGCCGGTCGGCCCAGTCCCGGAGGGCGGAGCGCGCTGCGGCTACGGCGGTCGCGGCCTCGGCGGGAGCGGCGCTCGCGCCTTCCCACACGGCCTCGCCCGTCGCCGGATCGATGGAGCGCAGCCGCGGTCCGGAGCCCGCGCGCCATTCGCCCTCGATGAACAGCTCGCCGCGCACGGACGCGCCGCTCACAGCCGCACCCGGGCGCGATCGCCGGACGCGAGCCGCAGCGCGGCCAGCGCCTCGGGGCCGACGCGCGCTTCGTCGCCCTCCACCTGCACCGGCGTGCGCACGGCGCGGAAGCCAGCCACCGCGCCCGTCGCCACGAGTGAGGTGGGCACGTCGTCGACAGGCGGAACCGCGGACAGCCGCAGCTCGCGGCTGTCGCGCACGGTGCGGATGTCGTCGCGACGACAGCTGACGGTCGGTCCCGCGTCGAAGATGTCGACGAGGCTGTTGGGGCGGAAGCCCTCGCGCTGCAGGAGCGCGCGGGCGGGCTCCCCCTCCGCGTGGACGCGGCCGATCACCTCGCGCACGTGGGCGGGCAGGAGCTCGACGTAGATCGGGTGGCGCGGCGCAAGGTCCAGGATGAACTGGCCGTCGGTGGAGGCGCTCATCAGGTCGGCCTGGTCGAACGGCAGGCGGAAGAAGCGGCAGCCCACCTGCTCCCAGAAGGGGCACGCCCCGTCCGGATCGAACCATCCGCGCAGCTCGGCCAAGACCATCTCACTGAAGCGGGCGGGGTCGGCGGCGATCAGGAGATAGCGCGCCCCGGCCAGGAGCGCCCCTGCCCCGCCCCGCCGCCGCTCGGGGCGCAGATAGAGCGAGCCCACCTCCGTCCAGCCCGCGCACTCGTTCACGAGCACGAGCACCTGGTGATCGAAGCGCACTCCGGTGGCGGTGGAAGACTGAGCGAGCGTCGTCACCCGGAACGAGAAGAACGGGCGTTCGAGGCCCACCGCCGCCTTGACGCCGGCGACGCCCTCCACCCGTCCGGTCTCGGCGTCCTCCAGCATCAGCGTGTACCAGGCCTTCACCGGCGCGACCTCGCCCGCAAAGCTCTGCGCGGAGATCGCGAGCCGCTCGCCCAGGGTCGGACGGTCCTCCGGCAGGCTCGTGAACCCGCGCCCCGACAGAACCGCCAGCTCGTGCAGCGCTTCGAGATCGTCGGGACCGGCGGGGCGCACCACGAGCATGGCGCAGGTGGTTAGCCGAGCGCAGCCGTTCCCGTAACCCCCGCGCGCTCCGACCCGGCGAGCCGACGGAGGGCGGGCGTGTCGATCTCGCCGCGGGCGGCGCGGATGAGGAGCAGCGCCGCCAACCGCGCCCGCTCGCCGAAGCTGTCGGGCCAGGCGTGCTCGTCGGCGGTGTGGATCGCCCCTCCCCGCACGCCGAGCGTGTCGACGCCGGGGCAGCCCGCGGCGAAGAGGTTGTTCCCCTCGCACACCCCGCCTGACGGCTTCCAGCCGATCTCCTGCCCGAGCGTGGCGCCCGCTTCGCGCACGGCGGCGAACACCGCCTGCTGGGCTCCGGTGAAGGGCTTGGGGGGACGGGTGATCCCGCCGTGGAGGTCGGTCGCGATCCCATCGCCCGCGACGAGGGCTATGCGGCGCGTCACCTCCGCCTCGGCCCAGGCGGCGTCCTCGGCGCCCAGCGCGCGCACGTTGAAGCGCACCACCGCGAGGTCCGGCACCTGGTTCAGAGGCGCGCCGCCGTCGATCCGGGCGACGTTGACGGTCAGCCCGTCGCGCCGGCCGTTCAGGGCGTCGAGCTCGGCGGCGATGCGCGCGGCCGCGGCGACCGCCCCCCGTCCCGAGGCGAAGTCGCGCCCCGCATGCGCCGCGCGACCCAGCACGCGGAGGTGGAAATTGCCCGAGCCCTTGCGGCCGGAGGCGAGCGTCCCCTCCCCGTCCATAGCCGGCTCGAAGGTGAGGTGCAGGTGCGTGCGTGCGCCGAGCTCCGCAAGAAGCCCGCGCGAGGCGAGGCTGCCTGTCTCCTCGTCCGGCGAGATTAGCACGGTCCATCCCAAAGCGTGGCGATCGGGGTGGCGCTCCAGCGCCGCGAGCGCGCCCAGCATGACGGAGAGCCCGCCCTTCATGTCGGCGATCCCCGGCCCGTTCAGCGCGCCGTCGTCGCGCAGGCGCACGGCCTGGAAGGGGCTCTCGGCCGGGTAGACGGTGTCGTGGTGCCCGGTAAGCGCGATCTGCACCGCGGCCTCGGGGCGCACGCACAGCCGGAGCGCGTCGGCGGTGGGCTCGGCGACCACCCGCCCCGCCGCGTCCACCGTCTCGACCGGCGGCAACGGCAGCACCTCGACCTCGCCGGGCAGCCCGGCCATGGCCGAGGCGATCGCCTCGCCCACCTGCCTCACCCCCGCGAGGTTGCGGGTGCCGGAGTTGATCGCGCACCAGCCGACGGCGCGCTCGACGAGCGCAGGGCCGTCCACGCCGCCCAGGGCGTCCTGATCGTCGCGCGAGAGCATGGGGCTGAGCCTAGGCGCGCGGGGGCGTCCGGGCTACAGCCGCGCCGCCCAGACGGGAAGGAGACACGGCCATGCCCGCCCGCCTCATCGACGGCAAGCTTCACGCCGAGCGCCTGCGCGCCCGCGTCGCCGACGCGGCGGCGCTTCTCGTGCGCACCCGGGGCGTTACCCCGGGCCTGGCCGTGGTGCTCGTAGGCGAAGACCCCGCCAGCACAGTGTACGTCCGCAACAAGGGCGAGCAGACGCGCGCCGCGGGCATGCACTCGGTGACTCACCGTTTGCCCGTCGACACCCCGGAGGCCGAGCTCCTGGCGCTCGTGGCGGCGTTGAACGTCGATGCGGCGATCCACGGCGTACTCGTCCAGCTACCGCTGCCGCCGCACATCGACACCGCCGCCGTGCTGGCCGCCGTGCATCCCGACAAGGACGTCGACGGCTTCCACGTGGTCAACGCGGGGCGCCTCGCCACCGGCCAGCCCGCGCTCACGCCCTGCACGCCGCTCGGCTGCCTCCTCCTCCTGCGCGAGACTGTGGGAAACCTCTCCGGTGCACGGGCGGTGGTGGTCGGGCGCTCCAACATCGTGGGCAAGCCCATGGCTCAGCTCCTGCTCGGGGCCGACTGCACGGTGACGCTCGCGCACTCGCGCTCGCGCGACCTCCCGGCGCTGTGCCGGGAGGCGGACGTGCTCGTCGCCGCCGTCGGCCGGCCGGAGATGGTCCGTGGCGACTGGGTGCGGCCGGGCGCCGTGGTCATCGACGTCGGCATCAACCGCGTCCCCGCGCGCGATCCCGAGCGCGCCGCCCAGGGCAAGACGCGGCTGGTCGGCGACGTCACGTTCGACGAAGCGGTGGAGATCGCGGGCGCCATCACGCCCGTGCCGGGCGGCGTCGGCCCGATGACGATCGCATGCCTTCTGAGGAACACGGTGAGCGCCGCCTACGCCAGCCAGTCCACGCCGGCGCCCGACATGATCTGAGCCGGATCCGCGAGGCGAGCGCGCCCGGGTCAACGGCTCTTTAGCAAAGGTTGTGCTTCAAACGTCGGGTGTCCTTCGGAGCGCCTGCGTGCCCCCTGAGTTGAGCCGCTTCATCGCCGTGCAGGACCCCGGCGCGCTGGTCGCGGCCGCCGTCCTCGCCTTCGGAGCCTCGGCTGCGGTGTTCCGCCTCCGTCACCGCATGAGCGACACGCGCGGTCTCGTCCGCACCGCGTGGATTTTTCTGTGCGGATTGGAGGCGGGGGGCGCGATCTGGGCCACGCACTTCATCGGCCTCCTGAGCTTCCATCCGGGCGTGGCGTCGGGCTTCGACGCCCTGCGCGTGCTCCTGACCCTCCTTGTCTCCGTCTCCGCCGCCGCCCTGGCCTTCGGGGTCGCGTGGAGCGGGCGCGAGACGCTGCGCACCGTCGCGGGCGGGCTCCTCCTCGCCCTGGCCATCGGGGCGAGCCACTATCTCGCGGCCAGTTCCGAGGTGATGGCGGCGACCGCGGTCTATTCCCCGCTGGGGATCTGGCTCTCCGTCGCGCTGGCGCTCGTGCTGGCGCTCTCGGCGCTGGGGGTGGGCGACGCGGCGGCGGGGTGGCGCCACTGGCTGGGGGCGGGTCTGCTCGCCGGCGCCGTGACCGGCCTCCACCTCGTTGCGGCCGCTGCGCTGACCGTCGTCCCCGTCGCGCGGGTGCTGCCCGCCGGGCTGATCGACGCCGGCGTGCTCGCGCTCCTGGTCGTGACGCTGGGCGTGCTCTTGACCCTCGTGGGCGTCTGCGCGGCCTATATCGACGACACCGGCTCCCGCGCCGAGCTCAACCGCCGGCGCCGCCTGGCCGACGCCGCGCGAGAGGGCATACTCGTCCTCGATGGCGAAGGCGCCATCCTCGACGCCAACACCGCATTCGCGCGCATGGTGGGGTTCACCGTGGCCGCGCTGCAGGGCCGCAAGCTGGAGGAGGTCGTAGCCCTTCCCGGCGGCGACATCACGCTCGACAGCGGCGTGGAAGGCTCCCTGCGCACTGCGGGCGGAGAGACGTTCCCCGTCGACATCCACGCCGCGGCGCTGGAGCCCGGCGGCGCGGGGACGCTGGCGGTCGCCGTGCGCGACCTGCGCGAGCAGCGCGAGGCCGAGCGGATGATCCGCCATCTGGCCGACCACGATGCGATGACGGGCCTCGCCAACCGCACCCTCCTGCACCGGTTGATCCACCAGGGCATCGAGCGGGGGGACGACCCCACCGTCATGGTGATCTGCCTCAACGTCGACAACAGCAAGGAAGTGAACGAGACCCTGGGCCATCAGGCGGGCGACGCTCTCCTGACCAAGGTCGCGACCCGGCTCAAGCGCTTTGAAGCCGAGGGCCTTTGCACCGCGGGGCGGGTAGGCGGGAACGAGTTCGCCATGGTCGTCACCGCGGCCGCCTCCCGCGAGCAGGGCCTGATCGACGCCTCCAACATGCTGAACCGCCTCGGTCGCTCCCTGCGGCGCCCTTTCGAGTTCGAGGGTCGCTCGCTGGAGCCGCGGGTCAGCATCGGGGTGGCCGCCTACCCTTACGACGCCCATGCCTCCTCCGACCTCCTCCTGCACGCCGACCTGGCGCTCAAGGAGGCTCGGGAAAGCGGCGAACCCTTCTGCTTCTTCAGCCGCGACTACCAGGACGCCCTGACGCAGCGCCGTGAACTGGTCAGCGAGCTGCGGCTGGCGCTCCAGCGCGACGAGCTCGTGGTGTTCTATCAGCCACAGGCCGAGGCCGCCTCCGGCCGCATTTGCGGGTTCGAGGCGCTGGTGCGCTGGCGCCATCCCGAGCGCGGCCTCCTCAGCCCCGACCGTTTCGTGCCACTGGCCGAGGAGAACGGGCTGGTGGGCGCCCTGGGCGAGATCGTGCTGCGCCGCGCCTGCGCCGACGCGACCGCCTGGCCCGCCTCCATCAGCGTGGCGGTGAATCTTTCGGCGCTGCAGCTGGGCGATCCCGGCCTCGTGCCCCTCGTGCACGAGGTGCTGATCGAGACGGGGCTCGCCCCCGCCCGACTGGAGCTGGAGATCACCGAGACGGCGCTGACCCGCGACTTCCAAGCGGCGCTCGACACCCTGCGACGGCTCAAGGCGTTGGGCGTCCGCGTGGCGATGGACGACTTCGGGACCGGCTATTCCTCGCTCTCGACCCTGCACTCCTTCCCGTTCGACAAGATCAAGGTCGACAAGAGCTTCGTCGACGGGCTGGGCAAGGCGGAGCGCTCCACCGTGATCGTCCGCTCGGTGCTGGGCATCGGCAAGGGGCTGGGTATTCCCGTGGTCGCCGAAGGGGTGGAGACGCCCGCCCAGCGCGACGTCCTGCGGGCGGAAGGCTGCGCGGAGCTGCAGGGCTATCTCATCGGCCGCCCCGCGCCCGTGGAGGCCCACGCCGCACTTCTCACCACGTCCCGCGCGCCGCAGGCCGCCGCAGCCGCCTGAGCCGACGCCCTCGGGAACCGCGCCGACGCCGGCCTGTTCGACGCTGGCCCGTGGAGGGCGCGCGAGGAGAGCTCGGTCATGAAGTGCGTCCGCGTCCACCGCTTCGGCGGGCCCGAGGTGCTGCAGGTGGACGAGCTGACCCAGCTCATGCCCACCGAGGGTGAGTTCGTGCTGACGGTGCTGGCGGCCGGCGTGAACCCCGTCGACTGGAAGACACGAGCCGGCGAGTTCCCGCCCGTGAAGTCGAGCGACCTTCCCATCACACTGGGCCGCGACGTCGCGGGCGTGGTGGCCCGGGTCGGCGCGGGCGTCGAGGGCCTGGCGGTCGGCGACAAGGTGCTCGCGCATCTGGGCTTCGACCGCGGCGGCTACGCCGAGGAGGCGATCGTGCGGTCTGGCGAGTGGGCGCGTATTCCCGACGCCGTTGAGATGAACACGGCGGGTGCGCTGCCGCTCGCCGCCGACACCGCCTGGCAGGGCTTGTTCGACCACGGCGGGCTCGCCGCAGGCGAGACCGTGCTGATCCACGGAGCCTCCGGCGGCGTCGGCCACCTCGCGGTGCAGTTCGCCAAGGTGCGAGGCGCGCGCGTGATCGCCACCGCCGGCCACAAGAACCTCGACTTCGTCCGCGGGCTCGGGGCCGACGAGGTGATTGACCATGAGAAGGCGCGCTTCGACGAGCACGTGCACGGGGTGGACCTCGTCTTCGACGTGGTCGGCGGCGAGACCCGGCAGCGCTCGTGGGCCGTGCTCAAGCCGGGCGGCCGCCTCGTCACCACCGTGCCCGATGGTCAGGTCGAGGCCCAGGCGCAGGCCGCGGGCGAGGGCCGTTCGGGCGTCCAGTACATGGCCGAGCCGCGTGCGGAGATCCTCGAAGAGGTGGTCCGGCTCGTGGAGGAGGGCCGCGTGCGCGTCCACGTCGCGGAGACCTTCGCACTCGACAAGGCCGGCGATGCGCAGACAAAGGGTGAGAAGAACCACCCGATCGGCAAGCTGGTGCTCACCCCCGAGCGCTGACGCCCCGCGACCCCGAGGTCGCTTGCAGGGTGAACGTGCGTCGGCGATCTTCGCCTCTCAGGCGAGCGGCGGGGCGTGCTCCGCGGCGCCCGGGGGTCGAGACCGCATGAAGCGCGACAAACGCCGCCAACCGCTCGCGCTCGGCGCATCCCACGCGCTGCGGGCCGACGAAGCCTGGCGCGAGGCGACGCGCGAGGCGCGTGCGGCGGCGCTGAACGCCGAGCCGCGTGCGGCTGTGGTCGACGACCTGCCGCGGCTCAGCCGCCTCGAGCGCCCGCCCGCCACCGCGCCTGCGGGCCGAGCCGCGAGCGCCAAGCCTTCCGCATCGCGACCGGTCGCGGCGCCCGGCGCGAGCGCCCTGCCCCTCGCGATCTTCGGCGCGGCGTGCTGGATCGGCACCTGTGCGGCCGTGGTGGTGCTGGGCGGCCGCGCCTCAGCCCTCGGCCGCGACCCCCTCCTCGCCGCGGCGGTCGCCATGCTCGCCGCCGCTCCCGCTGCCCTGATGATCGTGATGGCGATCCTGCTGCGCCAGTCGGCCCGGCTTGCGGCCGAAGGGCGCGCGTTGCGGGCGCTGTCGGACGACATGGCCGCCCCCGCCGTGCTCGCCGGCTCGCATGTGGCCGGGGTGGTCGAGGCGGTGCGCGCCGAGATCGAAGGCGCCCGCGCGACCGCGGACGAAGCGGTGGAGAGCCTGTCGGGCCTGCGCGACTCGCTCGCGCAGGAGAGCGCGGCGCTGCACGCCGCCTCCGAGGGGGCAGAGACCCGCGCGCGCGAAGTCGCCGAGCGCCTGGCCCATGAGCGCGAGGTGCTGCACGAGGCCGGCGGACAGCTCCAACGGGCGGCGCTCGAGGGGAGCGAGGCGATGGCCCGCCAAGCGGCGGCCGCGACGGAGCTGGTCGACGCGGGCAGCCTGCGGCTGCGCGAGGCGGAGGAGACGCTGAGCGCACGCACAGCCGACTTGGCGCTCGCCGCGGCGGAGGCCGAGCGCGCCGCAGCCGCGGCCTCCGGCGACCTTGGCCGGACGGGCGAACTCCTGGACCGGACCGCTCAGGCCCTGGTCGAGGGCGCTGATCGGGCGCGCCACGGTCTGGAGAACGAGCGCGAGCGGCTGGGTGCCCTGGCGGACGCGGTCCGCGCAGACGCCGAGGACGCCGAAGCCCGCGCCGAAACTCGCCGCGCGCGAGAGATGGCCGACGCCGCCGAGCTGCGCGCCGCCGTCACGGGACTGGAGGACGCCGCCGCCGACGGGGCCGAGACGCTGCGCCGGCTCATCTCGGAGGCGATCGGCAATCTCCGCGCCTTCTCCGAAACGGCCCGCGTCGAGCACCAGGCCATGGATGGGCACGCGCGCACGGTCCTCGGCGACTTCCTCGACCACGCCGAGCACGAACGCACGACGCTGGAGGGTCGCGTGCGCGACGCTCTGTCGGGCTTCGACGCCGCAACCGCCCAGGCCCGCACGACGGGCGAGGGCCGGCTGGAGGTCCTGCGCGCCCAGGCGGACGAGCTCGGCGAGAGTGTCCGCGTGCGCATGGACGCGCTGGCCGAAGCCGCCTTCGACGCCGGGAGGCACGCCGACCAGGCGTTCGACGCCCGCATCGCCGCAGCGCGGCAGGCGGTGGAGGCCGCGGCGGAGACGCTGGAGGCCGTGGGCCGACGCTCGGCCGAGCGGATGGAATCGGGCCTCGCCGGCGCGCGCGCTGCGGTGGGCGAGATCGAGGCGCTGCTCGGCGAGGTCGACGCGCGCTTCGCCTCACTGCCGGAGGAGGCGCGCGCCCGCGCCGATGCGGTGCGCCGGGCGGTCGAAGCGGGGCTGGAGGCGCTGACCGCCGCCGCCCGCCGCGCGTCGGAGGAAACGGAGGCGGTGGACGCCGCCTTCCAAGACCGCGTGCGCCGCAACTACGCGACCCTGGGCGAGGCGGTGCGGCTGATGTCGGCCATGGCCGAGACGGCGGACGCGGCCGCCGCTCGCCGTGCGGCGCAGTCGTCGGCGCAGGCGGCTCCGCCGCCGCCCGCGACGCTGCGACCGCCCCCGCCTGAGCCGCCCGCCCCGCCGCCGTCGACCGCGAGCGCTCCTCCCTCCGAACCGCCGCCGGTCCGCACCCCGGCTTCGGCGACGCGGCTGGCCGCCGCGGCTTGGGCCGAAGCGCGCGAGGCGCAGGCTCGCGCGGTTCGCCCGGCCGCCTCGGCGCCGCCTCCTTCCGCGCCTCCGCCCCCCGCCCCCGCCGCAGCCCCAGAAGCCGAGGCGCCGCTGCGCCCTCGGCTTCGCTTGACGCCGACACGGGAGGACGAGGCGGTGCGGAGCCTGTTCGAGGCTCCCGAGCGTCCGCCCGCAGTCGCCGAGGCCTCGGCCGCGCCGGCCGACACCGGCTGGTCTTGGCGCGACCTCCTGTCCACCGTCGACGACGAGCCGGTGGACGAGGAGGAGCTTCCCGGCCGCCTCGCAGCCGAGATCGCCGACATGGGCGTCGACGCCCAGGCGCTCCTGCCTCCCGCACGGCTGGAGGAGGCCGCAAGGGCCTACCTCACCGAGGGGCGCGACGGCGCGCGCGAAAGCGTGCGGCGCGCGGCCCCCGCGGCGGTGCGCCGGCTTGCGCGGCGGCTGTCGTCCGACCGGGTGCTGCGCGCCAGCGCCCAACGCCTGGTGGAGCGCGGTGAGGGCTCGGCGCGCATGGCGGGGGAAGGCGCCCTCCCCGCCCTGTTCGCCTCCGAGAGCGGCCGCACCTGGCTCCTGGCCGCCGCCGCGCTCGGCGAGGCGCGGTGAGCCTGGCCAGACCGTCAGGCGCGGCGGGGTGAGCGCGCCCGGCGCGCGCCGCCTCACCCTGCGCGAAGAGCGCTGGCCGCTAGCGGAGGCTTTCGTCATCGCCCGGGGCGCCAAGACCGAGGCGCGGGTGATCGTGGCGGAACTGGCCGACGAGGCGACGGGGCTGCGCGGCCGCGGCGAGGCCGTCCCCTATCCCCGCTACGGCGAGACCGCCGAGGCGAGCCTCCAAGCGGCGGAAGGCGTGCGTGAGGCGCTGGAGCGCGGCGCCGGGCGGGCCGAACTCCAGCCGCTCCTTCCGCCGGGCGCGGCGCGCAACGCGCTGGACTGCGCGCTTTGGGATCTGGACGCCAAGCTCGCCGGCGTCCGAGCGTGGGAACTCGCCGGCCGGGCGCGACTGGATCCGGTGAAGACGGCTTTCACTCTGAGCTTGGCTCCGCCCGGCGACATGGCCGAAGCCGCCCGTCGCTCCGCCCATCGGCCGCTTCTCAAGCTCAAGATCGGCGGCCCCGACGATCTCGATCGCGTGGCCGCCGTGCGCGAGGCGGCCCCGAAAACCCGGCTCGTGGTGGACGCGAACGAGGGTCTCGGCTTCGACGACCTGCGGCGGCTCGCGCCGGAGTTCGCACGGCTGCGCGTCCAGCTGATCGAACAGCCCCTGCCCGCTGGCGAGGACGAGGCGCTGGAGGGGTGGACCTCGCCCGTGCGCCTCTGCGCCGACGAGAGCCTCCACACCCGCGCCGAGCTCGACGCCTGCAGCCGGCGGTATGCGTGCGTGAACGTCAAGCTCGACAAGACGGGCGGGCTCACCGAGGCGCTGGCCTTGGCCGACGCGGCGCGCGCGGCGGGGCTGGGCGTGATGGCGGGATGCATGGTGGCGACCTCGCTGGCCATGGCCCCGGCGCTCCTGGTCGCGCAAGGGGCCGAGGTCGTCGACCTCGACGGGCCGCTCCTTCTGGCGTGCGATCGCACGCCGGGGCTCGAGGTCGTGGGCTCGGCGCTCCTGCCGCCCTCTCCGGAGCTTTGGGGCTGATCAAAAGCTGGTCGGGCTTGACCAGCCCCCGTCCGTCGGGCGAGCGTCTCGGCCCGGGTCTGTCATCCCTCAGGCCGTTTGGGGAACGCGCCGTGGAGCTGGCCGAAGCCGCCCGAACCTCCGCCACTCCGCCCGACGGCGCATGGCGTCCGACGCACCTCCCCCGGCTCATCGTCTGCGCGTGGAACGACGAGGGCGTGGACACGGCGGCGACGCTGGCGGCCCGGGGCTGGCGGCATGATCGCGCCGAGGTGGTCCATGCCGTCCTGCCCGCCGAGCCGTCGGAAGCCTTCGCCGCCCTTCTCGCGGTGATGCGCGAACAAGACGCGTCGGGCGTGCTCATCGTGGAGGCGTCCGGGCGAGGCGTGCGGGTCCCCCTGGGCGCCGGAAACCGCCGCGCGAGGTCGGAGGACGGCGTCTCCGCCTCCGGGCGGGAGCGACGCATAGCGCCCGTCGGCCCGGGCTCGGCGCGCGTCACCGCCCCCGTCGCCGAGATGTTGCGCGCGATCGTCGCCGAACGGACGAGCGCCGCGGTGGTGACGGAGGCGAGCGACCGACGCGGAAACCACCTGATCTACCGTCTGCTCACCGAAGCCGCCGCGGGGGCCGGTGCTCCCACGGTGGGCGCCCTTCTCCTTCCAGCCACCGCGGAGGCGGACGGGGCGGGGTCAGAGGGAGTGGCCTCGGACGAAGCGGACAACGCCCGCGCGCTCTGCGCCGCCGTGCTCGCCTTCGCCGAAACCCTGGCCCCCGCCGTCGTCGCCCGCGCGTGACGCGCGCAGTCCGGCCCTGGCTGCTGCTGGCGGCCGCCGACGGGTTCCTCGCGGTGGCGGCGGGTGCGTTCGGAGCGCATGCGGCCGCCGACCCTCTCACCCGCGAACTCCTGCGGACGGGTGCGCAGTATCAGGGAGTGCACGCCGTGGCGGCGTTCGCCATCGCGGCGGCGACCGGCCGCACGCCGACGCGCCTCGCCAAATGGGCGGTGGCGGCCATGGCGCTCGGGGCGCTCGTGTTCGGCGGCTCGCTCGATCTCCTCGCCGCCACGGGCGGGCTCGCCTGGGGCGCGGTGACGCCGATCGGCGGACTGATGCTCTTGGCCGGCTGGGCGCTGACGGGCGTGGCCGTCTGGCGCGACCGCAGCTGACGGTTCAGGCGCGGCGCGCAGGCGCCGGGCGGCGGCTCGGAGCGGGCGAGCCCGACGGCGGTGATGCGGCGGCGACCGTCGTCGACCCCACGTCCGACAGTTGCGCCTTCATCCGTGCGATCCAGCCGGCGAGCAGGTCGGCGTCGCCGATTTGCGAGCGCGCCACGGCGACGGCCGCGCCGCCCGCAGGCGCCCCGGGCGCGGCCATCGCCACCGCGAGCGCGTCGCGCTGGGCGTTGGCGGCGGCCAGGGCGCCCCAGCGCTCCCGCAGGCGCGCCAGCGACGTCGCGTCGTTGGCCAACGAATAGGCGCAGGCGGCGCGAACGAGGAGCGTCGTTTCCGCAGGCGCGAGCGGGGCGGCGGAACGCCAGCGGTCGCCGAGCCGCGCTTCCGCCCAGCGCCCGGCGGCGGGCCAGTCGCGCGCCTTCCACCCCGCCTCCGCCCGGATCTCCTGGGCGTCAGCCGAGCCGTCTGTCCCTACGAGTTCGAGCGCGTGGTCGAAGCGGCCGAGCATGACGAGCGCGCGCGCCTCGATCAGCCGTCGCTGAGCCGTGAGGGCGGTGGGCAGGAGCGTGGTGCGCGAGCTCTCGATCGCGTTGACGGCGTCCTCGGCCCTGCCAGCCATCAGCGCGATGGCGGCGAGGTCGGTCGCCACCTGCGCTTTGGCGACGCCCTGGAGACGGTTGTCGACCTGGTAGCGCAGAAGTTCGGCCGCCTGGTCGAGGAGGTCGACATCCACCATCCGCTTGACGAGCCGGCGCACCATCAGGTCGCCGTCCGCCCCGATGGGGGTGAGCTCCTTGAAGTCGTAGAAGAGGGCCAGCTGCTGGACAGGCTCCATGCCGTCGGCGCGGCCCTCCAGGAACAGGGCCCGGAAGGCGGACGTCAACTCCTCGCGCAACGCCACGGACGACGGCAGGTCGGGAAGGCGCGAACCGGCCGAGCGCATGGCCTCCAACGCCTCGCGGTAACGGCCCTGCGCGATGTCGAGCGTTCCAAGCTCGCGGATGACGTCGATCTCGGTGGCGTCGCCCCGCCAAAGGAAGCGCAGCGCGTCGAGTTCGGCCGCCGCCTGGGCGGGCGCGATGCGACGCTGGGCCAACTGCAGCCTCAGGGCGGCCAAGCGGGCGGGAGCGGCTATCCCGCCGTCATGAGCCTGCGACGCGGCGAGGTAGAAGGCCGACGCCGCCCCCATGTCGCCCGCCGCCTCGGCCAGCCGTCCGCGCGCGAGTTGCAGCCCCGCCGCTTCGTCCGCCGGAGCGCCTTCGCCCGCGCCGTCCAGGGCGATCCTCGCGCCCGCGACGTCGCCCGACGCCAACGCGGTCTCGGCGTCCGCGCGGGCGAAGCGGGCGCGCCAGGCGGGATCGAACATGGCGATCGCCTCGCGCCCATGGGCGAACTCCTGACGCGCGCCCGCCACGTCGCCCGCCTGCGCGTCGCAGTAGCCGCGCCACAAGGCGCTGGACGGATCGCCGGCGGTGGCGGCGGTGGAGAAGTCGGCCTGAGCGTCCTTGCAGCGGCCCGCCATCGCGCGCGCGGCCCCGCGCAGGCCACGGAAGCCGGCGTCCTGCGCGAGCGCCGGCGACGCCTTCAGGAGACTGTCGAGCACGCCGATCGCCTCGAAGGCGAGGCCGGAAGCAGTGAGGTAGCGGGCGAGCCCCAGCCGCGCATCCGGGCCCGCATCGCGCCCCGCGGCCATCTCGCGCGCCGCCCCGGCGAGGAGGTCGTCGTAGCGACGCACGAAGCCGCCCTCCCCCGTGCGCGCCCAGGCGGGGTCGACCACCGCGGGCAGACTGGACGGACCGGGCGGGGCCGCGACGGCGTCCACCTGGGCAGGCGCGGGGCCGTCGCTCCCCGAGAGCTGCAAGCCTCGAGGGCGCCCGATGCGAACGAGGCCGCCCTCGAGGCTGACGCTGAGGTCGTCCACCGCGGCGACGGCGGCCAGGCCCTGGACCGACCGCAGGATTTCGCCCTCGACGAAGCCGCGCGGCGAGGTCACCCCGGCGCTCGGTCCCGTCGCGGTGACCACGGCCAGCCTATCGCCGACGGCAGGATCGGCGATCCAGCCCGCGCGCGTCGCGTCGGGAAGGCGCGCCTGGAGGCTGGCGCGAGGCCCTCCCTCGCGCTCCAGCTCGACCGAGTTCGGCCCGAGCGCCTGCGGACCCAGCGCGACGGTCCATACCGCGCCCTGCAACTCGGCCCGAGGCATGACGCCCGGACCCGTCTCGATGCGAAGCGCGGTGAAGTCGCCGGACGACGCCGCGACGAAGCTCTTGGCCTGTGAGAAGCCATGGGGCGCGGCGGACAGATCGAGGCGCGCGCGCCCGTCGAACACGACCCAGACCGCGGGTCCGCGCCGGAATACGGCCGCGCCCAACGGCGCGCGCCAGGGAAAGCTCAGGACGAGCGCCCCGCCCTGCATGCGCGCGCCCATGCGCACCACGCCGTCCGCGGGCGCGGGATCGCCGGCGGGGACGGTGGGCGACGGAACTGGTGGTTGAGGCTTCGGCGCGAAATTGATCCAGCTCGCCCCATCGGCCACGCCCCACCGCGCCTCGGAGTCCCGTGCGGGGGTGAAGCGCAGTTCCACGCCGCCGCCCGCGCGGCTGAGCGTCACCGATGCGAGGTGCGGAGGCGGCGCGATGTGGAGCCGGGCGATGTCGGGCGCGGCGCCCCGCGCGAAGCGGGCGACCACTTCGTCGCCCTCGCGGCGCAGCGTGGGACGGCCGCCATGCAGCTCGATGCGCGAGAAGGCGCCGGCGGTGCCCACCTTGACCTCCAACTCCGGCGCGCCGGCGGCGGCGGCCAGGGCGGCGGGCGCGGCGAGCGCCTGGGCGGCCAGGGCCGCAGCCATGGCGAGGCTCAAGGCGGAGCGGGTGGAGCGGGGCGGCACGCACCCACCCTGCCCCAGCTGCGCTTGTAGTCGGGTTAATCGCTAGGCCGGCTTGGGCGGCGGGGCGGTGACCGCGACAGGCTTGACGGCGGCGGCCGGCACCGTCGCAGGACTGCGCAGACCGGTTGGAAGCGGAGCGGCCGCCGCTGTCTCGGTCGGCTTCGCGGTTTCCGCGGGCGCGGCGGCCTTGGCAGGCGCACGCGGCCGTGGTCGACGCGCGGCGCGCACCGGCCGCGCGGCATGGAGCGGGCCTGCTTGTGCGGGTGCGGCCGCAGCCGCCTCGGCGGGCGCGGCTCCCAGAACGGCGGCGTCGGCGGGCTTGGAGGGACCGTTCAGCGCCTGCGCGAGCGTCATGCCCGGGGTGAAGCGGTGCGCCAGAAGCTCGGTCAGCTTCTTGCCCTCGGCGGTCGGCATCTGAGACAGGATGGCGGCCATGATCGCGGGCTTGGTCTCGGCGATCTTGGCGGCCACGGGCACGCGAACCTTGTCGTCCAGCGCGGCCATCAGCGCGCCCGCGTCGCGCGGCTTCATCTTCTCGTACACGAGCACGAGGTGATCGACCTCGCCCTGGCTCTGCTGGTCGGCTTGGCCCATCAGCGCCTGGATCTGGCTTTTGAGGTCGCCCATCGCCTTCAGCTTGCCATCGAGCTTTGCCGAGGCGGCGTTGATCAGCTGCAGCTGGGTGTCGAGCGCCCGCTCGCGGTTGTCGAGCTGGCCGCGCCGTGCGCCGAGGTTCTGCAGGGTGGCGAGCTCGGCGGGCGAGAGGCCGGCCTCCTTGGCGAGCTCGGCGGGCGAGCGCTGGCACACCGGGGCCGGCGGCGGCGGCGCGGGCGTTCCCGCAGGCGTGGCCGGGGCGCGGGAGACGAGCGCCTTGGAAGTGGGCGCGAGCGGCGCGGCGGTCTCGGCCACCGCCTTGGGCGCGAACACGTCGGGCAGGAGGCGCGCGTTGGCGAGCGCCTTGACGGCGAGCACGCCCCCCGCGGCGACCGCGATCATCGGCAGGATCTTGGGGGCGGAGCTCACCGGCGCGCCCCCGAACGGCGGGCGACGAAGCGCGCAAGCGGGCTCGCCTCCGCCTCGAAGCCGACGGCGCGGGCGGGCCGCGGCGCGGTCGGGGCGACGAAGGAATCGGCCCGCTCGTCCTGCCCGTCGTCGAACACGAGGTCGAGCCGGACGGGTGGAGCGGCGACGGTGGGGCGGAGGGGCGCCGTCGGGCGCGGCGCGCGCGCCAGGGCCTCGGCGCGCGTGCACGCGGCCTCGGCCTCCTCCGCCGCGCGGTCCAGCCGGGCGGAAAGCGCCCGGGCGGTCTCGATACGCGTCAGGAGCTGGTCGTGGGCTTCCGTGGTCGCCGTGCGCAGCGCCTGGAGACCGTTCTCGGCGCGGGTCGCGGCGGCGTCGAGCTCAGCCACCGACCTGACGAACGCCGTCTGACCCTCGCGCAGCGCCTTGAGCCGTCGCGAAAGCCGCGCGCCGAGCGCCAGCGCCGCCACGAGCAGAAGCGCCAGGAGTGCGTCCAGGCCGACGCCGACCGGGTTCATGCTCGGGCTCCTAGCGCGCGCTTGGCGGCGGGGGTGAGCGGCTCGTCGACGCGCACGGCGATGTGGGCGCCGCGTCGGCCCATGCGTCCGCGGGTCAAGGGCACCGCACCCGCCCGCAATTCGATGGCGCTGTCGGGCGTGGCGTTGAGCATCAAGGTGTCGCCCTCCTTGAGGTCGAGCACGCGTTTGAGATCGATCTTCTGCTCGTCCAGCACCGCCCGGACCTCCATCTGCGTCGACCAGATCTCGGTGGCGAGGTGGCTTTCCCAAATATTGTCGCGGCCGAACTTCTCACCCATGAACTGCTGGAGGAGCATTTTGCGGATCGGCTCCAGCGTGGCGTAGGGCAGGAGGAGCTCAAGCCGCCCCCCGCGGTCCTCCATGTCGATCCTGAGCTTGATCAGGATGGCCGCATTGGCGGGGCGCGCGATGGCGGCGAAGCGCGGATTGGTCTCCAGCCGGTCCAGCTTGAAGTCGACGGGCGTCAGCGGCTCGAAGGCGGCGCGCGCGTCGGCCAGCACGACCTCGACCATCCGCTGCACCAACACGCGCTCGATGGTCGTGTAGGGGCGGCCCTCGATCCGCATGGCCGCCGTGCCCCGCCGCCCACCCAGGAGCACGTCCACCACCGAGTAGATGAGGTTCGAATCGACGGTGAGGAGACCGTAATTGTCCAGCTGCTCGGCCCGGAACACGCACAGGATGGCGGGTAACGGGATCGAGTTCAGGTAGTCGCCGAACCGGATGGAGCTGATGTTGTCGAGGCTGACCTCGACGTTGTCGCTGGTGAAGTTGCGGAGCGAGGTCGTCATCAACCGCACCAGGCGGTCGAATACGATCTCCAGCATCGGCAGCCGCTCGTAGGAGACGAGCGCGGAGTTGATGATCGCGCGGATGCCGGTGCGGTCGTCCGCGTCGTCGCGCGACAGGTCGAAGCCCAGGAGGCTGTCGATCTCGTCCTGATTGAGGATGCGCTCCGCGGCGGCCGAGTCGAGGCCGCCGGCTTCGGCGGGGTCTGCAGCGGCGGAAGAGAAGTCGGTCACGCGCGCCTCAGTTGACCAGCATTTCCTGGATCAGGACGGCGTTCACCTTGGCGGGCGCGATCACCAGGTTGACGCGCCGCTGGATCTCCATGCGCAGCTGGTAGGAGCCGGCGCTGCCGTTCAGGTCTTCCGGGCGCAGCTCGCGCAGGAAGCCCTGGAACATGTCATTGAGCCGCGGCGCGTTGGGCTCGATCGCGTCGGCCGTATCCTCGTCCGGGAGCTCGAAGACGAGCTTCAGCTTGAGGAAGCTCGGGCGCGAGTCGGCGCCCTGGATGTTCGCGGTGAGGTCAGGCATGGCGTAGTAGATCACGCCGTCCGGGCCCTCGCTGATCGGGCTCTTGCCGTCCTTGCCCTCGCCCTTCTTGGCGGCCTTGTGCTTGGGCTTGGCCTTGGCGTGCGCGTCCGCCGGGGCCTTATGGCCGCCCAGCATCAGCGCCGCCGCCGTGCCGCCGCCGCCCAGGATGACGAGCGCGCCCACGCCCGCACCGATGAGCAGCATGAGCGGCGGCTTCTTCTTCGCGGACGCCCCCTCCTCGCCTACGACCTCGCCCTGAGGGGCGGGAGCGTCGGCGTCGGGCTTGGGCGTCTTGGCCTTCTTCGACATGGGCGACCCTGGCGGCGCGGCGGATGGCCCATTCCTGCCGGGCGTTGGTTAACGGAGGGTGCAGGGCGGCAACTCCTGCCGGGGGCGCGCCCCGGCCGATCCTGCCCGGTTAACCAGCCAGACCGTTGTTACACCGGGCTATTCCGGCTGGCACGCCCGTTGCGTGGGCCCCGGCGAACGGACGCGCCCCATGGACAACGCCCTCTACGTCGGACTGTCGCGCCAGCTCACGCTGCAGCGCCAGCTCGAGATCGCCGCCAACAACATCGCCAACGTCGACAGCGCGGGCTTCAAGGTCGAGAGCCTGATGCTGCAGACCGACCCGCTGACGCCCGACAAGGCGCGCGGCGCGGGCCCGATCAAGTACGTGCTCGACGACGGAGTGGGCCGCGACTTCCACCAGGGTTCCGTGGCCCAGACGGGCGAGACTTACGACGTGGCGATCCAGGGTGACGCCTTCTTCCGCATTCAGACGCCGCAGGGACCCCGCTATACCCGCGACGGCCGCTTCACCACCGACGACCAGGATCGCCTCGTCACGCAGAACGGCGACCCCGTGACCACCGCCGACGGGGCTGAGATCACCTTCGATCCCAAGAAGTCGGCCCCCTCGATCGGGCGCGACGGCACCATCAGCCAGACCGACGAGCGCGGCCAGGTCACCCAGGTCGGCAAGCTGACGGTGGCGCGCTTCACCAACCTCGCGGAGCTGAAGAAGGACGGCGACACCCAGTTCACGAGCGACGAGACGCCCGTGGCCGCCACCGACGCGGTGATCCGCCAAGGCGCGGTCGAGCAGTCGAACGTCTCGCCCGTGCTCGAGATCACGAGCCTGATCGACATCACCCGCGCCTATGAGCGCGTCCAGCAGATGCTGGCCACCACCTCAGACCTGTCTCGAAGCGCCGTCCAGCGCCTCGGCAAGTCGTCCTGAAGGGACTGATCCATGCGCGCGCTCCGCATCGCCGCCACGGGCATGGCCGCCCAGCAGCTCAACGTAGAGACCATCTCCAACAACATCGCCAACATGAACACGGTGGGCTTTAAGAAGCAGCGCGCCGAGTTCCAGGACCTGCTCTACGAGAACCTGTCGCGCCAGGGCGCGCAGAGCTCCGACGCGGGCACGGTGGTGCCCACCGGCGTGCAGGTCGGCTCGGGCGTGAAGACGGGCACCGTCACCCGCATCACCAGCCAGGGCGCGCTAACCCAGACCGGCAACAAGTTCGACATCGCCATCAACGGCGAGGGCTACTTCCAGGTGCAGATGCCGACCGGCGATACCGCCTACACCCGCGCCGGCAACTTCTCGGCGAACGACCAGGGCCAGCTCGTCACGGTGGACGGCTATCTGGTGCAACCGCAGATCACCATCCCGCAGAACACCACGGACGTGACCATCTCCAAGACCGGCCAGGTCCAGGCGACCATCGCCGGCCAGACCGCGCCGCAGATCGTTGGACAGCTGCAGCTCGCCACCTTCTACAATCCGACCGGGCTCGAGGCGATCGGCGACAACTACCTGATGCAGTCGGGCGCCTCGGGCGCGCCCAACGTGGGCAATCCCTCGACCACGGGCTTCGGCACGCTGCTGCAGGGCTACACCGAGGCCTCCAACGTCGATCCCGTGCAGGAGATCACGAGTCTGATCGTGGCGCAGCGCGCCTACGAGATGAACTCCAAGGTGGTGACCGCGTCCGACCAGATGCTCTCCACCGTCACCCAGCTGAAGTCGTGAGGCCGGCGGTGCGCGCGCTCGTTCCCGCCCTTCTCCTGGCGCTCGCGGCCACCCCCGCCCTCGCTGCCTCCGTCGAGTTGCGCGACCGGCCCGTCAGCCACGGCGCCTCCGTCACGCTCGGCGACCTTTTCGACGGCGCGGGTTCGGCCGGGAACGTCGTGGTCGGCGAGGCCGCGCCCGTGGGCGGCGAGACGGTGCTGGAGGCCGGCCGCGTGCAGGCCGCCGCCCGCCGCGCCGGGCTCGACTGGGCCAACCCGCAGGGTCGTCGGCGTATCGCGGTGGGCTCCACCGATGCGCCGCGCGCGGCGCCTTCCGCCGCTGGTCGCGCCCGCGCGCGCGGGCGCGGCAGCGTTCTGGCTTATGCGCGCTCCCTCAACCCCGGCGAGGTGGTGGCCGCCTCCGACCTCGTGTGGAGCGACGAAGCGGTCGCCCCCGCCGACGCTCCGGCCGACGCGGACGCGGTGATCGGCCTCGCCGCCCGCCGCCCGCTGCGCGAAGGCGCTGCGGTCGGCGGCCACGACCTCGCCGCCGCCAAGGTGATCAGCCGCGGCGAGCAGGTGGACGTCGCCTTCGAGGAGGACGGCGTCACCCTGGTGCTCCAGGCCAAGGCGCAGTCCGACGCCGCCGTCGGCGACAGCCTGACGCTGGTCAACGTCCAGTCGCACAAGCAGGTGGAGGCCGTCGCCTCCGCCCCGGGCCGGGCCGTGGTGGGCGTGCGCGCCGAGGCGCTCAAGGCCGCCGCGCGCTCGGGCCTGAACGCCTCCTTAGCCCTCGCCAGCCGCTGACGCCCTCGCCGGACGGATACACATGCGCACCGCTCGCCCTCTCCTGGTCGCCCTCCTCATCGTCCCCGCCGCCGCGTGCGGCTCGATCAAGGAGGCGACGGGCACGCCCGCGATGACGCCCATCGTCTACCCGACGCCCCTGGCGCCCGTTCGTCCGCCGATGCTGGAGGCGCGCGACGACAGCCCCCGCCCCGCCAGCGCCAACTCGCTGTGGCGCAACGGCGCGCGCGCCTTCTTCCACGACCAGCGCGCCTCCAAGGTCGGCGACATCCTGACGGTGAACATCGACATCACCGACAGCGCCAAGCTGCAGAACACCACGGTCGCCAACAGGAAGGCGACCACCAACGTCGGCGCCGGCAACCTCCTCGGGCTGACCACGCCCCTGGCCAAGTTCCTGCCCAAAAGCTTCGACCCGTCGCACATGGTCGGCACCAACTCCGACCTGGAAAGCCAGGGCCAGGGTTCGGTCGACCGGTCGGAAGCGGTGTCGCTCACGATCGCCGCGGTGGTGAGCTCGGTCCTGCCCAACGGCAATCTGGCGATCCAGGGCCGCCAGGAGGTGAGAATCAACAGCGAACTGCGCGAACTGACGATCGCCGGCATCGTTCGTCCGGAGGATATCACCTCGGCCAACACCATCAAGCACACCCAGATCGCCGAGGCGCGCGTGAGCTACGGCGGCAAGGGCCAGGTCTCCGCCGTGCAGAAGGTGCCTGCCGGCCAAGCCCTCTTGAACAGCTTCAGCCCGTTCTGACCATAGAACTCCGGAACGCCGCCGCGACCGGGCGGGTTCGCCCGGCGAGGACGGACATCGAGGCGGACGGGATGCGGCGGATGATGAGGTGGGCAAGGCCGCTGGCGGCGGTCGGCGCGGCGGGCGGGCTAGCGGCCTGCGCGCACGGCGGGCTGCTGGACGGCCCGCCCCCGCCGCGGATCGAAACGCTGGTCACCGACGACGGCGCGAACGCCAAGCTCAGCTACGGTCGCTCGCTCTCCGGCGCGCCGCTAGTCACGCTGGAGTGCGCCCACGGCGAGCGGCGCGTACATCTCCTATGGCCCGAGGCGCCCGTCGCGGCTCGCACCCTGAGACTCACCTCCGGCGAGGACTGGTCGACGATGCCGGCCCGCAGCGGCCTGACGGAGGGGCGAGCGGTCCTGGCGGCCGATGGACCTGCCGGTCTCTCGGCGCTCACCGGCTTCCGGCGCACGGGACGGCTGCAAATGCGCGCCGGATCCGCCGCTCTCGCCCTGCGTGTGGATGTGCGCGACCTGGGCGAGGTGGACCGCTTCTTCGGCCTGTGCAGCCCCGCCCGCGCCTGAGCCCGCTCAAGCCGCCGCCGACCCGCCCATCGCGAGACCTACGGCCCCGGTCCGCCGCGCCGAGACGAGCGGAAGCGTGAAGCTCGCAACCGTGCCCACACCGGGTTCGCTCGCCAGCTCGAACCGGCCGCCGTGCAGGTGCACGAGCGCCTTGGTCAGGGCTAGACCCAGTCCCGTGCCGTGCGACGTCTTGGCGTGCTGGCTCTCGACCTGCTCGAAGGGTTGGCCGAGGCGCTCGAGGTCGGCCTTGCCGATGCCGATGCCCGTATCGCTGACCGCGATCCGAACCTCCATGCCTTCCACGTGGGCGCGCACTTGAACGCGGCCGCCGGTGGGCGTGAACTTCATCGCGTTCGAGAGGAGGTTCAGCAACACCTGCTTCAGCGCGCGCGCGTCCGCCGCGACCTCCGGCAGGACCGCCGGCGCATCCACCACCAGGAGGAGACCCGACGCCTCCGCCCGGTTCCGAACCAGCCGCACGGCGTCTGCGATGGCTTCGGGCAGGTCGATCGCCTCGGCCCGTAGGCTGAGCTTGCCCGCCTCGATCTTCGACATGTCGAGTATGTCGTTGATCAGCGCCAGGAGGTGCTGACCGCTCGCTAGGATATCGCGTGCGTATTCGACGTAGCGCCGATCGCCCATGCGTCCGAACATCTCCGCCGACATCATTTCGGAGAAGCCGATTATGGCGTTCAGGGGCGTGCGCAACTCGTGGCTCATGTTGGCCAGGAACTCGCTCTTGGAGCGGTTGGCCTCCTCCGCCCGCACCTTGGCCTCATGGTACTTGGCGGCGAGCTCGGAAAGCTCGGCGCGGTTCACCTCAAGCCGGCCGACGGCGTCCTTGAGCGCCAGCTCCTTCTCCATGCGCGCGCGCTCGCCGCGTTTCAGCGCGGTGATGTCAGCGGCGGTCATCACGAGGCCGCCGTCGGCGGTTCGGCGTTCGGTGACCTGCAGCCAGCGCCCGTCGACGAGCTCGGCCTCGCGCCAGCCCTTGCGGGCGGGATCGGCGCGCTCCGACCGGATCGCCAGCCGCACGATCCGCTGCACGTCGCTGCGGACCGCGCCGGGCTTCAAGACGTCGGGCGGCAGGGCGAAGACCGAGCGGTAGGCCCGGTTGCACAGCACAAGCCGGCCGCGGCGATCCCAGAGTGCGAACGCCTCGCCCACGCTCTCAATCGCATCCTGCAACCGGCTCTCGGCGGATTGCGCGCGCTGCTGGGCGGCGTGCTCGGCAGTGACGTCCAGCGCCACGCCGATCAGCCGGTCATAGCCCCGGGCGTCCCGCGGGTCGGCCGCCTGGCCGCGCACGTCGATCCACGACTCGCTCCCGTCCGGCCGCGGAACCCCGAAGCTGACATCCAGCGCGCCGAAGCTCTGCGCGGCGCGCAACGCTTGGCGCACGCGCTCTCGGTGGGGAGCGGCGATGCGCGCCAGCACGTCCTCGCCCGAGGCCATCCCCGCGCCGCCCCAGCCCAGCATGGCGCCCGTGACGTCCGACAGGTAAACCTCGTCGTCGCGCAGTCGCCACTCCCAGATGCCGCAGCGCGCGCCTTCAACCGCCTGGCGGAACCGCCGCTCACGCGCCTCCCCCTCGCGACGGGCGACCTCGGTGAGCTCCGCCTGACGCGACAAGAGGATCAGGGCCAGTCCGCCCACCCCCAGCGGTCCCAGGAGCGCGAAGAGCACGCCCAGCGACACGCCGACGGGGGGCGCGGGCGCAGCCACGACCACCAGCGCGCCGCTTTCCGGTGCGACCGCGACCGCAGCCTCGCGGAGCCCGGCGGTGGTCGACGGCGTCGACAGCACCCGGCTTTCCGCTGCGGCGGCGCGCAGCGCCGCGGCGTCGAGACCCAGGCGCGCGGAGAGCTGGCCCGCACCCCCGGCGAGGAGAAGGCCCGAGCTGTCGGCGACCATCCGCTGCATCTCGGGCGTCGAGGCGGCGAGAACCGACAGGTCGCGGGCGACGAGCACGACGCGGCCGTCGCCGGCGGGGGAAGCGGCGTAGGCCAGCCGGCCGTCCTGCACGCCGGAGCCGCCGACCCACTGTCTCCCGGCCGCCCGCGCGGCGGCCGCGGACCAACCTGCGTCGGTGGCCGGACCCTGGGCGGCGGCGATGGCCGATCCGTCCACCACCGCGGCGCTCGCGTCCGCGCCGGCCAGGCCGCGCGCGAGCTCGGCGGCGTCCAGCGGCTCGCCGGGCCGTGCGCGCAGCACCGCAGCGCCCGCCGCCGCCGCGCTCGAGAGCCGTGTCAGGGCGGCGTTCGTCTCGGCGACCGCCGTCTGCAGGGCCGGGCGCAAGGCCGGCCGATCGTCGCCCGCGATGTCCAACCGCACCGCGGCTATGGCGGTGTAGGCAACGAGCAGCGCCAGGGCCGCAGCCACGGCGAGGCGCTGGGTGACGTCGCCGGTCACCGCAGCGGCTTCGGCCTCGCCCTGGGGCGGCGCCTTGCCGTGCACGCGCCTTCCCCTCGCCACGACGATCGCGGAGCCCTCACGGAATCAAGTCCGGTCGAGCTTACGGGAGGGGGGGCCGCCTCGCCATACCGGCGACCCGAGTCAGGAGGTCGCGTCAGGCCTCTGCCTCTCCCAGCGCCTTGGCCGCGAGCTCGTAAACGTTCTTCGACACCCCCGGCCGGTCGACGATCCGGCGCAGTTGGGCGCGCAGGCTCTCCGACACGGCGGGCGCATAGCGGCGCCATCCGGCCAGGTTGTCGACCAGTCGGGCGGCGATCATAGGGTTGAAGCCGTCGACGGCCAGGATCTGGTCGGCGAGGAAGCGGTGGCCCGAGCCGTCGGGCGCGTGGAAGCGCGCGGGGTTGCCGACGGCGAAGTTGGCCACGAGCGCGCGGAGGCGGTTGGGTGTCCGCGCGTCGAACGCCGGGTGGGTCGTCAGCCCCAGCACCCGGCCCAGCGCGCCCTCTGAGGGATCACGCGCCTGGATGGCGAACCACTTGTCGACCACGAGCGGCTCGTCGCGCCAGCGCGCATAGAAGGCGGCCAGCGCCTCGTTGAGCACCTCGCCGCCTACGTGCAGCAGGGCGGAGAGACCTCCCATGGCGTCGGTCATGTTGGCGGCGGCGGCGAAGTGGCCGCGCGCGCGCTCCGCCGCATCAGCGCTCCCGTCGGCCACAAGGAGGTCGAGCACCGCATTGCGCAGGGCGCGCCTCCCGGCTTGCGGGGCGGCGGGCGAGAATTCCTCGACCGACTGCAGAGCGCCGTGCATCTCGCGGAGCCGGTCGCCCAGGTGCGCCGCCAACCGGGCCCGCAGCGCCTCGCGGGCATCGTGGATGCGGGCGGGGTCCGCCGGCGGGCGCTGCAGCGCCAGCTCCGTTTCGCCAGGCGGCGCCAGCAGAAGGGTGCGAAAGGCATGGGAGGCCGTTTCATCGTCGAGTGCTCGTCCGAGCGCGTCGGCGTAACGTTCCTCGTTCAGCTCGTCGGCGAGCCCCGCCGCGCGGCGCAGGATCAGGTCGGCCGCGAGCCCCTGCCCGGCCTCCCATCGGTTGAAGAGGTCCGGGTCGTGCGCCAGCCGCACGTAGGCGTCCTTGGGCGGCTCGTCCGTGCGCAAGACGACCGGCGCGGAGAAGCCGCGCAGCGCCGAGAGCACCGGTAGACGCTCCACCCCGCGCAGCACGGTTTCCGCCTGGAAGGCGTCCAGGACGAGGACGTGCTCGTCCACCTCGTCATCGCTCCCGGGCGCGGTGAAGGCCAGCGCGGCGCCCTGTTCGTCGACTAGGCCGAGCCGGACGGGGATGACCAGCGGTTCGGCGCGGTCGCGGCCGGGCTGCACCTGGGAGAGGTTGAGCCTGAGCTCTCGCGCGTCTTCGATGTAGAGGGCTTCGATGCTCAGCTCCGGCGTGCCCGGCTGAGCATACCAGCGCGCGAAGGCGGACAGGTCGCGCCCGCTGGCCTCGGCGAAGCAGGCGCGGAAATCCTCCATCGTCACCGCCTGCCCGTCGAAGCGGTCGAAGTAGACCTGCATCCCCCGCCGGAAGGCGTCTTCGCCGATCAAGGTGCGCAGGACGCCGATCAGTTCGGCCCCCTTCTCGTAGATCGTGGCGGTGTAGAAGTTGTCGATCTTCAGATAGCTCTCCGGCCTGACCGGGTGGGCGAGCGGACCCTGGTCCTCGGGGAACTGGCGCGCGCGCAAGAGCCGAACGTCCTTGATCCTCTGAACCGCCGCCCCGCGCTCGTGGGCGGAGAAGCCCTGGTCGCGGTATACGGTCAGCCCCTCCTTCAGGCAGAGCTGGAACCAGTCGCGGCAGGTGATCCGGTTGCCCGTCCAGTTGTGGAAGTATTCGTGCGCGACCACGCTTTCGATACGCTCGTAATCGGCGTCCGTGGCGGTCTCGGGCTGGGCGAGGATTAGTGAGCTGTTGAAGATGTTCAGCCCCTTGTTCTCCATCGCGCCCATATTGAAGTCGCGCACGGCCACGATCATGAAGAGATCCAGGTCGTACTCGCGGCCGTAAGCCTCCTCATCCCAGCGCATGGCGCGCTTGAGGCTGTCCATCGCGTAGAGCGCGCGGCTGGCCTGCCCCGGATCGACGTAGATGCGCAGCTCGACGGTGCGGCCGGACGTGGTGACGAAGCTGTCGGCCAGTTCGTCCAGCTCGCCCGCGACGAGCGCGAACAGGTAGCAGGGCTTCGGGAACGGATCGCGCCAGACGGCGAAGTGACGGCCGCCGTCCAAGGAGCCGCTTTCCACCAGGTTGCCATTGGACAGGAGGCGTGGATAGCGCGCCGCGTCCGCCTCAAGCCGGACGGTGTAGCGCGCGAGCACGTCCGGCCGGTCGGGGAAGAAGGTGATCTTGCGGAAGCCCTCCGCCTCGCACTGGGTGCAGAAGCGCCCGCCCGAGATGTACAGCCCCTCGAGCGCGGCGTTGGCCTGCGGATCGATCTCGACCTCCGTCTCCAGCACGAAGGCTTCGGGCAGAGGTCCGGTGATGACGAGGCGCTCGGGCTCCTGCCGGTAGTCCGCGGGGGCGAGCGCGCGCCCATCCAGCGCGAGCGACACCAGGCGCAGGCCGACGCCGTCGAGAACCAGGGGCGCATCGGCGCCCGCCGTCGCGCCGCGTCGCAGCGTCAACCGCGCCCTAACCCGCGTCGCGCCGGTCTCCAGGGCGAAGGCGAGCTCGACGGTGTCGACGAGGTGATCGGGCGGGCGATAGTCGGCCAGGCGGACGGGGACGGGCTGGTCGGTGCGCATGGCCGCTCACATAGCCAGCCCCCCGCCGGGGCGGAAGCGTCCAGCCTCAGCGCGGGGCGATCGGCAGGCGCACGATGTCCGCCCCGGCGCGCGCTGGGCGGACGTGGCCTGCGAGGTCGTCGTACAGGTCGGAGAGGTCGGTGAAGGTCGCGTTCCACCCATGCCGTGCGACGGCGCGGGCCCGCGCCGCCTCGCCGACGGCGCGCACGTCGCGGGCGAAGAGCGCATCCACCGCCTCAGCGAGGTCGGCGGCGACGGCGCGGCGGGCGAGTTCGCCCACGCTCTCGTCCACGATCTCGGCGATGCCGCCGGAGGCCACCCCCACCATCGGCAGGCCGCAGGCCATGGCCTCCAGCGCGATCAGGCCGAAGGGTTCCTGGTCGTTGGCGTGCACGAAGGCGTCGCAGCTGGCCATCAGCCGCGCCACCGCCCGGGGATCCGGCTCATAATCGAGAAAGGTCGCGTTCGCCTGCGGGCGCAGCCCAGCGCCGGCGGCGATGAGCACGAGATGGTAGTCGCCGCCAAGGCGGGCCGCCGCGTCGAGCAGCACCTCGACGTTCTTCTCCCGCGCGGGCCGGCCCGCGAACACCAAGACCCGCGTGCGGGCGGAGAGGCCGAGCTGGCGACGCAGGCCCGCGCGATCGGCGCGGCCAGGATTGAAGAGGTCGGTGTCGACGCCCAGCGGCGTCACGTGCACGCCGAACACGCCCGCCGACTGGAGCCGCTCAGCGATGTGGCGCGAAGGCGCGACCACCTGGTCGAAGCGGCGGAACAGTCGCGCCCAGCGCCGACGCACTGGAGGCTCAGCCCACTCTCCCAGGTGGAGCGCAGCCAGGGCGGCGGGATCGGAATGGCAGAAGCCCACCACCGGCGCGCCGAGGCGCTCGCCCGCGTCCAGCGCGGCGCGGCCGGGCGCGTAGGGGTCGCCCGCCTCGATCACCGTGGGCCTGAGGGCGGTCAGGGCGTCGGCCCAGCGGCGGGTTGAGGCGGGCCAGCGGTAGCCGTCGCCGAAAGGCAGGCGCGCGGACGCGAGGTTGACGACGCCCGCGCCCGCCTCGCGTGTGAACGCTCCCGGAACGACGAGGGTGTGACGCACATCGGGCCGGTGCGCGGCCATCCAGGCGCGCTTGGCCAGGAGATACCGTTTCACCCCGCCCGAGCGCGGCGCGAACAGCATGGTGGTGTCGACGAGGTGCGGCGTCTCCGGGGCGGCGCGCTGGCGGGCGCGGAGCGCACGGGCCGAAGCGAAGGCTGCGGCCTCCCGGAACTCCAGCACCATGCGCGTGTCTCCGCTAACGTCTCGTCATGAACGTCGCGCCGGAGCGTTCCGTTCAAGGCGCTATGGTTCGCGTCCGGACGCGATCGGTCAAGCTGGAGGTGCGGGGACGTGCGCGTGGGGGTGGCGGGCGCCGGCGTCGGCGGTCTGACGGCGGCGCTCGCGCTGCACGCACGGGGGCTGCGGGCCGACGTGTGGGAACGCGCGCCGACATTGCAGGCCGCGGGCGCGGGCGTGCAGCTCGGACCCAACGCGGTGCGCGTGCTCGATCGTCTCGGCCTGGGCGAAGCCGTGCGCGCGGTCGGCTGGGCGCCCGAGGCGATCGCGCTGCGCCGGGCGAGCGACGCGCGCCTCCTCCTGCGCGCGCCGCTCGGGCGTGCGGCGGAGCGACGGTGGGGCGCGCCCTACCTCCAGCTGCACAGGGCCGACCTGCAGGCGCTCTTGCTGGACGCCGTGCGGGCGCGGGATGCGGCGGAGCTTCATCTCGGCCGAGAGGTGGTCGAAGCGACCTCGGACGGGATCTTGCGCCTGGCGAACGGGCGCGTGGAGCGCTGCGACGCCGTGGTCGCCGCCGACGGCGTGCGTTCGGCCGCCCGCGCCGCGGTCGACGTCGGCGGAGCGCCGCCGCGCTTCAGCGGCCAGACCGCCTGGCGCGCGGTGGTGGATGCGCGCGACCTGCCCGCGAGCGCCTCCCAGGCGACGGTCTGGACCGCGCCGCGCCGTCACGCGGTGCACTACCCCCTGCGCGGCGGGCGCGAGATCAACCTCGTCGCCGTGACGGAGGCGGCGGGCTGGACCGCAGAGAGCTGGACCGAGCGCGCCGACCCCGCCGCCCTGCGCTCGGCGTTCGCCGACTGGCCCGAGCCCGTCGCAAGCCTCGTGGCGGCCGCCGCGGCCGGACCGGTGTTCCGCTGGGCGCTATACGATCGGCCTCCCGTGCGGCGCCTGGCCCGGGGTCGCGCCGCGCTCTTGGGCGATGCGGGCCATCCCGTGCTCCCCTTCCTGGCGCAGGGCGCGGCCATGGCGATCGAGGACGCCTGGACCTTGGCCAAAACCCTGGCCGGGGGCGAAGGCCCGGTCGAAACGCGACTGGCCCGCTACGAGGCGCTGCGGCTGCCGCGCCTCCGCCGAGTGCAGGCCGCATCCTCGCGCAACGCTCGTCTGTTTCATTTGCCGGATCCCTTGGCCGCCTTGGCGTTCGCCGCGGCCGGCATGGGCGCCGCGGACGGGGCGGCGCGCCGGCTCGACTGGCTTTACGGCGGCGGTCCCGTGGGCGCGGGCGCGAGCAGCCCCGCGTAGGCGGCGTGGGCCGCGGCCTGCGCCTCCATCAGCGTCGTCTTCAGGGCCGCGAGATCACGGACGCCGCCCGCGCGCGCCAGGAGATCGCGCAGGCCGGCGGGCTCGCGGCCGGGATCGGGCGCGGCGGCGTCGGTCGCGAGCCGCAGCACCTGCTGAAGCGCGCTCTGCAGCGACCAGGCGTGCTGAAGATCCTCGACGACCAGAGCCTCGGCCGCGCCGGCTTGGCGGAGGGCGGACAGCGCCTCGCCCGTGTTCGCCGCCAACGGACCGCCCCGAGCCGCCCCGCGCAGCTGAAGGTGCTGGGCGGCGAACTCCACATCCACGAGCCCTCCCGGCGCGAGCTTCAAGTCCCAGAGGCCGCGGGCCGGGCGCTCCCGGCGCATCAGCTCGCGCATCTCACCTACGTCGCGGGCAAGCCCGACGGGGTCGTGCGGCCGTCGCAGGGCGGAGTCGATCGCGCGCGCGGCCGCCGCCGCCATCTCGGGCGACGAGGCCCAGACGACGCGCGCGCGGGTCAGCGCCAGCGCCTCCCAGGTCTGCGCCTCCTCGGCGTGGTAGCGGCGGAACGCCTCCAGCGAGACCGCCACCGGACCGGCCGTCCCTGTGGGCCGCAGCCGCAGGTCCACGGCGTAGAGGCCGCCCTCCCCTGTCGGCGCGGAAAGGGCGGTGACGAGGCGCTGGGTGAAACGCGCATAGACCGTCTCCGCCGCCCAACCCTTCAGCTGGGAGCGCGCGTCCGGAGCGGCGTGGTGCAGCGTCATCAGGTCGAGGTCGGAGCTTGCGGTCATCTCGCGGCCGCCGAACTTGCCGAGCGCCACCACCGCCACCTCGCCCGGCAGGGCCCCGGCCACGCGCTCCACCTCCGCCAGCGCCTTGAGCGCGAGCGCACGGACACAGGCGTCCGCGAGATCGGCGAAGGCGCGGCCTGCGGCGGGGGCGTCCGCGGCCCCTGTCAGCGCCTGGACGCCTATGCGGAAGGCCGTATCCCGGTGCAGCCGGCGCACCCCGTCCATGGCGGACTCGAACGCGGCGCCCGCGACCGCCTCGGTCAGGGCGCCGGCGGACGCGTGGATGTCCAGCGGAGCGAAGAAGTCCGCGTCGAGCAGGGCGTCGATCGCGGCGGGGCGGCGCGCGAGCACCGCCGCCAGTCTTGGCGACAGGCCCAGGACGCGCACCACGAGCTCGAACAAGGCGGGCTGCCCCAGGAACAGCGACTGCACCTGCACGCCCGACGCCAGCCCCTCGAAGAACTCGGCGAAGCGGGCGAAGGCCGCGTCCGGCGCGCCCGTCGCCGCGCACGCGGCGACAAGGCGAGGCGCGACCCGCGTGAAGAGCTCGCGGCCGCGCGCGGTGCGCGTGGCGCTGATCCGGCCGTGGTGCCAGCCGCGCACGGCGGCGGCGACCCGAACCGGCTCGGTGAAACCCAGCGCCTGCAACGTGCGCAGCGTCTCCGGGTCGTCGTCCACGCCGGTGAAGACGAGCGGGCCGAGCGGGGAGGACAGCGGTTCGGCGTCGGCGAACAACCCGCCGCACCGTCGAGCGACGTCCCGGCGCACGGCCTCCACCTCGGCGTCGAGGCCCGCGAGATCGGCGAAGCCCGACAGCGACGCCACGCGTCGGCGCGCGTCCGGGGCCTCCGGCAGGCGGTGGGTCTGCTCGTCGCCCACCATCTGCACGCGGTGCTCCCAGCCCCGCAGCCGCACGAGCGCCGCATCCAGAGCGGCCCGGTCGTCGGGGGAGACGTGGCCCGCCGCCTCCAGCGCGCGCAGGGCGTCGCGCGTCGCCGGCGTGCGCAGGCCGGGGTGTCGCCCGCCCAGGATCAACTGCTGGGTCTGGACGAAGAACTCGATCTCGCGGATGCCGCCCGCCCCGAGCTTCAGGTCCGCGCCCGCAGCCGCGCCGAGGTCGGCGCCCGGCCGCGATCGGATCTGGCGGAGTATGGAGCCGATGTCGTCGATGGCGGCGTAGTCGAGCGAGCGCCGCCAGATGAACGGCTGCACCTGCTGGAGGAAGGCGCGCGCCCGCGAGAGATCGCCCGCCACGGGCCGCGCCTTGATCAGCGCCGCGCGCTCCCAGTTCTGGCCGACGCTCTCGTAATAGCCGAGCGCGTAATCGACCGGCACGGCGGCGGGCGTGGAGCTCGGGTCCGGCCGCAGCCGCAGGTCGGTGCGGAACACGTAGCCCTCCGCCGTCCGCTCGCCGAGGAGGCGCGACAGCGCCTGGGTGAAGCGCAGGGTGGCGCGCGCGGGCTCGGCGCCGCTCGCCCGGGCGACCCGGGCGGGGTCGTAGAAGACGGCGAGGTCGATGTCGGACGAGTAGTTGAGCTCGCCGCCGCCGTGCTTGCCGAGCGCCAGCACGAACAGGCCTGGCGCGGGCCCCTCCTCCCCGGGCGTCTCCGCCGCGCAAAGCTTCGCCTCGGCCGCCGCCAGCGCCGTGGCCGAGGCGGTCGCCGCGTCGGCCAGCCGGGTGAGCGCGCCGGTCACGGCGTCGAGGTCCCATACCCCGCCGAGGTCGGCCAGCGCGATCAACAGGTGCGCCTCCGCCTTGACGCGTCGCAAGGCGGAGCCGCCCGCCGCGCCCGCGCTTGCCGCGCCGGACGCATCGTCCACCACGGCGGCGAGCCGGACCTCGGCCGGCGCATCCAACACGCGGCGCAGCCGCTCCGGGTCGCGCGTCATCAGCCCTGCGAGGTAGGGGGACGCCGCCGCGACGGGCGCGAGCGCAGGCCAGGCGCCGTCCAGCCAGGCGGCCACGCCCGGCGCCTCGGCCAGGGCCGCCCGAGTACGCTCCGCCGCCGCCGCGTCCACGATCGGGCCGCACGGGCGCAGGAGCCCGCCGAGGGCGACCCCGAAAGTCACGAGGGCTGCGGAGCGGCGATGCGCGCGATCACCTCGCAGGCCGCACGCGCGATCTCAGGCTCGGTCACCTCCGCCATGGCGACGCGACCAAACGCCGGCGACGCGGAGGATCCAGCGGACCGGGCGTAGGCGGGGTCGTAGTGACGCGCGATCAGTTCCGCCGCGAGCGCCTCCAGCCTGCCTTCCGCCAGGAGCGCGCGCCAGCCGTCGACCTCGGCACGGCCGATGTGGCGCGGCAGGCGGCCGAGGAGGGCGGCGAAGGCCGCGCGATCGGCCGCTGTGTCGGCATAGGCCTGGGCGAGGTGGCGCGCGCGCGCTTCCGGCGAGACGACGAGCTCAAGCCGCGGCGCCGCCTGCATAGCGTCCCACACCGCGGGTGGGACGAGCCGGTCGCCCACCTTGCTGGACTCGGCCTCCACCACCACCGGCCGCGCCGGATCGAGACGCGCGAGGGCGGCGGCGAGGCGGCTCTCCCACAGCTTCTGCGGCGGCTGGGGCCGACCGGGCACGGCGCCCAGGAGCGAGCCCCGGTGCTCGGCCAGCGCTTCCAGATCGAGGACCTGCACGCCGCGCCGGGCAAGCTCGGCCAGGAGCGCGGTCTTGCCCGATCCCGTGCCGCCGTCCAGCAGTATGAAGCGCCAGCGCGCGCCCTCTCCGGCGGCGTAGAGCCGCGCCACCACACCGCGTCGATAGCTGCGATAGCCGCCACGCAGGAGCGCCACACGCCAGCCGACCTGGTCCAGAACCGTCGCCATGGCGCCCGACCTCTGCCCGCCGCGCCAGCAGTAGAGCAGAGGGCGCCAGCCACCCGGCCGATCAGCGAGCGCGCCCTCCAGATGGCCGGCGACGTTGCGCGCCACGAGCGCGGCGCCCAGCCGGCGCGCTCGGAACTTATCCTCCTGCACATACACCCGACCCACGAGCGCGCGCTCCGCGTCGCTCAGCACCGGCAGGTTGACCGCCCCCGGCGCGTGGTCCTCCGCGAACTCCGCAGGGGAGCGCACGTCGATCACCGTGTCGGCGGGCGGGTCCGCGCCGGGCGGAAGATCGTCGACGAAGGTGATCACGGCCTCGCCGTCGTCCCGCGCCCGGCCGGCGGCGTCAACGCTCGTGCGCGGCCACGCCGCTTCGCTACGGGACGCATGATGCTGTAAGCCCCGCGCATGAGTACGGCCGACCCGTCGGAGAAGGAGCGCCTGGCCGCCCTTCGCGCCCTGCAGGTGCTGGACACCCCTTCCGATCCGGCGCTCGACGACCTCGTGGTCGCCGTGCGCGCGATCTGCGAGACGCCCGTGGCGCTGGTCTCGCTCGTCGACGATCATC
This sequence comes from uncultured Caulobacteraceae bacterium, assembly GCA_964242625.1. Classification (GTDB taxonomy): domain Bacteria; phylum Pseudomonadota; class Alphaproteobacteria; order Caulobacterales; family Caulobacteraceae; genus JASLDZ01. The sequence continues at coordinate 198,530 of CAXTAO010000001.1, read as the reverse complement.
GGCAATGGTTCAAGGCTCGCGACGGGCTGGATCTTCACGAGACGCCGCTGGACACCTCTGTCTGCGCGCTGGCGATGCGCGGCGACGCGCTCTTCACCATCCCCGATCTCCGCACGGACCCGCGCACGTCTGACATGGCGGTGGTGACGGGCCCCGTGGGCGCGCGCTTCTACGCGGGCGCGCCGCTGATCACGCGGGCCGGCGTGCGGCTCGGATCGCTGTGCGCGATCGACACCGAGCCACGGCCCGGCGGCCTCTCCCCCGCGCAGGCGACCGCGCTGACCGCCCTGGCGCGCACCGCGTCCGCGCACCTCGAGCTCTTGGGCGCGGCGGCTCAGAGACGCGGGCACGATCGCCGCCAGGACGCCCTGGTCGAGCTCGGCGACCGCCAGCGCACGCTGCACGACCCCGTCGCCCTGGCCGCGATCTCCGCCGAGACGATCGGGCGCACGCTGGGGGCCAGCCGCGCGGGCTACGGCGTTGTGGATCCCGATCGCGAGACGGTCGAGTTGAGCGACATGTGGCTGGCGCCGGGCATAGCGGCCCTGCCCCGCTCGCTGCGGTTCCGCGACTTCGGCTCCTTCATCGACGACCTGAAGCTCGGGCGCGACGTGGTGATTAACGACGTCGCCGAGGATACGCGCACCGCCCCCTTCGCCGACGCCATGGCCGCGGTGGAGGTGGGCGCGCTGGTCAACCTGCCCGTCTCGGAGAACGGCCGCACCGTGGCGCTCGTGGTGGCGCAAAGCCGCGAGCCCCGCGCCTGGACGCGCGACGAGATCGCCTTCCTGCGCGAGATCGCCGACCGCACGCGCCTGGCCATGGAGCGCGCCCGCGCGGAGGGCGAGCTGAAGGAGCTGAACGCGACGCTTGAGGATCGCGTGGCCCTGCGCTCGCGCGACCTGATCGCCGCCGAGGAGAAGCTGCGCCAGTCGCAGAAGATGGAGGCCATCGGCCAGCTGACGGGCGGAGTGGCCCACGACTTCAACAACCTCCTGACCGTGATCCGCAACTCCGCCGACCTCCTGCGCACCCGCGACCTCCCCGAGGAGCGCCGCCGCCGCTACGTCGACGCGATCGCCTCCACCGCCGACCGCGCGGCCAAGCTGACGAGCCAGCTCCTCGCCTTCTCGCGCCGCCAGGCGCTCAAGCCCGAGGTGTTCGACGCGCGCGCGCGGCTCGCAGGCGTCGCGGAGATGCTGCGTTCGCTCCTGGGCGCGCGGGTCGTGTTGGAGCTAGCGCCCGAGGGTCCGCCCGCTTTCGTCGAGGCCGACATCGGCCAGTTCGAGACGGCGGTGGTCAATCTCGTGGTGAACGCGCGCGACGCCATGCGCGGCGAGGGCAGGCTCGCGGTCTCGGTGGCGCTCGCCGATGCCCTGCCCGCCGTGCGCGGCCACGCGGGCGCGTCTGGCGAATTCGTGGCCGTCTCGGTCGCCGACACGGGCGGCGGCGTGCCGGCCGAGGTGATGGAGCGCATCTTCGAACCCTTCTTCACCACCAAGGAGGTGGGCAAGGGCACGGGGCTGGGTCTTTCCCAGGTGTTCGGCTTCGCCAAGCAGTCGGGCGGCGAGGTCGATGTGCGCAACGACGAAGGACTCGGCGCGGTGTTCACCCTTTACCTGCCGAGGGCGGACCCGCCGCAGCCGAAGGCGCCCGCGCTCTCAGGCGCCGCGGCCGGGCCCGGCAAGGGGCGCGTGCTCATCGTGGAGGACAACCTGGAGGTGGGCGAGTTCGCCACCCAGCTCCTCGCCGACCTGGGCTACACGCCCACCCCCGCCACCGACGCCTCCCAGGCGCTGGCGCTGATCGAGGCGCGGGGCCGCGAGAGCTTCGACGTGGTCTTCACCGACGTCGTCATGCCGGGCATGGGCGGGGTGGAGCTGGCGCGTCGCCTGCGCGACCGCTGGCCGGACCTCCCCGTGCTCCTGACGAGCGGCTACTCCCACGTGCTCGCCGAGGACATGCGCCACGGCTTCGAGCTCTTGCGCAAACCCTACTCCGTCGAGGAGCTCTCCCGCGGGCTGCGCCGCGCCATGACCGTCGCGCGCGCGGTCCAGTACCGCGCCGCCGAAGCTGCGGATTGAGCCTCAGGCCGCTTCGGAGCGAAGCTGGGCCAGGAACTCGACCTGGCTCCGCGCACCCGTCTTGCGCAGCAGGTTCTGCGCCTGGGAGCGCACGGTCGAGATGGCCACCCCACGGCGCCGGGCGTGCTCCGGTGCGAGCACGCCTTTCGCCAGGGCGCGCGCCAGCGACGCCTCCGAAGGCGTGAGCCCGCAACGCATGGTGAGGGCGGCCAGGGCGCGCTCGAGCCTAGCGGCGGGGTCGATCACGCGCACCGCGGCCAGGGCCGCCGAGCCGAGCGGCGCCACGTCCACGCGCGCGGCGCCGCCTTCCGCGGCGAGGCTCAGTGTCGATGCACACCCTGCTCGGGCGGCGGCGAGCGCTCGCCCCAACAGTTGATCCTCCCCGGGATCATTGGCGCCCAGTCGATCACCGAACACCCGGAGCGGGCCTCCAACGGACGGCGCCCGCGCGGCGGCGTTGGCGAAGCAGACGCGCCCGGTCTCCGTCACCACGAAGATCGCGTCGGGGTCGCTGTCGATCAGCGCCTCGGCAAGATGTGCGCGCGGCGTGCCGTCGGAGGGTGCTTCCGCGCCCGGCGTTGGCCTGTGAACGCCGGGCGCACGTGGGCGCTCGTTGTGATACTGGCGTCCGACGGCCCGCATTCACCCCCCCTTCCTTCTTCTAGAGACCGGTCGCCCGCCGATTACGCCGCCGGGATCGGCGGCGATCGACGGGCGATCACGATCCCTGGCGTCAGGCCCCGATCGCCGGCCGCAGGGCGGCCGCACGTGCGCGCAAAGCGCACCCCGCGACCCCGATGCCGACGATCATCAGCGCCCACACTGAAGGCTCGGGCGCGGCCGGCGCACGCACGTAGCCGTACGGCGAGCCGTAGATATTGAAGGACAGGTAGTCGGAATGATTAGCCGACTGCGAGCCATAGTAGCTTTCCGACACGTAATCCGGATCGGAGGTGTAGCTGTTCATTCGAAGGGTCAACGTGTAGTAACCGGCAAGCAGCCCGGTGGTGATCGATCCTGATTGATTGCCGGAATTATCGGACAGGTAGGTCTGGCCCGTATACTGGTTCACAAGGCTGAAATACGCGCCGTTGTAATAGGGGAAGGCGCCGTTTGAATTGTAGTGGCTGTCAGAGAACGACAGTGACATCGATGTCGACGAGCTGACGTAAAATGAGTAGGTGTCGCTCAACCCCGTGTTGTAGGCGTAGCTGCTGCCTCCGTAGGCGTAGCCGTAGGCGTTCGAGGAACCGGACAGTTGCAGCGTGCCGGAGCTGGGGCTGCCCAGAGAGAGATAGCCGCTCTCGTCCGAGCTCGCCGTCGCGTAGGTCGAGCCGTTCTTGCGCGCGGTGGCGCTGGCGTAAGCCTCGGCCGAGACGCTCGAGTAGGTGTTGTATAGATAACCGTAGTCGCTGCCCGTGGATGTTTGCGAACTCGTACCGCTGCTCGCGTAGGCGTAGTTGTTCAGCGACACGGAGGCGCTCTGGAGGCTCGTGTAGGCGTGCGCCGCCCCGCCCGTCACCGCCAGCACACCGGCCGTCGCCAGTGCGCACTCAATCAGCCTGCCCATGATGTACCCCTCAGCCGCCCCCCGGCGGCATCCGCCGCATCACGGTGGGCGATGCGGAACGAAACGAGCCTGACACTCGTCGCGGCAGCCTCGAAACCTCAAGGTTAATGAGATTGCTCACTCGCGCGAGAGGTGTAAGCTTACAAAATGTTGAGGTTGAGCGGGGCTGTCGGAAGGCGGCTTGGTTGCGGCCGCAGCCGGCTTCAGAAGGCCGCATCAGCCGGCGCACTACCGCTTGGCAAAGGGGCGGGGAGGCTCTCGTGAGCCGCCCTCGCCATCACCGACGCGGTGTCGCCGGCTCGAGAGGCCGCGCGGAGGGGACGTGCTGACCACGCCGGACCGGCGGGTGTCGCCCGCCTCGAATCAGCGGTCTCCTACACTCACGAAATGCAAGTTCCTTGCGCTCAATCCTCGCCCAACCCGTAGGCCGCGTGGAGTGCGCGGACGGCGAGCTCGGTGTAGGCGGACTCGATCAGCACGCTGATCTTGATCTCCGAGGTGGAGATCACCTGGATGTTCACGCCCTTCTCGGCCAGGGCGCCGAACATGGTCTTGGCCACCCCCGCATGGGAGCGCATGCCCACGCCCACGACCGAGACCTTGGCGACGTCCTCATCGATCTCGACCGCCTCGTAGCCGATCTCGGCCTTGTGGGCGTCCATGATCTCCAGCGAGCGCGCGGCGTCGCGCTTGCCCACGGTGAAGCTCATGTTGGCCACGTCGGCGTGGCGCGCGCGGCTCTGCACGATCATGTCGACGTTGACGTTTGCGTCGGCCAGCTCGGCGAAGATGCGCTGGCTCACCCCCGGGTGGTCTGGCAAGCCGAACAGGGTGACCTTGGCCTCGTCGCGCGAATAGGCGACGCCCGACACGATCCGCTTCTCCACGATTTCCTCCTCGTCGCAGACGATGGTGCCCGTATCCTCCGCCGCCTCCCCGGGCTCGGTGAAGGAGGAGAGCACGCGCACGGGCACGCGCTGGGCCATGGCGAGCTCGACCGAGCGCGTCTGCAGGACCTTGGCCCCCAGGGACGCCATCTCGAGCATCTCCTCATAGGAGATGCGGGGCAGGCGCCGCGCGCGGCGCTCGATGCGGGGGTCGGTCGTGTAGACGCCGTCTACGTCGGTGTAGATGTCGCAGCGCTCGGCGCGCACAGCGGCCGCCACAGCCACCGCCGAAGTGTCGGAGCCGCCGCGGCCAAGGGTCGTGATGCGGCCGCCCGGCGTGACCCCCTGGAAGCCCGCGATCACCGCGATCTCGCCCGCGTCCATCCGCTCGGCCAACGCCTGGGCGGGGATGTCGTCGATGCGGGCGCGGCCGTGCGCGCCGTCCGACACGATGGGAATTTGCCAGCCCAGCCAGGAGCGCGCGGGCAGGCCCGCGTTGCGCAGGGTCATGGCCAAGAGCCCCGCGGTGACCTGCTCGCCGGAAGCGACCACCACGTCGTACTCGTCGTCGGAGGGGTCGAGGCCCACGGCCGCCGCGCCCGCCACGTCCGTCCAGGTCACAAGCTCGTTCGTCTTGCCGCTCATCGCCGAGACCACGACCGCCAGCCCCCGCCCCGGCCGCGCCTCGGCCGCCACGAGCCGCGCCACGCGCCGGATGCGCTCGAGGTCGGCCAAGGAGGTGCCGCCGAACTTCATAACGAGCCGCGACACGTTCCGCCCCGCTCTCCGCGCCTTGCCAGCGCCCCGACCCGCGGCCATGTGCGCGAGAAGCTTGAGGGGGCCTGGCGGTCCTAGCGGCGCAGGGCTCCCGATGGAAGCGCGACACGGCCACGACAGCGTCGATCCCGCGGAGGTGGCGCGCTTCTCGGCGATCGCGGCGGAGTGGTGGGACCCTCGCGGCAAGTTCAGGCCGCTGCACCGCTTCAACCCGACGCGCCTGGCCTTCGTGCGCGACACCGCCATGGCCCGCTTTGGGCGCGACATGCGCGCGCCGCGACCGTTCGAAGGATTACGCCTCCTCGACATCGGCTGCGGCGGCGGGCTTCTCTCCGAGCCGATGGCGCGGTTGGGGTTTGCGGTGACCGGGGTAGACGCCTCGGCCGAGAACGTCGTCACCGCGCGCGTGCACGCGGAGGAAGGCGCCCTCGCGATCGACTACCGCGCCGCCACCGCCGAGGCGCTCCTGGCCGAGGCTGCAGGACCCTTCGACGTCGTGCTGGCGATGGAGGTGGTCGAGCACGTGGCCGACCCCGCCGCCTTTCTGCGGACCTGCGCACGGCTGGTCGCCCCCGGCGGCGTGCTGATCGTGGCGACGCTGAACCGCACGCTCAAGGCGCTGGCGCTGGCCAAGGTCGGGGCCGAGTACGTGCTGCGCTGGCTGCCGCGCGGCATGCACGAATGGCGCAAGTTCCTGACGCCGGAAGAGGTGCGCGCGTTCCTGTCGACTGAGCCCGTGCGGGTGCAGGGGCCGGTGGGGGTGGTCTACGATCCCCTGCGCGACCGCTGGTCGCTCTCGGGCGACGCGGGCGTGAACTACATGATGGTGGCGACGCGCCCGCGCCTCGACTGAGCGGCCCTGGCGGAACCCACCCCGGCTGAACGCGCAGGTCAGGGGCCGTTCAGGGCGCGACGGCGAGCTTCCCCTCAGCTCACCGTCGAGGTCGCCGCCATGCCCGTCCGCAACGTCATTCGCCCGCTCGTAGCCGCCGCCGTGCTTGCGGGGGCGGGGCTGCTCGCAGGCTGCGAGGACTATCCGCCGCCGCCGCCGCGTTGGGGGCCGCCGCCGCCGCCGCCCGGGTGGCGCGCCCACGTCCGCCGCTGCCTCTACCACCACCCGAGCTACGACCCGCGCTCCAATATTTTCGTGGGCCCCGACGGCTACCCGCACGAGTGCCGCGACTGAGCGCGGGGGAACCGCAGCGCGCGGCTCGGCTTGTTGCGGCGGATCACGGGAGTTGCGCCATGCTCGAGAAGGTGCCGGCGGTCATCGGCGAGGCGCTCAAGGGGGTGCGGCCCGGCCTTGAGAAGCTCGTGTGGGAGGAGGACGGACTTGGCGCGCCCGAGAGCCTCGTAGTGGAGAGCCCCGCCTTCGCCGACGGCGCCCCCCTCCCCGCCGCCCATACCGAGGACGGCGACAAGAGCTCGCCGCCGCTCAAGATTTCGGGCCTGCCCGACGGCGCGACGAGCGTGGTGATCGTGGCGGAAGACGCCGACAGCCCGACCCCCGCCCCCATCGTCCACCTCCTGGCGTACGGCCTGTCGGGCGAAGAACGCGCCTACGCTGCGGGCGTGTTCAACGGCGGCGCGGGCGAAGCGCCAGGGCTCGGCTACAACTCTTTCCGCAAGCTGGGCTGGCTGCCGCCCGACCCGCCGACGGGGCACGGGCCGCACCGCTATGTCATCCAGGCCTACGCCACCGCGCGGGACCCGGGCCTTTCAGGCGAAGTCGAGAAGAAGCAGGTGGTGGCCGCGCTGAAGAACAACGTGCTGGCGCGGGGCCGGCTGATCGGCACCTACGAGCGTCGGGGCTGATCCGAGTCAGCCGGGCGGCCGCGTGTCCGTGGCCGCCGCGTCGTCGGTCTCCGCACGCATCTCCAGGGGCGGCATGCGCGAGCCCTGGGCGAACTCGCCGCGCACGCTGAGCTCCTCCTGTCCGTCGAGCACGGTGGGGTCTGGTTCGGCCTCGATTCGGGCGGCCAGTTCGCGCAACGCCGCCTCCTCGCAGCGCGCCTCGATCCGCTCGGAGCGGATCAACGCCGCGTCGTCCCCCTCGCCCAGACGGACGTCGATGCGCCACACGACCGACATGGGAAACTCCCGCTCAGCTGCCTGGGATGAACGCGCGGCTCACGCCTTGGTGGCGGGTGCGCCGCGACGAAACCCCTCCAGCACGTCGCCTTCGGTGGTGAGGTAGTTGCGCCGGTAGTCGAAGCGCGGCGTGTCGGAGAAGAGCAGCCAGTAGTACTTCATCTGCTCCGACCACCAGTAGGCCGGGCAGGCGTCGTCCTGCCGCTTGGGGGTGGAGGTCACGTCGGCTAGACCCGAGTAGCCGTAGCGCGCCTTGCACCAGCGGCGCATCGCCTCGAAGTGATCGGCCGCGATCGCGCGCCAGCGCTCGTCCCGGTCGAGCAGCCAGAGGTTGAGGCAGCTGTCCACGAGCTCGGGTCGCAGCGCGTTGGTGATCTGGGTGGGCGCGCGCGAGCCGTAGTCGTACTCCTCAGGGAGGACGCCGAACCGGCGCTGCACCTTGGCCCAGCTCTCGACATAGGCCGCACCGTCGCGGGCGTTGCCGCCCTGGGCGAGGAGGCCGCCGTAGAAGCTCGCCAGCTCGTCCTCGCGCCGGTTCAGCCGCGCGCCGGTCTCGTAGTCCACGTCGGCGAACCAGAGATCGCCGCTCACCACGTCGCGCTGATGCGCCAGGATAGCGGCGGTGCAGCTGTCGTACATGCGACGGCAGTCGGCGTCGCCGAGGAGCTGCCAGCCGTCCCACAGGTACTCGTAGAAGCTGTCGCCGTAGGAGCCCACGGTCGCACGCCGGTCCAGCCAGCGGCCGCTCACCACGTCGACCGACACGGGCACGAGCCCAATGGCGGAGCGCCGGTCGTAGATCGCGACCGTCGCGCGCTTGGCCGCGTCGTGGAAGCGGCGGTCGCCCGTCAGCTGGCTGAGCTTCCCCCACTCGGGCAGGTAGGTGGCGCAGCCCGCGGGGCTGTTGCGGCGCTCGCGCATCGCGCCGGTCTTGAGGTTGATCACACCCCAGGGCAGCCCCGTGGGCGTGTCGAACGCGGGGAGAAGCCGCGTCGCGAGATCGTGCGCACGCTCGAGCAGCACGGCATCGCCGCAGGCGTGGTGCGCCGACAGGAGCCCGCCGACCAGCCGGATGGAGGTCTCGAACACCGACAGCTCGCCGTCCACGTCGAAGCGCGCGTGGTCGCGCACCCAGCGCACGCCGTCCTCGAACTGGGCGTCCAGCCCCATGACCCAGAGCGTGTCGAGCGCCTCGATCAGGGTGAGGCCAAGGTGCGGGCCGCCCTTGATCGGATAGGCCTCCACGCCGCCGGAGACGGGCTTGATCTGGTCCTTGCCCCAGGCGCGCTCACGATAGTGCGCCCAGGCCCAGGCCATCTCGGCGCGCACGGCGAGCGCGAGCGAACTCCAGTCGCGCGGCGCGGCCGCCGCCGGCGTGGCGAGCGCGGCGGCGCCTGCAAGCACCCCGCGCCGTGTCGCCTCGCGGACGTTCGACGGCGGCTCAGCCAAGCTGGTGATCTATCGGCGCGAGAAGGGCGGCCAGCCAGCCCCGCGCAGCGGTGAATTCGTCCCACGGCACGGCGCCCTGTGGGAATTGCACGCCGAATGCCACGCCGATAACGCCGTTCAGCCGCTCAAGCCCGTCCCGCTCCTCCGGCGCGAGCGGCGCCTCGCGGTGGCGCGCGATGATCGCGTCGCGCCAGGCGCAGAGGCTCTTGTTCAGCGCAGTGAGCTTCATCCCGTCCTTCTCCGGCCGGGCGGCCAGCACCTCGTCGAAGAGCTTCAGCGCCTCTCGGCCAGGCTCCGCCTCGTCGCCGCTCATTCGGCCGCAACCGCCGCCTGGGGGGCCGACGCTTCGCGCGCGCGGCGTCCGGCCCTGAGGTTCACCGTGAGCGCCTTGGTGGTGTGGATCGAGGTGTTGGCGTCGCCGACGATGGCCAGGAGGACGTTGGCCGGCTCGCCGCGGGCGTACCCCTTGGGTCCGAACACGTAGGGCATGCCGATCTGGTGCACGGTGCGCCCGTCGATCACGAAGGGCTTGATCCGTGGCGTGACCAACGCCTTCACCTCGATCTCGCCGCGCAGGGAGGAGATCGTCGTCCAGCCGGTGTTCTCGATGCCGAGTTCGGCGGCGAGTTCGGGCGAGACCTCGACGAAGGCCTCGGGCTGGAGCTCGGCGGTGTGCGGCATGATCCGGGTCGGGATGCCGCCGCAGTGCAGCTCGGTCAGCCGGTAGGTCGTGAAGACGTAGGGGAAGCGCGGGTCCGCCGGCGCGTGCAGCTCGTTGCCCGGCCGGTCCCACACCATCATGGTCGGGTTGGCCTGCTGGTCGGGGTAGAGCGCGTTGCGCACCGGGCTCTCGGCCGGCTCATAGTGCGTGGGCAGGGGCCCGTCCCGCAGGCCCGAGGCGGCGTAGATCTGGATAAGGCCGTCGGCTTCCATGATGAAGGGCCGGTCGCCGCCGATCGCGTCCATGCCGCGCTGCGGCTTCGACCAGTCGGGCCGATAGTCGGGCCGCTTGTTGGGGATGTAGTCGGGCACGTCGTAGCCCGTCCAGGCGGCCGTCTTCTCGTCCCACCAAATCATCTTCTTGCGCTCGGACCACGGTTTGCCGTCCGGGTCGGCGGAAGCGCGATTGTACATGGTTCGCCGGTTGTGCGGCCAGGCGAACGCCCAGCCCGAGTGGCTGGTCATCTCGCCCGGCGCGTCGGGCACGCGCGAGCGCGCGACGTTACGGCCCGCCTCGGGGAACACGCCCGTATAGATCCAGCAGCCCGCCGCGGTCGATCCGTCGTCCTTCAAGTCCTGGAACTGCTTGACCTGGCGGCGGTCGGCGGTGGTCCAGCCGTTGATCTCCATCAGCACGGCCTCCGCATCGGGCTCGCCGCGCGGATCGTCGGGCTTCTCGGGATAGTCCCAGGTGAGGTCGTGGATCGCCTTGTCTCGCACGTCGGTCGAGCCGGCGTAGAGTTCCTTCAGCCGCAGGCCGAGCTTGTGCACGAACCATAGGTCCGACCGGCTGTCGCCTGGGGCCTCGGCCACGTGGTCGTGCCACTGCACGAGCCGGCTCGTGTTGGTGACTGTGCCCTCCTTCTCGCCCGGCATGGCGGCGGGGAAGAAGAACACCTCCGTGCCGATCTCCTCCGGCGAGGTCTCGCCGTTGCGCACGAGCCGGCCGTCGCGCCAGAAGTCGGCGGTCTCGGTCATGGCGAAGTCGCGCACGACCAGCCATTCGAGCTTGGCCAGCCCCTTCTCGGTGATCTTGCCGTTGGTCGAGCCCACCACCGGGTTCTGTCCGAAGATGAAGTCGCCCTTGATCAGCCCGTTGGCCATGGAAAGGCGCATCGGCTCCTGGCTCATGTCGGCGAGGAGGCGCGGCAGGTTGTGATAGGCGAAGCCGTTGTCCTCGGTCGCCGCGTCGCCGTACCAGGCCTTGAGGAGGCTAACGACGTACTTGGGCGTATTGGCCCACCACCCGGTCGCGGGCGTCTCGTGCTCAAGGTAGCTGGCGAGATCCTTGTGCTTGTCGTCCGCCTTGGGCTGGGCGAGGTAGCCCGGCAGGCTGTGATAGAGCGTGGGGATGTCGGTCGAGCCCTGGATCGACACATGGCCCCGCAGCGCCATGATGCCCCCGCCCGGCCGGCCGATGTTGCCCATCAGCCCCTGCAGCATGGAGGCGGCGCGGATGATCTGCACGCCGACCGTCTGGTGCGTCCAGCCGACGGCGTAGCAGATGGCGGTGGTGCGCTCGCGGCCCGAGTTCTCGGCCAGGGTGCGCGCGATGGTCTCGAAGGTCGCCGCCGGCACGCCGCAGACGCGCTCCACCATCTCGGGGGTGTAGCGGGCGTAGTGGCGTCGCAGGATTTGATAGACACAGTTCGGATGCTGCAGCGTGGGATCCGAAGGCGGCGGACCCTTCGTCATGCTCTCGAAAGGCGCGCCGTCCGATTCATGCTGCAGCGGCGGCTCCACCATTCCCGCGGCGCTCGACTCGACCTTGCCCTCGGGCTGCCAGGTGTCCTCAGCGTAGCTCTTGGCGTCCTTGTTGAAGCCGGAGAAGATCCCGCCCAGCGTCTCGGGATCTTCGTAGCCGCCGTCCACGATCATGGCGATGTTGGTGTAGGCCATGGCGAACTCGCGCCACCACAGGTCGTGCACCAGCATGTAGTTGATCAGCCCGCCCAGGAAGGCGATGTCCGAGCCCGAGCGCATGTGGGCGTGGATGTCGGCCAGGGCGGACGTGCGCGTAAAGCGCGGGTCGACGTGGATGATCTTGCCGCCGCGGCGCTGCGCCTCCACCACGAAGCGGAAGGCGATCGGATGGTTCTCCGCCATGTTGGAGCCCATCACGAGTACGCAGTCGGCGTTCTCCAGGTCCCACAGGGCCATGGTCGCCGCGCCGCGTCCGAACGTGGCCCCCAAACTGGGGACCGATGATGAATGTCAAATTCTGGCTTGGTTCTCGATCGAGACGACGCCAAGACCTCCGCCGAAGAGCTTCTTGATGAGGTAGTTCTCTTCGTTGTCCATGGTGGCGCCGCCCAGCGTGGCCAGCCCCATGGTCTGGTTCACCACTCGCCCGTCGGGCAGCTTGTGCACGAAGGTCTCGTCGCGCACCTGCTTGGTGAGTTGGGCCACCCGCTCCATCGCCCAGTCCAGCGGCTTGCGCACCCACTCGGTGGCGAAAGGCTCGCGGTGGAGCACGTAGGTCTCGCGCTGGGGCGAGAGCAGCATGCCGAGCGTGCCCGCGCCCTTGGGGCAGAGCGTGCCCTGGTTGACCGGCGATCGAGGGTCGCCCTCGATGTGGATGGGCTTCTTGTCCTTGACGTAGATCAGCTGGCCGCAGCCCACCGCGCAGTAGGGGCATACGCTGGTGCCGACCGCGTCGGCCTCTTCGAGCCGGGGTCGCCAGGTGGTCGAGAGTGTCGACTTCGCCGCCGCCTTGAGCGGATCGCCGCCCGCGAGCTGGCGCGGCAACGTCCAGTCCCGCAGGAAGGACGTCGCCCGGTTCATCAGGCCTTCGCGCAGCTTGGCCATACGCACTCCGCTCGCTACGCCGGGTCAACCCGCCCTTACCAAGCCGGTTCCGACGATAGGCAGACTACCAAAGTCGCCGACCGTGCGGCAACCTGTCCCAAGCCCGTCGGTTCAGTCGGGGTGGCCGTGGAGGCCCGGGAGCGCGGCATGGCGACGATGACGGGAGTGGTCACCATCGTGCAAGAGAGCCGCTTCCAGTTGACCGACGGCGAGGGGGTCAGCCATCTCTTCGTTCTGAGCCCCTTGGCCTCCACCGAGACGGGTCAACTGCGCCCGCTCATGCACCGACAGGCGAAGGTGCAGGTGAAGTACAAGGAGGGAAAGAAGATCATCGGCCTCCTCGCCCAGTCCGTCGACCTTTGCGAGGCCTGAGCGCATGAACGCCTTCCACCCGCGGCTGCAGGACTACACGCAGAGCACGCTCAAGGCGATGATCCCCGACGAGGCGGAGCTGACCGCCGGCGTGAAGATCGAGCCCGGCAAGAGCTACGGCTTCTTCACCGACACGACCGTCTGCATCGGCTGCAAGGCGTGCGAGGTGGCGTGCAAGGAGTGGAACAACCTCCCCGCCGACGACATCGGTCTGACCGGCGACAGCTACGACAACACCAGCGCACTTTCGGCCAACACCTGGCGCCACGTCAACTTCATTGAGATGGACGGACTGAACGGCGGCCAGGGCGTACGCACCGACGTGGAGACGCCCTACCAGTCCGGCTGGCTGATGATGAGCGACGTGTGCAAGCACTGCCACAATCCGCCGTGCCTGGAGGCTTGCCCCACCGGCTCCCTGTGGAAGACCGAGTTCGACACGGTCGTCGTGCAGCAGGACATCTGCAACGGCTGCGGCTACTGCGTGCCCGCCTGCCCGTTCGGCGTGATCGACGTCTCCAAGCTCGACGGCAAGGCGCACAAGTGCACGCTGTGCTACGACCGGCTAAAGGGCGGGCTCGAACCCGCTTGCGCCAAGTCGTGCCCGACCGACTCGATCATGTTCGGCGAGGTGGGCGACCTCGTTGCGCGCGCCAAGGATCGCGTCGAGCACCTGCATGAGCGGGGGGTCTCGACCGCCTACCTCTACGGTGCGCCCGACACCCCGGGCGCCACCGGCGGGCTGGAGTACCTGAACGCCTTCTTCCTGCTCACCGCCCGGCCGGAGGTGTACAACCTGCCCGTGGCGCCCACCCGCGCCTCCAATCGCGTGAAGCCGGCGCTCGCCGCCGGGCTGACGGCCATGGCCGCCTTCGCCGCCGCCGCGCTCGCCGTCTTCGCCGCCACCTCGTCCGACGCCCGCGAGAGCCGCCGATGACGATGACCGACTTGTCGCGCCGCCCCCGCGGCTCGGCCCGACCCGACGCACGCGAAGGCGGCAAGCCCGAGCACGAGTCCACCACGCCCCGCCCCTCGCCGCGGGCGGGGGACGGACGGCGGCCCGGCTGGCGTGGACCGACCTACTACGGCCGCTCCCAGCTGAAACCCGCGCCGTTCAACAACTGGATGGTCGGCGGCTACATCTTCCTGGCGGGCCTGTCAGGCTCGTCGGCGCTTCTCAGCGGACTAGCCGATGCGGTCGCGCCTGGCAGGTTCGCGCCCCTCGTCCGGCGGGCGCGATGGCTGATGACGCTCGCGCCCACGCTGGGGTCGATCCTGCTGGTGTGGGACCTCCACAGCCCCAAGCGCTTCTACAACATGCTGCGGGTGGCCAAGCCCACGTCGCCCATGTCGATCGGCACCTGGATCCTGATGGCGTTCAGCGCGACGGCGCTCCCCGCGATGGGTGCGCAGCTCCTCGGCGACCTGCGGCCGAGCTGGCGCACTTGGCTGCGCCCCGCCGCGCGGATCGCGCATGCGCCGGCCGCAGCCGCCGGCATGGGGCTATCGGTCTACACCGCGTCGCTGCTTTCCTCGACCTCGACGCCGAGCTGGGCGGCGGCGCCGCGCGCGCTAGCGGTTCGCTTCAGCGCATCGGCGGTGGCGGCGGCCGCGGCGGCGCTGCGCCTCGGCGAACGCGACCGCTCAGCCCAGCGCGCACTGGAGGTGGTGGGCGCGGGCGCGCTGGCGGTCGAGCTCGCGGCGGGCGCGGTGCAAGACGCGCGCCTGCACGAGACCGGGCTGGAGCAGGCGCACGCGGGAGCCTGGGGCAAGACCGAGCGGCTCGCCGCCACGGGGCTGGGCGTGCTGGCCCCCATGGCCCTGCTGGGCGCCTCCTGGCTGTGTCGCGCGCGCGACGACGACGAGGGTGCCGAGGCGCTGGTCAAGGCGGCCGCGCTCTGCACCCTGGCGGGCGGCGCTATGCTCCGCGTCTCGGTGATGGCGGTCGGCGACGAGAGCGCGGCGCGGCCGGAGATCTCCTTCCGCTTCAGCCAGCCCCGCAACCTGCCCCGCGCGGCCTGACGGACGAGCGTCCCCACCCGGGAGGATGGCGGAGGCGGATGGGAATCGAACCCACCGACCGCGGTTGGCGGTCCGCTGGTTTTGAAGACCAGGAGGGCCACCAGACCCCGTTCGCCTCCCCCTCCCGGCCTATCAGGCCGAAGCGCCGCGGCCAAGCACGCGCCGGTCGCCGTCGCGACGGGTGAACTGGACGGCGTCCAGGTGCTCGAGGAGAGGCACAGAGTACTTGCGGGACACCCCGAGCGCCGCCCCCGCCTCCGACACGCGTAGCCCTTCCCCCACGAGGAGCGGCCGCAGTAGGCGACGCGCCTCGTCCACTGCGTCCCGGTGGAAGATCACCTCGCGCTTCTGCACCCGGTCGTAGGTGCGCACGAGCACGCCTTCGCGCACCAACCTCTCCACCGCGCCCTTCACCTCGCGCGGCGGACCTTCGGGATCGGGAGGCGCCAGGCCGCCACGGCGCAGGCTATCGGCCAGCTTCGCCGCCAGGTCGCGGCCAGTGCGCACTCTCGCCGCTTCGCGCGCGGCGTGGAGCGGGCGCACGAGCCCGCCCTCCAGCGCGACGAGCCCCGTCGCCGCCATCCGCGCCAAGAGCGCCTCGAGCACGGGCGCCCCCACATCCGGCGCCAGCGACCTCAGGCGCCGCACGGGCGTCCCGCGCGGCTGCGCAACCTCCTCCCGCTCGAGCAGGCGTGACAGGCGGGCGGCGGCGTCCCGCCAAGCGGCGCGGTCGACCCACACCTCCCCGCGCAGGGCGAACGCCGACGGCTCCGCCAAGGATCGCGCGCGCGCCGCGCCCACCCCCGCCAAGCGGGCCAGGCGCAGCGTGGAAACGCCCGCGGCCGCCTCGCGCGCCAGGACCTCGCGGACCAGCGCGCCAGCGTCGGGCGCGCCGGCGAGCGCGGCCATCGCGGAGAGGTCGGCCGGATCGCCCCGGCGTAGCCGCGTCGCCTCCGGATCGAGCACGCGCCCGCCGCCCAGGGTCCGCGCGGGAGAGGCGCTGCGAAGCACGAAGCGCTCGCGCGCGGGGGACACGACTGGCCGGCTGAAGTGGAGTTGGGCGGGCGCGGTCTCGCCGGGGGCGAGCACCGAGCGGTCGAGCAGCCTCGTCCGCGCCTCCGTCTCCCCCGTGCCGTGCATCACGACAACGCGCGCGCCGTCGGCCAGTTCGGGCGAGGTCGCCGCCGCCGTCAGCTCCACGCTCCACCAGCGCGAGGCGGCGAGCAGGCCCGGCGAAGCCAGGGCGGCGCCGCGACCGGCCGCCGCCGGCTCGACGTCGCGCAGGTTGACGGCGAGCCGGCCGCCAGGAGGCGCCGCCACCACCGCCGCCCCTTGCCGCTGCAGCCCCCGCACGCGCACGGGCGCGCCCGACGGCGTGAGTTCCAGCGGATCGCCGACCGCAATCGGCCCACGCCGCAGCGCGCCGGTGACCACCGTTCCGAGACCCGCCAAGGTGAAAGCGCGATCGAGCGGCATCCAGGCGAAGCCGTCGTCCCCGCGCGTGGGCGTTTCGGTCAGGAGCGCCTCGAGGTTCTGGCGGAGCAGCTCCACCCCCGCCCCCGTCAAGCTAGACACCGGCACGGGCGACCGCGCCTCGACGCCGTGCCGGGCGAGGAGGTCGGCGGCGCCCCGGGCCGCCGCGGCGAGCTGGGCGGCGTCGGCCAGGTCGGCCTTGGTGAGCGCGACCACGGCGCGACGCACCCCCAGGAGCGAGGCCACCTCCACGTGCTCGACCGTCTGCGGGCGCACCCCCTCAGTCGCCGCGACGACGACCAACACAGCGTCCACCCCGCTCGCGCCGCCGACCATGGTCCTCACGAAGCGCTCGTGGCCGGGCATGTCGATCACGTCGGCCTCGAGCGCGCCCAGCCGCGCCAGCGCGAACCCGAGCGCGATGGAAAGCCCGCGGCGACGCTCCTCGGGCAGGCGGTCGGTCTCCACGCCGGTCAGAGCGCGCACGAGCGCCGTCTTGCCGTGGTCAACGTGGCCGATGACGCCCAGCACGCGCCGGGGCGGGGCGGTCACTCGCGCGCGCCCGGCGGCTCGGTGACGGCGGCCCGCACCGCGGCCGCCACCTCCTCCACCTCGGCCTCGGAAACAGCGTAGAGGTCGAGCAGCAGGCGGCCAGCGTTGACGCGCCCGACCACGGCGGGCGTCCCAAGCCGCAGGCGCCGCGCGAGCCCGTCCGCGCTCAGGCCGGGCGCGGCGACCGCCAAGGCGACGCTCTCGCGCGCTTCGCCGGGCAAGGCGCCGCCGCCTGTGAAGGCCTCCGTCTCGACGATCTCCGCCCCGAGCGCGCCGTCGAGCGAGGCGCGCAGGCGTTCGGCGCGCGCCGCGACCTCCCCGCGCGACTGGGCCAGCATGCGCAGCACGGGGACCTCCCGACGCGCCCGCTCCGGATCCTGGTGGAGCCGCAGCGTCGCCTCCAGCGCCGCCAGAGTAATCTTGTCCAGGCGCACCGCCCGCAGAAGCGGATGACGCCGGAGCGGATCAAGCGCCGCGCGCCTCCCCACGAGGAGCCCCGCCTGGGGGCCGCCCAGGAGCTTGTCGCCGCTGAAGGCCGTAAGGTCGGCCCCCGCCGCGAGCGACTGGCCGACGGTCGGCTCCTCCACCCGGTCCGGCGTAGCCAGCGCGCCCAACGCCCCGCCACCCAGATCGTGCATCAGGAGGAGCCCGCGCGCCCGCGCCAGCTCCGCGAGCTCGGCCAGCCCGGCTTCCGCCGTGAAGCCCACGATGCGGTAGTTGCTCTGATGCACCTTCAGGAGCACGCGGGTGCGGTCGGTGATCGCCGCCGCATAGTCGGCCAAGCGCGTCCTGTTGGTGGAGCCGACCTCCACAAGCCGGGCGCCCCCCTGGGCGATGACGTCGGGGATGCGGAAACCGCCGCCGATCTCGACCAGCTCGCCCCGGCTGACCACCACCTCCCCGCCCCCCGCCAGCGCCGACAGGGCGAGCAGCACCGCCGCCGCCGCGTTGTTGACGGCGAGCGCCGCCTCCGCGCCCGTGAGATCGCGCAGGATCGGCTCGACGCCCGCCCCGCGCAGGCCGCGCGATCCCGACTCCAGGTCGAACTCGAGGTTGGCGTAGCCGGCCGCTTCGATCATCGCGCGCTGGGCGGAGAGGGCGAGCGGAGCACGCCCGAGATTGGTGTGGACGACCACACCCGCCGCGTTGATCACGCGCCGCAGGGTGAGCGTGGACGCGGCCGGAAGCCGCGCCTGCGCCGCCGCGATCAGCGCATCCGGCGAGATGTCCGCCGCCGCGCCCGCCCGGAGCGCCTGACGGGCGTCGTCCAGCACGCCGCGCAGCGCCGCCGAGACCACCTCGCGGCCGTCGCTGCCGCCAGCGGGCCAGAGCTCGAGCAGGCGGTTCACCGACGGCAGGGCGCGCAGCCCGACCGCAAGTGCTTCGCCGCCACGCCCATCGCCTGCGTCCACGCCGCTCCCCTTCCGCATCCGCCGCGGGTATAGCGCGGCCCTCACGCGCTGGGAGCCGCCATGGCCGCCGTTGATCCATCCGACGCCCCCCGGCTGACCGAACTGGCGCACGGCGGCGGCTGCGGCTGCAAGCTCGCGCCCGCCGTCCTGGCCGACATCCTCCGCCGCACGCCCGCCGCGGCCGCCTTTCCTGAGCTCCTCGTGGGAACCGAGACTTCCGACGACGCCGCGGTGTGGCGGCTCAACGCCGAACAAGCGCTGGTGGCCACCACCGACTTCTTCACGCCGGTGGTCGACGACCCCTTCGATTTCGGGCGGATCGCGGCCACCAACGCCCTGTCGGACGTCTACGCCATGGGCGGCCGCCCGATCTTCGCCCTAGCCATCGTCGGCATGCCGGTCGCGCGCCTCTCGCCGGAGGTGATCGCGCGCGTGCTGGAAGGGGGCGCCTCCGTGTGCGCCGACGCGGGCGTGCCCGTGGCCGGCGGGCACTCGATCGACAGCGCCGAGCCGATCTATGGCCTTGTCGCGCTGGGGCTCGTGCATCCCGAGCGGGTGCTGACCAACCGCGGAGCGCGGGCGGGCGACCTCCTCATGCTCACCAAGGGGCTGGGCGTGGGCGTGTTCTCCGCCGCGCTCAAGGCCGGGCGGCTCGACGCGGACGGCTACGCGACGCTCCTGGCCTCGACCACGCGGCTGAACGACATCGGGCCCCAGCTCGCCGCCCTGCCCGGGGTCCACGCGTTGACCGACGTGACGGGCTTCGGTCTTCTCGGCCACGCGCTGGAGATGGCGCGCGGCTCGGGGCTGGCCGTCGAGGTCGACGCTGACGCCACACCCATCCTGGCGGGGGCCGAGGCGCTGGCGCGCACGGGCGTGCGCACGGGGGCTTCGACGCGCAACTGGGCGAGCTATGGCGAGGCGGTGCGACTGCCGGCCGAACTGGACGACTGGCGACGCGACCTCTTGTGCGACCCGCAGACCTCGGGCGGCCTCCTCGCGGCGGTCGCGCCCGAGGCGGCCGAGGCGGTGCTGAACCGCGCGCACGCCGCCGGATTCTCGCAGGCGACGATCGTGGGGCGGTTCTCGGAGGGCGCGCCGGGCGCGACCGTCAGGCTCACTCGCTAGGGGACGGCCCTGGCCCGCGTGCGAACCGGGGCGTCAGCGCGCCAGGCGGCCGTCGGTCAGGGCGGCGGGCTCAAAGCGGAACAGAACCTCGGGATCGGGTCCCTCGACCCCCCGCGCGATCTCGGGCGCCGCGGCCTCCCGCAGGATGTGGCGGATGAGGGCGCGACGGGCGCGGGGCTTCTTGTCGGCGCGCACGCACCACCACGGCGCGACCATGGTCGAGGTGCGGGCGAGCATGACGTCGCGGGCGGCGGTGTAGTCGTCCCACTTCGCCTGGGCGACCGCGTCCATGTCCGACACCTTGAGCGCCTTGAGCGGATCGGTTCGCCGCGCCTCCAGTCGCTCCGCCTGTTCGTCCTTGGAGATGTCCAGCCAGACCTTGACGAGGCGCACGCCGCTCTCGACCAGCATCCGCTCGAAATCGGGGGCGTCGCGGAGGAATTCCGCCTGTTGCGGCGGCGTCGAGAAGCCCATGACCACCTCGACCCCCGCCCGGTTGTACCAGGATCGATTGAAGATCACGAACTCGCCCGCTGCCGGCAGGTGGGCGACGTAGCGTTGCAGGAACCACTGCCCTCCCTCGCGGTCGGAAGGCTTGGGCAAGGCGACGACGCGGGTGGCGCGGGTCGAGAGGTGGGCGATGATCCGCTTGATCGCGCCGTCCTTGCCCGCCCCGTCTCGACCCTCCAGCACCAGCACAAGCCGCTCGCCGCTGGCGATCATGGCCTGCTGCATGCGGACGAGGTCGAGTTGCAGGCGCGTGAGGCCAGACAGCTCGTCCGGCCCGTCGGCGGGCTTATCGTCGTCGGCATGTTTCAAGGGCGACCTCCGGTCGAAGCGGCCTAGCACGCAGCCGCGCCGCCGCCGAACGAAGGCCTCGGCCGATCCCTGACGCCCTTAGTCCTCGTCGGGCTCCGGCGTGCCGAGCAACTCCTCGGCGATCACGCTCGAGTTGCGACGCACTGCGGTCTCGATCTCGCGCGCCATGTCTGGATTGGTGCGCAGGAACTCGCGTACGTTCTCGCGCCCTTGCCCGATCCGCGTCGAGTTGTAGGAGAACCAGGAGCCCGACTTCTCGATCACGCCACCCTTGACGCCCAGGTCGATGATCTCCCCGATCTTGGAGATGCCTTCACCGTACATGATGTCGAATTCGACCTCGCGGAAGGGCGGCGCCACCTTGTTCTTCACCACTTTGACGCGGACGTTGTTGCCGATCACCTCGTCTCGGCTCTTGATGGAGCCGGTTCGGCGGATGTCGAGGCGCACGGAGGCGTAGAACTTCAACGCGTTGCCGCCGGTAGTGGTCTCAGGACTGCCGTACATGACGCCGATCTTCATGCGGATCTGGTTGATGAAGATCACGATGGTCTTAGACTTGGAGATGGAGGCCGTCAGCTTACGCAGCGCCTGGCTCATCAGGCGCGCCTGCAGTCCGGGCAGGCTGTCGCCCATCTCGCCCTCGATCTCGGCCTTGGGCGTCAGCGCCGCGACCGAGTCGACCACGACGACGTCCACCGCGCCCGAGCGCACCAGCGTGTCGACGATCTCCAGCGCCTGCTCGCCCGTGTCGGGCTGGGAGACGAGGAGTTCGTCGAGGTTGACGCCCAGCTTGCCCGCATAGGCCGGATCCAGCGCGTGCTCGGCGTCGACAAAGGCGGCGGTGCCGCCGCCGCGCTGCGCCTCGGCCACGATGTGCAGCGCGAGCGTGGTCTTGCCGGACGACTCCGGCCCATAAATCTCGACCACGCGCCCCTTGGGAACGCCGCCGACGCCCAGCGCCAAGTCCAGCCCCAGCGAGCCCGTGGGTATCACCTCGATGTCGAGCTTCGACTTCGAGCCCAGGCGCATGACCGAGCCCTTGCCGAAAGCGCGATCGATCTGGGACAGCGCCGCCTCCAGGGCCCGCTGCTTGTCGCCGTCTTCCTTGCCCACGAGTCTCAAAGCCGCCTGGTTCATTGATCCGCCCTTCCCTCTGCCACGATTCCCGCGGCGTCCGGGGGCGGACTGCGGGCCCCGCGGGCGCGTCGCGCCGACCCGCTCATCTGTGCACCTTTCGTTCCCGTTCGCAAGATGTTCTCTCGGATGGTCGCCAAGCTACGTCCGCTTACGCCGCCGCTTCGCGGCGGGGGGCGACAGGGTCGTAGTTGAGGATGGGGGCCAGCCAGCGCTCGGCGGTCTCGACCGGCCAACGCTTGCGACGCGCGTAGTCCTCCACCTGGTCGCGGTCGATCTTACCCACGCCGAAGTAGTGGCTCCGCGGGTGGGCGAAGTAGAGGCCGGAGACGCTGGCGGGCGGAGTCATGGCGAAGCTTTCCGTCAGGCCCATGCCGGCGCGCGCTTCGGCGTCCAGCAGGCGGAAGAGGGTGGCCTTCTCCGTGTGGTCGGGCTGGCTGGGGTAGCCGGGGGCGGGCCTGATCCCCGTGTAGCGCTCCGCGATCAGCCCGGCGGCGTCGAGCCGCTCGTCCGGCGCATGGCCCCAAAGCTCGGTGCGGACGCGCTGGTGCAGCCGTTCGGCGAAGGCCTCCGCCAGCCGGTCGGCCAGGGCGGTGACGATGATGGCCGAATAGTCGTCGCCCCGGGCGCGGTATTCGGCCGACAGCGCCGCCTCGCCGTGCCCCGCGGTGACGGCGAACGCGCCCAGGTAGTCGGGGGCGACGCCGCGGGCGGCCACGAAGTCCGAAAGCGCGGTGTTGGGCTTGCCGGCCGACTTGCCCATCTGCTGGCGAAGGGTGTGGAAGCGGGCGAGCTCGGCCGAGCGCGTCTCGTCGATCCACAGCACGACGTCGTCGTCACTGGCGTTGGCGGGCCAGAAGCCGACCACGCCGCGCGCGGTGAACAGGCGCTCGGAGACGATGCGGTCGAACAACGGCTTGGCGTCGGCCCAGAGCTCGCGCGCGGCCTCCCCCACCACGTCGTCCTGCAGGATGTCGGGGTATCGGCCGACCAGGTCCCAGCTAGCGAAGAAGGGCGACCAGTCGACCACCTCGGCGAGATCGGCCAGGTCCCAGGCGTCGAAGCTGCGCACGCCCAGGAACGACGGCCGCATCGGCTCATAGCCCGACCAGTCGATCCGGAACGGATTGGCGCGGGCGTCGGCGAGGGACGTACGGCTCTTCACCTCCCGGCCGCGCGCGAACTGCTCGCGGACCCGCACGTAGTCCGCACGGGTCTGCGCCACATGCACGTCGCGCTCCGCGCCGAGGAGGCCGGACACCACGCCGACGGCGCGTGAGGCGTCGAGCACATAGGTGGTGGGCCCGCGCCGGTAGGCCGGCTCGATCTTCACCGCGGTGTGCGTGCGCGAGGTGGTGGCGCCGCCGATCAGGAGCGGGATCGACATCCCCCGCCGCTCCATCTCCTGCGCCACGAACACCATCTCGTCGAGGGACGGCGTGATCAGGCCGGACAGCCCGACCATGTCGACACCGTGTTTCTGCGCCTCGTCGAGGATACGATCGGCGGGAACCATTACGCCGAGGTCGATGACCTCGTAGTTGTTGCACTGGAGTACGACGCCCACGATGTTCTTGCCGATGTCGTGGACGTCGCCTTTCACGGTAGCCATCAGGATCTTGCCTGCGGCCTGACGCACCTGCCCCGCCTTCTCCGCCTCCATGAAGGGCAGGAGGTAGGCGACGGCCTGCTTCATCACCCGCGCGGACTTCACCACCTGCGGCAGGAACATCTTGCCCGCCCCGAAGAGGTCGCCGACGCGGTTCATCCCGTCCATCAGCGGGCCCTCGATCACGTGCAGCGGCCGGTCCGCGGCCGCCCTGGCCTCCTCCGTGTCGGCCTCGATCCAGTCGGTGATCCCCTTCACCAGCGCGTGGGCCAGCCGCTCGGCCACGGGCTGATCGCGCCAGGCGAGGTCGACGACCCGTGCGGCCGCCTTGTCGCCCTTATAAGTCGGCGCGAGATCGACCAGCCGCTCGGTATTGGTGACGTTGGTCCGCTGCGGGCGGTTGAGGATCACGTCCTCCACCGCCTCGCGCAGCTCGACGGGGATGTCGTCGTACACGGGGAGGTCGCCCGCGTTGACGATGCCCATGTCCATGCCGGCCGCGACCGCGTGATAGAGGAACACGCTATGGATGGCCCGGCGCACGGGCTCGTTGCCGCGGAAGCTGAAACTCACGTTCGACACGCCGCCTGAGACGCGGGCGTGCGTCAGCGTAGCTTTGATCTCCCGGCAAGCCTCGATGAAGTCGACGGCGTAGGTATCGTGCTCCTCGATCCCCGTGGCCACCGCGAAGATGTTGGGATCGAAGATGATGTCCTCGGGCGGCAAGCCCAGGCGGTCGACCAGCGTGCGATAGGCGCGAGTGCAGATCTCGACCTTGCGGGCGCGCGTGTCGGCCTGGCCCTGTTCGTCGAAGGCCATCACCACCACCGCCGCGCCGTAGCGCAGGCACGCGCGCGCCTGGTCGAGAAACTTCGCCTCGCCCTCTTTCAGCGAGATCGAGTTGACGATGGCCTTGCCCTGCACGCACTGCAGACCCGCCTCGATTACCTCCCACTTGGAGCTGTCGACCATGACCGGCACGCGCGAGATGTCGGGCTCGGCGGCGATGAGGTTGAGGAAGGTGACCATGGCCCGCTTCGAGTCGAGCAGGCCCTCGTCCATGTTGACGTCGATGACCTGGGCGCCCGCCTCCACCTGCTGGCGCGCGACCGCCAGTGCGGCGGTGTAGTCGCCGTCCAGGATCAGCTTCTTGAACTTGGCGGACCCGGTGATGTTGGTCCGCTCGCCGATGTTGACGAACTGGGCGCGGGGAGCGGCGTCGGTCATGCGGCGGCGTGGGGGTCAGGCTCGCGGCCGGCGAGCTGGAGGCGGCGGGAGATCGCGGCCTGAGGCGCGCTGGCGGTCTGCAGGGCGCGCCAATCCGCGGTGCTGGCGGCGAGGCGTCGGGCCAGGAGGGCGGTGAGGAGGCGCAGGTTGGCCATCCCCGCCGCGCCCCGGACCGCGGCGGTGAGCGTACGCGGCTCGCGGCCGAGCGTCGCCTCCAGCAGGGCAAGGCCGGCGGGGTCGGCCGCGGGCTCGACGCCGTTGCGGGCCATGACAGCCAAGAAGACGCGGCCGAGCGTGGCGGAGGCGGCGTCGCTCGTCGCGGGCTTGTTCAGCCGCGTGCGCAGGGTGCGCAGCGCCTCGACCTCCACCTGCGACAAGGCGAGCGCGGGATCGGGGCGGCCGGTCACGCCAGCTCGAACGCTTCGAGGCCGGAAAGGCGCAGAGCCTTCGGCCGTTCGGGTACCGCGCGGGGCGCGACTCCCGCCACGCCCCCGGCCACGCAGGCGATGTGCTCGGGCGTGGTGCCGCAGCAGCCGCCCACGATGTTGACGAGACCGTCGCGCGCCCAGCCCTCCAGCGCGTGGCCGGTCTGGTGCGGCTCCTCGTCGTACTCGCCCATGGCGTTGGGCAGGCCCGCGTTGGGGTAGGCGGAGACGAGCGTGTCGGCCACACGGCTTAGCTCGGCGATGTGCGGGCGCATGAGGTCGGCGCCCAGCGCGCAGTTCAGCCCGACCGCGAACGGCCGCGCGTGGCGCACGCTGTTCCAGAACGCCTCCACCGTCTGCCCCGAGAGGGTGCGGCCCGAGCGGTCGGTGATAGTGCCGGAGAGCCAGATCGGCAGGGGCTCGAGCCCCTCGTCCTCCAGGTCCATCACCGCCTTGATCGCGGCCTTGGCGTTCAGCGTGTCGAAGATGGTCTCGATCAGGAACAGGTCGACGCCCCCCTCGTGCAGCGCCCGCGCCTGCTCGCGATAGGCGGCGTACACCTCCTCGAACGTGACCGAGCGCGCGCCGGGGTCGTTGACGTCGGGGCTGATGGAGAGGGTGCGGCTGAGCGGGCCGATCGCGCCGGCGAGGAAGCGCGGCTTGTGCGGCTCGGCGCCGGTCCAACGGTCGGCGTTCTCGCGGCCGAGGCGCGCGGCTTCGAGGTTGATGTCGCGCACCGCCGCCTCGAGCCCGTAGTCGGCCTGGCTGATGGTGGTGGCGTTGAAGGTGTTGGTCTCCGAGATGTCGGCGCCCGCGGCGAAGTAGGCGTCGTGCAGCTTGGTCACGAGGTCGGGCCGCGTCAGGCACAGGAGGTCGTTGTCGCCCTTCAGCGGGCTCGGATGGCCGGCGAAGCGGTTGCCGCGGAAGTCCGCCTCGTCCAGCCCCTCTCGCTGGAACATGACGCCCCAACTGCCGTCGAGCACGAGGATGCGCTCCCGCGCGATCCGCTTCAGCGCGGCGATGCGGTCGGCGCGCGCGCTCACGCCGCCGCCTCGTCGGCGCGCGCGCGGTCGCGGCCGCCCAGCATCCGGCAGATGGCGTAGGCGAGGTCGGCGCGGTTCAGCGTATAGAAGTGGAGCTCGTCGAAGCCCTCCTCCTCCAGCCGCGCGCACATCTCGGCGGCCACCGAGCAGGCCACGAGGCGGCGCGTCTCCGGATCGTCGTCCAGCCCGTCGAACAGGCCGTCGAGCCAAGGGGGCAGCGAGGCCCCGCACTGGCCGGCCATGCGCCGCAGCGCCTTCACGTTGGTCACCGGCATGACCCCCGGCAGGATCGGGATGGTCACCCCCGCCGCGCGCACCCGCTCGGCCCAGCGCAGGAAGGCGTCGATGTCGAAGAAGAACTGGCTGATGGCGCGGGTGGCCCCGGCGTCGACCTTGGCCTTGAGCACGTCGAGGTCGCGGTCGAAGGAGCCCGTCTCCGGGTGGTGCTCGGGATAGCAGCCGACGCTCACCTCGAAGGGCGCGATGCGGGTGATCGCGGCGGTGAGCTCGGTGGCGTTGGCGTAGCCGTGGGCGTGGGGCTGGTAACGGCCGCCGATGCCGGCGCCGCCGGGCGGATCGCCGCGCAGGGCCACGATGTGGCGTACGCCCGCCGCCCAGTAGTCGCGCACCACTGCGTCCACCTCCTCGCGGGTGGCGTCCACGCAGGTGAGGTGGGCGGCGGGCTTCAGGCGTGTCTCGTCCAGCATGCGGCGCACGGTGCGGTGGGTGCGCTCGCGGGTGGAGCCGCCCGCGCCGTAGGTCACCGACACGAAGGCGGGGTCGAGCGGCGCGAGCTTCTGCACCGCCGCCCACAGCTGGGCCTCCGCCTCGTCCGACTTGGGCGGGAAGAACTCGAAGGACACCTGTAGCGGCCGCGGCCCCCGCCGGGCGGAACGCGCGATGACGCCCTGCGCGCGCGCGGTCGGCGCGGCGTCCGGGACGGGGGGTCGGGCGGCCGCAGCCGCGGCGGAAGCGCTCACGCGGGACGGCTCCTAGGCGGCGGACTGCAAGGGCGCGGGCGCAGCCGCCCGGCCGCGCGCCGGGGTGGCGCGCCAGATCATCACGGTCAGTACGCCCGGCTCCGTGGGCGGCAGGATCACCGGCGGCTCGGGCGAGAGCCCTGCAGCCCCGAGCCAGCGCGCCATCTCCTCGGTGGAGAAACCCAGTCGGCGGTGCTGGTGCTGTTCGCGCAGGTGCTCCAGCGCGTGCGGGGCGAAGTCGACGATCAGGAGGCGCCCATCGGGGGCGACGAGCCGCGCCGCCTCGCACACCGCCGCTCCCGGATCGGCGAGGTAGTGCAGCACGCGGTGGATGACCACGAGGTCGGCCCAGCCGTCGGCCAGGCCTGTGGCGGTGATGTCGCCGTGGCGCAGGGCGCACCGGGCGCCCCCGTCCGGGGCGTGGCTGCGCGCGACGTTCAGCATCTGCTGGCTCAGGTCGAGCCCCAGCGCCTCGTCGGCCCGGGGCGCAAGCAGCGCCAGCATGCGCCCCGTGCCCGTGCCGAGGTCCAGGAGGCGTCGGAAGCGCCCGGGACCCGCCGCGCGGGCGATCGCCGCTTCCACCTCGGCCTCGTCGACATGGAGCGAGCGCAG
Organism: uncultured Caulobacteraceae bacterium; assembly: GCA_964242625.1. Taxonomy (GTDB): domain Bacteria; phylum Pseudomonadota; class Alphaproteobacteria; order Caulobacterales; family Caulobacteraceae; genus JASLDZ01. Next base: position 171,333 of record CAXTAO010000001.1, on the reverse strand, counting down.
CTCGTCCCATCTCGCGGCGTTGCGGCCGAAGTAGGCCGCGGCGTCGGCGGCGCGCTCGGCGCGGACCTCGTCGAGTCGGGCGGCGTCGCCGACGAGCTCGCCGTCCGCGGGATCGAGCCGGGCCAGCATGTCCGCCACGAGCGAGCGCGCGGGCTCGGCGGCGGCCAGTCGGTAGAACACCCACGCGCCGTCGGGAAAGCGCTCCACGAGCCCCGCCTCGACGAGGAGCCGCAGGTGGCGCGACACGCGCGGCTGGCTCTGGCCCAGGATGCGACCCAGCTCCATGACGGCGAGCTCCTCGCCCGAAAGGAGCGCCAGCACGCGCAGGCGGGTCGGCTCGCCCGCCGCGCGCAACACCTCCACCAGCTCGCCCGCTCTCAGCGCCATGGACATATAAGGATATCTTTATGTGCTCGGGTCAAGCGTGTACGAGATCGTACGCCACCGAATTCGCGTTTAAGCGTTAGCGCCGACGAGCGCGGCTGTTTCGCGCGGAACGAGGAGCGTCGTCGCGTGATCCGCAGCCTTCTGATCGGCGGAAGCGCCCTGGCCGTGAGCCTGGGCGCCTCCGGCGTCGCAGCGGCCCAGGCCGCCCCGCCCGCCGCCGCCGCCGCCGCTCCCTCGCCGGGGGTGGACGACCCTTGGGAGGGGGTCAATCGGCGAGTGTACGCGTTCAACGCCGTGCTGGATCGCCGAGTGCTGCGGCCGGGGGTGGTCTTCTATCACCACGCCACGCCCACGCCGATCCGTCGCGGCTTGCACAACGTCTTGGTCAACGCCACCCACCCGGTGATCATCATCAACGACGCCCTGCAGCTGCGCCCCGTTCGCGCGCTGACGGCGCTGGGCCGCTTCACCGTGAACTCGACGGTGGGCGTCGGCGGCGTGTTCGACGTGGCGGGGAGCGATCTCCCCTACCACAACGCCGACTTCGGGCTGACGCTGGCGCGCTACGGCGTGCCGCAGGGCCCGTACGTGTACCTGCCGGTGCTCGGGCCCACGACGATCCGCGACGGCGCCGGCCGGATCGTCGATGGCGTGGTCGACCCCCTGAACAGCGTCAACTACTCGGGGCGGGAGGTGCTCGCACCCACGCGCGCAATCGTGGGCGGCATCGACGCGCGCGACCAGCTCGATCCGCTGATTAAGGACGTGAACCGCACGGCGACCGACCCCTACGCCACCATCCGCTCGGCCTATCTGCAGAGCCGCCAAGCGGAGGTGCGCGGAGAGGAGACGAGCGCCGCCAACGTGCAAGCGCTGCCCGACTTCGGCCCGCCGTCATCGTCACCGTCGCGCTCGACGGGCGCCACACCCTCCCCCTCGCCGACCGACGCGGGGGCCGAAGGCGAACAGGAGCGCCCGGCGACGCCGCCGCCCGCCGCTCCCGGCCCCAGTGCCTCCAACACGCCGGCCTCGACCGCGCCCATATCGGGTGACGCCGTCGCCGACCTCATCGCCGCGTCGCCGGCGTCCTGAACCCTGTGAAGCCCCGGAGTCCGCCCGTGAGCCCCCACCGTTCCGCCGCCCGCGCGGTCGCCCTGGCGCTGGCCGCGGCCACGCCGCTCCTCGTCGTCGTCGCCCCAGCCACCCCCGCGCTGGCGCAGAGCCAGCGTGACGCCGGCGCGGAGGCCTTCGTTCAGCGCGAGGCCTCGCGCGCGCTGCAGATCCTGCGCTCGGATGGGGGCGGCGGCCAGGAGAAGGCCGAGTTCCACGCCTTTGTCGACCAGGCCGCCGACGTTCCGCGCATCACCGACTTCGTGCTCGGCAAGTACCGCCGCACGATCAGCCCGGCTCAGTACCAGCAGTTCGCCGCCGCGTTCCGGGAGTACGCTAACAGCGTCTACGAGAACCGCCTCGGCCAGTACCACGGCGAGTCGCTGCAGGTGACCGGCTCCGCGGCACGCCGTCCGGGTGATGTCGTGGTGACCTCGAACGTCATGGGTGGCCGCCAGAGCCGCCCGATGCCCGTCGCGTGGCGCGTCATCAACGGCCCGCAGGGCTGGAAGGTGGTCGACGTCAACGTCGCCGGCGTCTGGTTGGCGATCACGGAGCGGCAGGACTTCGTGTCGACGCTGGACAACAACCGCGGCGACATCAACGTGCTCATCCGCCAGCTCCGCACCCAGACCGCCAACGCGCCGCGGTCCTGAGCGGCGTGCGCGAGATCGCCTTCGCCGACCTCCCCACCCTCGTGGGGACGGAGGTCGGCGTGTCGCCCTGGGTGGAGATCAGCCAGGCGCGCGTCGACTCCTTCGCCGAAGCCACCGGCGATCACCAGTGGATCCACGTGGACGTGGAGCGCGCCACCCGCGAGATCGGCGGCCCGATCGTCCATGGCTACCTGACGCTGTCGATGATCGCAGGTCTCGCGCCGCAGATCCTCACCGTGCGGGGCGTCAGTCGGGGCGTGAACTACGGCACCGAGCGGGTGCGCTTCACCAGCGCCGTGCCCGTGGGCGCGCGCGTGCGTCTACGCCAGGAGCTGCTCGCGGCGGAGCCGAAGGCCGGCGGACTGCAGCTGCGCAACCGTTGCACGATCGAGGTGGAGGGCGCCGAGCGGCCCGCCTGCGTCGCGGAGACGCTTTCCGTCCTCTACCCCGACTGACCCGCGCCGGCGCGGGTGGCGGCGGGCGAGGCGCGCGCCCACATGCGGCGGGGGCGAGCTTCAGGAGATAGACCGACCCATGTTCGCCCTGTTCGGCCAGCCCGCGCGCCCGCGGGACGACACCCGCTATCCCGTGCAGAAGACCGACGCTCAGTGGCGCGCCCAGCTGCCCGGACCTGTCTACCAGGTGCTGCGCCAGGCCGGCACCGAGGCCCCGTACACGAGCCCGCTCAACAAGGTGCACGAGCCGGGCGTCTTCTCCTGTCGGGGCTGCGACAATCGCCTGTTCCGCACCGCCGACAAGTTCGACAGCGGCACGGGCTGGCCCTCGTTCACGCGCCCGTTCGTGACGCGTGGCGCGGTGCTGACCCAGACCGACCGCTCGCTCCTCATGTCGCGCACGGAGGTGCACTGCGCCCGCTGCGGCGGCCATCTCGGCCACGTGTTCGACGACGGCCCCGCCCCCACCGGCCTGCGCTACTGCATGAACGGCGTGGCCATGGTGTTCCGCCGCGCCTGACGCGCGCTTCCTTCCCCTCTCCGATACCGAGGCCGTCCATGACCCTGCCCGCCGATCCCGTCTGGCTTATCACCGGCTGCTCCACCGGCTTCGGCCGCGAGCTCGCCAAGCTCATCATCGACCGGGGCTGGCGGCTGGTCGCCACCGCGCGCAGGCCCGACGCGCTGGCCGACCTCGCCGAGGGGCGCGAAGACAAGGTGAAGGTCGTCGGTCAGGACGTGACCGACCCCGCACAGAATCGCGCCGCCATCCAGGCGGCGGTGGACGCGTTCGGCCGCATCGACGTGCTCGTGAACAACGCCGGCTACGGCTACATGGCCGCGATCGAGGAGGGCGAAGACGAACCCGTCCGCGCCATGTTCGAGACCAACGTCTTCGGCCTGATCGACGTCACCAAGGCCGCCCTGCCCACCCTGCGCGCCCAGGGCGAGGGCTTCGTCGTCAACCTGTCGTCGGTGGCGGGCGCGCTGGCCTTCCCCGGCTCCGGCTACTACTCGGCGACCAAGCACGCGGTGGAGGCGGTGAGCGAGGCGCTCTCCAAGGAGTTGGCCCCGCTCGGTCCCAAGGTGATGTTGGTCGAGCCCGGCCCCTTCCGCACCGACTTCGCCGGCCGTTCGCTCCACGCCACTCAGCACCCGCTCGACGCCTACAAGGACACGGCGGGCGCTCGGCGCGAGCAGATGCGCGGCTATAGCGGCTCCCAACCCGGCGACCCCGTCCGCGCGGCGGAGGCGATCATCAGCGCGCTCCAGTCCGACGCGCCACCGCTGCGCCTCGTGCTCGGCGCCTTTGCGGTCCGGGAGGTCACCGCCAAGCACGAGGGCGTGCTCAAGGAGATCGCCGCCTGGCGCGACACCGCGCTGGGCGCCGACTTCCCGGACGCGAACGCCTGACCGCCGGAATGCCCGAAACGGCGGACGACGCCGGCCCCGCCCGCCCGGCCCCGGAGGCGCCCGCGGCCGAGCGGAGACCGCTCGTGATCGAGCAGCTCGGCCGCACGCGTGTCGACCCCTACGCCTGGCTCAAGGACCCAAACTGGAAGGCGGTGATGCGCGATCCATCCGCGCTCGCCGCCGATATTCGCGCGCACCTGGAGGCGGAGAACGCCTACACGCGCGCGGTGTTGGCCCCGACCGAGGCGCTGCAGGCCGAGCTGTTCGCCGAGATGCGCGGGCGCATCAAGGAGGACGACAGCTCACTCCCCTCCCCCGACGGCCCCTTCGCCTACGCCAGCCGCTACGAGACGGGGGCCGAGCATCCGCTGCACGTGCGCACCCCGCGCGACGGCGGCGCTGAGGAGATCCTGCTCGACGAGCCCCGGCTGGCTGAGGGGACGAGTTACTTCCAGGTGGGCGCCGCGGCGCACAGCCCCGATCACCGCGCCTACGCCTACGCCGTCGACGAACAGGGCTCCGAGTACTACGCGATCCGCACCTTCGACATCGGCTCCGGCGCGCCGCTCGGCCCCGATATCGAGAGCTCGACCGGCGACTTCGCGTGGAGTCCGTGCGGGCGGTGGCTGTTCTGGGTCTGGCGCGACGAGAACGGCCGCCCGGCCAAGGTCTTCCGCCGCTCCGTGGGCGGGAGCGAGGACGCGCTCGTCTACGCCGAGCCCGACCCGGGATTCTTCGTCCACGTCGGCGTTACGCAGAGCCGCGCCTACGTCCTGATAGGCTCGGGCGACCACGAGACGAGCGAGGTGCGGCTGATCCCGGCCGAGACGCCGGACGCCGAGCCCGCCGTGGTCGAGCCCCGCACGCCCGGCCTGCGCTATTCGGTCGAGCACTGGCCGACCGAAGGTGAACCCGGGCGGCTCGTCGTCCTCACCAACGCCGACGGCGCCGTCGATTACCAGCTGATGTGGGCCGACGCCGCCGCACCCGGCCGCGCGGACTGGCGCGAGTGGATCGCGCACCGCCCGGGCCGCTACATCACCGGCGTCGCCGCCGTGCGCGACCACCTGGTGCGCGCCGAGCGGGTGGACGCTCTGGACCGCATGGTCGTGGCGTCGCGCGACGGAGGTGAGCACACTTTCTCGTTCGACGAGGAGGCCTACGCCCTGGCGTTCGGGACGGGGTACGAGTGGGAGACCGACCTCATCCGCGTGGTCTACCAGTCGCCCACCACGCCGAGATCCTGGTTCGACTACGACCTACGCACGCGCGAGCGCACGCTGCGCAAGGTGCAGGAGGTCCCGTCCGGTCACGATCCCGTCCGCTATGTCGCGCGCAGGCTGCACGCGACGGCGGCCGACGGCGCGAGCATACCCGTCACCGTGCTCATGCGGCGCGACACGCCGCTCGACGGCTCGGCCCCGCTTCTCCTCTACGGCTATGGATCGTACGGTCTGGCCATGGAGCCGGACTTCTCGATACGCCGGCTCAGCCTGGTCGACCGGGGGTGGATATGGGCCATCGCCCACGTGCGCGGCGGGTCGGAGAAGGGCTACGGCTGGTTCCTCGACGGTCGCCGCGAGAAGAAGCCGAACACCTTCAGCGACTTCATCGCCGTGGCCGAGCACCTTCACGCGCACGGCTTCGGTGCGAAAGGGCGCACGGTCGCCTATGGCGGCTCGGCCGGGGGCATGCTGATGGGCGCGGTGGCCAACCTGCGGCCCGACCTCTGGGCCGGGGTGATCGGCGCGGTGCCTTTCGTCGACGTGCTCAACACCATGAGTGACGAGACGCTGCCGCTCACCCCGCCGGAATGGCCCGAGTGGGGCGACCCGCTGCACGACGCCGACGCCTACGACCGGATCGCCGGCTATAGCCCCTATGACAACGTGGCCCCGCAGCCCTATCCCGCAGTGCTGGCCACGAGTGGGCTGTCCGACCCGCGCGTGACCTACTGGGAGCCTGCGAAATGGGTGGCGCGGCTGCGCCACGACACGACCTCGGAGGTGCCCGTGCTCCTCAAGCTCAACATGGAGGCGGGGCACGGCGGCGCGTCCGGCCGGTTCGACTTCCTGAAGGAGGTCGCGCTGGACCAGGCGTTCGCCATCTGGGCGGTGGAGCGCGCCGGGGCGTGACCGAGGGCGCCGTCCGCCTGCGCGACACGACCGCTGCCGACGCCGTCGCGCTCGCCCGCATCTACGCCGACGCCGTGCTGCACGGCGTGGGCACCTTCGAGGAGACGCCGCCCCCGCCCGCCGAGATGGAGCGTCGCCGCGCGGAGGCTGCGGGCTACGGCCTGCCGCATCTCGTCGCCGAGGAGGCGGGCGGCCGGGTGACGGGCTTCGCCTACGCTTCCCCGTTTCGCACGCGCTGGGGCTACCGCTGGACCGCGGAGACCACCGTTTACGTCGACCCCCAGGCGCACGGGCGGGGCGTCGGCGGTCGTCTCCTCGCCGAGGTAGTCGCGTGCTGCGAGGGGCTCGGTCTGCGGCAGCTGATCGCGGTGATTGGCGGGTCGGAGAACGCGGCCTCGATCGCCGTGCACGGGCGGTGCGGCTTCCATCCCGCCGGACTTCTGCCGCATGTCGGTGTGAAGCTTGGGCGTTGGGTCGACGTCGTGCTTATGCGCCGAGACCTGAACGGCGGAGGGGACGACATGCCCGCCGCGCCCGGCCTGCCGCTTCCTCGCTGATCCCCCTTACCCGCGCGTACAAGAGTGCATAGGTTCTGCCCTGATGGAAACGCGCGCCGACCTGACCCCCGCTGACGAGGCCGCTTTCATGCGCGACCTCACGGCCCTGATCCCGCACCTGCGCGCCTTCGCCCGCTCGCTGACCGGCCACATGGCCGAGGCTGACGACCTGGCGCAGGAAACGGTCTTGAAGGCGTGGAAGAGCCGCACCTCCTACGAGCCCGGGACCAACCTGAAGGCCTGGACCTTTATGATCCTGCGCAACCAGTTTTACTCCGACAAGCGCCGGGCCTGGCGCTCGTCGCAGCTGGATCCCGAGGTGGCCGAGCGCACGCTGGTCGCCACCGACGACCCATCGTCGGCCATGGAGCTCAACGACCTGCGTCAGGCGCTGAACAAGCTGCCCGCCGCCCAGCGCGAGGCGCTGATCCTCGTGGGCGCGGGCGGCATGAGCTATGAGGAGGCGGCGGTGGTGTGCGGCTGCCGCGTCGGCACGGTGAAAAGCCGCGTCAGCCGCGGCCGCGACGCCCTGCAGGCGCTGCTCTCCGACGGCGACCTCGAGCGTGACAACGCGCCCGCCGCCGACGCCATGAGCTCGATCCTCGGCGACGTGGATCGGCTGCGCAACGGCGCGGCGCGGGTCTAGACGGGCGCGCCTTCCTCCGGCGGGTAGGCGTGGCGCCCGCCCCAGGGATCCTCCACCTCGCCGTCGCGCCAGTGGTCGGGACCGATCGGCGCCTTGCCGTGACCACCGGGTATATCGAGCACGTAGGTCGGCTGGCACAGGCCGGAGACGCGGCCGCGTAGCCGCCGCACGAGCCCGCGCCCTTCCTCCACCGTGGTGCGGAAATGCGCAGTGCCGGGGGCGAGGTCGCCGTGGTGGAGGTAGTACGGCTTGATCCGCACCTCGACCATGGCGCGGAAGAGCGCTTCCAGCGCTTCCGGCGTATCGTTCACCCCGCGCAGGAGCACGCTCTGGCCGATCAGCGGCACGCCTGCGTCGACGAGGCGCGCGCACGCCTCGCGCGCCGGGGCGGTGAACTCCCGAGCATGGTTGGCGTGCACCGCCAGCCAGGTCGCCTTGCCCTCGATGCGCAAGGCGCGCGCCAGAGCCTCCGACACCCGCCCGGGCGCCACGACCGGCACGCGCGTGTGCACCCGCACGACCCTGACATGCGCGACCGCCGCCAGCCGCGCCCCAAGGTCGGCGAGGCGGCGTGGCGATAGGATCAGCGGGTCGCCGCCCGTGAGCACCACCTCCCACACCTCCGGCCGGGCGGCGATGTAGGCCAGCGCCGCGTCGAGCTCGGCGGCGTCGAGCCCGCCCTCCCCGCCCGGGCCCACGACCTCGCGCCGGAAGCAGAACCGGCAGTATACCGCGCAGGCGTGCACGGGCTTGAGTAGAACCCGGTCGGGGTAGCGGTGCACGACGCCGGCCACGGGGCTGTGCGCGGCATCGCCGATCGGATCGGCGCGCTCCAGCGGGTGCGGCACGAGTTCGGCTGCGGAGGGCAGGAACTGGCGACCTATCGGATCGTGCGCGTCCGCTGGATCGATCAAATCGGCCATCTCGGGCGTCACCGCTACGGCGTAGCGCTGCGCCACGCGCTCCAGCTCGGCCGAAGGCGCGCGGGTAAAGCCCGCCCGGGCAAGGGCCGCGGGGCTGCGGAGGGTGGGGCGGACGGCGGTCATCGCGCCCGCGCTTACGGCGTCGGCGCGATCGGCGTCCAGAGCACCTCCTCGATGTGCTCGGCTCCCGTCGCCAGCATGACCAGCCGGTCGAGCCCCAGCGCCACGCCGCTCGCGGGCGGCATGTGCGCCAGCGCGGCGAGGAAGCGTTCGTCGATGGGGTAGTCGCGCCCGTAGACCCGTCGCATCTCGGCCATCTCCGCCTCGAAGCGGCGGCGCTGCTCCTCCGGGTCGGTGAGCTCGCCGAAGCCGTTCGCCAACTCCACCCCGCAGGCGTAGAGTTCGAACCGCTCGCCCACGCGCGGGTCGTGCGGGGTCGGGCGCGCCAGCGCCGCCTCGGCGATAGGGTACTCGTAGAGGAGCGTCGCTCGCTCGACGCCCAGCCGCGGCTCGATGCGCTCGACGAGGATGCGGCTGAACACATCCGACCAGGTGTCGTCGGGCGCGGTGCGCACGCCCGCCGCCCCCGCCTGAGCCATCATGGCTCCGCGGTCCACCCCGCCGTCGGCCGCGACGGTCGACAGGAGGTCGACACCGGCGTGACGCGAGAAGGCGTCGGCCACCGTCAGCCGCTCGGGCGTGAGGAAGGGATCGCACGAGCGCCCGCGCCACTGGAAGGCGGACGCGCCCGTGCTCTCCGCAGCCAGCCTCAGAAGCGACACCGCGTCGTCCATCACGAGTTCGTAGCGAGCCTCGAGCCGATACCACTCCAGGAGCGTGAATTCAGGATGGTGCAGCGCGCCGCGCTCGCGGTTGCGCCATACCCGCGCGAGCTCGAAGATCCGCACCTCGCCCGCCGCCAGGAGGGTCTTGGCCGCGAACTCGGGCGAAGTCCGCAGGTGCAGAACAGCGGCTCCTCCGCCGGCGCCCTCCGCCTGCGTCGAGAAGGCGTGCAGGTGGGCCTCGTTGCCGGGCGAGACCTGCAGGGCCGCGGTCTCCACTTCCGTGAAGTCGCGCGCAGCGAACCAGGCGCGAACGGCGGCGGTGATCCGACGCCTCTGGATCAGGCGCGGACGCCGACGGGCGTGGCGCTCCGCGTCCCAGACCCCGCCCTCGATCACGCGCCGAGGCTCCCTGCGGCGGGAGCGCGGGTGGCGCCGCACGCGGGGATCGCTATAGCTCCGCCTCCAGGCGCGGTCCGTTCGCCGCGCGCCACGGGAACGCATACGTGAAGGTCATCGCCTCCTCGCTCCGTAAGGGCTCCGTCGTGGATATCGGCGGCAAGCTCTACGTCGTCCTGACGGCCGAGAACATCCACCCCGGCAAGGGCACGCCGGTCACCCAGCTCGACATGCGCCGGATCGCGGACGGTGTGAAGATCAGCGAGCGGTATCGCACGACCGAGCAGGTGGAGCGCGCCTTCGTGGACGATCGGCCGCACACCTTCCTCTACCAGGACGGCGACGGCTACCACTTCATGAATCCGGAAACTTTCGACCAGGTCACCGCCTCCCCCGAGATGGTGGGCGACGCCGCCGCCTATCTGTCGGACGGCATGACGGTGTCGCTTTCCACCCACGAAGGGCTGCCGATCGCCATCGACCTGCCCGCGCGCGTGAGCCTGGAGGTGACCGAGACCGAGGCGGTGGTGAAGGGGCAGACGGCGTCGGGCTCCTACAAGCCCGCCATCCTCGCCAACGGCGTCCGCAGCATGGTGCCCGCATACATCACGCCGGGGACGCGGATCGTCGTGATGACCGCCGACGGAAGCTACGTCGAGCGCGCCAAGGACTGAGCCCGAATGCGAAGGGCCCCGGACGTCGCCGTCCGGGGCCCTTCGATCCAAAGCGCTACGCGGAGACTCAGGCTTGAGCGGCGAGCAGGTCAGCGTGGCGGCGTTCAGCGCGACGGCGAGCGCGCAGGACACCTCCGATGAGGCCGACACCAGCGAACATCAACGCCCACGTGCCGGGCTCCGGCGCCGCGGAGCCAAAGCTGATGTTGTCGAGCACGAAATAGTTCGACGTGCTACCGGGATCGATCAGCAGATAGTCAAACGAACTCCCCGTGAAGCCGTAGTAGTTATTCGACTGAGTAAAATCCGTAGTAGTCTTCTGGCTTTCGACCAGGTCGCCGTCGAGGAAGCTGTAGATGCGAACGCCAGCGACGTCGGAGTTGATCGAGAAGCTGATCGCGCTGATCGGTGAGTCAAACTGCAACGTGATAGCGTCCGCGCTGGGGGCGGAACCGCTGTAGTTGAAGTTGGAGGCGTTGACCTGGTCGGTGTTCGGATACGCGCTGTCTTCATAGTCCTGGTACGCGCCGCCGAAGGTCACACCCTGGGCCGTGTACGCGTAGGCCAGCGACGCATCCTGGGCGAGCCCGGTGTCAAAGGTGATCGCCGCCGATCCGATGCCGGTGGTCGAATGGTAAGGCGTAGCGCCGGCGGTTCCCGCCGCGAAAAGCACGCCCGCGGCTGCCGCGGCGACGATGGCGATCCGGATCATGTCTGCCCCCATTCGTAGACTGGAGCGTTTTGACACAGTTCGGCCACGCCGTCCAATCCGCTCGCTCACCGGGCGAGCAAGGATGGTGGACGCGGCTGGGATCGAACCAGCGACCCCCTCGATGTCAACGAGGTGCTCTCCCGCTGAGCTACGCGTCCGAGGCGGGGAGCGGCGTGATAGCGACGCCGGCCCGTCGGCGCAAGGCGCGCCTCAGGCCGCGGCCATCATACGCTCGACCTCCGTCACGATCTCGCGCAGGTGGACCGGCTTGGCCAGCACCTTGGCCCCCTTGGGCGCGCGGTCGCCCGCGGTGAGCGCCACCGCGGCGAAGCCCGTGATGAACATGATCCGCAGGTCCGGCTGGCGCACGGCCGCCTCGCGCGCGACCTCGATGCCATCCACCCCGGGCATGACGATGTCGGTCAGGAGGAGGTCGTAGGGACCGTCGGCCAGGGCGATCAGCGCCTCCTCTCCATCGGGGCAGGCGCGCACCTGGTAGCCCGCCCGCTCCAACGCGCGGGACAGGAAGGCGCGAAGCGAGTCGTCGTCTTCGGCGAGCAGGATGCGGGGCATGGCGGGAGCGGGCTGGGCGGACACGATGGGTGAGACTAGCGTGCAGCCGTAAACCTAGCCTGAAAACCCCGCCGAAACTCCGACGCGCGAGCCGCGATGACAGACGCTCCTCACGATCCCGCCGCCCTTCTCACGCTCGGGCGCGTGGTGCGCGGCGACGCGGCTGAGATCACCGCCGCCAACGCGCGCAACCGCGGTCACCACCTGCCCTGGATCGCCCCCCCGATCGACGAGGCGTCGTTCGCCCTCTGGTTCCAGGGCGGCTTGACCGGACCCCACGTCAACCTCGTGGCGCGGCTCGCGGCGACGGGCGAACTCGTCGGGGTGGTCTGCCTGGAGAACATCGTGGGCGGCGCGTTCTGGAGCTGCGACCTCAGCTACTACGGCATGACGGGCTTTGAAGAGCGCGGGCTGATGACGGGGGCGGTGCGGCTGGCGCTACGCCATGGCTACGCCCAGCTCGGCCTTCACCGCGTGGGGGCGGCGGTGCGGCGCGAGAACGGGCGCTCGCGCCGCCTGCTCGAGCGGTTGGGCTTCCGACACGAGGGGGTCTCGCCTGAATACCTGTGGGTCGATGGAGCCTGGCGCGATCACGACCGCTTCGCGCTCCTGCGGCGCGAGTTCCGCGATGCGCCGTAATCAAGGCCGCCGCCGCGTTGTCACGCGATCGGACCCCCGCTAGAGCGGACCCGCCCACCTGACCCGGACGCCATGCTGCTCGCCGCCCTCGCCTTCAGCCTTTTCGCCCACGCGCCGGCGGCGTCCGGTCGCGTGCCGGTGCAGAGCTATCGGGAGGGCGCGTGGCGGCTCGAGGTCCGGCGCGACACGTTCGCCCGCACCACCTCGTGCCGACTGTTCCGCCGGGATGCGTCCGTCGAGCACGCGCGCCTGCTGTGGCGGCTGGGACCGCGCGTCGACACGGGCGCGGCCGTCTGGCGCATCGACCACGGCGAGCCCCGCCACCAGCGCCTCGTCGACCTCCCCGCGAGCGTCAACCTCGCCAACCCGAGCGACGGGCGGATCGCGGCGCCCCTGCCGCTCCTGACCGGGGCGCAGGCTTTGGAAGCGCGCGCCACGCCCGACGCACCCCTTCGCCGCCTCGACCTCGACGGCCTCAGCGCCGCGGCCGCTTCCGCCGCACGACTGGGCTGCGACCCGCTCTGACCGCCGTGGCGGCCCCGTCGCCGTCGGCCAGGGCGTCGGCGCCGCCGCCTTTCCACATCGCCCGGCCCGAGCGCCCGGCGGGCGCTGCGGTGTTCGCCTCACCCCACTCTGGCCGAATCTATCCGTCCGACCTGCTCCAGGCCTCGCGCCTGACGCCCGACGCCCTGCGCCGCTCGGAGGACGCCTACGTCGACGCGCTCTTCTCCCACGCGCCCGACCTGGGAGCGCCGCTGATCTGCGCGAGCTATGCGCGCGCTTACGTCGACCTGAACCGGACGCCCTACGACCTCGACCCCGCCATGTTCGCCGACACCCTCCCCGCCTTCGCGCGCGACGGCTCGGGCCGGGCGCGCGGCGGGCTGGGTTCCATCGCCCGCATCGTGGCGGAGGGCGAGGAGATCTATCGGCGCAAGCTCACCTTCGCCGAGGCGGAAGGCCGTCTCGCAGCAGTGCACCGACCCTTCCACAGTGCGCTCGAGACCTTGATGGACGACACGCGCCGCCGCCGGGGCGCGTGCGTGCTCGTCGACTGCCACTCCATGCCCGCGGCCGCCGCGCCCGGCGCGCCGGACGTGGTGCTGGGCGACCGCCATGGCCGGGCCTGCGCCGCCGAGGTGATGGAGACCGCGGAAACGGCCCTGCGGGCGTCCGGGCTTCGCGTCGTGCGCAACGCACCCTTCGCGGGCGGCTACATCACCACGCGCCATGGACGTCCCGCCCAGGGCCGCCACGCCCTGCAGGTGGAGCTCAACCGTAGCCTCTACCTGCACGAAGCGACGCTCGCGCCAACATCCGACTGGGGAGCGCTGCAGGGGGCGGTCGACGGCCTGATCCGGGCCATGTGCGCGCTCGAACCTGCGGTCCTGGCGTGACGCGACGCGGCGCAGCGGGCCTTGCAGCGTGTCCGGAGGGCCGCTAGGGAGGCCGCCCCGACCAGGACCGCGCCTTCAGGCGCGCGAACGCCTCTGCGGAGAGGTGGCTGAGTGGTCGAAAGCACCGCACTCGAAATGCGGCGTGCCTTAACGGGCACCGTGGGTTCGAATCCCACCCTCTCCGCCAAGGTACTGTTTCGGGCTGGAAGGCCCCCCGGTCGCACCGGGACAGCGAGGTCCTCACACGGACGGCGCAGTCTGAGGCCTACCCGCCCGCGCGCGCCGCAACGATGGCGTTTCCGCGCCGTTGAGGCGGCTCAGAGGGAGACGGACGGCATGGACGAGCGGGACGAGGCCCCGTCGCGGCGCGGCGTGATGGGCGGCGCGGCGCTGGGATTGGCGGCGGGGGTGGCCGCACGCGCAGCCCGCGCGGAGACCGCCGGCGGAACGGGTCAGCCCACGCTCAGCGATCCGGCGGCGAAGTTCCCCAAGCCGCCGTTCGCCGAGCAGCGCCAGCCCTGGCCCGGTCTCGCCTCGCGGATGGATCCGCGGCCCGACCACGGCGAGACGAGTTATCGCGGATCGGGGCGGCTCGTCGGCCGCAAGGCGCTCGTTACGGGTGGCGACAGCGGCATGGGTCGCGCCGCCGCTATCGCCTTCGCGCGCGAGGGCGCCGACGTGGCGATCAACTACTATCCAACGGAGGAGCCGGACGCGCAGGAGGTCGTCTCGCTGATCCGCGCTTCCGGCCGCAAGGCGATCGCCATCCCCGGCGACCTGCGCGAGGCCGCCTTCTGCCGCCGGCTCGTGGACGAGGCGGTGCGGGGCCTGGGCGGGCTCGACATCCTGGTCTCCAACGCGGGCCGCCAGCAGGCGCACGCCTCCGTGCTCGACATCTCCGACGAGGCGTTCGACGCCACCATCAAGACCAACGTCTACGCGCCGTTCTGGATCATCAAGGCGGCGCTGCCGCACATACCGCGGGGCGGCTGCATCATCGCAACCACCTCTGAGCAGGCCTACGATCCCTCACCCGAACTCTACGACTACGCTCAGACCAAGGCCGCGACGATGAACTTCGTGAAGTCGCTGGCCAAGCAGCTCGGCCCCAAGGGCATCCGCGTCAACGGCGTGGCTCCCGGCCCGATCTGGACGCCGCTGCAGGTGTCGGGCGGAGCGCCGCCGGAGAAGCAGAAAGAGTTTGGCGGGCAGACGCCCTTGGGCCGCCCCGGCCAGCCGGTGGAGCTGGCGGGCATCTACGTCCAGCTGGCGGACGCGCGGGCCAGCTACGCCACGGGGCAGGTATACGGCGCGGCGGGCGGCGGCGGCCAGCCGTGACGCCCGCTCCCCTGTGAGGGGGTCCAAGGTCCGAGGCGGCGGGAGGGCGGTGCTCGCGACGCTGGTCGGAGCGGGGCTCGCCGCCGCCCTCGCCGGCTGCTCGGGCCTCGCCGTGCTCAACGCGGTCGAGCCCGCCGGCGGCGTCCAGACCACGACGGACATCGCCTTCCGTCCCGGCCCTCGCGGCGGCCTGGACGTGTACCGGCCCGCGCACGCGGCGCCCCACGCGCCCGTGGTGGTTTTCATCTACGGCGGCGGCTGGGACAGCGGACGTCGGCAGGACTACCGCTTCGTCGGCCTGAGCCTCGCGCGGCGCGGCTTCGTCGCGGTGATCCCCGACTACCGGCTTTATCCTGAGGTGCGCTGGCCCGCCTTCCTGCGGGACAACGCGGAGGCGGTGCGCTGGGCGCACGACCACGCGGTCGAGTACGGCGGCGACCCTGGCCGGCTGATGCTCATGGGCCACTCGGCGGGGGCCTACGACGCGCTGATGCTGGCGCTCGATCCGCGCTGGCTCGGCGCCGTCGGCCTCGACCCGCGGCGCGACCTGCGCGCCGCCGCCGGGCTGGCCGGGCCCTACGACTTCCTGCCGCTGACCAGCGACAAGCTCAAGGACGTGTTCGGCCCGCCGGACCAGAGGCCGGACACCCAGCCGATCAACCACGTGGGCCGCCACGCGCCGCCGCTCTTCCTCGGCTACGACGCGGGCGACACGGTGGTGCGGCCGCTCAACACCCTGCACCTGGCCGACAAGGTTCGCGCGGCGGGCGGCGAGGTCGAGGTGCGGCGCTACGCCGGCGTGAACCACCAGCTCCTGATCGGTGCCGTGGCCGCGCCGCTGCGTCCGCTCGCCCCCGTGCTGCGCGACGTCACCGCGTTCTTCGACGCCCATGGTGCGCCGCCGACCGGGGCGCGCTGACTGCTCCCCCCGCCGCTGAGACGGCCTGAGAGAGCTCGGCCAGGGTGTGGAACCCCGGCGTGAGCTTTCGGCCGTTGATCACGAAGGTGGGGGTGGAGTTCACGTCGTCGCGCTTGACGTTGGCGGCCACCCGCGCGTTCAATGCCTCCACGTTGGCCTGGTCGCGCACGCAGGCGTCGAAGCGGGCCTGGGGCACGCCGTTGGCGGCGGCGATGGCCGAGAGCGTCTGCTGCGGCTGGTCGAACAGCTTGGGCTGGCTCGCGAAGACGGCGTCGACCACCGGGAAGTAGCGGCCAGGACCCGCGCACCGGGCCAGCATGAAGCCCGCCGCGGCAATGGCGACCTCGCCCTCGCCGCCCACCAGCATTTCCCGGAGCACGTAGCGGACGCGCCCGGTGTCGACGAAGCGCGCCTTGAACGCAGGGAAGACGTCCCGGTACCAACGCCCGCAGATAGGGCAGGCCACGGACGCGTACTCGACGACGAGCACCGGCGCGTGCGGCGAGCCGATCACCATGTCGTCGGGAAGCGGGGTCGCGGCCGGCGACGGAGGCCCCGCGCCCCGGGCCTGGGCGGCCGCAAGCGCGGGCGCAGTCATCGCGGCCCACGCCGCTCCCCGTCGCGTCCAGCCGTTCGTCGCCATGGTCGTACTCCACCGCCGCCACCCCGCGACGATCCAACACACGCGAGGCTCCGGTCGCAAGCCGGCGCGACGCGCCCGGCCCGGGGCGAAGCGACCACGAGCGCGCTGCAGTGCGGCAGGGCTCGCTCCCACGCTTACGGAACTGGGGTAGTTCATGCCCCGACCGCGGCTGCAGACCCTTGCAGAGCAATAATCTTGCGTGACAGCTTGCTGCGGGACGGCTTTCGTGGTGTATTCACCTCGCTCTCCGGAGCTTGAGGACATATCCATGCCGCCCGCCGCCTCTGACGCGCCCGCCCCCGACGCCCGCATCCCGTATGCGGCCTATCCATTCGGCGCCTTCGCCGCCCAGTCGATCCTAGGCGTACGGCTAGCCCCCTCGCGCGAGCGGAGCGGATCGGCCTGAGGGCGAGAGCCCCACGCCGGACCTGAGGTCCACCGGACCCCGCTCCCCTCCCGGAGCGGGGTTTTTCTTTGCCCGCCATCTCCACGCCATCGAGACGCTTCGTGCCCGACGTTCCGACCACCACCGTGATCAAGCGCAGCGACGCCGTAACCGCCGGCCCGTCGCGCGCGGCGGCGCGCTCGTACTACCGCGCGACGGGAATGTCGGACGCCGACTTCGGCAAGCCGATGGTGGCCGTGGTCAACACCTGGTCCAACGTCACGCCCTGCAACATGCACCTGCAGGCGCTGGGCGAGGCGGTGGGCGCAGGCGTGCGCGCCGCAGGCGGGGTCGCGATCGACTTCAACACCGTGATGGTGACCGACGGCATCAGCATGGGCACGCCGGGGATGCGCTACTCCCTGGTGAGCCGCGAGGTGATCACGGACTCGATCGAGTGCGCCGTCCAGGGCCACACGCTGGACGCGGTGGTGGTCGTCACCGGCTGCGACAAGACCATCCCCGCCGCCGCCATGGCGCTCGCGCGGATGAACCTGCCGGGGCTCGTGCTCTACGGCGGCACCATCATGCCGGGCCATCTGCACGGGCGCGACATCTCCATCCAGCAGGTCTTCGAGGCGATCGGCGCTGAGGGCGCGGGCGCGATCGGCGAGGCCGAGCTCGCCGAGGTGGAGCGCGCCGCCTGCCCAGGGGCCGGCGCGTGCGGCGGCCAGTTCACCGCCAACACCATGGCCATGGCTCTGACCGTCATGGGCCTCTCGCCCATGGGGGCCAACGACGTTCCCGCCACCCACCCGGGCAAGGCGGCCGAGGCCCGGCGCTGTGGACGCCGCGCGGTCGAGCTCTGGCGCGAGGGGCGCACCGCGCGCGAGTTCGTCACGCCGAAAAGCCTGATGAACGCGGCGGTCGCGGTGTCGGCGAGCGGCGGCTCCACCAACGCGGTCCTCCACCTCATGGCCATCGCCGCCGAGGCCGGGACGCCCTTCGCGCTCGACCGCTTCCACGAGGCCTGCGCCGGGACGCCGGTGATCGCCGACCTGCAGCCCGGCGGGCGCTTCCTCGCGAGCGACATGTTCGCCGCCGGCGGGACGCGTCTCCTCCTTCAGCGGCTGATGGCGGCGGGGCAGCTCGAAGACACGCCCACCGTCGGCGGCGAGACGCTGTTCGAGGCCGCGGCCGCCGCGCGAGAGACGCCCGGCCAGGCGGTGATCGCCGACCTCGAGCACCCCGTCTTCCCGCGCGGCGGCTTCGGCATCCTCTACGGCGACGTCGCCCCCGGAGGGTGCGTGGTCAAGCTCACCGGCCACGAGCGCGCGCGCTTCACCGGCCCGGCGGTCGTGTTCGACGGCGAGGAGGACGCCTTCGCCGCCGTGCAGGCTGGCGCCGTGCGCGCCGGCGATGTGGTGGTGATCCGCTACGAGGGCCCTCGCGGCGGCCCGGGCATGCGCGAGATGCTGGCGGTCACCGCCGCGCTCAAGGGGCGGGGGCTCCACGACGTGGCGCTGATCACCGACGGTCGCTTCTCCGGCGCAAGCCACGGCATGGTCGTGGGCCACGTCGCGCCCGAGGCGGCGGCGGGCGGACCCATCGCGCTCGTCCGCGACGGCGACCTCATCACGCTCGACGTCGAGGCGCGCCGCATCGATGTGAACGCCGACCTCCTCGCGCGCCGCGAAGGCTGGACCGCCCCGCTCTCCAAGGCCCCGCCCGGCGTCCTCGAGAAGTACGCGCGGCTGGTCTCCTCCGCCTCGCAGGGGGCGGTGACCATCGCCGCGCCCGCGACATCCCCCTCCCCCGCGGCCGCGCGCCGCCCCGCCTCCCAGGACGCGTGATGCCCGTCACCATCTACACCAACGACGACGTCGCCATCGACAGCATGGCCGGAGAGCGGATCGCGGTCATCGGCTACGGCAGCCAGGGCCGCGCCCACGCGCAGAACCTGCGCGACTCGGGCTGCGACGTGGTGGTGGGCGTGCGTGCGGGCGGCAAGGGGGCCCGCCAGGCGGCTGAGGATGGGCTCCGCACCGCAGAGCCCGCCGACGCGGTGCGCGGCGCGACCTTCATCGCCGTCCTGGCCCCCGACATGACGCACGACCAAATCTGGCGCGACCACATCGAGCCGCACGCGCCCCAGGGCGCCGCGGTGATGTTCGCCCACGGCTTCTCGGTGATCTACGGCCGGGTGAAGCCGCGCGCCGACATGGACGTGATCCTGGTCGCGCCCAAGGGCCCGGGCGACCTCGTGCGCCGCGAGTACGCGCGCGGCCGCGGCGTGCCCTGCCTCTTCGCCGTCGAGCAGGACGCGACGGGCCGCGCCCGCGACCGCGCGCTCGGCTACACCCGCATGATCGGCGGCACCGTCGGCGGCGCGATCGAGACGACGTTCCAGGAGGAGACAGAGACCGACCTGTTCGGCGAACAGGCCGTGCTCTGCGGCGGCGCGACCGAGCTCGTCAAGGCGGGGTTCGAGACCCTGGTGGAGGCCGGCTACCAGCCTGAGATCGCGTACTTCGAGTGCCTGCACGAGCTGAAGCTGATCGTCGATCTGATGTACGAAGGCGGCATCGCCAAGATGCGCCACTTCATCTCGGAAACGGCGAAGTACGGCGACGTGACCTCCGGCCCGCGGGTGATCAACGCCGAGACCAAGGCGCGTATGAAGGAAGTGCTCACCGACATTCAGTCGGGTGCCTTCGCGCGCGAGTGGATCCTCGAGAACCAGGCCGGACGCCCCCGCTACGAGGCGCTGCTGCGCAAGGGCCGCGAGCACCCGATCGAGATCACGGGCGAAGCGCTGCGCGGCCGCATGAGCTGGCTCAACGCCGCCGGCAACACAGCCCCGCAGTAGCCGATCACCGATGTCCGCAATCGCCGCCCTCGCGCGACCCGCGCCCGACCTCGGGCCCGACTTCGAGCCCGCCCCCGTCACGGGTGCGCGGCTCCTGGTCGACGCCCTGGCCGCGCTCGGGGCCACGACGGTGTTCGGCTATCCGGGCGGGGCGATCATGCCGGTGTACGACGCGCTGCCGGGGTCGGGCGTGCGCCACATCCTCGTGCGCCACGAACAGGCGGCGGCCTTCGCCGCGGACGCCTGGGCGCGCGTCACCGGCGAGGTCGGCGTGTGCCTGGCCACGAGCGGCCCGGGCGCGACCAACCTCGTGACCGGCCTCGCCAACGCCTTCCTAGACTCGGTGCCGGTGGTGGCGATCACCGGCCAGGTCTCGACCGCGGTGATGGGCTCCGACGCCTTCCAGGAGGTCGACATCCTGGGCGTCACCCTGCCGATCGTGAAGCACTCGATCATCGTGCGCGACGCGGCCAACATCCCGGAGGTCGTCGCCGAGGCGTTCCGCATCACGCGCGAAGGGCGGCCCGGCCCCGTCCTGATCGACCTGCCGAAGGACGTGGCCGCCGCCCGCGTGTCGTTCGCGCCCGACCCGCCCCGCACGCCTGCCGCCCGCGCGGCGCGCCGGCTCGATCCCCACGCCCTGGCTCCCGCGGAGCGCGCGATCCGCGCTGCGCGGCGCCCCCTGCTCTACGTCGGCGGCGGGGTCGCCATAGCGGGCGCGGTCGAGCCCCTGCGCCGGTTCGCCGCCCGCACGGGCATGCCGGCGGTGGCGACGCTCAAGGGGCTGGGCGCGCTCCCGACCGACGATCCGCAGCACCTCGGCATGCTGGGCATGCACGGCTCCCGCGCGGCCAACGAGGCGGTGCAGGCCAGCGACCTCCTCCTCGTCTGCGGCGCGCGGTTCGACGACCGCGCCACCGGCAAGCTGTCGGCCTTCGCCCCGGGCGCGCGCGTGGTGCACATCGACGTCGACCCCGCCGAGATCGGCAAGCTGCGCGCAGCCGACGTGGGCGTGCCCGCCTGCCTCGCCGATGTGCTCGACCAGCTCGACCCGGGGCCGCTCGACATCGCGCCCTGGACTGCCGAGACGCGCGCCCGCGCCGCCGCCACCGCCCCACGCTACGACGCGCCCGGCGAGGGGATCTACGCGCCGGCGCTCCTGAAGCGGGTGTCGGAGGCGGCGGGCCCGCGCTTTGTGGCCGCCTGCGACGTGGGCCAGCATCAGATGTGGGCCGCCCAGCACTGCCGCTTCACCCGGCCTGAGGCGCACCTGACCAGCGCGGGCCTGGGCGCCATGGGTTACGGCCTGCCCGCGGGCATCGGCGCCAAGCTCGCCCGGCCCGACGACCAGGTGGTGGTGATCGCCGGCGACGGCGGCTTCACCATGAACATCCAGGAACTCGCCACCGCGCGCCGCTACGGCGTGGGCGTCAAGATCGTGCTCCTCGACAACAGTTCGCTGGGCCTCGTGCGCCAGTGGCAGGAGCTGTTCTACGCCGGCAACTATTCGGAGATCGACCTCTCCGACAACCCGGACTTCGTGGCGGTGGCGCACGCCTTCGGCGTCGACGCCTTCCGCATCTCCGCGCGCTGCGAAGTCGAGGGCGGGATCGCGCGCCTCCTCTCCGCGCCGGGCCCATGCCTGATGCACGTCGTCATCGACCCCCGCGAGAACGTCTGGCCGCTCGTCGCACCGGGCCAGAGCAACAGCGACATGATGGAGCAAGCGTCGTGACCGCCTTCGGAACGACCATCACCTGCGAGATCGACCACGCGGAGGGTTCGCTGCTGCGCCTGATCGGCCTGGTGGAGCGGCGCGGCTTCCACATCGACGCGCTGGAGATGGGCGGCCTCGGCAACGACGGGCGGCGCGTGTCGCTGGGCGTGCGCGGGCGCGACCCCGGCCGCTGCGTAGAGGTCCTGGGCCGCCAGATCGACCGGCTGCACGGCGTGCGCCGGCTCCACGCCGAGGTGATCGGCTTCGCCGCCGAGGAGGCCCGGTCGTGCGCGGTATGACTCCCGCGCCCGCCGCGCCCGCGCCCGAGCGGGTCATCGTCTTCGACACCACCCTGCGCGACGGCGAGCAGGCCCCCGGCTACAGCATGGGGCCGCAGGAGAAGGTCGAGGTCGCACGCTGCCTCGCGGCGCTTGGGGTGGACGTCATGGAGGCGGGCTTCGCCGCCGCTTCGCCCGGCGACGAGGAGGCGATACGGCGCGTCGCCGGCGAGATCGAGGGGCCGACGATCTGCTCGCTTGCCCGCGCCAACGAAGGCGATATCCGCGCCGCCGCCCGCGCCATCCAGCCGGCCACGCGTGGGCGCATCCACGTCTTCATCGCCACCTCGCCGATCCATCGCGAGCACAAGCTCAGGATGACCCGTGCCGAGGTGAAGGCCGCCGCGGTCCGCGCGGTGGAGTACGCGCGGACCTACTGCTGCGACGTGGAGTTCTCCGCGGAAGACGCGATCCGCACCGAGCCCGAGTTCCTGGCGGAGGTGATGCAGGCGGCGTTCGATGCGGGCGCGCGCACGCTGAATGCGCCCGACACGGTCGGCTACTCCACCCCGGCCGAGATCGGCGAGATTTTCCGCGCGCTGATCGCGGCGGTGGACCGGCCGGGCGCCATCTTCTCCACCCACTGCCACGACGACCTCGGCATGGCGACGGCCAACAGCCTGGCCGCCGTGCACGCCGGCGCGCGCCAGGTGGAGGGCGCCATCAACGGCATCGGCGAGCGCGCGGGCAACTGCGCGCTGGAGGAAGTGGTTATGGCGCTGCGCACCCGCGCCGACCACTACGGCTGCGACACCGCCATCGACACGCCGCGCCTTCTGGAGGCCAGCCGCGCGCTGTGCCGCGTCACAGGCGAGCCCATCGCGCGCAACAAGGCGGTGGTGGGCAGGAACGCCTTCGCCCACGAGGCAGGCATCCACCAGCACGGCATGATGGCCGACAGCCGCACCTACGAGATCATGCGCCCGCAGGACGTGGGCTTCGAGGGCACGAGCCTCGTGCTCGGCAAGCACTCGGGCCGCCACGCCTTCGCCGAGCGGGCCGAGCGGCTGGGCTTTCCTCTGCGCGCCAACCAGCTGCCGGTCGCCTTCGCCGCCTTCAAGGCGCGCGCCGACCAGATCGGCGTGGTGGACGACGTCGAGCTCTTGGACGTGCTCGCCCCCCTGGCATCCCAGTTCGACCGCATGGAGACCGCCGCGTGAGCCCGCTCGCCGAGTTCATCTGGGTCAACGGCGAGATGACGCCCTGGGCCGACGCGCGCATCCACGTGATGAGCCACGCCCTGCACTACGGCACCTCCATGTTCGAAGGCGTGCGCGTGTACGACACGCCGAGCGGGCCGTGCGCCTTCCGGCTGAGCGACCACATCGCGCGGCTCTACGACAGCTGCCGCATGTACGGCTTCGCTCCGCCGCAAGGGGCGGACGAGCTGGTCGAGGCCTGCCGCGCGGTGGTGCGCGCCAACGGCTTGGGCGCGGCCTACATCCGGCCCATTGCGTTTCTGGGCGCGTGCGGCATGGGCGTGACCCCGGCGCCGGAGCACCTCAAGGTGGATGTCGCGATCGCCGCCTTCCCGTGGGGCGCCTACCTGGGCGAGGAGGGCGTGGCCAAGGGCGTGGACGTCTGCATCTCGTCCTGGCAGCGCGCGGCCCCCAACACCACGCCGACAGGCGCCAAGGCCGGCGGCAACTACCTGTCCGGCTACCTGATCGGGCGCGAGGCGACGACCCGCGGCTTCGCGGAAGGCATAGCGCTGGGAACGGACGGGCGGCTCTCCGAGGGCGCCGGCGAGAACCTCTTCATCGTGAAGGACGGGCGTGTCGTCACCCCGCCCGCCGCCGCATCCATACTTGTCGGCATCACCCGCGACACAGTGTTCAAGCTGTGCGCCGACGCAGGGATCGCCGTCGTCGAGCAGGCGCTGCCGCGCGAGGCGCTCTACGTCGCCGACGAGGTGTTCTTCTCCGGCACCGCCGCCGAGATCACGCCCGTGCGTTCGGTGGACGGGATCACGACGCGCTGCGCGGGTCCGGGCCCCGTCACCCGCCGCGTGCAGGCGCTGTTCCACGGCCTGTTCGACGGATCGACGCCTGACCGCCACGGCTGGCTCGAGCCGATCGGCGCGTCGGCCCCGACCCCGCCCGCTCACTCAGCCGAAGAGGAGCGCGCCCATGCCCGCGAGCCGGCGTTCGCCGTATAGCCCCGTGACGCTGGACCAGGCGCCGCCCGCCGCCGTCGCACGGCCGCGCTCGCTGTTCGACAAGGTGTGGGACGCCCACGTCATCGAGGCGGAGACGGCCGAAGCGCCTGCGGTGATCGGCGTCGACCTCCACCTCGTCCACGAAGTCACGAGCCCGCAAGCGTTCGCCGAACTCGACGCGCGGGGCCTCCCCGTGCGCCGGCCCGACCGCACCTTCGCCACGCTCGACCACTCGACGCCCACCCTTCCGCCCGACGCGCAGGGCCGCCGACCCTGGCACACGCCGCAGTCGGAGGCGCAGGTAGAGACCCTGCGCGCCAACGCGGCCCGCCACGGCATACCGCTGGCCGATTTCGACAGCGGGCTGCGCGGCGTGGTGCACGTCATGGGGCCGGAGCTCGGCCTCACCCAGCCCGGCATGACGGTGGTCTGCGGCGACAGCCACACCTCGACGCACGGGGCCTTCGGGGCGCTGGCGTTCGGCATCGGCACGTCCGAGGTCGGCCACGTGCTGGCGACGCAGGCGCTCCTGCAGCGCAAGCCGCGCTCGTTGCGGGTGACGGTGGACGGGCGCCTGCCCGCGGGCGTGTTCGCCAAGGACCTGGCGCTGGCGGTGATCTCCACCCTGGGCTTCGGCGGCGGCACGGGCTCTGTGATCGAATACGCCGGCGAGGCGGTGCGCGCGCTCTCGATGGAAGGGCGCATGACGCTCTGCAACATGTCGATCGAGTGCGGCGCGCGGGCGGGGCTCGTCGCGCCGGACGGGGCGACCTTCGCCTGGCTGCGCGGCCGGTCGCACGCGCCGCGGGGCGCGGACTTCGACGCCGCCTGCGCGCGCTGGGCGGCGCTCGCCTCCGACGCCGACGCCCCATTCGACCGTGAGGTCCGCGTCGACGGCTCGCGACTCAAGCCCATGGCGACCTGGGGCACGACGCCCGACGCCGCCATAGCGCTCGACGCGCTGATCCCCGCAGGCGGCGACGCGACGGCGGATCGTGCGCGCGCCTACATGGGCTGGGAGGGCGGGGCGGCGATCGCGGGCCAGCCGATCGACGTGGTGTTCGTGGGCTCCTGCACCAATGGGAGGTTGTCCGATCTGCGGGCCGCCGCCTCGGTCCTGCGAAACCGGCGGGTGGCCGCGGGCGTGCGCATGCTGGTCTCGCCGGGATCGGAGGCGGTGGCCGCCGCCGCCGAGGCCGAGGGGCTGGACGAGGTGTTCACCGCCGCCGGGGCCGAGTGGCGCCTGCCCGGCTGCTCCATGTGCCTGGCCATGAACGGCGACCTGGTGGCGCCTGGCCAGCGCGCGGTGTCGACCTCCAACCGCAACTTCGAGGGGCGCCAGGGCCCGGGCGCGCGCACCGTCCTGGCCTCGCCCGTCACCGCCGCGGCGTCGGCAATCGCCGGGTGTCTCGTCGACCCCCGCCCCTATCTGGAGGCCGGCTATGTCGGGTGAGCCTTTCCGCACCCTGACCTCGCACACCGTGGTGCTGCCGGACGCCAACATCGACACCGACCAGATCATCCCCGCGCGCTTCCTCACCACCACCACGCGCGAGGGACTGGGCGCGGCCGCCTTTCACGACTGGCGACGCGACGCCAACGGCGGCCTGCGCGCCGATTGCCCGCTCAACACCGCCGACGCCGCCACCCACCGCATCCTGGTCGCCGGGGACAACTTCGGCTGCGGCTCCTCGCGCGAGCACGCGCCCTGGGCGCTCCTCGACTGGGGTTTTCGCGCGGTGGTCTCGACGAGCATGGGCGACATCTTCCGCTCCAACGCGCTGAAGACGGGGCTCCTGCCCGTGGTGGTCGACCCCGCCACCCACGCCGAACTCCTGGCCGTCCCCGGGCGCGAGACGACCGTCGACCTCGCCGCGGGAGAGCTCAGCTTCGGCGACCACGTGGCGCGTTTCGATATCGACAGCTTCAGCCGCGCGTGCCTGCTCGAGGGCGTGGACACGCTGGGCTACCTCCTGAAGCGCCTGCCCGCGATCGCGGCGTGGGAGGCGCGCGCCGCCGCATGAGCACGCATACGATCGTGCTCCTGCCCGGCGACGGCGTCGGGCCGGAGGTGACCGCCGCCGCGCGCCGGGTGCTGGAGACCGCCGCCGCCCGCTTCGGCCTGGAGTTCCACTTCCCCGAGCACCTGATCGGCGGCGCCGCCATCGACGCCGAGGGCGATCCCCTGCCCGCCTCCACCCGCGACGCCTGCCTCGCCGCCGACGGGGTCTTCTTGGGCGCGGTGGGCGGGCCGAAGTGGGACGGCGGGGCGCGCCGGCCCGAGGAGGGCCTCCTGGCCATCCGCAAGGCCATGGGGCTCTACGCCAACCTGCGCCCCGTGATCGTGGAGACCGCGCTGGCCGATCGCTCGCCCCTGAAGCGCGAGGCGGTCGAGGGCGTGGACCTCCTGATCGTGCGCGAGCTGACCGGCGGCCTCTACTTCGGCCGGCGCACCCGCACCCCCGAGCGCGCTGTCGACGAGTGCGTCTACACGGTGGAGGAGGTCGAGCGCGTCGCCCACGTCGCCTTCCGCGCCGCGCGCGGCCGCCGCCGCAAGGTCAGCTCGATCGACAAGGCCAACGTGATCGAGACGAGCCGGCTGTGGCGCGAGACGGTCACGCGTGTCGGGCGCAGCTATACCGACGTGGAGCTGGAGCACGGGCTGGTCGATTCCGCCGCCATGCGCCTGATCCTTGCGCCGAAGAGCTACGACGTGATCCTGACGGAAAACATGTTTGGCGACATTCTGTCGGACGAGGCGTCGGTGCTGGCCGGCTCTATCGGCCTTCTGCCCTCCGCTGCGCTTGGCGATCCCGGGCGGCCGGGGCTGTTCGAGCCGATCCACGGCTCGGCGCCCGACATCGCGGGCCGCGACCTCGCCAACCCGGTGGGCGCGATCCGGGCGGCGGCCATGCTGCTGCGCGACGGCCTGGACCTTCCCGAGCCCGCGGCGGCGCTCGAGGCAGCGGTCGCCCTCGCGCTTGAGGACGGCTCGGCGCGCACGGGCGACCTCGGCGGCGAGGCGTCCACCACCTCCGCCGCCCGCGCGATCGCCGACCGGCTCGCCGCCTGATCGCACGGCCGCGGTTGGCCTCTCGGCCGCCGGGGTGATACGCCCTCCCGAAACGGGAGGACGCGATGGCTGACGTGCGCCACTTCATTGGCGGAAAGCATGTGGAGGGCGCGTCGGGCCGCTTCGGGGACATTTTCGACCCCAACACCGGCCGGGTTCAGGGCCGCGTCCCGCTGGCCACCGCCGCCGAGCTCGACGCCGCTGTGCAGGTGGCGATCGAGGCGCAGCGCGGCTGGGCGCAGGTCAACCCCCAGCGCCGCGCGCGCGTCATGTTCGAGTTCAAGCGCCTGGTCGAGCGCGACATGCAGGCGCTGGCCGAGCTCCTCTCCTCCGAGCACGGCAAGGTGGTGGCCGACTCGAAGGGCGACGTTCAGCGCGGGCTTGAGGTGATCGAGTTCTGCTGCGGCATCCCCCACGCGCTCAAGGGCGAATACACCGAGGGCGCGGGGCCGGGGATCGACGTCTACTCCATGCGCCAGCCGGTGGGGGTGGGCGCGGGGATCACGCCGTTCAACTTCCCGGCCATGATCCCGATGTGGATGTTCGGCGTGGCCGTAGCCTGCGGCAACGCCTTCATCCTCAAGCCTTCGGAGAAGGACCCGGGCGTGCCCGTGCGCCTGGCCGAGCTCTTCATGGAGGCGGGCGGCCCCGCGGGCGTGCTCAACGTGGTGCACGGCGACAAGGCGGCGGTGGACGCCATACTGAAGAACCCGGGGATCGCGGCGGTGAGCTTCGTGGGCTCGTCCGACATCGCCCACTACATCTACCGGGAGGGCGCCGCCGCCGGAAAGCGCGTGCAGGCCATGGGCGGGGCCAAGAACCACGGGATCGTCCTGCCCGACGCCGACATGGACCAGGTGGTCAAGGACCTCGCGGGCGCGGCCTACGGCTCGGCGGGCGAGCGGTGCATGGCGCTGCCGGTGGTGGTGCCGGTGGGCCAGAAGACCGCCGACGAGCTGCGCCGCCGCATGGAGGCCGAGATCCCCACCCTGCGCGTAGGCGTCTCCACCGACGCGGAGGCGCACTACGGCCCGGTGGTCTCCGCCGCGCACAAGGCCAAGGTGGAGGACTACATCGCCCAAGGTGCGGCGGAGGGCGCCGAGCTCGTGGTCGACGGGCGCGGCTTCACCCTGCAGGGCCACAAGGAGGGCTTCTTCGTCGGCCCCACGCTGTTCGACCACGTGAAGCCGCAGATGAAGACCTACCAGGAGGAGATCTTCGGCCCCGTGCTGCAGATCGTCCGCGCCGAGACCTTCGACGAGGCGGCCGCCCTTCCCTCCAACCACCCCTACGGCAACGGCGTGGCGATCTTCACTCAGTCGGGCCGGGCGGCGCGCGATTTCGCGGCGCGCGTGCAGGTGGGCATGGTCGGGATCAACGTGCCGATCCCGGTGCCGGTCGCCTACCACACCTTCGGCGGCTGGAAGCGCTCGGCCTTCGGCGACACCAACCAGCACGGCATGGAGGGCGTGAAGTTCTGGACCAAGGTCAAGACCGTCACCGCCCGCTGGCCGGAAACGGCGCTGGAAGGCACCCACGTGGACAGCTCCTTCGTCATCCCGACGATGCGGTGATTATGTCCGCGCTCCTGCGAGACAAATGGCTCCTGCTTGTCAACGCCATTGGCGCGATTGCTTATCTTTGGGCCTCTTCATCGACCTGGATAGAGCCCGAGCTTCGTGGCGATGCGAGCGTGGCGCGCGAGGGTGACGCGGTAGTCTGGTTCGGGTCGGCCTTTCCTATCCTGCTTTTGATCACCATCGGCGACTTGGTATGGCTCGGCTTGCAGGTGATGCACGATGCCAAGATTAAAGCCGGTCGTGGCGCTTGGTGGCCGGTCTTAGCTGTTCTAGCTGGCGGTTGGGTTATCGTACATGTCATCGACGCTCATTTCATCGGCTGATTAAGTACATGGACTTCGCCCTCAACGACGACCAGCAGGCCATCCAGGAGGCGGCGCGCCAGTTCGCCGCCGCCGAGCTCGCGCCGCACTCCGCTCGCTGGGATGAGGAGCACCACTTCCCCGTCGACGTGATGCGTCGCGCCGCGGAACTGGGCTTCGCCGGCATCTACGTCGGCGAGGAGCACGGCGGCTCGGCGCTCAGCCGACTGGACGCCGCGATCATCTTCGAGGAGCTGAGCTACGGCGACGTCTCCACCGCCGCCTTCATCTCCATCCACAACATGGTCTCGTGGATGATCGACCGCTTCGGCGGGACGGAGCTGCGCGCGCGCTACCTCCCCTCGCTCGTCGCCATGGCGCGGATCGGCTCCTACTGCCTGACCGAGCCGGGCTCGGGGTCGGACGCCGCGGCCATGCGCACCACCGCCCGGCTCGACGGCGATCACTACGTGCTGAACGGCTCCAAGGCCTTCATCTCGGGCGCGGGCACGTCGGACCTCTACGTCGTCATGGCGCGCACGGGCGGCGACGGGCCCAAGGGGATCAGCGCGATCGTGGTGGAGAACGGCACGCCCGGCCTGTCGTTCGGCGCGCCCGAGCGCAAGATGGGCTGGAACAGCCAGCCCACCGCCCAGGTCAACTTCGACGACTGTCGCGTGCCGGCGGCGAACCTCCTGGGCAAGGAGGGCGAGGGGTTCCGCTACGCTATGACCGGGCTGGACGGCGGGCGGCTCAACATCGGCGCCTGCTCGCTGGGCGGCGCGCGGCTGGCGCTCGACACCGCCAAGGCGCACCTCCAGACCCGCGTCGCCTTCGGCAAGCCGCTGAAGGAGCAGCAGGGGCTGCAGTTCAAGATCGCCGACATGGCCACCGAACTCGAGGCCGCGCGGCTGATGATCCGCAACGCAGCGGACGCGCTGGACCGCCGCGACCCGCGGGCCACCCAGCTCTGCGCGATGGCCAAGAGGTTCGCCACCGACTCGGGCTTCGAGGTGGCCAACCAGGCGCTGCAGCTGCACGGCGGCTACGGCTACCTGCGCGACTACCCCGTCGAGCGCATCGTGCGCGACCTGCGGGTGCACCAGATCCTGGAGGGCACCAACGAGATCATGCGCGTGATCACCGCCCGCGAGCTGTTCCGCCAGTGACGGACGCGCCCGTCATCACCTGGGTGGAGGGCGGCCTCGGCCGGCTCACGCTCGACCGGCCCCGCGCGCTGCACGCGCTGACCACGCGCATGTGCCGCGACATGATCACCGCGCTCATCGCCTGGCGCGACGACCCGGCGGTGGTGGCGGTGATGCTGGACCACGCGGGCGAGCGCGGCTTCTGCGCGGGCGGCGACATCCGCGCGCTCTCCGCCGCCCAGGATGACGGGGGTGCTGCGGCGCGCGAGTTCTTCCGGGTGGAGTACCGGCTGAACACGCTCCTCTTCGACTATCCCAAGCCGACGCTGGCGGTGATGGACGGCGTCGTCATGGGCGGCGGCGTGGGGATCGCCGCGCCGTGCCGCTTCCGGCTGGCGACCGAGCGGACCACCTTCGCCATGCCCGAGACCGCCATCGGCCTCTTCCCCGACGTGGGCGGCGGCTGGTGGCTGCCGCGCCTGCCGGGGCGCAGCGGGCTGTGGCTGGCGCTGACCGGCGCGCGGCTGACGGCGGCCGACACCCTGCTCCTGGGGCTCGCGACCGACCACGTCGAGTCCGCCCGCCTACCCGAGCTCAAGGCGAGCGTCGCCGCCGATCCCGCCGCGCTGGAGACCATCCTCACCGAGTTCGAGACCGCCGCCGGCGAGCCGCCCTTCGCGCGCGTGGCGGACGACGTCGAGCGCCTGTTCGCCGGCGACGACCCGCTGGCCATCGTCGACGCGCTGGAGGCGGACGGCGGCGAGTGGGCGCTGGCGCAGGCCGCGCACCTCCGCCGCATGTCGCCCCAGGCGCTGGCGGTGACTCAGCGCCAGCTGGCGCTGGGCGCTGACGCCGCGACCTTCGCCGAGGAGATGGCGCGCGAGTACGACCTCGCCGGCAATGTCGTGGCGCGGCCCGACATGGCCGAGGGCGTGCGCGCCCTCCTGGTCGACAAGGACAACGCCCCCCGCTGGTCGCCGGGCCGGCTGGAGGAGGTCACGCCCGAGCTCGTGGAGGCGCTGTTCGCGCCGCGGCCGGGCGACAGGTGGACGCCGCTCGCAGAGGCGGCGCAGACGGGAGACGACGCGTGAGGATCGCCTTCATCGGCCTCGGCGCCATGGGCTCGGGCATGGCCGCGCGACAGGCGGCGGCGGGCCACGAGGTCGCCGCCTTCGACCTATCCGACGCGGCGCTGACGCGAGCAGAGGCCGCGGGCTGCCGCCGCGCGCCCTCCGTCGCCGAGGCGGTGCGGGGGGCCGAGGCGGTGATCACCATGCTGCCCGCCGGCCGCCACGTGCGGCAGGTCTACGCCGAGGAGGTGCTGCCCCACGCGCCCCGCGAGGCGCTCCTGATCGACTGCTCGACGATCGACGTCGAGTCGGCGCGCGCGGTGGCGGCGCAGGCGGCCGAAGCGGGGTTCCGCTTCGCCGACGCTCCCGTCTCCGGCGGCACGGCGGCGGCCGACGCGGGCACGCTGACATTCATGGTGGGCTGCGCGGACGACGACTTCTCCGCGGTCGAGCAAGCGCTGGGGCCCATGGCCAAGGCGGTGATCCACGCGGGCGCGGCCGGCGCGGGCCAGGCCGCCAAGATCTGCAACAACATGGTTCTGGGCATATCCATGCTGGGGGTGTGCGAGGCTTTCGCGCTGGCGGAAAGGCTGGGGCTCGATCCGCAGAAGTTCTTCGACATAGCTTCGGTTTCCTCGGGCCAGTGCTGGTCGCTCACGAGCTACTGCCCCTGGCCGGGCGTCGGCCCGCAGGCCCCGTCCGACCGCGGCTACGAGGGCGGGTTCCTGGCCGGCCTGATGCTGAAGGACCTCAAGCTCGCGCAGGAGGCGGCCGCCGCCGCCGGGGCCGCCACCCCCATGGGCGCGCTCGCCGAGGCGCAGTACGCCCTCCTGGCCACGCTGGGCGTGGCGGGGAAGGACTTCTCCGCCGCCCTGCCCGTGCTCCGCGGGCGCCTCGCCGACCTCACCGGGACCCCCGCATGACCGACGCGATCGAAGCCGCCGCCTCGCCCTATACGACGCTGCGCGTCTCGCGCGACGGGGGCGCCGCCCTCGTGCGCCTGCACCGGCCGCAGGCGCTGAACGCGCTCAACGCCCAGCTCCTGGAGGAGCTGATGGCCTGCCTCGACGTCCTTGAGGCGGAGGACGAGATCGGCTGCATCGTCCTCACCGGCTCGGAAAAGGCGTTCGCGGCCGGGGCCGACATCAAGGACATGGCGGGACAAACCTACGCCGACATGTACCGGGCCGACTACTTCACCGCCGCCGCCACCCGCATCGAGCGCGTGCGCAAGCCGATGATCGCTGCGGTCGCGGGATACGCCCTGGGCGGCGGCTGCGAGCTCGCCATGATGTGCGACATGATCTTCGCCGCCGACACCGCGAAGTTCGGCCAGCCGGAAATCAAGCTCGGCGTGGCGCCCGGCATCGGCGGCACCCAGCGCCTGACCCGCGCGGTCGGCAAGGCCAAGGCGATGGACCTGATCCTCACCGGCCGCCAAATGGACGCCGCCGAGGCGGAGCGCGCGGGGCTCGTCGCCCGGGTGGTCCCCGCGGCCGAGCTGGTCGAGGTGGCCATGGCCGCGGCCAGGACCATCGCCGGCCTCTCGCCGCTGGCGGTGATGATGAACAAGGAGATGGTCGAGGCGGCGTTCGAGACCACGCTCGCGCAGGGGGTGCGCTTCGAGCGGCGCCTGTTCCACAGCCTCTTCGCCTTCGACGACCAGAAGGAGGGCATGGCCGCCTTCGTCGAGAAGCGCGCGCCGCAGTGGAAGGGCCGCTGATGGACTCCGTCCTGAGCGACCTGGAGGCCCGGCGCGAGCGCGCGCGGCAGGGCGGCGGCGCCCGCCGCATCGAGGCCCAGCACGCCAAGGGCAAGCTCACCGCCCGCGAGCGCGTCGAGCTCCTGCTGGACGAGGGCTCGTTCGAGGAGTTCGACATGTTCGTCGAGCACCGCGCCACCGACTTCGGCATGGCCGACCAGCGCATCCCGGGCGACGGCGTGGTCACCGGCCGCGGCGAGATCAACGGCCGCACCGTGTTCGTCTTCTCCAAGGACTTCACCGTGTTCGGCGGCTCGCTCTCGGGCGCCCACGCCAAGAAGATCCTCAAGGTGATGGAGCAGGCGCAGAACGTCGGCGCGCCGGTGATCGGCCTCTACGACGCGGGCGGCGCGCGCATTCAGGAGGGGGTGGAGAGCCTCGCCGGCTACGCCGACATCTTCCTGCAGAACGTGATGGCCTCGGGCGTGATCCCGCAGATCAGCGTGATCATGGGGCCGTGCGCGGGAGGCGACGTGTATTCGCCCGCCATGACCGACTTCATCTTCATGGTGCGCGACACGAGCTACATGTTCGTGACCGGGCCGGACGTGGTCAAGACCGTCACCAACGAGGTGGTCACCGCCGAAGAACTGGGCGGCGCGCGCGTGCATGCGGCGAAGTCCGGCGTGGCCGACGGCGCGTTCGACAACGATCTGGAGGCGATGACCCAAGTCCGCCGGCTGGTCGACTTCCTGCCCTCGTCCAACCGCGAGCCCCCGCCCGCGCGCATGAGCCTCGACGATCCCGACCGCGACGAGCCCTCGCTCGACACGCTCGTGCCCCAGAACCCCAACCAGCCCTACGACATGAAGGAGCTGATCGGGAAGATCGTGGACGAGGCCGACTTCTTCGAGCTCTCCCCCGACTACGCGCGCAACATCGTGGTGGGGCTGGCCCGCATGGACGGCGATACGGTGGGGATCGTCGCCAACCAGCCGCAGGTGCTGGCGGGCGTCCTGGACATCGACAGCGCGCGCAAGGCGGCGCGCTTCGTGCGCTTCTGCGACGCCTTTAACATCCCGCTGGTCACCCTGGTGGACGTGCCGGGCTTCATGCCGGGCACGCGCCAGGAGTACGGCGGGCTGATCACCCACGGCGCCAAGCTCCTCTTCGCCTACGCCGAGGCGACCGTGCCCAAGATCACCCTGATCACCCGCAAGGCCTACGGCGGCGCCTACGACGTGATGAGCTCCAAGCACCTGCGCGGCGACGTCAACTACGCCTGGCCCACCGCCGAGATCGCGGTGATGGGGGCCAAGGGCGCGGTCGAGATCATCTTCCGCGCCGACGCGAAGGATCCCGAAAAGCTCGCCGCCCGCGAAGCCGAATACAAGGCCCGCTTCGCCAACCCCTTCGTCGCCGCTTCCCTGGGCTACATCGACGACGTGATCACCCCGCATGGCACGCGGCGCAGGATCGTGCGCGCGCTGAAGGGGCTACGCGGCAAGCGGCTGGCGAACCCGTGGAAGAAACACGATAACATACCGCTGTGACACCCCGATGACAATTGTTGTCTGCCTTGAGCGAGATGGTTACGTTGCTCTCGGAGCGGATATCCTATTTTCCCGTCCTCGGGTTTCCAATAGTAATACCGGACTTCAAAGCCTTCAGAGCTTGTCGCCACATGCAGACGCCTCTCGTTACAAGAACGAGATGGGGGGTTATATTCAGAAGATTCGGCAGGTTGGTCCTGTTTCGTATATAGCGTTTGCAGCAGACGATATCCACATTGCTGACAGCGTGACTAATCAGCTCCGGAAGTCATCCACATCCGGCGAGATGGTGTTGGCAGACCTCATTGAGCGAGATCAGCTAAAGAGCTTAGATATTATAAATGTCTTCCTCGACACTGAAGGCAATCCCGGCGTTCTGAATCTGACTTCATCGATGACGCGACGATTGCCCGATGGCACAAACTGCATAGTTGCTGGATCTGGAGATGTGGATTTTTTAGACTGGGTTATGAGGAGACGGAACGCAATATCACAATTGAATGATCATCCACGGGTAGGCACTCTGCGTAAGATTCTCGACTTTTTTTCACATTCGCTTTTCCAGCAATATAAAACAGGACTTGGCTTGGATGAGGGTTGGGGTGGCGGTTTCGAAGTATTATTGTGCGACAAAGGCAATATAGGAAGCTTAATAAGTGGGCGACTCAAAATTATGTTCTTGGGAAAAATCAGAAAGGACGGTATAGGTTTAAACAATCGGGTTTGCAAACCTTCTCACTTTACGATGGTGTTGACCTCTTTACTTCGTCATATTTTCCAGGAGAGGCCGGAAATCCATCCTCTATTCAACGCCTGTTGCAGGTACAGGATATCAGCTCTCCTCAAAGGTGTCTCACTAACTTTCACGGAAGTCCGGAGTGGCTCTTCGTTACCCTGAGCGCCGAGGGGGAAGAAGAGGAAGTTGGCAGCCTCCTTTTACATTCATCAGGAGGATTACCCGTCACCTATTGGCAGGAGCGAGAGCAAATCTATTTCAATCAGGGCCCCCGATATCAGAAATTACTGCGCCCGCATCTCCAAGGAATGCAGCACGCGGAGGCTGGTCAAGCCAGCTTGTAAATTACGGCAGGATTATATCTGGGCAGATACTTGCGGAACGATTTGCGCCCCGGCGGCAGTGAAGGTGCGGAGTGTTTCCGAGCCTGGCACGATTTTGAGCAAAGGGCTGGCGGCCAAGGTGGGCGCGGGCGCCGCGGCCTGCTAGCCCGGGGTGTCCTGCTCGCCCTCGAGCGCCGCACTGGGCCCTCCGCATGACCACCGCCTTCCTCCGCCCGCCAATCAGCACCCTCTTCGCCGCCGCCCTCGCAGGCGTGGCGCTCGCCGGGTGCACCACCTTGCGGGAGACGCAGCCCGCGCACACGGCGACGGAGGAGCTCTTAGTCAGCCATGCGGCGGAGATCGCGGCCGGGAGGCTCGCGGGCACCCTGCCCGCGCGCGGGACGGCGTATGTGGACGCAACCAACTTCAAGGGCGAGAACACCGCCTATGCGCTAGCCGCCGTGCGCGCGGCGCTCATCGCGCGGGGGCTGACGCTCGTGGGCAAGCCCGAGGTGTCGCGCATCACCGTGGAGGTGCGCGCGGGCGCGCTCTCCATCGACCAGCGCGACGTGGTGTTCGGCCTGCCCGCGGGCTACCTGCCCATCCCCGGCACGCTGTCGGCCTTCCCGATCCCGGAGATCTCGCTCTACTCGGAGAACCTGCGCCGCGGCGTGGCCGAGTTCGCGGCGGTGGCCTACGACACGCGCACCCGCGCGCCCCTGGCCGCGGTCGGCCCGACCGGCGGCGAGCGCGACCTGCGCCAGCGCCGCTTCCTCACCCTCTTCACCTTCGGCTCGCGGCTGGAGCGCGCGGGCGAGATCGACGGCGGCGCGACGGCGCGCGGCGGGCCGGCGGGGGGGCGGTGACGGGCTTCGCCGACCGCGCCTGGACCTCGTCGGACGGGCTGGCGCTCCACGCCCGCGACTATACCGCAGCGGACGGCCCCGCGCGCCTGCCGGTGATCTGCCTGCATGGCCTGACCCGCAACGCCCGCGACTTCGAGGCGTTGGCGCCCGCCATCGCCGGCACCGGCCGGCGCGTGCTGGCGGTCGATGTGCGCGGGCGCGGCGGCTCGGCCTGGGCGCCCGATCCCATGACCTATGTCGCGCCCGTCTACGTGCGCGACGTGCTCGAGATGGCCGCGGCGCTCGGCGTCGCGCGGGCGGTGGTGGTGGGGACCTCCATGGGCGGGCTAATCGCCATGGGGCTGGCGCTGGCCGCGCCGGCCTTCCTCGCCGCGGCCGCGATCAACGACGTGGGGCCGGTGCTCGCGCCCGCGGGGCTGGCGCGCATTGCGGGCTATGCGGGCGTCTCGGCCGAGGTCGCCGACTGGGAGGGCGCGGCCGCCTACGCCCGGGCCACCAACGCCGCCGCCTTCCCCGGCTACGACCCCGCCGATTGGGACCGCTTCGCCCGGCGGCTGTTCCGCGAGGGAGCGGACAGGCGGCCCGTGCTCGACTACGACCCCGCCATCGCCGCGCCCCTGCGCGCCGCGGCAGGCGCGCCGGCCCCTGACCTCCAGCCCGCCTGGTGTGCGCTGGCGACCGGGCGCCCCGTGCTCCTGGTGCGCGGCGCGCTCTCCGACCTCCTGGCGCCCGAGACCGCCGACGCCATGGCGCAGGGCGCGAGCGACCTCACCCGCGTGGAGGTTCCGGGCGTCGGACACGCGCCCACGCTGGAAGAGCCCGTCGCGGCCGAGGCGCTGGCGCGCTGGCTGTCGCGGCTCGGCTGACGCGGAGCGTCGCCCCGCACCACAGCCGGCGGACGACATGCGCCCTTGCTGCATAACGCTTTTCCCGCAACCCGCGTCGCCGACGAGGGTTGAGGGCGCGTCGCCAGTCGTCGGAGCCGCCCATGTCCTTTCCTGCGGGAGCCCCCGGCGTCAGTCGGCGAAACATTCTGGCGGGCGGAGCGACCGTCGCCACCGCCCTTCCGCTCGCCGCCGCCGGAACCGCCGCCGCCGCGGCTCCTGAGACTCTGGCCGCGCCGGGCGACCCGCGCGCCTCGCACACCGTGGAGCTGACGGTGAACGGCCGCACCCAGCGGTTGTCGATCGATCCACGTGCCTCGCTCCTCGACACGCTGCGAGAGCGGCTGGGCCTAACCGGCTCGAAGAAGGGGTGCGACCATGGCCAGTGCGGCGCCTGCACCGTGCTGGTCGACGGACGCCGCGTGCTGAGCTGCCTGACGCTGGCCGCGGCCGTGCGCGGGCCCGTCACCACCATCGAGGGGTTATCGGCGCCCGACGGGCCGCTGCACCCCATGCAGCAGGCCTTCATCGACCACGACGCCTTCCAGTGCGGCTACTGCACGCCGGGCCAAATCCTCAGCGCGGTCGCCTGCGTCCACGAGGGCCACGCCCGGACCGACGCGGAGATTCGCGAGTACATGAGCGGCAACCTCTGCCGCTGCGCCGCCTATCCGCACATCGTGGACGCGGTGAACCAGGCCAAGGCGCAGATGCCGCCCGTTCCCGCGGACGGGAGGGCCTGAGCCCATGCGCCCCTTCACCTACACCCGGGCGGCCGACGCCGCCTCCGCCGTGCGCGCGGGCGGGCTCCCCCCCGGATCGCCGAAGACCGCGCCCACCTCCGCCCCCGCCCAGTTCCTGGCGGGCGGCACCAACATCATCGACTTCATGAAGCTGGGGTCGTGGGAAGCGTCGTCGCTGGTCGACATCAACGACCTGGAGCGCGAGCACGGCCGGATCGAAGCCTCGGCCGACGGCCTGCGGCTGGGGGGGCTCGTGCGGATGAGCGCGGCGGCCGACGACCCGGCCGTCAACCGCGACTACCCCGTGATCGCGCAGAGCCTGCAGCTCGCGGCCTCCGCACAGCTGCGCAACATGGCGAGCCTCGCCGGCAACGCGCTGCAGCGCACCCGCTGCACCTATTTCCGCAACACCGACTACGCCCACTGCAACAAGCGCAAGCCGGGCTCCGGCTGCGACGCGATCGGCGGCAACAACCGGACGCACGCGGTCTTGGGCGTCAACGACCGCTGCATCGCCAGCTACCCCGGCGACTTCGCCCAGGCGCTGGTCGCGCTCGACGCCCGGGTGGAGACGGTGGGCCCCGCCGGCCGCCGGACCGTGCGCTTCGAGGACCTGCACACCGGGCCGGAGCGCCCCGAGGTGGAGACCGTGCTCGCGCCCGGGGAGCTGATCACCGCCTTCGTCGTGCCGGCGGGCCCACACACGCGGCGATCGACCTATCTCAAGATCCGCGACCGCGAGAGCTATGAATACGGCCTCGCGACCGCGGCCGTGGCGCTCGACCTCGCGCCCGACGGCGCCGTGCGCGACGCGCGCATCGCCATGGCGGGCGTGCACTACCGCCCCTACCGCGCCCACGCCGCAGAGGCCTCGCTTCGCGGCAAGCGGCTGGACGAGGCCACAGCCGACCACGCCGGCCAGCTCGCCATGCAAGGCGCGGTCACCCACGGCGAGAACGACTACAAGCCTGAGCTGGGGCAGCGCACCGTGGCGCGCGCCCTCCTTCACGCCGCCGCCCTGGAGGCCTGATCACATGGTCGAAACTTCCGCACGCTCCGGCGCCGCCGTGGCCCGCATCGGCGAGCCGCAGCCCCGCATCGACGGCCGCCTCAAGGTCACGGGCGCCGCGCGCTACGGGTCGGACGCGCCCTTCGCGCACCCCGCCTACGGTTACTTCCGCACGTCCGACATCGCGCGCGGCCGCATCACCGAGATCGACGAGCGCGAGGCGCGCGCCGTGCCGGGCGTGCTCGACATCCTGACCTACAAGAACGTCGGCGCCGAGATCGAGCCGGGCAAGACCTTCGACCAGAAGGGCTACATGGGCACCTCGATCGCGCCGTTGCGCGACGATCGCATCCACCACGACGGCCAGATCGTCGCCCTGGTGGTCGCCGACACCTTCGAAGGCGCTCGCGACGCCGCCCGCCGCCTCAACATCCGCTACGCCGAGGAGGCCCCCAGCGCGACGTTCGGCAGCGCAGGGCTGACCACGATCGCGGCGGCCGAAGCGGCCAAACAAGGCCAGAAGGGCGGCGGCCAGTCCAAGGAGGGCGAGCAGGGCGGCGGCGGCGGCAAGTCGAAGGAGGGCGAGCACGGCGGCGGCGAAGAAGGCGACGATCCCAAGGTCGGCGACGAGGCCTCGGCCTTCGCCTCGGCTCCGGTGAAGCTGGACGCGCGCTACGCCACCCCCACCCAGCACCACAACCCGATCGAGCTCTTCACGACCACTTGCGCCTTCGAAAACGGCAAGCTGACGGTCTGGGAATCGAGCCAGAACGTCAAAGGCTTCCAGTACGGCCTGGCCGAACAGCTGCACATGAAGCCGGAGGACATCCGGATCATGTCGCCCTTCATCGGCGGCGCTTTCGGATCGCGCGGCAGCCTGACCCAACGCACCGCCATCGTGGCGCTGGCCGCCAAGCGCGTGGGCCGGCCCGTGCGGGCAGAGGCGACGCGCGACCAGGGCTTCACGATCGCCACCTACCGCGCCGAGACCGAGCATCACGTGCGCCTGGGGGCCGGACGCGACGGCAAGCTCGTCTCGCTGCACCATGAGGGCTGGGAGGTCTCGTCGCGGCCCGACAACTACAAGGTGGGAGGCACGGACGCGTCGACGCGACTCTACGCCTGCCCGAACGTGTCGTCGAAGGTCAACATCGTCCACGCCGACCGCAACACGCCCGGCTTTATGCGCTCGCCGCCGGAGATCCCGTACATCTTCGCGCTCGAGTCGGCGATGGACGAGCTCAGCTATGCGCTGAAGATGGACCCCGTCGAGCTCAGGCGCGTGAACGACACCCAGATCGAACCGATCAAGGGCCTGCGCTACACCTCGCGCCATCTGATGGAATGCTTCGACGCTGGCGCGAAGGCCTTTAACTGGTCGCAGCGTCGACCCGAACCCGGCTCCATGCGCGAAGGCGACTGGCTGATTGGTTACGGCTGCGCCTCGACGCTCTACCCCACCCAGCAGGCCCCCGCGACGGTGCGCGTGACGCTCTCGCCGGACGGCCACGCCACCGTGCGGGTGGGCGCGCACGAGGTGGGCGTGGGCATCTACACGGTGGCGGCGATCACCGTCTCCGACCTCCTCGGCGTGCCGATGAACCAGGTCGACGTGGGGATGGGCGACAGCGACCTGCCGCCCTCGCCCGTCGCCGGCGGCTCGAACCAGACCGCCAGCGTGTGCAACGTGATCGCCAAGGCGTGCGAGGACATCCGCTCGCGCCTGGCCGTCGGGGCGACGGCGCAGGGCGCGCCCTTCGCGGGCCAGCCCGCTGCCGGGCTCAAGCTCGCCGAAGGCCACCTCGTCGGCTCCGAGGGCCGTTCAGAGCCGCTGCGGGCGGCGGTGGCGCGCGTGTCGAACGGGCCGATCGAGGCCTATTCCGAGAACATCCCGCACGGCGCGCCGCCCACGGGGGTGCAGATGCTCTACAAGGGCGTGCCGGCGATCGTGGGCGGGGCCAAGCTGAAGGACCGCATCCAGTTCGCCTTCGGGGCGTCGTTCGTGGAGGTGCGTGTCAACGCGCGGACGGGCGAAATCCGCACCCCGCGGATCGTGGGGGCCTACGCCTTCGGCCGGGTGATGAATCCCAAGGCGGCGGAGAGCCAGCTGATGGGCGGCCAGATCTGGGGCGTGTCGGCGGCGTTGCACGAGGCGACCGAGATCGATCGCCGCCTGGCCAAGTACACCAACGACGACCTCGCCGAATACCTGATCCCGGTGAACGCCGACATCCCGCACTACCAGGCGATCATCCTGCCGGAGACGGACACCGAGGTGAACGACCTCGGCATCAAGGGGGTGGGCGAGCTCGGCAACGTCGGCATGAACGCCGCGGTCGCCAACGCCGTGTTCCACGCGACCGGCGTGCGCGTGCGCGAGCTGCCGATCCGCATCGAGAAGCTCCTGCACGCGCCGGGGCTGCGGCAGGCCTGAGCCGGAGGGCGGCATGCGCTCCGCCCTCCCCCTCAGACGCGGCGGTGCATGTCTTCGCGCTGCAAGCCGCCGAGCGCCGCGGCGACCGCCGCGATGAAGGCGCTGAGCAGGAGCCCCAGGCCCAGGAAGAAGGCGGACTGGGCCGCGATGTCGTTCACCCGTTGCGCCTGGGCGGTCGCGGCCTGGGCGGCCTGCGCGAGACCCACGTCGCCGGCGGCGACGTGCGCCTGCAGGAGCCTCGCCACCTCCGACGGCGCGGCGAGGCCGTCCGCGTAGGGAGCGAGCGCCGTCGCAGCCAGGATCGTGCCCACGAGCGTCGCCGCCGCCCACACGAGGAGCCCGTGCGCGGTGTCGCGGAAGTGCACCTCGTCGGCGTGGGCGTCGGGCCAGCGCGTGCGAAGGCGCCCCGCGAGATAGCCGCCGAGCGCGCTCGAGAGCACCTGCACGACGACGAGCCCCGCGCCCAGCGCCGGCGTGAAGCCGGGCGCGCCGCCCCGGGTCAACGACCACGGCGTGGACACCTTGAAGCCGAAGCCGGCCAGGATGCTGGTGAGGGCGGCGGCCGCGCCCAGCGCCGCTACGGCCCCGGCCAGGATCGCGCTCCAGGAGATCGGGCTGTCCGACGCGCGCTCAGCGGCCGCGAGGTCGGGTGCGGGGTCGAGGACGGTCATCGGCCCGGCCTCAGAAGTGGTGGGTGCAAAGCGCGAGGAGCAGAATCACCGGGATCGGAACGCCCAGGAACATCAACAGGATGGACCGCATGTCCGCCCTCCGTCGCGGACGGTGCGCAAGGGCGGCCCTTGTCCGCCGGGGGTCCGCGACCTGCGAACGCCTGCCAAGCTCCGCTGTTCCGGAGCGGCGTCAGCGCACCTGATAACCGAAGCGACGGATGATCACCCTGGCCTGCGGCCCCTTGAGGAAGTCGAAAAAGGCGCGCGCGTCGGGATCGCCGGCTCCTGTCTTCAAGAGCACCGCCCCCTGGTCGATGGGCGAGTGGAGCCGCTCGGGCACGATCCAGCGCGAGCCGCCGGAGGTCCCGATCACCTGGCTCAACGCCACGAAGCCCAGCTCGGCCGCGCCGGTCGCGGTGAACTGGTAGGCCTGGGTGATCGAAGATCCCTGCACGAGCTTGGGCTTCAACTGATCGGTGACGCCGAGCCGCGTCATGGTCTCCACCGCCGCCAAACCGTAGGGCGCAGCGCCCGGATCGGCGATGGCGAGCTTGGCGAAGCGGTCGGGGTGGCGCAGCACCTCGCCGCGCTCGTCCACGAGGCCCGGCGTGCGCGAGTAGAGCACGAGGCGGCCCGTGGCGTAGGTGAAGACCGCGCCGGGCACGGCCAGGCCGTCGGCCTCGGCCTTCTGCGCGCGCTCCGTGTCGGCCGACAGGAACACCTCGTACGGCGCGCCATGGGCGATCTGAGTGTAGAACTGGCCGGACGCGCCGAAGCTCAGGGCGACATCCTTGCCCGTCCGCGCCTTGAAGGCCGCGGCGATCTCCTTGGCGGGCTCGGTGAAGTTGGCGGCCACCGCCACGGATACCGGGGCCGCCCTCGCCGCCACCGACCCCAGCGCGGAGGTGAAGGCGGCTGCCAGGGCCAGGATCAGAGCGCGGCGCAGCATGGGCGACCTCCCCTCGCCCGGCCCTCGGCCGGCGCTAGCGCCTCCTAGCCAGCCGCACGGTCGCTGTACAGGCGAGCTGCATAACGCTCGCTTCTGACGGCGTCGCGCACGGGTGCTAGGAGCCGCGCATGCGCCAAGCCGCCACCCAGCTCGACGTTCAGACGCCCGGGCGCGCGCTCATCGAGATCACGCGCGAAGTCGTTGGCTGGGTCGCCGCTCAG
The DNA here is from genome assembly GCA_964242625.1 of uncultured Caulobacteraceae bacterium. Taxonomy (GTDB): domain Bacteria; phylum Pseudomonadota; class Alphaproteobacteria; order Caulobacterales; family Caulobacteraceae; genus JASLDZ01. The sequence goes on along the minus strand of CAXTAO010000001.1, from coordinate 128,244 downwards.
CATCTCGGGACGGGCCTCCTCACCCTGTTCTGCCGGCACGCCTCGGCGTCCCTGCTGATCCAGGAGAACGCGGCGGCCGCGGTGAAGACCGACCTCCTCGCCGCCTTCGACCGGCTCGCGCCCGAGAGCGCGACGCTCTACGTCCATGACGACGAGGGGCCGGACGACATGCCGGCCCACATCCGCACCGCCTTGACGGGCGTGCAGCTCAGCGTGCCCCTGCTCGCCGGCCAGCTCGCGCTCGGAACCTGGCAGGGGATCTACCTGTTCGAGCATCGCCGCCGACCGCACCGCCGCCAGGTGGCGCTGCACCTTCTCGGCGAGTGAGCCCGTTCAGGCGGCGACCGGCTCGCGCACGGGCCCCGAAGCGGCCGGGGTGGGTCTCGCCGGGCGGCGGTCGAGCATGGACCAGCCGCGCAGGGCCGCCCAGTCCAGCACCTCGAGCCGGCCGTCGTGGGTCTCGGCGGCGGCGGTGCAGCTCTCCACCCAATCGCCGTCGTTGATATAGGCGATCCCGTCGATGACGCGGCTCTGCGCCCTGTGGATATGCCCGCAGATCACGCCGTCAAGCCCGCGCTCGCGCGCCTCGGCCGCCAGCGTCCGCTCGAAGTCGTCGACGAAGCTCGTCGCCTCCTTGCACTTGCCCTTGAGCCAGGCGGCGAAGCTCCAGTAGCCGAGGCCGAGGCTCCGGCGCGCGCGGTTCCAGGCGGTGTTGGCGCGCAGCAGCGCGCGGTAGGCCCAGTCGCCCGCGATCGCCAGCCACTTCGCGCGGGCCACCACGCCGTCGTAGAGATCGCCGTGGGTGACGAGCCAGCGCCGCCCGTCGATCCCCTCGTGCACCGTCTCGTCGGTGACCACCACGCCCGCCAGGTGCACGCCCAAAAAGGCGCGGGCGAACTCGTCGTGGTTGCCGGGGACGTAGACGACGCGCACGCCGCGTCGCGCCAGCGCCAGGATGTGGCGCACCACCGCATCGTGCTGGGCCGGCCAGTTCCAGCCCGACTTCAGCCGCCAGCCGTCCACCACGTCGCCCACGAGGTAGAGCGTCTCGCACTCCACGTGCTGGAGGAAGTCGAGGAGGAGCTCGGCCTGGCAGCCGCGCGCGCCCAGGTGCAGGTCGGAGATGAACACGGCGCGGTAGCTGCGCCGGCAGGCCAGGGCGTCCAAGGCTCGAACCTCCGCGCGGGGGCTGTGGACAAGCGTGTGGACCGACTCGGTGACGCGCCCGTGACGCTCGCCTAGGCGGCGAGCGCGCGACGGCCCAGACCGGGGTCGTCGGTGAAGAAGCCGTCGATCCCGGCGGCGACGTAGCGGCGGATCTCGGCGATCAAGCCCGCCGGGTTGCGGGCGTCCGGGCCCGCGCCGTCGCGGAAGTCCGCGGCGAGAAACTGGTTCTCCGGCCGGAACGTCCAGGTGTGCACGAGGAGGCCCGCCGCGTGGGCGTCGCGCACGAGCGGGGTCGGCGCGGACAGGCGCCCCGCGGCGTCCAGCGGGATGATGTCGCGCGTGTTGGGAGCCACGACGTCGGCGTAGGCGGCCATGGCGCGCAGGCCGGCGGCGGAGGTGAGCTCGCCCCAGGTCGCCCGGCCGCCGGAGGCCGCCACGTCCGCGGGCCGGTCGTCGCGATCGCCGGTGAGCTGCATCAGCCGCAGGTTCGGCCGGCGGCCGAGCCGCGCGCGCAGTGCGCGCAGGTTGGCGGTCTCGAACGACTGGATCTCGACGGGCGCGGTGCGCGCATAGAGGCTGCGGCCCAGGACGTCGAGGAAGCGGTCCTCCATGGGCAGACCCCGCGCGGCGAACCAGGTGGAGTGCTTGATCTCGGGCACGAGGCCGATCGTGCGCCCGCGCGCGGCGCTCTCGGCGGCGATGAAGTCGAGGTACTCCTCGAAGGTCACGATCTGGAAGACGCCGTCGTACCGCGCGTTCTGCGGCCGCACCTTGGGCAGGCGCTCGCGGCAGCGCAGCGACTTGAGCTCGGCCAGGGTGAAGTCGGGGGTGAACCAGCCTGTCACGCGCTCGCCGTCGATCAGGTTGGTCGTGCGGCGGCCGGTGAACTCGGGCCGGGACGCCACGTCGGTCGTCTCGCTGATGTCGGGCTCGTGGCGGATCACGAGCGCGCCGTCCCTGGAGATGCAGAGATCGGGCTCGACGTAGTCGGCTCCGTCGGCGATCGCCCGGGCGTAGCTGGCCAGCGTGTGCTCGGGGAACCAGGCGCAGGCTCCGCGGTGGCCGAACACTTCCACCTTGCGAGGAGCCTGCGCCCTCGCGGTGGTCGCCACCGCAGCCCCGGCCGCCAACGCCGCCCGCCGTGTGATTGGGCGCATCAGAACTTGGCCTGCAGCGTCACGAACGCCTCGCGCGGCGTCAGCGGGAAGGCCTGGTAGCCACCCGACGCGCCCGTCACCACCGCGGTGGAGACGCCGCGGTCGTTGTTCAGGTTGATGACGTTGAGGCTGATCCGAGCCGCCTTGACGTAGGGCACGGGCGGCGCGGGCAAGCTGTAGCTGGCCTCGAGCCCCAGCTGGAAGGTGCTCTTGACGAAGAGATCGTTGAGGTAGGTGACATAGCGCTCGCCCACGTAGTCGGCCGAGAGCTGCGCCTCGAACGGGCCGAAGCTCGTGGAGAGGATGGTCTTGTTCAGCCAGTCGGGCTCGAGCGGCACGTGCTTGCCGGCGATGGGCACGGGCGTAGCCACCCCGCCCACCGCGGTGCTGTAGTCCTGGTCGTACTTGGACTGATTGTAGGAGACCGCGTCGTAGAAGCTGAAGTGCGGGCCGAAGTGCAGGGTCGCCGCCAGGTCGGCGCCGTCGGTCGTCACCCCGCCGACGTTGACGAGGATGGAGGCGCCCGGGTTGATGAAGTTGTAGGCGGCGATGTTGAACAGCCGGTTCGAGAAGTCGACGTGGTAGTAGCTCGCCTGCCCATCTATCGAGGTCAGCGGGCCGAGATCGAGCTGCCGGTGCGAGCGGACTCCCGCCTCGTAGGTCCAGGAATGCTCGGGCTCCACGTTCTGCTTGAACAGGTTGAAGGCGGCCTGGCTGCCCAGGCTCCACGGCGACGACCCGTAGAAGTTCGAGCCGGCCCCGTAGGGGATGAACTGGCGCAGGTTCTTCTGGATGTTGGCGAACACCTGCTCGTGGGTCGTCACGTCCCACACCGCGCCGAACTGCGGCAGGAAGCCGTCGTTGGAGACGATGGTGCCTGACGGGTAGAGCGTCGGCGGATTGGCGGTCGGCAGGTTCTTCTGCTGCACCAAGACCGTGCCCGTCGCCGTCTGCAGGCTGGCCTTGAAGCCGGCCTGCAAGAGGAGGTTGGGCAGGATGCGCCACTGGTCCTGCAGGTGCGCCTGCAGGTCGTCGACGTTGAAGCGGAAGACGTACTGCTCGAACACCGCCGGCCCGTGCGGCGTTTCGTAGGGCGTCAGGTCGTTGTTGGCGTCGGCGAAGGGGTACCAGGCGCGGTGCTGGGTGTCGCGGTCGTGCTCGTACCAGAGCCCCGCCTCGATCTCGTGCGCGCCGATGCGCCAGTCGAAGGTCGAGATCACGCCGCCGCGGTTGATGCCGTACTCGGTGGTGCGCACCTCATAGCCCGTGCCGCCGAACACGTTGACGAGGTTCTGCAGCGTGGTCGCGCTGCCCGTGCCGCCGACGACGAGGTTGGGGAAATAGGCGGCGAACAGGCCCGGCAGGCCCGCCTGGTTCACGGGACCGGCCACGATCCCGCGCCCGAAATTGTTGTGGTAGTAGACCTGGTTCGACCAGGTGATGTCGGGGCTGATCTTCCAGTCGTACTTGGCGTAGCCCAGGAGGTCGTCGCGCTGGGCGGCGCTGAAATAGTTGCGGAAGTTGTTGCCGGCCGCGACGGGCGGCGAACCGGGCAGGCCGCCCTTGAGATAGTCGAGCCCGGCCTGGTATTCGGGATAGATGAAAGGGCGGGTGTAGGGCGTGAAGCTCTTGGCGGCCGCGGTCTGCTGGTTGCCGTAGCCCGTCGCGTCCTCGTTGGGCTCGACCTTGGACGACCAGTCGGCGAAGAGCGTCAGCTTCCCGTGCTCGCCCTCGTGCACGAACTTGGCGTTGACCTGGTCGCCGTGCTGGTTGCCGTCGAAGTCCCAGGCGCGCTGGTCCTGCCGCAGATAGGAGAGGTAGGCGGAGTTCCCGTCGCCGAACACGCCCGTGTCGACCGAGGCGAAGGTGCGGAAGGCGTCGTAGCTGCCGAAGGTCTGGCGAATGTCGACGCCGAACGCCTTGGCCGGGTCGCGCGAGAAGGTCTCGATCGCGCCGCCGAGGTTGGAGGTCGACGCCACGCCGAGCGAGCCCGCGCCGGAGGACAAGACCACGCTCGACACGTTCTCGCTGGTCACCGCGCGCGAGGGCGAAAGGCCGTTGTAGTTGCCGTACTGCTGGTCGCCCAGCGGCACGCCGTCCATGGTGAAGCCCAACTGCTGGGTCGAGAAGCCGTGCACGAACAGGCTCTCGTTCTGCTCGTTGTTCCCCCACGGGTCGGCGGTCTCGTACAGCACCCCGGGCAGGCTCTGGATCGCCTTGAGCGGGCTCACCCCCGGCAGGATCTTCTGGATCTCCGGCGCGGGCAGCGCGACCGCCGAGCGCGTCGCGCGCGTGGCGGTGACGACCACCTGGCCGCGCTCGGCGTCGGCCTGGGCGGCGACGGCCGCGTCGGGCTGGCCGGCGTCGGAGGGAGTGGGGGCGGGGGCGGTCGGCACGGGCGCGGTCTCCGCGCGGGCGGCGCTCGCCAGCGCGAGGACTGAGGCGGCGGCGAACAGCGTCGGCGCCCGGCGCTGACGGAGGGTGGCGGTCATGGCGGTCCCCGCGACGGCGCATGCTGCGTCTCGTCTCCGGCCGCCGCTTAGCCTCGCTTGATGACGGCCAAGCTGCGGAACGACTACGCGCAGATGTCGCCGACGTGACGGGCGTGCGACGCGACGCGCGCTCAGGCGGCGGGCGCGAGCCCGAGCGTGCGCCCGACCGCGCCACCCACGGTCGGGTAGTCGTGCGCGCCCGCGAGCGACTCCACGTCGAGGAGGGTGGTGAAGCCGTTGGCCGCGGGCGCCGAGCGCAGGCGCCGGCGAGTAGGGCGGGGAGCGGACGCGGCGCCGCGCAGCGCCTCCGTCAGCACGCGACCCTTCAGCGCGCCGGGGCCGCCGAGGTCGAGGTGCAGGAGCCGCGCCAGCGTCGGCGCCCAGTCGATGTTGCCGGCCGGGGCGCGATCGACGACTCCGCGCCCGAAGTCCGGTCCGACCGCGGCCATCATGTTGCGCGTGTCCGCCCGGCCGAAGCCGCCGTGGATGCCCTGCCCCTGCTGGAGGTCGGTGTCGGCCACGTCCACCCCGCAGAGCTCGGGCGAAGCGCAACCGAGCGCGTAGGAGCGGAAGCTCACGATCAGGTCGGGCGCGGGGGTGCGCGCCGATCCCGTGAGCCCGATCGCGCTGAACGGCAGGGCGCCCGGGATCGCGCCCAGCCGGTCGGCCGAGAACAGGCCGCCCGTGTAGTCCTGGCGCGAGAGCGCGTCGGCGATGCGGCCGGCCATGGCGCGACCGGCGGGCGTCAGCAGCCAGATCTGGTCGGAGCCGCCGTTGGCCCCGATGGCGATGTCGGGCCGCTGCGGGTCGCGGCCCAAGACGGCGCTGGCGTGGGCGGGATGGCCCAGCACGGCGATGTCGAGCCCGTTCGGTTCCCACACCGGCAGGCCCAGCGCGCGGCCGAGGTCGAGCGCGAGGAAGCCCGGCGGCAGGAAGCCGGGCGGCACGTCGGGATAGCGCGCCCGCGCCGACGGGCTCGTGCGGCTTTCCTTGGAGGCGGTGGAGAAGCCGTGGTCGGCGGTGACCACGATGTCGGTGGTGCGGTCGAGCCCCAGCCGCTTCAGCGCCGCGCGCAAGCGGGCGAGGTCGCCGTCGGCGTTGCGCACCGCCGCCCGGGTGGTCGCCCCGTCGATCCCGGGGCTGAGCGTGTTGAGGCTGTCGCCCTGGTTGTGCTGGGTGCCGTCCGGGTCGCGCGACCAGAACACCATGACGAACGGGCGCTTGGCGGCCTTGAAGCGCGGCAGGACGACATCGGCAGCCACCCGCGCGAACCAGTCCTGCTGGTCGACGTTGGCGACCTGCACGCCGGCGGAGGTGCTGTTGCCGGGGTAGGCGTTCAGTCCGCGGTCGGGCGCGGCCACGGGTAGGCCCGCGCGCCGCATCGCGTCCACCACGTCGGCGGGGAGCGGCAGCCCCTCCTTCTGCCCGGTGAGGTCGTCGATCACGAGCGAGGCGTGGCCGTCGCGGGCGGTCACGTCCTGGATGGCGACGGGGCCGAGCTTGCCGACCGAGGCGGTCTGAAATCCGCGCGCGCGGGCGGCGGCCAGCAGAGATGTCTCGCCGAGGTAGTTCCCGCCGTACCGCGCGTTCATGTCGCCGAGCGTCGGGTCATCCTCCAGGAAGGGGACGCGCGACAAAAAGGCGGCGGGCAGCGGCGGGTCGCCGACGTAGACCGAGTTGGCGAAATCGCCGGTGTCGCCCAGCCCGTGGCCCATGGCGATGGCCGAGGCGTTGGGCGTGGTCAGCGTCGGGAAGAGCGCGTGGCTGTCGGCGAAGTCGACGCCTTCGTGGCGCACGGCGGTCATGGCCGGCGCGTCCTGCGGGTTCACCGCCCCGTAGCGCAGGCCGTCGGCGACGAAGATGACCACGTTGTGCGGCGGGTGGGTGGCGCGCCAGGCCAGCGCTCCCAGCCCCGCACAGATCACGACCGCCAAGGCCGCTGCGCCCGCCGTCCACCCCGCCCGCATGCCCGCCCCTCGCCGCCGCGCGCCCTCATGGCCGCGGTGTGTGACAGGGCGATGACCGGAGGACCGGCGCTCAGTCGCGGCGGTGGACGATCCGGCCGCCGACGAGGGTCAGGTCAATCAGGCCCTGCAGCCGGCGTCCGTCGAACGGCGAGTTCTTGCTCTTGGAGCGCAGGCGCTCGGCGTCGACGACGAGCGGCGCGTCGGCGTCGACGAGCACGAGGTCGGCGGGAGCGCCGCGGGCGATGCGCCCGCTCGGGAGGCCGAGCAGCGCGGCGGGCGCCTCCGTCACCGCGCGGAGCAGGGCTGAGGGGGCGAACTCCCCGTCGGCGGCCAGCGTCAGGAGCGCGGGCAGGAGCGTCTCCACCCCGATCGCGCCGGGCGCGGCCTCTTCGAACGGGAGGCGCTTCTCCTCGGCGGGCGCGGGGGCGTGGGCGGAGACCACCACGTCGATGACGCCAGAGGCCACACCCTCCAGCAGCGCCTGCCGGTCGGCTTCCGTGCGCAGCGGCGGATCGAGTCGGTAGAACGTGCGATAGTCGCCGATGTCGAGCTCGTTGAAGCTCAGGTGGTTGATAGAAACGGACGCCCACACCTTCAGCCCTCGCGCCTTGGCGTCGGCGATGCGCGCTATGCTGTCGGCCGTGGTGACTTGGTCGACGAGGAGGCGCGCGCCCGAGGCCTCCGCCAGCGCGAGGTCGCGCTCAAGCCCGATGCGCTCGGCCATGGCGGATATGCCCGGGAGGCCCAGCCGGGCTGAGAACTCGCCGTCGGCGACGCACCCACCCGCGGCCAGGAAGGCGTCCACCGGCCTGTGCGCCACGAGCGCGCCCGCGCCGTCGGCGTAGCCCAGCACGCGGCGGAACACCTTGGAGTCGGTGATCGGCCGGTCGGCGTCGGTGACGTAGACCGCGCCCGCCTCGCGCATCAGCCCGATCTCGGCCAGGGCGCGGCCCTCCAGCGCGCGGGTGGCGGCGCCGGCGACCAGCACGTTGACGAGGCCGATGTCGCGCGCGCGCCGGCTCACGAAGTCGACGGCGGCGGGATCGTCGAGCGGCGGGTCGGTGTCGGGCTGGACGACGACGGTCGTGACGCCGCCGGCCGCCGCCGCGCGCGCCATCGACTTCAGCGTCTCGCGGGGTTCGGCCCCCGGCTCGCCCGTCTTCACCCGGAGGTCGACTAGGCCCGGCAGGAGCAGGCGCCCGCCCGCCTCGATGCGCTCGTGGTCGGGCCCGGGCGCGGGCGTCTCGCCGCTCAGCACGTCGGCGATCACACCGTCGCGGACCAGCACGTGCGCCGGCGCGCCGCCTTCGAGGCGACGCGCGTTCAGGAGCGCCAGCGGGCGGTTCACGACGCGCCCTCCTGCCGGGCGGAGAGCGTCGCCAGGACCGCCATTCGCACAGAGACGCCCATCTCCACCTGGTCTTGGATCAGGCTGACCGCCGGATCGTCGGCGACGGTGGAGGCGATCTCAACGCCGCGGTTCATGGGCCCCGGATGCATCACCCGCGCGCCCGGCGCGGCCCAGCTGAGCTTCTCCTCGTCGAGGCCGTAGAAGCGGAAGAACTCGCGCGGCGAGGGCGTGAAGGCGCCGTCCATGCGCTCGAGCTGCAGCCGCAGCATCATCACGACGTCCGCGCCGTCGATCCCGCGCCGCATGTCGGTGTGCACTTGGCAGCCCCAGCGGTCGGCGCCGGCGGGCATAAGCGTCGGCGGCCCCACCAGCCGCACGCGCGCGCCCAGGAGCTGCAGGAGGATCACGTTGGAGCGCGCCACCCGGCTGTGCAGCACGTCGCCGCAGATGGCGACCTCCAGCCCCTCGACCCCGCCCAGCGCGCGCCGCAGCGTCAGCGCGTCGAGGAGCGCCTGGGTGGGGTGCTCGTGGCGCCCGTCCCCCGCGTTGACCACCGCGCAGCCCACCTTCTGCGACAGGAGCGCCGCGGCCCCCGACGCGCCGTGGCGTACGACGAGGAGGTCGGGGCCCATGGCGTTCAGCGTCACCGCCGTGTCGACCAGCGTCTCGCCCTTGGCGACCGACGACGCGCGCGGGCTCATGTTGACGACGTCGGCGCCCAGTCGCTTGGCCGCCAGCTCGAACGAGGCCTGGGTGCGCGTGGAGTTCTCGAAGAAGAGGTTCACCAGCGTGCGGCCGCGCAGGGTGGCCAGCGTCTTCTCGCGCCGGCGGTTCAGGGCGACATAGCCGTCGGCGAGATCGAGCAGGCGCTCGGCCTCCGGCCGCTGCAGCCCGTCGATGCCCAAGAGGTGCGGGCGCGAGAAGGCGAACATCCCCGCCTGCAGGGCGGCGTCGCCCCGGTCGGCGGACCCGGTCTCGCGGAGGTCGCTCATGCGCGACGTCATAACGGCTGGGAGCGCGCCGCGTCACCCCGGCGATAGATCAGGTCCCGATCGAGCCAGTCGCCGACCGGGTAGGCGTACTCGCCGACCTCCTGGAACCCGTAGCGGGCGTAGAAGCGCTGGGCGCGGTGGTTGCCCTCCCACACGCTGAGCCACAGCGTGCGCCGACGATGCGGGTCGAGGTCGGCCAGGAGCTCGTCCAGCGCGTCGCGCGCGAGGCCCGAGCCCTTGTGGTCCGGGCGCACGTAGAAGCGCTTGATCTCTCCGTCGCCGGCGCGGACGTCCGGGTGCGGCAGGCCGGCGGCTCCCGCGGTCGCGTAGGCGGCGACCCCGCCGGCGTCGCGGCGGAGGCGAACCGAGGTCTCCGGGTCGCCGATCATGCGGGCGAAGGCTTGAACGCCGCAGGTCTCGTGCAGAAAGCGCTGGAGGTCGGCGGGTGGGTACGGGATGGCGAAGCCCCGCACGAAGGTCTCGACGTACTGCTCGGCGGCGAAGGCGGCGAGGTCGGCCGCGTCGGCGGGCGTCGCGGGGGCGAGCACGGGCATGGGCGCGCTTTACCGGGCGGCGCGCGGCCGTGCTATCCGGCGCGCGTGAGCCTGCCCGTCTTCACCCACCCCGACATGGCGCGCCATCGCCCGCCCGCGGGCCATCCCGAGCGGCCCGAGCGGCTGGCGACGGTGATGGCGGCGCTGCGCGACGCCGGACTGGGCGCCGACACGCGCGACGCGGCGCCCGCCTCGCGGGGCGACCTCCTGCGCGTGCATCCCGCCGCCTATGTCGACGCGATCTTCAGCGCCGAGCCCGCCACGGAGGCGGACGAGGTGGCGCTCGATCCCGACACCCACCTCTCCCCCGGCAGCGTGCGCGCAGCGATGCTGGCCGCCGGAGCCGCGGTGGGGGCGGTGGAGGCGGTGGCCCGCGGCGAGGCGGCGCGCGCGTTCTGCGCGGTCAGGCCCCCCGGCCACCACGCCGAGCCCACCGTCCCCATGGGCTTCTGCCTGTTCTCGACCGTCGCGGTCGCCGCCCGGGCCGCCCAGGCGGCGGGCCTCGCGCGGGTCGCGGTGGTCGACTTCGACGTGCACCACGGCAACGGGACCCAGGCGGCGGTGGAGGACGACCCCACGCTCTTCCTGGCCTCCATCCACCAATGGCCGCTCTATCCCGGCACCGGCGCGGAGAGCGAGACGGGGGTGGGCAACGTCGTGAACGCGACCGTGGAGCCCGGGGCCACGGCCCAGGCCTGGCGGGCGCGCTTCGAGCGCCGGCTGATGCCGGAGCTGGACGCCTTCGCGCCCGACCTCGTGCTAGTCTCCGCCGGCTTCGACGCCCACGCCCGCGACCCGCTGGCGCAGCAGACGCTGGAGGCCGCCGACTTCCACTGGGCCACCCGCGCCATCTTGGAGGTGGCGCGGAGCCGCTGCCAAGGTCGGGTTGTCTCCTCCCTCGAGGGCGGTTACGACCCGCGGGGCCTGGCCGAGTCCGCCGTGGCCCACGTTCGCGCCTTGCAGGGGGAGTGAGGCTGGACCGACGCTTCCGGCGCCTGCGCCCGGGCCTTCAGCGTCGACCGGCGGGAACAGCCATGGCGTCCGAGCCGGATCGACCGACCGACGCCCGGCGCCCCAGGCTTGGCTCCATCACCCTGGCGCGCCACGGCGAACCCGCGCTCTCGCGCCGGATCCGGCTCAACGCCGACGGCTATCGACGCTGGTGGGCGGCCTACGAGGAGGGCGGCATACTGCCGGGGCAGGTCCCTCCCGAGGGGCTCCTGCGCAGCGCCCGGGAGGCGGACGTGATCGTCGCCTCGCCTCGAAGGCGCGCGGTGGAGACGGCCGAGACGGTCGCCGCCGGGCGCGCCTTCGGGCGCGACCCGGTGTTCATCGAGGCGCCCCTGCCCCCGCCGGCGCTGCCGCCGGGCGTGCGGCTCAGCCCCAAGACCTGGGGCTTCCTCGCCCGGGTGGCGTGGTGGTTCTTCGGTCACACCGAGGGCCAGGAGAGCCGCGCGGAGGCGCAGGCGCGCACCGCCGACGCGGTGGACCGGCTCGTCGGCCTGGCCGAGCGCGAGGGCGATGTGCTGGTGCTCGCGCACGGCTTCTTCAACACCATGCTGGCGCGCGAGCTACGTCGGCGCGGCTGGCGCATGGTGGAGCACGAGGGCTACGGCTACTGGGGTCGTCGCCGCTTCGAGCGGCGCTGAGGGCGACGCCGCTTCGAGCGGCTCTGAGAGGCGCCCGCCGGTTGCCCCGCCCCCGCGCGCGGCGGTAAGGCCCTCCCATGGCCGAGCCCGTCTCCCCTCCCGCCGCCCCGGCCCCGGACGACATCGCCGCGCTCTCCTTCGAGGAGGCGCTGCGGGAGCTGGAGCGGATCGTTGCGGACCTCGAGTCGGGCCAAGCCGAGCTGGAGCGGTCCATCGACCTCTACGAGCGCGGCTCGCGGCTGAAGAGCCATTGCGAGGCGCGTCTGCGACAGGCGCAGCTGCGGGTGGAGCGCATCGTGGTCGGTCCAGGGGGCGAGCCGCAGCGCGCCGAACCGGCCGACTTCGGCTGACCTCGACCCACGGCCGTCGACCTCCCTCGCGCGTTGCACGCGCGCAACGCCCTGTGCGCCTGCTCGCCGAATCGGCGTGACGGCCGCGAAAACGTGCTAAGTCCGCCCGCTTAACGTCCTGGGGTCGCCGCTCGCGCTCGTCTGCGGAGCGGCAGAACGCCCCGCGAGAGCCGCTTGCCCATGCCCCCCCACACTCCGCTCCTCGACACGGTCAACGTCCCGTCCGACCTGCGGACGCTGCAGCTCCCCGAGCTGCGACAGCTGGCCGACGAGACGCGCGCGGAGATGATCGACGCGGTCAGCCAGACGGGCGGACACTTGGGCTCCGGCTTGGCGGTCGTGGAGCTGACCGTGGCCCTGCACCACGTGTTCGACACGCCGAAGGACATCCTGATCTGGGACGTCGGCCACCAGGCCTATCCGCACAAGATCCTCACCGGCCGGCGCGACCGCATCCGCACCCTGCGCCAGGGCGCTGGGCTCTCCGGCTTCACCAAGCGCGTGGAGAGCGAGTACGACCCGTTCGGGGCCGCCCACGCCGCCACCTCCATCTCGGCCGCCCTGGGCTTCGCCGCCGCGCGCGATCTGCAGGGCCAGGACAAGAACGTGATCGCCGTGATCGGCGACGGCTCCATGAGCGCGGGCATGGCCTACGAGGCCATGAACAACGCCGCCGAGACCACCAAGCAGCTCACCGTCATCCTCAACGACAACGACATGTCGATCGCGCCCCCGGTGGGCGGGATGAGCGCCTATCTCGCCGGCATCGTCTCTGGCGGCGCCTACCAGTGGGTGCGCAAGATGGGCAAGGGCGTGGCCGACCACCTGCCCCGCCCCTTCGCCAACGCCGCCAAGAAGGCCGAGGAGTACGCGCGCGGCATGGTCGCCGGCGGCACCTTCTTCGAGGAGATGGGCTTCTACTACGTCGGTCCGATCGACGGGCACGACATGGATACGCTCGTCGGCGTACTGAAGAACGTCCGCGAGATCAAGGACATGCCCGTCCTCGTCCACGTGGTGACGCAGAAGGGCAAGGGCTACGCCCCGGCCGAGAACTCCGCCGACAAGTACCACGGCGTCGCCAAGTTCGACGTGGTGTCGGGCAAGCAGTCCAAGGCCAAGCCCAACGCGCCGCAGTACCAGAACGTGTTCGGGGCCGAGCTCGTCAAGCGCGCCGAGCGCGACCCGAAGATCGTGGCCATCACCGCCGCCATGCCGTCCGGCACAGGCGTCGACATTTTCGGCCGCCGCTTCCCCGAGCGCACCTTCGACGTGGGGATCGCCGAACAGCACGCGGTGACCTTCGCCGCGGGACTGGCGGCCGACGGCATGCGGCCGTTCTGCGCGATCTACTCGACCTTCCTGCAGCGCGGCTACGACCAGGTGGTGCACGACGTGGCCATCCAGAAGCTGCCCGTGCGCTTCGCCATGGACCGGGCGGGGCTGGTGGGCGCCGACGGCGCGACCCACGCTGGCTCGTTCGACGTGGGCTACATGGGCGCCTTGCCCGGCATGGTGCTGATGGCGCCCTCCGACGAGGCCGAGCTCGCCTCCGCCATCGCGCTCGCCTGCGAGTTGGACGACCGGCCCTCGGCTTTCCGTTATCCGCGCGGCGAAGGCGTGGGCGTCGACATTCCCGAGCTCGCCGCGCCCTGGGAGATCGGGCGCGGCCGCGTGGTGCGGGAAGGCTCGTGCGTTGCGATCCTGGCGCTCGGCACCCGGCTTGCACCGGCGCTCGCCGCCGCCGAGCAGCTGGCCGCCCGCGGCCTTTCCGCGACCGTCGCCGACGCGCGCTTCGCCAAACCGCTGGACGAGCAGCTGATCCTGCGGCTGGCCCGCGAGCACGAGGCGCTGGTCACGGTCGAGGAAGGTGCGGTGGGCGGCTTCGGCGCCTTCGTGCTGCAGCTCCTGGCCGAGCGCGGCGCGCTGGACCGCGGTCTCAAGATCCGCACCCTGACCCTGCCCGACGCCTTCCAGGACCAGGACACGCCCGACCGCATGTACGCCCAGGCCGGGCTCGACACTGCGGGCATCGTCGCGGGCGTGCTCGGCGCGCTGGGCGCGGAGACGGTCGCCGCCGCCGCGGGCGGACGTCGCGCCTGAGCTGCCGCGTCGCGATGGGGCGACGCTCGCCCCTTCACATCCTTTGTGACAGGGTCGCGGGCATGCTGCGTCCCCTGGCCCTCGTCGTCGCCCTAGGTTGTCTTGCCCAGGCCGGACCGGCGGTCTCGGCCCCCGTGTCCATCCGCGTCGCCTCGGGCGTGGCGGCTCCCGCGTCGGGCCGCCTGCTCGTCTTCGCCCAGCCGCTCGCGGAGGCAAAGGCGCAGGCCAAGGGCGGCGTGGTCACGGAGATCGACGCCAGCGCCTTCGCCGACCATGGCGCGGCGGTGGCGGCGCAGGAAGTGGTCCGGCTCGCGCCCGGGGACGCCGTCAGCGTGGACGCTGACGTCATCGCGTTCCCTAGCCCGTTCTCCGCGCTGCCGCCCGGCCGATACGCTGTGCAGGCGGTGCTCGACGTGCGCCACGACTACAACTACGCGGGCCGCCGCGAAGGCGACCTGGTCAGCCCCGTCGTCGAGATGAGCCTGCCGCAAGGGGGCGCTCTGACCCTCGACCACGTGCTGCCGGCGGTCGATCCGCGCGCGGCGCCCGAGCGGGCGTCGGCCGAGACGAAGGCGGCCTACCCGCTCGCCCGCGCCGACATCCGCCCGGTCGATTTCGAGAGCCCGGCGCTTTCCGCCTTCTGGGGCCGACCGATCCATATGCGCGGCTGGGTGCTGCTGCCGCCGGGCTACGCCACAGGCTCGCAGAGCTATCCCGTCGCCTACCAGACCCACGGCTTCGGCGGCGGGCTCGGGAGCGCCTACGACACCGCCGTCGCTCGCTGGCGCGACATGCACGGCGGCGCGATCCCGCCGATGATCTGGGTGCTCCTGGACGAGAGCGGGCCGACCGGTACGCACGAGTTCGCCGACAGCGTCAACAACGGGCCGTGGGGCCAGGCGCTGACCACCGAACTGATCCCCGAGCTCGAGCGCAGCTACCGGATGGACGCCCGGCCGTCCGGACGCTTCCTGACCGGCCACTCCTCCGGCGGCTGGGCCACCCTGTGGCTGCAGGTGCGCTACCCGCGCGTGTTCGGCGGCACGTGGTCGACCTCGCCCGACCCCAGCGACTTTCATGACTGGACGGGGGTCGACCTCTACGCCTCGCACGCCAACGTGTACCGGCGGCCCGACGGCTCGCCGTATCCCTTGATCCGCGAGCACGGGAAGGTCCTCGGCACGATCGAGGGCTTCACCCGGCTGGAGGAGGTGCTGGGTCCCTCCGGAGGCCAGCAGGCGGCGTTCGACTGGGTGTTCTCGCCACGCGGCCCGCAGGGCGCGCCTTTGAAGATGTTCGATCGCGCGACGGGCGAGGTCGACCCCGCGGTCCTCGCCTACTGGCGCGACCACTGGGACATCGCGGCCCGGCTCCAGCGCGAGTGGCCGATGCTCAGGGCCGACCTCGACGGCCGCGTGCACGTGCTCGTGGGCACCGCCGACACCTTCTACCTCGACGGTTCGGCGCGGCGGCTGCAGGCGGTGATGCAGGGGCTCGGCGCACACGCCTCGTTCCACTACCTGCCCGACCGCACGCACATGGACCTCTACCGCATCGGCGACGACCGGCAGGGGCTCACCAAGACGATCGCCTGGGAGATGTACGCCGTGGCGCGGCCTGGCGCGGCGCGACCGGCGCACATCCCTGAGCCGCAGGTCGGCCCCTAGGCGCGCACGCCGCGGTGGTCAGCGGCCTTTCAGAGGGTCGTGACCCCAGTTCATCAGCGAAGCGCGCCAGCGGCTGTGCTCGACGTCGTCCTTGGGACCGCCCTGGGCCAGGTGGCGATGCACATAGCCCACCACCTTCTTCATGTCGGCGTAGTCGGCGTCCGACAGGTCCGCCGCCTTGGCGCGCTTGATCTCGACGATGCGACGGCCCTCGTGGTGGCCGACCGACTCGGGGCCCGACGCATCGGACTTGGCATGGCCCCCCGCCCAGCCGACAGACTTCGACTCGTCGGTCTCGAGCCAGCGCTCCAGCTCGGCGGGCGTCATGTTCACCGCCGCGTGGAAGTCGTGGCTGATCTGCGCGAGCTCGTCGTCGGCCATGCGTTCTTCTCCCTGTCCGTCGAGCCCCAACGACCGAGACGGGCCGGCGGGTCCGCCTTGCGCCGACGCATCGCCCGCTTAAGCTCCAGTGAGCATGACGCCCTCCCTCCTCGCCCTCGCCGCCGCTGCGGCGGGCTATCTCCTGGGCTCCATCCCCTTCGGCGTGATCGTGACGCGATGGGGCGGCGCAGGCGACCTGCGCACCATCGGCTCGGGCAACATCGGGGCGACCAACGTCCTGCGGACCGGCCGGCGCGACCTGGCGCTCATCACGCTCCTGGGGGATGGCGGCAAGGGCGCGGCTGCGGTGCTCCTCGCACGGGGGCTGGGGCACGACTGGGCGAGCGCCTGGGCGGGTCCCCTCGCCTGCGCAGCCGGGGCGGCGGCGTTCGTGGGCCACCTGTACCCGGTGTGGCTGGGCTTTCGCGGGGGCAAGGGCGTGGCGACCTTCTTCGGCGTGATGCTGGCGGCCGCCTGGCCCGCCGGGTTGGGGGCGGCGCTGGTATGGCTCGCCGTGGCCGGGGGCTTGCGGTTCTCATCCCTGGCGGCGCTCTCGGCGGCAGCGCTGTCACCCGGGCTCTGCCTCCTCCTCGGCGCGCCGCGCCGGCTCGTGTGGCTGGCCCTGGGGCTGGCCGTGCTCATCTTCGTCAAGCACGCGGCCAACATCGCGCGCCTGCGCTCGGGAACCGAGCCGCGGATCGGGGCCGCGCGCCCGCCGCCTTCCGCCGCGGCCTGACAAGGTGACCACTCTTGCGCCCGGTGAGCGGCGCGATCGCCTACGCCTCGCCCGCACCGAGTCGGTCGGGCCGGTGACCTTCGCGCGGCTTCTGGAGCGGTTCGGCTCGGCCGGGCGTGCATTGGAGGCTCTGCCGCGGCTGGCCGAGCGCGGCGGCCGCACCTCGCCCCTGCGCGTGACCGGCGCGGCGGAGGCGCAACGCGAGCTGGACGCAGGCGGCGAACTCGGCGGCGTGCTCCTGGTGGTGGGCGACGCGGGCTTCCCGCCCGCGCTCGCGGCCGTCGACCCTCCGCCGCCCGTAATGTGGACGCTGGGCCGCCCGACGCTTCTCCTTAAGCCCTGTGTGGCGGTGGTCGGCGCGCGCGTCGCCTCATCCGCGGGCCAGCGCTTCGCCCGCGAGCTCGCGGCCGACCTCGGACGCGCGGGCCTCGTCGTGGTGTCCGGCTTGGCGAGGGGGGTGGACGGCGCCGCGCACGAGGGCGCGCTGGCGACCGGCACCGCGGCGGTGCTCGCCGGCGGCGTCGACGACGTCTATCCGCCCGAGCACGCGGGCCTCTACCGTCGCATCGCCGCGGAGGGCTGCCTCGTCAGCGAGAACCCGATCGGACGGCGCGCCAAGGCGCAGGACTTCCCGCGGCGCAACCGCATCATCTCCGGCCTGTCGCGCGCGGTCGTGGTGGTCGAGGCCGAGCTCCGGTCGGGATCGCTGATCACCGCCCGGCTCGCCAACGAGCAGGGACGCGAGGTGCTGGCGGTGCCCGGGAGCCCACTCGACCCGCGCGCCCGGGGCCCCAACGACCTCATCCGCAAGGGCGCCGCCGTCTGCGAGGGTGTCGAGGACGTGCTGCAGGCGCTGGAGGGATACCGCGGCGCGGAGGAGCCGCAGGGCGACCTGTTCGCCCGCCCGCCGCTCGACCAGGACGCGGTGGATCGCGCGGCCGACGCCCTGCGCGAGCGGGTGTACGCCGCGCTCTCGCCCACGCCCGCGCCGTGCGACGAGATCGTGCGCTCGCTGGGGGCGCCGACCGCCGCGGTCCTCGCCGCCCTGGTCGAGCTCAGCCTCGGGGGCCGCGCCGAACTCTTGCCGGGAGGCCTGGCGGCGCGGAGCTAGCGGCCGCCCTCGTGCAGCCGCTTGGCCGATCCCGCCTGGATCGACACCAGCGCCAGGGCGGCCGCCAACCCCGACTCGCCGGCCTGCGAGGCCATGCCCGCCAGCTCCAGCGCGAGTTCCTCGACATAGCCGCAGACCTCGACCGCATTCGGCGCGAGCGTGGCCAATTCCTCGAGGTCGTCGGCCATGGCGGCAACACCACGTGTTAAGGTTGAGCTGTATGCACGTTATAGGCGCACACGGCTTTGTCCAGTGCGCGTTGACAGGAGGGCGCCCCCGCCCCCACCTTCCGCGCCCTCCGTCGCCGTGAGCTCGCGCCCCATCCTATGAACGTCGTCGTCGTCGAGAGCCCGGCCAAGGCCAAGACCATCAACGGTTATCTCGGCAAGGACTTCACCGTTCTGGCGAGCTACGGCCACGTGCGCGACCTGCCAGCCAAGGACGGCAGCGTGCGGCCCGACGACGGCTTCGCCATGGACTGGGAGGTCGACGGCAAGGCCGCCAAGCGCCTGGCCGACATCGCCGCCGCCCTGAAGGGCGCCGACCGGCTGATCCTCGCCACCGACCCCGACCGCGAGGGCGAGGCGATCAGCTGGCACGTGCTGGAGGTGCTCCGGAAGAAGCGGGCCATCGGCAAGGATGCGGTCGTCCAGCGCGTGACCTTCAACGCCATCACCAAGTCGGCGGTGAGCGAGGCGATGGCCCGCCCGCGCGAGATCGACATGGAGCTGGTCGACGCCTACCTCGCGCGCCGCGCGCTCGACTACCTCGTGGGTTTCACCCTTTCGCCGGTGCTCTGGCGTAAGCTGCCGGGCGCGCGCTCTGCCGGGCGCGTGCAGTCGGTGGCGCTGCGGCTCGTGGTCGAGCGCGAGCGCGAGATCGAGGCGTTCCGCGCCCAGGAGTACTGGACGGTGGAGGCCGACGTGTCGGCCGGGGCCGAGCCCTTCCTGGCGCGGCTGGTCACGTTGGACGCCAAGAAGCTCGGCCGCTTCGACTTGGCCGACGCCGGGCGCGCCGAGGTGGCCAAGCGCGCTGTGGAGGCCGGCGGCTTCCGCGTGCAGTCGGTCGAGCAGAAGCCCGCGCGCCGCTCGCCGCCGCCGCCCTTCACCACCTCCACCCTGCAGCAGGAGGCCTCGCGCAAGCTCGGCTTCAACGCCCAGCGCACCATGTCGGCCGCCCAGCGGCTCTACGAAGGCGTGGACGGCCAGGGCGGTCTTATCACCTACATGCGGACGGACGGCGTCGCCTCCGCCCCCGAGGCGCTGGACGAGGCGCGCCAAGTCATCGGCGAGCGCTTCGGCCAAGCCTACGTGCCCGAACAGCCGCGCCGCTACACCGCCAAGGCCAAGAACGCCCAGGAGGCGCACGAGGCGATCCGCCCGACCTCGCTCGCGCGCCATCCCTCCACCCTGCATCTCGAAGGCGATCTGCAGCGGCTCTACGAGCTGATCTGGCGGCGCATGGCGGCCAGCCAGATGGAGGCGGCGCGCATCGAGCGCACGACCGTCGAGCTCGCCACCGCCGACGGGCGCACGGGGCTGCGCGCCACCGGCCAAGTGATCACCTTCGACGGCTACCTGGCCGTCTACGAGGAAGGCCGCGACGACGCAGGCGACGACGACGAGAGCCGCCGCCTGCCCGCCATTCAACAGGGCGCGGCCGCCACCGTCGAGGCGGCGCGGGCGGACCAGCACTTCACCGAGCCGCCGCCGCGCTATTCGGAGGCGAGCCTCGTCAAGCGCATGGAGGAGCTGGGCATCGGCCGCCCCTCGACCTACGCCTCGATCCTGGGCGTGCTGCGCGACCGCGCCTACGTGAAGACCGAGAAGAACCGCTTCGTGCCGGAAGACAAGGGGCGGCTCCTGATCGCCTTTCTGCAGGCCTTCTTCGATCGCTATGTCGAGTACGACTTCACCGCCCAGCTCGAGGAGCGGCTAGACGAGGTGTCCGACGGCAAGCTCGACTACAAGGTCCTGCTCGGCGAGTTCTGGCGCGATTTCCACGCCGCCATCGAGGGCATGAGCGACAAGGGCGTGCGCGAGGTGATCGACGTGCTCGACACCGCGCTCGAGCCCGTGCTGTTCGCGCCCCGCCCGGATGGGACCGACCCGCGCGCCTGCCCGCTCTGCCGCACCGAGCACCGCGACGGCGGACGCCTGGGCCTGCGGATCAGCCGCAACGGGGCCTTTATCGGCTGCTCGAACTACCCCGAGTGCCGCTTCACGCGCCCGTTCGGGGTGGAGGGGGCCGAGGGCGAGGCGGGGCCCGCCGACCAGGAGCTGGGGCTCGATCCCGACAGCGGCCGCCCCGTGCGGCTCAAAGTCGGGCGCTTCGGCCCGTATGTGGAGCTGGAGGGCGGCGACAAGCCCCGCCGCGCCAGCCTGCCGCGCGAGTGGCCCGCTTCGGGGCTCGATCTCGTGCAGGCGCTGAAGCTCCTGGCCCTCCCGCGCGAGGTGGGCCGCGCGCCGGAGGACGGAGAACCGATCCTGGCCAACCTCGGGCGCTACGGGCCCTATGTGCAGCACGGCAAAACCTACGCCAGCCTCGGGGGGATCGACGAGGTGTGGGAGGTGGGCATCAACCGCGCCGTCACCTTGATCGCCGAAAAGCGCGCGGGCGCGGGGCGCGGGCGCGGCGCCGCCGCCCAGCCGCTCAAGGTCTTGGGCGCGCACCCGACGCGTGGCGACGAGCTCAGCGTCATGCCCGGCCGCTACGGGGCCTACATCAAGGCGGGCAAGGTCAACGTCACCCTGCCCAAGGGGACCGACCTCGACGCCCTCACGCTCGAGCAGGCGGCGCGCCTGGTCGACGCCAAGGCCGGGGTCGACGGGGTGGAGGCCAAGGCCGCGCGCTCCGGGGCGCGGGGCGCCAAACCGAAGGCCGCCGGCAAGAAGGCCGCCCTCGCCAAAGCGGCCGCCGCCAAGCCCGCGCCGAAGCCGAAGGCCGCTCCCAAGCCCAAGTCGGCGGCGAAAGCCTAGCCGCGGGCTCCTCAGCGCTCGATGATGGCGCGCACCTTGGGCTCCTGCTCGAGCCGGGCGGCGAGGAGGAGCTGGGCGCACAGCACGCCGATGCCCGCGGCGTAGGCGCTGAACAGCCCCGCGGGATAGCGGCCGCCGTGCGCCGCCTCGCCGATCTGCGCGTAGACCACGACCCCGGCCAGGGCGAGCACGCCCAGCCCCGTCAGCACCGACACGGGCGTCCGGCCGAACCCCGCCGCGAACGACAGCCAGGTGTAGCGCTTGAGCCAGCGCCTGAGCGGCGCGACCTGCAGCGCCGCCCACAGCACCGCCATCAGGTAGAGGGCCGGGAAGCCCAGGGTGAACAGCCGCTTGAACGCCGCCGTCTCGGGCAGGACGCGCCAGGCGTGCACGGCGGCCAGGGCGTAGACGCCCGCGGCGAAGAGGCAGCCCGCCGCCTGCATCCTGCGAAAGGCGCGCCAGGCGGGAATGTAGTCGGGTCGCGCTCGCTCGCTCACCCGGCCGAGATGGGCGCCCCGCCGTACGCCCGGAAGACCCTCAGTGGCCCGAGAAGGTCACCAGTGTCGACACGGCGACGCCCATGGCCTCCAGCCGGGTGCGGCCACCGAGGTCGGGAAGGTCGACGACGAAGCAGGCCGCCTCGACCCTCGCCCCCGCCTCGCGCAGGAGCTTCACCGCCGCTTCCGCCGTGCCCCCCGTGGCGATCAGGTCGTCCACCAGCACCACGCGCTCGCCCGCGCTGACCGCGTCCACGTGCATCTCGATGATGTCGGAGCCGTACTCCAGCGCGTACTCCATGGCGACGACGTGGTGGGGCAGCTTGCCCTTCTTGCGCACGGGCACGAAGCCGGCGGAGAGCTGGTGGGCGACCGCACCCCCCAGGATGAAGCCTCGCGCCTCGACCCCCGCCACCTTGTCGATCTTGGCCCCGGCGAACGGATGCACCAGCTCGTCCACCGCGCGTCGGAACGCCCGCGCGTCGCCGAGGAGGGTGGTGATGTCGCGGAACATGATCCCGGGCTTGGGATAGTCCGGGATGGTGCGGATGGCGTCGCGGAGGTTCACGCGCGTCGGCTTACCGATTCAGCACTCGCCCCGCCACCGCGTCGAGGCGGGCGACGAGCGCTGGGTCGCGGTGGGCGGCGGGGGTGATGATCGCGTGCTCCAGCGCCGTGTCGGCCGGGACGGGCGTGCGCTCGATTTCGGCCAGCGCGCCCGCCAGCGCCTGCACCAACCCACGGGCCCTGGCGGCGTTGGCGTGCAGCACCTCCAGGATGTGGCTGACCTCGACCCCCGCCTCTTCCGCGCGCCAGCAGTCGTAGTCGGTGACCATGGCGACGGAGGCGTAGGGCAACTCGGCCTCGCGGGCGAGCTTGCCTTCGGGCGAGGCGGTCATGCCGATCACGTGGCAGCCCCACGCCCGATAGAGCTCGCTTTCGGCGCGGGTGGAGAACTGCGGGCCCTCCATGGCGAGGTAGGTCCCGCCCTCCACCACTTCGGCCCCTGCCTCGCGCCCCGCCGCAGCGGCTAAGCGCGAGAGCCGCGGGTCGAACGGCTCAGCCACCGAGACGTGCGCCACCACGCCCTCGCCGAAGAAGCTCTTCTCCCGCGCGAAGGTGCGGTCGATCAGCTGGTCCACCGCGACGAACATGCCGGGCGCGAGATCCTCGCGCAGGCTCCCCACCGCCGAGATCGACAGGAGGTCGGTGCAGCCGCAGCGCTTCAAGGCGTCGATGTTGGCGCGGTACGGCAGATGGGTGGGCGAGAGCGCATGGCCGCGGCCGTGCCGGGGTAGGAAACGCAGCTCCACCGGCCCGATCCGGCCGTGCAGCACCGCGTCGGACGGCAAGCCCCAGGGCGTCGCAACCTGCACCCAGCGCCGGTCTTCGAGCCCGTCGATCTCGTAGAGGCCCGATCCGCCGATCACGCCGAGCGTCCAGCCGGTCATTGCGATCCCGGCACGGCCGATAGGAAGACGCCCCGCTCCGCCATGATCCACGCAGGTGATCCCGGCGCGATCTCCTCGACGTGGCCGCCGGGCGAGTGAAGCACGACGACGGGGTCGCCCGCAGCGCTCGCACGAGCGGCGTAGGCCTCGCCCACGACCGGGGGCACCGTCTTGTCGTCCGAGCCGTGCATGACGATGGTGTAGACGCCCAACGGGAGCATGTCGGCGGGCGAGGTGTCGGCGTAGCGACCGCCGGGGCGCTCGGGCCCAGCCATGGCGCGCACCGGCCCGGCCCCACAGGCGGTGCGAAGGTCGCGCTGGAGGTCGGCGATGCCGGCGAGGTCGACCACCGCGTGGACCGCGAGCGGGTCGGCCACGTGGAGCGGGCTCGACGGCGGGAGCTTTCGGCGGCCGGCGGACCAGAGCGCGAGCTGGCCGCCGGCGGAGTGGCCGACCACGACCAGGCGATCGAGTTGCAGGCCGTGGCGGGGCGCCTCCTCGCGCAGCCGGTCGATCGCCGCGCCAATGTCCTGGTAGGTGCCGGGGTAGCCGCCGCCGGGCTCGTCGACGCCGCGGTATTCGACGTTCCACACCGCGAGGCCCGACTGGCGGAGCGCCTCCGCGGCGGGGTGCATGATCTTGAGGTCGGCGACGGACTTGGTCCAGCAGCCGCCGTGGATCAGCACGACCACGCGGTGGGGGCCCGGACGGTCGGGCAGCCAGAGTTCCGCCACCTGCTGGGGCAGGGCGCCGTAGGCCACGGTCAGCTGCGGCCTGGGGAAGGGCCGGGCGTAGAACTCCGCCCAAGTCATCAGGTGCGGCGACGCGGCCGTGCTCACGCCTGCCGAGACGCCGAAGACCGCCAGGCCGGCGAGGAGCCCCGCACAGGCCCCGCGCTGCCGCACAGATCGCGCCCTATCCACCGCGCCGCCGTCAGTGGGCGACGTTGCGCCAGATCTGCTTGTACGAGAACCAGAGCACGACCGCGAAGAGGATGAGGTAGAGCATCACCGCCACGCCCGCCTCCTTGCGTTCGGTCTGCTTCGGCTCCGCCGCCCAGGCGAGGAAGACCGAGACGTCGCGCGCTTCCTGCTCGGTGGTGGACTTGGTGCCGTCGTCGAAGGTCACTCGCTCGGGCACGAGCTGGAAGGGCATGGCGATGAAGCCGCCCGGAGGCACCTTGTCCTTCGGACCGCTCCAGTAGGACGACAGGTCGCCCGCCATGTAGGGGTTGTAGTACTTGCCGTCGGGCACCTGCAGGCCCTTGGGCGCGTCGTCCACATAGCCCTGCAGCAGGGAATAGACGTAAGCCGCCCCGCCCTCGCGGGCGCGGGTGATCACCGACAGGTCGGGCGGGAGCGCGCCGCCGTTGGCCGCCCGCGCAGCCGCCTGGTTGGCGAAGGGGTTCTTGAAGCTGTCCGCCGGCGTGCCCGCCCGCGTGGTCGCGTCGCCCGTATCGGGGTCGATGTCGGGCACCTTGACCTCGGCCGAGATCGCCTTGGCGTAGGGGCTCTCGTTGGGGTTCGGGTACTTCTTCGAATAGAACGGGCCGCCCTTTTGACCGAGGTTGCGGTAGTAGAGCAGGTTCATCGAATGGCAGCCGGAGCACACCTCCGAGTACACCTTGAAGCCGCGCTGCAGCTGCTCCTGGTCGAAGGTCGAGAAGATGCCCTTTCCGTGGTAGTCGAACTCCTTCGGCTCGAGCGCATTGGTCTTGGCCAAGGCGCCCGAGGCGGAAGCGAGGAGGCAGAGGCCCGCCAGGGCGGCGAGCGCACGACGCAACATCTCAGATCAACCCTTCTTCTCGGGCGCCGCGTAGGCGCCGGCGGGCATCGCCGCGCCGCCCGACAGCACGGGGGTGGTGATCGACTCGGGCACCTTCGAGGGGGTCTCGCGCAGGCCCAGTATCGGCAGCACCAGCAGGAAGTAGCTGTAGTAGTACAGGGTGAGGATCCGCGAGAACCACACCACCGTCAGCCCGGTAGGCGCGCCGGTGACCGCGTCGCGGCCAACGGGGATGACCACGTCGTCCGGCAGCTTGGCGCCCGCCCAGCCCAGCCCCAGCGTCGCCAGGATGAAGAAGGCGAAGAACCAGCGCGCCGCCGGCCGATAGCGCATGGAGCGCACCTTGGAGGTGTCGAGCCAGGGCGTGGCGAACAGGAGCGCGATGGCCCCGAACATGGTCAGCACGCCGAAGAGCTTCTGCGGCACCGCGCGCAGCATGGCGTAGAAGGGAAGGAAGTACCACTCGGGCACGATGTGCGCGGGCGTCTGCAGCGGGTTGGCCGGCACCTGGTTGTCGGCGTGGCCCAGGGCCTCGGGCGCGAAGAACACGAACCAGGCGAACAGGATGAAGAAGCACACGATCGCGAAGCCGTCCTTGATCGTGTAATACGGGTGGAACGGCACGGTGTCGGCCTTGGACTTCACCGGAACGCCCGTGGGGTTGTTGTTCCCCGGCACGTGCAGCGCCCAGATGTGCAGCCCCACCACGCCCGCGATCATGAACGGCAGGAGGTAGTGCAGGGCGAAGAAGCGGTTCAGCGTGGCGTCGTCCACCGCGAACCCGCCCCACAGCCAGGTGGTGATGGCGGTGCCCAGCCCGGGGATGATCTGGTCGAAGGCCGAGAACAGCGAGGTGATCACCACCGCACCGTAGAAGCTCATCTGACCCCAGGGCAGCACATAGCCCATGAAGGCTGTGGCCATCATCAGGAGATAGATGACGCAGCCCAGGAGCCACAGCACCTCCCGCGGCGCCTTGTAGGAGCCATAGTAGAGCCCGCGCGAGATGTGAATGTACACCGCCAGGAAGAACATGGAGGCGCCGTTGGCGTGGATGTAGCGGATCATCCAGCCGTGGTTCACGTCGCGCATGATGTGCTCGACGCTGTTGAACGCGTGGTCCACCTGCGGGACGTAGTGCATGGCCAGGATGACGCCCGTCACGATCTGGGTGACGAGGCACACCGCCAATATGCCGCCGAAGGTCCACCAGTAGTTGAGGTTCTTCGGCGTCGGGAAGTCGATGGCGCTGTCGTAGGCCAAGCGCACGATCGGCAGGCGGGTGTCGAGCCAGCGCTCGATCCCGGTCTTCGGTTCGTAGGTGGAATGTCCGCTCATGGGTGGATCCTGGTGACCGGCCGTCAGCCGATCTTGACCTTGGTGGGTCCGGTGAATTGGTAGTCGGGCAGCTGCAGATTCAAGGGCGCCGGGCCTTTGCGGATGCGCGCGGCGGTGTCGTACACCGAGCCGTGGCACGGGCAGAACCAGCCGCCGTAGTCGCCCGTGCCGAAGTTCGGCACGCAGCCCAGGTGGGTGCAGACGCCGATCACGATCAGCCACTCCTCCTTGCCGGGCTTGACCCGGCTGGCGTCGGTGGCGGGATCGCGCATCTCGGCGTGGTCGTCGGCCTTCGCCTCCGCGATCTCCTTGGGGGTGCGGTGGCGCACGAACACGGGCTTGCCGCGCCACTTGACCACCGCCTGCTGGCCCACCGCCACCTTGGAGTAGTCGTACTCGATGGACGCCAGCGCCAGAGTGTCGGCCGAGGGGTTCATCTGGTCGATGAAGGGCCAAGCCACCGCCACCGCGCCGCCGCCGGCGACGGCCGCCGCGGCGATGTGGATGAAGTCGCGGCGCGTGGGGGTGGTGGGCTCGCCGGGCTCAGCGCCCGTTCCGTGCTCGACCTTGGGCTGCCTGTTGAGGATCTCGACCACGGACCGCGCACCACCTACCAGAAGGGACAGCGACGGCCGGGTCTCCGTTGAGGGAGCGCTGGAGCCGCCGATACAGGCGACCGCGCCCAACCGGCGCCGCCGCTGATCTCAAGTCTCCGAATAGAATGCGCCTCGTTTTTTTTCAACCTGACATTCCGCAGAACGTCGGCGCGGCCATCCGGCTGTGCGCCTGCTTCGGCGCGGCTCTGGAGGTGATCGAGCCCTGCGGCTTCCCCCTGTCGGACAAGGGCCTGAAGCGTGCGGCGATGGACTATGGACGCCACGCCAGCGTCGAGCTGCACGCTGGCTGGACCGCCTTCCTGGCGCATCCGGCGAGGAGCGAGGGCCGGCTCGTGCTCTTCACTACACGGGGGGCCGAGCCGCTGCCCCGCTTCCGATTTGCGGCGGGAGACACCCTTTTGTTCGGCCGGGAGAGCGCGGGGGCGCCGCCCGAGGTGCACGCCGCCGCGCAGGCGCGCGTCGTGATCCCGATCCGGCCGGAGACGCGCTCGCTCAACCTCACCGTCTCCGCCGCCATCGCGCTCGCCGAGGCGCTGCGGCAGGTGGACGGCTTCCCACAGGTCGCGCCGACAGGCCCGGGCGCGCTATGAACTGGGCCATGTCTGCGACCCTTCCCGATCGCCGGGCCCCCGCGCGCCTCTGGTTCGAGACCCTGCGCGACCGGCTCATCGCCGCCTTCGAGGCGCTGGAGGCGCAGGCGCCGGCCGGGCTCTACGGCG
The DNA here is from genome assembly GCA_964242625.1 of uncultured Caulobacteraceae bacterium. Lineage (GTDB taxonomy): Bacteria > Pseudomonadota > Alphaproteobacteria > Caulobacterales > Caulobacteraceae > JASLDZ01. The sequence continues at coordinate 101,182 of CAXTAO010000001.1, read as the reverse complement.
ACGCGCCCCCAGCCCGTGCGGTGCTGACGCCGTGGAGCCGACCGGAGGGCGGCGGCGGCGTCATGGGCCTCCTCCACGGACGGGTGTTCGAGAAGGCGGCGGTGCACGTCTCGACCGTCCACGGCGAGTTCGCGCCCGAGTTCGCCCGCACCATCCCGGGCGCGCAGGACGATCCGCGCTTCTTCGCCACCGGGATCAGCGTGATCGCCCATCCGCGTAATCCCCACGCGCCGACCGCGCACATGAACACGCGCTTCCTGCAGACGACGCAGGGCTGGTTCGGCGGCGGCGGCGACCTCACCCCCATGCTGGCGGCCGACCGACGCGAGGACGCCCCCGACACGGTCGCCTTCCACGCCGCCCTGCGCGCCGCCTGCGAGGGGCACGGACCGGGCGACTACCCCCGCTACAAGGCATGGGCGGACGAGTACTTCCTCCTGCCCCACCGCGGCGAGACGCGCGGCACGGGCGGCATCTTCTACGACCGGCTCGACACCGGGGACTGGGACGCCGACTTCGCCTTCACCCGCGCGGTGGGCGAGGCCTTCCTCGAAAGCTACCCCGCCATCGTCGGCCGCCGCATGGCCGAGCCGTGGACAGAGGCCGACCGCGAAGCGCAACTCGTGCAGCGCGGGCGCTATGTCGAGTTCAACCTCCTCTACGACCGCGGCACGCTGTTCGGGCTGAAGACGGGCGGCCACGTCGAGGCGATCCTGTCCTCCATGCCGCCCATGGTGCGCTGGCCCTAGAGCCCGAGCTTCGCGCGCAGGATCTCGTTGACCGCGGCGGGGTTGGCCTTGCCGCCGGTCGCCTTCATCACCTGGCCCACGAACCAGCCGATCGCCTGGGGCTTCTCGCGCGAGGCCTGCGCCTTGTCGGGATTGGCGGCGACGATCTCGTCCACCGCCGCCTCGATCGCGCCCGTGTCCTTGGTCTGCGCCAGGCCGTCGCGCGCCACAATCTCGGCGGGAGGGGGCGCGTCCGGCGCCTCCATCGCCTTGAAGAGCTCCTTGGAAGTTTTGGAGGAGACCGTCTCGTCCTCGACCAGCCGCAGGTATTGCGAGAGCGCCTCGGCGGTGATGTGCAGCACGCCGTCGGCGGTCACCTCCGCGCCGTGAGCGTTGGCGAAGGTCGCCACCGACTGGGTGACGGTGTTGGCTGTGAGCTTGGCGCCGTGGTCGGCGACCAGCCGCTCGAACAGCGCCGCGGAGCCCGCGTCGGCGGCGATCACCCGCGCGTCGTACGCCGACAGCCCGTGCTGCGCCTGCAGCCGCGCGCGCTTGGCGTCCGGCAGCTCCGGCAGCGACGCTTCGATCTCCTTGATCCACGCCGGGTCGAGCACGAGCGGCAGGAGGTCGGGGTCGGGGAAGTAGCGGTAGTCGTGCGCCTCCTCCTTGGACCGCATGGAGCGCGTCTCGCCGCGGTTGGCGTCGAACAGGCGCGTCTCCTGGTCGATGGCGCCGCCGTCCTCCAGGATCTCGACCTGCCGGCGCGCCTCATAGGCTATGGCCTGCTGGATGAAGCGCAGGGAGTTGACGTTCTTGATCTCGCAGCGCGTGCCGAGATGCTTGAAGTCTCCCGTCTCGCGGAACCGCTCATAGGCGCCCGGCCGGCAGACCGAGACGTTGACGTCGGCGCGCAGGTTCCCCTTCTCCATGTCGCCGTCGCAGGTGCCGATGTAGCGGACGAGCGTGCGCAACGTACGCACGTAGGCGGCCGCGTCCTCCGGCGAGCGCAGGTGGGGTCGGCTCACGATCTCCATCAGCGCGGTGCCTGCGCGGTTGAGATCGACGTAGGTCGCGGTCGGGTCCTGGTCGTGCAGCGACTTGCCCGCGTCCTGCTCGAGGTGCAGCCGCTCGATCCCGACCTCGAAGGTCGAGCCGTCGTCGCGCTCGACGGTGAGCACGCCCTCGCCCACGATCGGGTCCTTGAACTGGCTGATCTGATAGCCCTGCGGCAGGTCGGGGTAGAAGTAGTTCTTGCGGTCGAAGCGCGACCATTCGTTGATCTTGGCCTTGAGCCCCAGCCCCGTCTTCACCGCCTGCTCGACGCAGTGGCGGTTGATCACGGGCAGCATGCCGGGAAAGCCCGCGTCGACCAGGCTGACCTGGGTGTTGGGCTCGGCCCCGAAGCCCACGGCGGCGGCGGAAAACAGCTTGGAGCGCGAGGCCACCTGGGCGTGCACCTCGAGCCCCAGCACGATCTCCCACTCGCCGGTGCGGCCGGTGACGCGGTACGGAGCGCGGTCGGTCATGGGAGGCCTCCAAGGATGGTCAAGCGCGATCACGCGGACGTGATTAGGTCGGATGCGCAGCCGTCTTCAGTGTTGCAACCGGGCCTCTAGCCGGACGATTATAGCGCGAAGCCCAACGTGCCGGGAGGTGCGTCATGACCTGGAGATCTTTCACCCTCGCTCTGGGCTGCGGCATCGCCCTCGCCGCCGCCTGCGCCCACGCCCAGCCCGCCTCGGCGGACGCGAGCGCCCTGCCCCCGCTCGGCGACGACCTGCCCGCCGCCGACGCCCCTCCGCCCGCCGCCGCGCCGCGAACCGTGCTCGACCTGCCGGTCGGCCTGCTCTGCGGCCATCCGGAGACGCGCGCGGTGATCGACCGCGACCTCCCCGGGCTGAGCCGCCGGCCCGAGTACGTCTTCTTCAAGCACATGAGCCTGCGCCAGCTGCAGTCCGCCTCGCGCGGCCGCATGAGCGACGCCGAACTCGAGCGCGTCGCCGCCGATCTGGGCGCCGTGGCCGCGGCCGACGCCCCCGTGCGGCTGGTGAGCGCGAGCGCCGCCCTGCCCTAGGCGCGCGCCGGCGCCCTCGCGCGGGGGTGGCCCGTGCGGGTGCGGGGAGGTGGGACGGAGCGCGGGCCGGGAGCCCGGGGGAACCGTGGTGTGTTGGGGAGTTTTCGGCTCCCGGCGCTATATCCGCTCCGCCATGGGCGCATCTCCAGGGGGCGACTTCGCTCGCGGGCATTGTCCGCCCGGATGCGCTTCCCACGCGCAGGGTCCGACCCCTTCATGCGCCGCCGGCCGCGTTCCCGCGACCGGCGCTGGGCGGGCGCGAGGGGCATCCGACGCCCCCGCGGACACGACGGTTTCAACCCCGCCGCCAAACACCCGCACGTCCACTCCACCGCGGCCGCCTCGGGCGCGGATTCAAGACGCCCTCCCCACGCCGCGGGGTGGAGTCACTGTGCGCGCGGCGTGAGGGGGTGGGGAGAGATGGAGGGCTGTGCACGCGGCGGGCGGTGGTGAGGCGGGAAGCAGACGACACGCACGTCGGCTAGGGGTGGAGAGCTGACGCGGCTGCCGGGCGCTCACCGACGTTGCCTAGGCGACGCGGGTCGTCCGCTGAGGCTGCCCTTGAAAACGGCGGTGTGGCGTGGCCGGGGGTAGGGCTGAACCAAGCCCATTGTTAAAGCCAGTAGCTACTTACCGCCATGTAAGCGACCAGAGCAACGAACAGACAGCAGAGGCTGTTGGTGAAGCCGAAGATCGCCGTGGCGATCCGAGCGCCTTCTAACCTAATAATCCCGACAACTGAAAGCACCGGAGCAGCCAGGAGCGGCAGCCAGATAAAGTAGGAGGCCCAAACTGGGTTCGAATGCATCCTGGACGTCGGCATCCACGCCACACCCCAACCGATGAGCAAAAACTGACTACCAGCGGAGATATAAATAAGAACAATTCCCAGGGAGCCTTGAAGGTCTTGGATCGCGCGGCAATCACAAAAGACACAGAGCCGACGATGAGAGTGAATGCGAGCGCGACTGCCGTCTCGCCATTCACCAATATGAACTTGGCAGCTTCAAGGTACATCACTGCTTGTACGCCAGCCGTTTTTGGACGGGCGGTCCAACCCACGCCCAAGGTCGAGTCTGCGGCGCATGACCAAGCTCGGTCAATGTCCGACAAGGGTCGAGAGCGGACGTCAGCGCGGCTCCGCCAACTAGACGCCGGGTAGCGCCGTCGTGCTCGGTCGCGTCAAGGCGACCTGCTTGCGCAGGCTTCGCTCCGCTCGGCCTTGACCCGCCCTCCGCGCGACGGCTGACCGGAGGGGTCGGGACGCGGGGCGCCCCGTAGATCAAGTTCGACTTAGGCCTGCGGCCCGCGTCGAACACAGGGCTGGGGCTTGCCGGAGCCCGCCATCGGCGGGCGGCGCTCTCTCGAGCCATCGAGACGTTCGGGCTCGACCGTCGCCATAGCCCCCACCCTCACGGGTGAAGCCCTGTGTTCGACCCGCCGGAGGCGTTGTCGAACTAGCAAGAAGGGACACCCCGCGTCCCGACGCCCATGCGTCAGCCGTCGAGCGGAGGGCGGGTCAAGGGCGAAGAGCCGAAGGCGTCCCTTGACGCGACCGAGCACGGCGGCCCCCTCCGCACTCACAGAACGAAACACCGGAAACTCTCAAGCCGCACCCCCGTGGATAGTCTGGACCCCCGCCCTCGCGGAGGTGATCGGAACTTCAGGCGCCGCACCCTCACCACCAGCGTGGCGGCTTCGCGCGCGGCGGCGCGGCGCGCTCCATCACCGCGCCGAGCGCGAACAGCGTCTCCTCGTCCAGGTGGCGGCCGATCAACTGGAGGCCGAGCGGCAGCCCCTCCGCCGAGAGCCCGGCCGGCAGCGACAGCCCCGGCAGGCCTGCGAGGTTGGTGGTCACGGTGAAGACGTCGTTCAGGTACATGGCGACGGGGTCGCTCACCCGGTCGCCCAGCGCGAAGGCGGCCGAGGGGGCGGTGGGGGTCAGGAGCGCGTCGACCTCCTCCCACGCCGCGGTGAAATCGTCGGCGATGCGCCGCCGCACCTTCTGCGCGCGCAGGTAGTACGCATCATAGTACCCGGCCGAGAGCACATAGGTGCCGATCAGTATGCGGCGCTTCACCTCCGCGCCGAACCCCTCGGCGCGCGAGCGCTCGTACACCTCGATCAGCGAGGCCCCCTCCGCCCGGTGGCCGAAGCGCAGGCCGTCGTAGCGCGCGAGGTTGGACGAGGCCTCGGCCGGGGCGATGATGTAGTAGGCCGGCAGGGCGTATTTCGTGTGCGGCAGCGACACCTCGCGGATCTCGCAGCCCGCCTCGCGCAGCCAGGCCGCGCCCTCGTCCCACAGCCGGGCGATCTCGGCGGGCATGGCGTCCAGCCGGTACTCCTTGGGCACGCCGATACGCAGTCCCTTTACCGAGCGCCCGAGCGCTGAGGCGAAGTCGGGCGTGGGCGCGTCCAGCGAGGTCGAGTCGCGCGGGTCGTGGCCGCACATGGAGCGCAGCATGATCGCCGCGTCCTCCACCGACTTGGCGAGCGGCCCCGCCTGGTCCAGCGAGGAGGCGAACGCCACCATGCCGAAGCGCGAGCAGCGGCCGTAGGTCGGCTTGATTCCCACGGTTCCCGTGAAGGCGGCGGGCTGGCGGATGGAGCCGCCGGTGTCGGACGCCGTCGCCGCCAGACACAGGTCCGCCGCGACCGCCGCCGCCGAGCCGCCCGAGGATCCGCCCGGCGTCAGCGCCGCATTGCCGCCACCCGCGGCCTTCCACGGGTTGACGACCGGCCCGTAGGCGGAGGTCTCGTTGGACGAGCCCATGGCGAACTCGTCCATGTTGAGCTTGCCGAGCATTACCGCCCCGTCGCGCCACAGGTTGGCGGTGACGGTCGACTCGTAGGGGGGCGTGAAGCCCTCCAGCATGCGCGAGCCCGCGGTGGTGGCGACGCCCTCGGTGCAGAACAGGTCCTTGACGCCGATGGGCGTGCCCTCGAGCGGCCCCGCCTCCCCCCCGGCGCGGCGGGCGTCGCTGGCGCGCGCCATTTCGAGCGCGCGGTCGGCGGTGGTGACGAGGTAAGCGTTGAGCGACGGGTTCGCGGCCTCGATCGCGTCGAGGTGCGCCCGGGTGATCTCTTCCGAGGAGAAGGCGCGCCGCCCCAGGCCGTCGAGCGCGGCGGAGAGCGTCAGGGCGGTGAGGTCGGCGGTCGGCATGGGCCGCTCCCTTACCGTCAAGCGTGCGCGACGCGGAAGGCCTAGCGCGCAGACCCGCCGACCGCGGCGCCGCGCCAGATCGGGTCGAGCACGCGGTAGCGCGCGAGGTCGCCGTCAGGCTCGACCGCGGGGGCGTCGCCGAAGCGCATGCGCGCGGCGGCCCCGCGTGCGGGATCGTAGGCCGGCCAGGCGGGCCGGCCGGCGGCGGCGGGATCGCCCGTCTTGGCGAAGGCGACCCAGTAGTCGCTCAGCGCGTCGGCGATCGCCCGGTCGGTGTCGGTCATGGCGACGTCCGGCCGAACGTCGGGGTGGCCGAAGGCGTAGACGATGTCGTCCGCATGGCTCGTGCGGTTTCGCACGCCCGGGAGCGCGCCGGGCTTGCGATCGAAGAAGTAGAGCCAGGTCCTCGCGCCGCCGCCGGTCTCACGCATGGCCTGCGCCCACGCCCAGGTGGGGTAAGCGATCACCGCGTCGCCGCCGTAGAGCCGCTTGGCTTCTTCCGTGTTCGCCGGGTAGGCCGCGCGCACCGTCGCCGCCCGCGCACCGAACTGGTCGCGCAGCGCCTGGTCGAGCGTGGCGCCCGCCAGCACGCCGCCGGCGAAGGCGCCGCCCTCGTCGGAGTTGTAGCCGGCGATCATCGGCACGGCGTTCTGCCGCCCTTCGGCGAAGATGCGCTCGGGGGCTTGCGGCAGGACGTGGCCGTCGACGTCGGCGCGCCAGTCGCCATGCGCTTCCAGGAGGTCGCCGGGCGAGGCGTGGCGCAGGTCCGCCAGCGTGTCGGCGTGCAGGCTGGCTGCGAGCGCAGTCCCCCCCGCCTCAGCCTCCGAAAGCATGGCGGCGCCGCGGCGCGAGGGGAACACCGCCCCGCTCTCGCCGATGGCGCCGCGGAAGAGGCCGCGCGCGAGGGGCGAGGCCGTCATGGCGCTGACCGACCAGGAACCCGCCGACTCGCCGAAGATCGTCACCTTGGCCGGATCGCCGCCGAAGGCCGCGATGTTGCGGCGGACCCACTGCAGTGCCGCGACCTGGTCCATCAGCCCCCAGTCGCCCGAGCCGCCCCAGCCCGTCTCGCGCGAGAGTTCAGGGTGCGCCAGGAAGCCGAACACGCCGAGGCGGTAGTTGAGCGTGACCACCACCACGCCCTTCTTCGCCAGCGCCACCCCATCGTGCCGGGGCTCCGAGCCCGAGCCCGCGACGAAGCCGCCGCCGTGGATCCACACCATCACGGGCAGGCGCTCGCCGCCGGCGCGCGCGGGCGTCCACACGTTGAGGAACAGGCAATCCTCGCCCATGCCGGGTGCGTAAGGATCGATGTCGTGGAACGGCCGCGGCTGCATGCAGCTCGCGCCGAAACGATCGGAACGGCGCACCCCCGACCACGCCTCCACCGGCTCCGGCGCGCGCCAGCGCAAGGGGCCCACCGGCGCGGCGGCGTAGGGCACGCCCTTGAACACGCGCACGCCCGCGCCGTCGACCGCCGCCGGCGCGAGGAGGCCGCCATCGACCCGCAGCGGCGCATCGGGCGCGGCGGCGCGAGCGCTTCCCGCGATCGCCGCGGCGCCCGCGACGGCGAGGAGCGCGCGACGCATCACTCGACCACCTTCGGCACAACGAAGAAGCCGCGCGCCGATTTGGGCGCATTGGCGAGCACGCGCTGGGCGTCGCCGCCATCGGCCACCACGTCCTCGCGCATGGGCAGGCTCACCGCCTCCGTGGAGGCCATGGGCGCCACGCCCTCCACGTCCACCTCGTTCAGCTGCTCGATCCAGGCGAGGATGCCCGAGAGTTCGGCGGCGAGCGGCTCGAGCCGGTCCTCCGGCTCGGCGATGCGCGCGAGCCGCGCGACGCGGCGCACGGTGTCGGCGTCGATGGCCATGGGGGGAGCCTCCGTCCAGAGCGCCCGGGCTTAGCCGCCGCGTCCGGGAGCGGCAAGCGCGCGACGCGGCGCGGCCGCCGCGCTAAGCCGGACCGCCCATGCCTGTCGTCGACCTCCTCGAATTGCCCGCCGCCACGCCGCCGCGCACGCCGCTCCTGGGGCTCGACCTCGGCGAGCGCACCATCGGCGTGGCGGTGAGCGACCTGACCCGGCTGATCGCCAGCCCCCTGAAGCTGATCCGCCGCTCCAAGTTCACCGTGGAGGCCGCCGAACTCTTCGCGCTCATGGCCGAGCGCGGCGCGCAGGCGTTGGTGGCGGGCCTCCCCGTCAACATGGACGGCACGGAAGGGCCGCGCTGCCAATCGACCCGCGCCTTCGCCCGCAACCTCGGGCGGCTGCGGCCGGAGCTCCCGATCGCCTTCTGGGACGAGCGGCTGTCCACCGCCGCGGTAAACCGCATGCTGATCGACGAGGCCGACCTCTCCCGCGCCAAACGGGCGGAGGTCGTGGACCGCGCCGCGGCCGCCTACATCCTCCAAGGCGCGCTCGACCGGCTGCGCAGCGCGGGCGGGGCGTGAAGATTGACGACGCCCGTGGTAGGTGTGCGCGCGATGAACCGACCCATCCTCCCCAGCCCCGAGCCCGAGGCGGACGATGATCTCACCCTGGAGCGCCGAGCGCGCGACGAGGTCGCGGCGGGTCGTTACGTTTCGTGGGAGGCGGTCGAACGTTGGATGGAGAGCTGGGGTCAGCCCGAAGAGCTGCCACGCCCGAAGGTCGGCGACTGATCGCACGCATCGTTTTCCGTGAACTCGCGCCCTGACCGCACCTTTGACGTGCGTTTTTCCGACGGCGCCCTCGACGACCTGGACAGGATCCGGGATTACATTGTCGCCCAGGGGGCGCCGATCTCCGGCGAGCGCCACGCTGAGCGCCTAGTACAAGCGATCCGCAACCTGCGCCTCAACCCACACATCGGCCGCCCGATCGGCGAGGCGATGCGTGAGCTCACCACGGTTCCTCCCCATCTCATTCGCTACGAGGTGGTGGAGGGCGCCGTCGTCATCCTGCGCATCCGCCACGGCGCTCGCAGGCCCGACTGATGTTCCTGCGCCTGTTCACCGAATTGCGGGCGGCGAAGCTGCCCGTCTCCCTGCGCGAGCACCTGCAGTTCGTGGGGGCGCTGGAGGCGGAGGTGATCGACGCCTCGATCGACGAGCTCTACGTGCTGGCGCGCGCGAGCCTTGTGAAGGACGAGCGCCACCTCGACCGCTTCGACCAGGTGTTCGCCCAGGTGTTCCGCGGCGTGGAGCGGGTGGACGCAGCGCTCGCCGCCGACATTCCCGACGACTGGCTGAGGTCTCTCGCCGAGCGGCTCTTCACCGCCGAGGAGAAGGCCGAGGTCGAGGCGCTCGGCGGGCTCGACAAGCTCATGGAGACGCTGCGCGAGCGGCTGGCCGAGCAGACCGACCGGCACCAGGGCGGCTCCAAGTGGATCGGCACGGGCGGGACGAGCCCGTTCGGCCACGGCGGCTACAACCCCGAGGGCGTGCGCATCGGCGGCGGCTCCGCCCCCGGCCAGGGCCGCGCCGTCAAGGTCTGGGAACAGCGCGCCTATCGCAACCTCGACGACGGGGTCGAGCTCGGCACGCGCAACATCAAGGTCGCCCTGCGCAGGCTGCGCCGCTTCGCCCGCACGGGCGCGGCGGACGAGCTCGACCTCGAGGGCACGATCGCCGGCACCGCGCGTCAGGGCTTCCTCGACGTGCAGATGCGGCCCGAGCGGCGCAATGCGGTGAAGCTCCTCCTCTTCTTCGACATTGGCGGCTCGATGGACGGCTATGTCCGGCTCTGCGAGGAGCTGTTCTCGGCCGCGCGTGCGGAGTTCAAGCACCTGGAGTTCTTCTACTTCCACAACTGCCTCTACGAGACCGTGTGGAAGGACAACCGGCGACGCGCCGCCGAGAGCACCGCCACGACGGAGGTGCTCCACACCTTTGGGCGCGACTACAAGGTCGTGTTCGTGGGCGACGCCACCATGGGCCCCTACGAGATCACCCACGCCGGCGGATCGGTCGAGCACTGGAACGCCGAGCCGGGTGCTGTGTGGATGCGGCGGGTGGCGGACGCTTTTCCCCACCTCGTGTGGCTGAACCCCACGCCCGAGCGTTACTGGCCTCACACCGCCTCCGCCCAGGCGATGCGCCAGTTCGTGGACGACCGCATGTATCCCCTGACCCTCGACGGCCTGGACCGCGCCACGCGGGAGCTGCAGCGGTGAGGCGCGCGCTCCTCCTCGCCGGCGGCGGGGCGCTGCTCCTCGCCGGCGCGGCCCTGGCCGCGGCCGCGCCCGGCGGCGACCCGCACCGGGGCGAGGCGCTCTTCAACGGCCAGTGCGGGGTGTGCCACGCCGGCCAGGGGGGCGTCGGCCCCAACCTGCACGGCGTGGCGGGCCGGCGCGCGGCGAGCCTCCCGGGCTTCGGCTACTCCGACGCGCTCAAGGCCACCGGCTGGCGGTGGGACGATGCGCACCTCGACCGCTACCTCACCGATCCGCAGGCGGCGGTCCCGGGCACGCTGATGCCCGCTAAGGTGGGCGACGCGGGCCAGCGACGTGACCTCATCGCCTATCTGCACACGCTGACCGGCGCCCCTGCGCCCGCCGCCCATCCCGGCGCTCCGCCGCCGCGGGGCGCGACGGCCAAGCGCGAGGGCGAGGTCGTCGTGTTCGGCGACTGGACGCTGGACCGGCCGGGCCGCCGCCACCGGATCACCCCTGCCGACCTCCCCGCCCCTTTCGCGACCGCCTCGGCGCAGAACGGGCCGAGCCACGGCGCGCGGTCGGCGGGGCGCCTGCCGCAGGTTCCCGCCGGCGCCGTCGCCACCGCCTTCGCCACCGACCTAAAGGGCCCGCGCCGGCTGGCCGTCGCTCCCAACGGCGACGTGTTCGTGGCCGAGAGCTCGGCGGGGCGCATCAGCGTGCTGCGCGCGGCGGACGGCGCGGCTACCTCCGCCCCCGCCGTCCGGTTCGCCGGCGGGCTCGATGCGCCGTTCGGGATCGCGCTGTTCCCCGCCGCCGACCCGCGCTGGGTGTACGTGGCCGAGCTCAACCGCGTGGTCCGCTTCCCCTACCGGTCGGGCGACCTGCGCGCGCGCGCCGCGCCGGAGGTCGTCGTGCCCCGGATATCTCCGGAGGACGGCGGCCACCACACGCGCGACCTCGCCTTCTCGCCGGACGGCCGGCGCATGTACGTGTCGGTGGGCTCGGCCTCCAACGTGGCGGAGGAGATGCCCGACCGGCCGCTGGCCGAAGCTCAAGCGCTGGACCGGCGCGCGGGGGTTCCCGGCGTGACGTGGGGACCGGAGGAGAACCGCGCCGACGTGCTCGTCTTCACGCCCGAGGGTAGAGAGGAGCGCCTTTTCGCCACCGGCGTCCGCAACTGCGTGGGCATAGCGGTCCAGCCCGGGCGCGGGACGGTGTGGTGCTCGACCAACGAGCGCGACGGCCTGGGCGACAACCTCGTGCCCGACTACATCACCTCCGTGCGAGAGGGCGGCTACTACGGCTGGCCGTGGTGGTTCATGGGCGACCACGAGGACCCGCGCCTCAAGGGCGCCCGGCCGGACCTGCGGGGCAAGGCGATCGTCCCCGACGTGCTCCTGCAGCCGCACTCGGCCTCGCTGCAGATGACCTTCTACACCGGCGACATGTTCCCCGAGTGGCGCGGCTCGATCCTGGCCGCCGAGCACGGCTCGTGGAACCGCGCGCTGCGCACCGGCTACAAGCTGATCCGCGTGCCCGTACGACCCGACGGGCGCGCCGAGGGCGGCTACGAGGACGTGATGACGGGCTTCGTCGCCGACGCCGACCACGTCTGGGGCCGCCCCGTCGGCGTCGCCGTCGCCCACGACGGCGCGGTGCTCGTCAGCGACGACGCCTCCAACACGGTCTGGCGGCTGGCGAAGGCGCCGCGGTGAGCGCGCCGGGGGGCCAGCGCAAGGCAGCTTGACCTCCGGCGAGCCAGTCACAGGCTCCGATGGGGCCGGTCCGGTTAGTAGCGCCCCGCGCCCAGGCTCTGCACGGTCGGTTCAAGACTTCAGATCCCGCCACACCGCGGGCACGACCGCCCAGCTGTCCCACAGGTAGCGCTTCGCCAGCCGGCGGGGGTCGGCGAGGAGGCGCCAGGTCCATTCCAAGCCGGCGCGGCGCCAGGCGGGCGGGGCTCTGCGGGCGGCGCCGGTGAGGAAGTCGGCGGCGGAGCCGAAGCCGAAGGCCCATAGGTCGCCGAGCTCGGCGCCGCGGCGGTCGACCCACACCTCCGACTTGGGCGCCCCCACGCCCATCACGAGGTGCGTCGCGCCGTGCGCCCTGATCGCGCCCGCCAGCGCCGCCGAGGCTTGGGCGTCGGCCTCGAAGCCGAACGGCGGGACGGCCCAGCCCACCGCCTCGCGCGCGAAGCCGCGTTCGGCGAGCCGGGCGGCCATGCCCTCCCCCACCTCCGGGCGGCTGCAGACGAAAAAGGGCCGATGCCGTCCCGGCGCCCACGCCTGGACGAGTTCGGCCAGGAGGTCGGCGCCCGGCGCGCGCTCGGGCGGTGCGGCCCCGCGCAGGCGCGCGTAGAGGAAGACGGGCGCGCCGTCGGCGGTGGCCGCCCAGGTGCGGGCGTAGGCGTCGCGGAAGGCTCCGTCGGTCTGCAGATGCACGACGTGGTCGAGGTTGAGCGTGGCGATGAGCTGCGCGCCGCCTCCCGCCGGCGCGGGCTGAAGCACCGCGCGCACGAGCTCGCCGCGCGTGAGGGGCGACAGCGACACGCCGAACACCGGCCGGAGCGTGGGACGGGCGGGCGGGGGCGCGGCGTCGCGGGCGTCCATGACCTCCGTCCTTAGCGGGATCGGGTTAGGGGCTGACTAAGGCCCCGGCGCGGAGGCCGGCCGTCCGCGGCCCTCCGTCTCCGCCCGGCGCGCGCGCAGCCACAGGGCGACGGCCCAGGCGTGCAGCGGGTGACGCAGGGCGGCGATGGCTTCGGGCGGCTCGAACCAGCGCAGCTCGTGGTCGTCCTCGATCTTGAGCGCGGCGTTCTCGCCCTCGATCCGCGCCTCGAACAGCGCCGCGCGGTTGTTCACCGGCTCGCCGTCGACCTTGCGCATGTACTGGCTTCCCCGACCCAGGAGCCGCGCGGGCGCGACGACGAGCCCCGTCTCCTCGCCGAACTCGCGCACGAGCGCTTGGGCGTCGTCTTCCCCGGGATCGAGCGCGCCGCCGGGCAGGTCGACGTAGGTCCCGTCGGCGCGGACGATGTGCACCACCGCGATCCGGCCCTCGCGCTCGACCACGCCGAAGGCGGTGGGGCGGTCGACGTAGTCGAGCCCCGGCGCGGCCGCGCCGAACTGCAGGGCCTGGGCGGAGCCGTCGGGCGGGCCGTCAGTCGTCGCCATAGAGCTCGTCCCATGGGATAGGCCGACCGGAGAGCACGTCGCGCACGCTCACTCGGCTGGGCGGGCGGCCGAGCGTGCCGTCGGCGCTGGCGTTCCACGCCTTGATGACGAGGTCGCGCAGTTCGCTGGCGCCCGCCGACACCCGCTCCAGCGCAAACGCCCGCCCGCGCGGGTCGCCCGGCTTGAAGCCGCCCTCGCCCCACAGCTGGTAGAGCGGCTCGGTGCGCGCGAGCGTCGCCTGGAGGTAGCGTACGGTGCAGGCCCCGATCGCGTCGGCGCAGGGGGCGAGAGGCGTCATGGCCCCCCGCACGGCGGCGAGGCTCAAGTTGTCGTGCACGAACGCGCCCTCGAAGGGGCCGTGGATCGGGTCGGTGGTGTAGCCGCGGGGGTTGGGCAGGTCGCGGCCCCAGCCGTTGTAGTGGATCGAGACGTGCAGCGGCTGGCTGGCGTCGCCGACATAGTGCGCCCACACGCCGAGATCGCGCAGGGTGAGCTGCTGGCGCTCCGCGAGGTCGGCGGTGATCCAGGCGCGCTCGGCGGGCTTGAGGTTCGTGCGCTTGAGGAGCGCGGTTTCCATGCGCCACAGGGTGAAGTCGCGCACCAGCTGCTGGTAGCCGCCCTCGATCTCGTAGGGGAGGAAGCCCGCCTTACCGCCGTCCAGGCCGACGCGGGTCAGGGCGGCGTCGTAGGCGGCGTGGTTGGGAGGCAGCTCGGCCAGCGCCGGACCCGCCGGGCTCATCACGTGGCCGGCGTCGTCCAGGTCGATGAAGTGACCGGGGTCGCGGTCGGCGTCGTGCGGCTGGCCCGAGCCCTTCCAGCGGTCGGGCTCGCGGGCGAGCTCGCCCACCGTGCGCTGGGCGGCGGCGGTGCGGAGGAAGGCGGGCGTGTCGGCGGGGAGCGCGGCCATCGCCGCCTCGCCGATCCAGCGATGGCCCGAAGCGCCCCAGGCCCAGGCCCCCGTCGCCGCAAGCGCCGCCGCGACGCCGGCCAGGAGGGTGGGCGCGAGACGGAGGCGAGTCGGCATGGCGGGAACTCGGGGCGGAGGGGCCTGACGCGCGGGCCTAGCACGCGGGCTGCGGCGCGCGTGTGACGGCGCCGACGCGCAGGCCGCAGCGGCGGAGCCAGTCGGCGGGCGCCTGGGCCTCGCCCGCGGGAAAGGCGAGCGCGACATAGCCGTCGGGTCGCAGGAGGAGGCTGCGGCGGCGCAGGCCCAGCTCGCGGATCGCGGTCGCGTTCTCCGGATCGATGGCTACGGCCGCCGCGCACGCGGCATCCGCCGCCGCCGTGAGCTCGGCGCCCGCGCGGCCCACCACGCTCCATCGGCGATAGTCGAGGCGCGCGTGCAGGCGTCCGCCGGCGAGCGCGAGGTCCGGCAGGCGGTCGCCGCCGCGCACGGGGCCGCCGCCGTGCGATAGCGCGCTTCCCCGGTGGTGCAGCGTCATGTCGCCCAGCATGGCCTCGACGCGCGCCATCAGCGCGGGCGAGCGCAGCAGCGCAGGGAGGAGGCGGCGCAGGACGGCGAACACGGGCGCGGGCTGCGGCGCCTCCAGAAGGTCGAGCCGCATGTGCGCCATCACCGCGCGCGCGGTGGCCGCCTGCTCGCGCGCATAGCTGTCGAGCAGGCGCGACTCGGCGCGGCCGGTCGCCACCGCCGCGAGCTTCCAGGCGAGGTTGTGCGCGCCCAGGAGCCCGGCCGCCATGCCGTGGCCGCCCACCGCCGGCCAGACGTGGGCGCTGTCGCCGCAGAGGATCACGCGCCCGCGCCGCAGCGGGCTCGCCAGCCGCCGCTGGAAGCGGGCGCGGTTGAGCCACACGGGCTCGGACGGCTCCAGCGCCACGGGCGCGCCAGACAGGCGGGCGAGGAGCGCCTCCATCTCCGCCACCGTCGGCGGCCCGGTGCGGTCGGGTCGGTCGTCGGTTTTGAAGCAGTAGAAGCGCCAGTGGCCCTCGCCGGTGGGAAAGCACCCCATGGCCGCGCCGGGGGCCAGGAAGAAGCGCCCCTCGCCCGGCGGCGCCTCGAAGCCCCACCGCGGCCTGGCGTTGATCTGCACGCACTCGAGGTCGCGCGCGGGGGCGCCGCGGAAGCTCGCGCCCATGCCCTTGCGCACCGGCGAACGCGCCCCGTCGCAGCCCACGAGCCAGCCGGCGCGCAGCCGCCCCCCGCCCGCCAGCCGCGCCGTAACGCCGTCGGCGTCCTCCGCCCAGCCCTCCAGCTCGGCGCCCCAGCGCACGGGAACGCCCAGCGCCTCCAAGCGGGCGAGGAGGAGACGCTCCACCGCATGCTGCTCGATCACCAAAGGCCGGGGCCAGGCGCTGTCGAGCGCGCCGAAGCGCAGAGCGCCCAGCCGTTCGCCCCCCGCGTGGATGTGGGCGGCGGCGAGCGGCACGCCCTCGCGGGCGAGCGCCTCGCCCAGGCCCCATTGCGCCAGAGCCTCCGCTTCTCGCGGCCAGACCACCGCCGCGCGCGGGGCGAAGCGGCCGGGCCCGTCGCGGTCGATCACCACGACCTCCGCGCCGCTCAGCCTGAGCCCGATCGCGAGCGCCAGACCCACGGGCCCCGCGCCGACCACGAGAACGGAGGCGTGGGCTGCGGGCTCGCCTCCGTCGGCCACGCCCGCCTCCGCCTCAGCCGACGAAGGCGCGTTCGATGACGAAGTCGCCGGGCTCGGAGTTGGAGCCCTCGGCCATGCCGTGGCTGGTCAGGATCTCGGCCAGCTCCTTGATCATGTCCATGGACCCGCAGATCATCACCCGGTCCTCTTCCGGATCGAACTTGCCGCCGGGCAGGCCCAGGTCACGGAACAGGTCGCCGGAGAGGATGCGATCGGTGATCCGGCCGGAGGTCACGAACGGCTCGCGCGTGACCGTCGGATAATAGTGCAGCTGCGGGCCGGCCAGCTCGCCGAAGATCTCGTCCTCCTTGAGCTCGCGCTCGAAGAGGTCGCGGTAGGCGAGATCCTTCACCTCGCGCACGGTGTGGGTGACGATGATGCGCTCGTAGCGCTCGTAGGCTTCAGGATCGCGCGCGACCGACAGCCAGGGCGCGAGCCCCGTGCCCGTGCCGATCAGGAACAGGCGCTTTCCGGGCTTCAGGGCGTCGAACACGAGCGTGCCCGTGGGCTTCTTCGCCATCAACACGGGATCGCCCGGCTGGATCAGCTGCAGGCGCGAGGTGAGCGGACCGTCCGCCACCTTGATCGAGAAGAACTCCAGCTCCTCGGCGAAGTGCGGCGAGGCGATGGAATAGGCGCGCAGCACGGGCTTCTTGCCGGCCTCCTCGGCGGGCAGGCCGATCATGACGAACTCGCCGGAGCGGAAGCGGAACGACGACGGCCGGGTGATGGCGAAGGAGAACAGCCGGTCCGTCCAATGCTTGACCCACAGCACGCGCTCGACGTGCTGGCCCGGGTGGGCGGCCTGCAGGGCCTCGAAGCTGTCGGCGGCGAGCGCCGGCGCGGTGAGCGTGTCGGTCATCGGGTCGATCGTACGGAGGGAGGAACTACAGCCCGCCGCCGAGGTCCGGCGCGGGCTTGCGCGGCCTATGTATGCCGCATTCGGTCTTTTCGGAACCCGCCCAGCGCCCGGCGCGCCCGTCGTCGGACGGGCGGGTGCACGGCCAGCAGCCCACCGAAGCGTAGCCCTGCGCGATCATGGGATGGGCGGGGAGGTCGTGGGCGGCGACGTAGCTGTCGAGCTCGGCCCTCGTCCAGTTGGCGAGCGGGTTGACCTTCACGCGCCCGTCCTCCGCGGCTTCGACGGTGGGCAGGCGCGCGCGCTCCGCTCCCTGGAAGCGCTTGCGGCCGGTGATCCAGGCGTCGAAGCCCTTCAGCGCGCGGTCGAGCGG
The DNA here is from genome assembly GCA_964242625.1 of uncultured Caulobacteraceae bacterium. Taxonomy (GTDB): domain Bacteria; phylum Pseudomonadota; class Alphaproteobacteria; order Caulobacterales; family Caulobacteraceae; genus JASLDZ01. The sequence continues at coordinate 84,061 of CAXTAO010000001.1, read as the reverse complement.
CTGCACCTTGCGCACTGCGCAGCACGCGTCGGTGCTCGTGCGCCAGAGGTCGGCCTTGGGATCGTTCAGCGCGAGGTCGGCGTAGGCGGCGCGGATGTCGCGCACGTCGGTCAGCCCGAGCTTGCGCGCGAGGTCGGCGCGATAGTCGAGCGTCTGGGCGAACAGGTGGCCGGTGTCGAGGAAGATCACCGGCACGCTCGGGTCGACCTGCGCGGCCAGGTGCAGGAGGACCGCCGACTCGGTCCCGAACGACGACACGAGCGCGATGCGGCCGCGCCACCGTTCGAGCGCCCAGGCGAGGACGTCCTGGGGCGACCCCCCTCCGACCTCCCCCCGGACACTTTCCCCACGGCGAGAGACTGGCGAGGATGCTCCACGCTCGGAGGTGCTGTCGGGCAGCGAATGTGGGAGAGGCGCCGCGTCGAGGCTCACGCTCCCCGCTCCGCATACGCCGGCGTCCGCCCGTCGGAGCTCACGCTATAGACGTGGCGGTGGCGGCCGGCCGAGCGGGCCCACGCTTCGGGCGTCGACCCGTCGGCGGGAACGAAGGCGTCGAACCCGCAGCGCACCATGTGGAAGGCTTGGTCGCGCAGCACGTCGCCCACCGCCCGCACCTCGCCCGCGAAGCGCAGCCGCTCGCGCAGGAGCCGCGCCGAGGTAAGCGCGCGGCCGTCGCGGAACTTGGGAAAGTCGAGCGCCACCAGCGACAGCCGGTTCAGCCGGGGCGCGAGCGCCTCCACGGGATCGTCCACGGTCAGGAGGACGCCGAGCGGCCGGTCGCCGAAGCGGTCAGAGCCCTCCAGCCGCGCAGCACTGACGAGGAGCGGCGCTTCGCCTGCGGGCTGGGCCTCGCCGTCCGCCACCGCGACCCAGGGGTCGGGCGCCTCGACGAAGCGGCCCGCCTCAAGCCGGATGAGGATCGGCATAGACCGCCTCCTTGAACGGCTGCAGGCCCACCCGGGCGTAGGTGTCGACAAAACGCTCGTCGCCGCGCTTCTCGCGCAGGTAGGCGTCGACCAGCGCCTCGACCGCCGGGGCGACCCGCGCATACGGCAGGGCCGGCCCCAGCATGTCGCCCACGCGCGCGCCCTCGTCGGCGCGGCCGCCGAGCGTCAGCTGGTAGAACTCCTCGCCCTTCTTATCGACGCCGAGGATGCCGACGTTGGCGACGTGGTGGTGGCCGCAGGCGTTAATGCAGCCACTTATGTTGACCGTCATGGCCCCCGCCGCCTCCGCCCGCTCGGGCGCGGCGAAGCGCAGCGCGATCTCCTGCGCCAGCGGGATGGCGCGCGCGTTGGCCAGCGCGCAGTAGTCGAGCCCCGGGCAGGCGATGATGTCGCTCACGAGCCCGTGGTTGGGCGCGGCCAGCCCGATTCGCTGCAGCTCGGCGAAGACCACGGGCACGTCGTCACGGCGGACGTGCGGGAGGACGAGGTTCTGCTCGTGGGTGACGCGGATCTCGTCGAAGCTGTAGCGGCGCGCGAGTTCGGCCAGGGCGTCCATCTGGTCGGCCGAGCAGTCGCCCGGCACCTCGCCTGGCGTCTTGAGCGCGACGTTGACGATCGCGTAGCCCGGCCGCTTGTGGGCCACGAGATTGTTCCTCACGAAGCGCGCGAGCGCGCGGTCGGAGGCGGCGGCCGCCTCCAGCACCGCCGAGCGGGGCGCCAGAGTCTCGAACGGCAAGAGGCCGAAGCGGCCGCGGATGCGCGCCAGCTCGTCGTCGGGAAGGTCGTACAGCGCGGGGTCGAGCTCCACCCACTCCGCCTCGACCTCGCGGCCGAAGGCCTCGGCCCCCATGGAGGCGACCAGGATCTTGATCCGCGCCTTGAACAGGTTGTCGCGCCGGCCGTAGCGGTTGTACGTCCGCAGGATCGCCGACAGGTACGAGAAGAGGCGCTGGGCCGGCAGGTCCTCGCGGATCACGGCGCCGACGTAGGGTGTGCGGCCGAGCCCGCCGCCCACCATGACCCGGAACACGAGCCGCCCTTCGTCGTCGCGGCGCAGCTGCAGGCCGATGTCGTGCACCCGCGCGGCGGTGCGGTCCTCTTCGCTGGCGGTGACGGCGATCTTGAACTTGCGGGGCAGCCAGGAGAACTCTGGGTGCAGCGTCGACCACTGGCGGATCGCCTCGGACCAGACGCGTGGGTCGTCGACCTCGCCCTCCACAGCGCCCGCGTAGGGGTCGCTCGTGGTGTTCCTGATGCAGTTGCCGCTGGTCTGGATGGCGTGGAGGTCCACCGCGGCGAGCGCGTCCAACGCGTCGGGCGTGCGGTCCAGCGCCTGCCAGTGGAACTGGATGTTCTGGCGGGTGGTGAAGTGGCCGTAGCCGCGGTCGAAGCGGCGCGCCACATCGGCCAGGCCATGCAGCTGCGCTGAGGAGAGCACGCCGTAGGGGATGGCGACCCGCAGCATGTAGGCGTGCAGCTGCAGGTAGAGACCATTCATCAGCCGAAGCGGCTTGAACTGCTCCTCCGTCAGCTCGCCCGAGAGCCGGCGCGCGACCTGGTCGCGGAACTCGGCGGCGCGGTCGGCCAGCACTTCCGCGTCGATCGTGTCGTAGGTGTAGCCGCTCACGCCGTCACTTCCTGCGGATCAGGCCGAGCCGGCCGGTGGAGCGCGCGCCGCCCGCAGCGGCCTGCACCGCCTCCACGAGCGGCCCGCCCTCGGCCTGCTTGCCCATGTCGGGGTGAATGGTGGGGCCGAGCGCCCGCACCCGCTCGCGATAGCTCTGCGGGATGGGGAGGCCCGCCTCCAGCCTGAGCTCGATCCGGTAGGGATCGACCACCACGAGCGGCTCGGCGCGCGCGGCGGCGACCACGTCCTCGGCCGCGTCGGGCGTGGGGAAGAGCTCGGCGTCGGCCAGGCGCGGGCGCCATTTCGCGCCGTGGCGGAACACGACCTCGCCCGTGTCGAGCCGGTTCGCGGTGACGGCGTGGACGACCTCGCTCAAGCGCGCGCCCTCCCCGCCTCGAACGCGCCGGTCGCCGCCGTCGGTGCGACGTCAGCCAGGGCGGCGACCTCGCCGATCAGGAGAACCGCCGGGCCGTCGAAGTCGGCGGCGACGCCGGGCAGGCCCGCGAGGTTGGTCAGCGCGCGCCGCTCTCCTGGCAGGCTCGCGCCCTGCACCACGAGCACGGGCGTCGAGGGCGCGCGGCCCGCCTCCACCAGCCGGGCGGCGAGCCGGGAGGCGGTCGTCAGCCCCATGTAGACGGCGACGGTATGGTTAGGCCGCGCCAGCGCCGCCCAGTCGAGGTCGGGGTCGCGCCATCCGCCCTCCCCGTCGGGCGCGGCGTGGCCGGTCACCAGCGTCACCGCCTGGGCGAGGCCGCGGTGGGTGAGCGGCGCGCCCGCGGCGGCGGCGGCGGCCAGCGCCGCGCTGATCCCGGGCACGACATCGCAGGGCACCCCCGCTGCACGGCACGCCAGCATCTCCTCCCCGCCCCGGCCGAACACGAACGGATCGCCGCCCTTGAGCCGCACGACCTCCAGCCCGCTCAGCGCCAGCCCGACCAGGAGCGCGTCGATGTCGCCCTGGGGCAGCGCGTGGCGCGCCTTGCGCTTGCCGACGTAGATGCGCCGTGCCGACGCGGGCGCGTGCTCCAGCACCGCGTCGGACACCAACCGGTCGTGCACCACAACGTCGGCCCGGGCGAGCGCGCCCACCGCGCGCAAGGTCAGGAGGTCGGGGTCGCCGGGCCCTGCGCCGACGAGCGTGACACACCCCACCGGGCGCGCGCCGCCGTCCAGCGGCACGAGGCCGGGGCGACGGTCGGCGGCGGCGGGGTCGGGGGGCACGGCGCGGGCGGGCTCTCAGCCTTCAGAAGCTCTCAACACGGAGCGACGGACGCGGGTCACGGCTCGACCGTGGGACGAGGCTTGCAAGCTGGGGCGGCTGCGGGCATGTCGCAAGGCGTCGACGCCTTGTCCAGTTGTCAGCAAAACTAATGAGCCGCCGCCGCCTGCCGCCCCTGAACGCCCTGCGCGCCTTCGAGACGGCGGCGCGGCACATGAACTTCTCGCGCGCGGCGGAGGAGCTCTCGGTCACGCCCGGCGCGGTCTCCCAGCAGATCCAGAACCTGGAGGACTACGTCGGCGAGGCGCTGTTCCGGCGCACGCCGCGCGGCCTTCTCCTCACCGACGCGGGGCAGACGGCGCTACCCGCGCTTCGCGAGGCGTTCGACCGCCTCGCGGAGGCCGCGAGCCTCCTCACCTCGTCGGTCGACGGCCGGCGCGTCACCGTCTCGACCGCGCCCTCCTTCGCCGCCAAGTGGCTGATGCCCCGGCTCGGCCGGTTCGAGGCGCAGCACCCGGAGATCGACGTCTGGCTTCAGGCCGGCATGGACCTCGTGGACTTCGCGGCGGGCGAGGTCGACATGGCGGTCCGCTACGGCTCGGGCCGCTATCCGGGGCTCGAGACCCAGCGGCTGATGAGCGAGACGGTGATCCCCGTCGCCGCCCCCGCGCTCCTGGCGGACAAGCCGCTGGAGCGGCCGGAGGACCTCGCCCGCCACGTGCTCCTGCACGACGGCTCGCCCGACGCCGACGAGAGCTGCCCCGACTGGGCGATGTGGCTGGCGGCGCGGGGACTGCGCGAGGTCGACGGCGCGCGCGGCCCTCGCTTCAACCAATCCAGCCTCGTGATCGAGGCGGCGGCGGCGGGGCGCGGCGTGGCCCTGGCCAAGCGCGCGCTGGCCCAGGCCGACATCGACGCGGGCCGGCTCCACGCGCCGCTTGGCGACTCGACGGCGGTCGACTTCGCCTACTACCTCGTCTTCCCCAAGCCCAAGGGCCGCCTGCGCCAGGTGCGCGCCTTCGCCGGCTGGATCGGCGCGGAAGCGCGCGCCCACGAAGAAGGCCTGCGCACCCAGGACAACGGCTCCGGCATTTGACGCGCGGCGGGCCCTAGCGCGGCGTGGCGCGCAGGCCGTCGAGCAGCAGCTGGTGACGGTAGGCGGCCACGTCGGCCAGGGCGCGGTCGGCCTCGGTGCGGACGCGTTCGGTCAGCCGCACGCGCTCGGTGGTGGAGGCGCCCTCGCCCGCCGCCTCCGCCGCGTCGCACGCCCGGGCGAGCGCGCCCGCGCCGACACCCAGCGCCGAGCCCTTCAGCGTGTGCGCCGCATCGCGCCAGGTCGGCGCCTCCGGGTCGAGGAGCCGGCTCCAGGCGCGCACCTGCTCGCAGAAAAGCTCCAGCACCTCTTCGACCAGGGCGGCGTCGTGGCCCGCGTAGGTCTCGAGGTGGCCGAAGTCGACCGCCCCCGTCAGATCACGCCTGGCCATCGCCGTTCCCCTCCGCCGCTCCGAGCCGGCCCTTGCCACCGTGGCGAAAGCCTCTATACGCCTCGCCTTCCGCGTTTCGTCGCCGGACCGCGCGGGTGCATAGCTCAGTTGGTAGAGCAGCTGACTCTTAATCAGCGGGTCGTAGGTTCGAATCCTACTGCACCCACCAAGCCTTCCACGGCGACGTAGGATCGGGCAGCAGGTCGACGGCGGTGACCCGCCCAAGGTCGCAGGGGCGACGCCCTCGACCCCTAGGGGCGGCAGGTGGGCTCTACGGCGCCGGCCAGGGCCTGGGAGAGCTGGTCCAGCGAGTAGGGTTTGCGCAGGAGGGCGAAGCCGTCCGAGCCCGTCTGCGCCAGCGCGTGGCTGTAGCCGCTGGCGAGCACGATGGGCAGCTTGGGCGAGCGGCGCCTCAGCTCCCGCGCCAGGTCGAGCCCGTTCATGCCGGGCATGACGACGTCGGAAAACACCACGTCGAACCGCGCCGCCTCCGCCTCCACGCATGCGATCGCCTCGCCCGCGTTGGACGCCCAGACGGCGCGATGACCGAGGTCGGAGAGCATTTCGGTGGCGAACTGCCCCACCGCCTCGTTGTCCTCCACCACCAGCACGCACAGCGCACGCGCCGTCGCCCCCGCGGCGGCCTCGGCCGGCGCAGAGGCCTGGACCGCCTCGGCGGAGGCGAGGCGGAGGTAGAGCGTGAACCGAGCGCCGCCGCCCGGCGCCTCGCCCACCTCGATGTCTCCCCCGGACTGCTGGGCGAAGCCGAACACCTGAGACAGGCCCAGCCCCGTGCCCTTGCCCACCTCCTTGGTCGTGAAGAAGGGCTCGAAGATCGACTCCAGCCGGTGGGCGGGCACGCCCGGCCCCTCGTCGGCGACGCTCACCGTGGCGTAGGCGCCCGCGACAGGGTTCCGGCCGCGCAGGGCCGGCACGGCGTCGGCCACGCCTACCTCGAACGACAGGCGGCCCTCGCCGTCCATGGCGTCGCGGGCGTTGATGGCGAGGTTAACCAGCGCGGTCTCGAACTGGCTCACGTCCGCCTGGATGGTGAGCGGCGGATCGAAGGCGGGCGGCGAGAAGTCGATCGCCACGCGCGAGCCGACGAGGGGACGGACGAGCTCGATCAGCCCCTCGATCCGGGCGACGAGGTCGAACGCCTCGGGCTTGAGCGGCTGGCGCCGTGCGAAGGCCAGGAGCTGGCTCGTCAGCTTGGTCGCCCGGTCGGTGGTGTCGGAGATCGCCTGGACATAGCGCGCCTGCCGCACGGCGGAGAGGTCGGGGCGCTTCAGATAGTCGACCGACGAGCGGATGATGGTGAGGAGGTTGTTGAAGTCGTGGGCGACGCCGCCGGTGAGCTGGCCCACCGCCTCCATCTTCTGCGCCTGCCGCAGCGCATCCTCGGCCTGCTCGCGCCGCTCGACGCTCGCCATGGCCTCCTGGTGCGCGGCCTGCAGCTCGGCGGTGCGGAGGGCGACCCGCTGCTCTAGCGCTTCGTTCAGGCCGCGCAGCTTCGCCTCGGCGACCTTGCGTTCGGTCACGTCGGACGACACGCCCACCATGCGGTAGGGACGGCCCTCGCCGTCGCGCACGAGCCTGGCGCGCACTTCGGCCCAATGGACCGAGCCGTCGGGCCACAGGTCGCGATACTCGATGCGGTAGTCCGCGCCGCTCTCGACGGTGTCGCGCACCGCGGCCTGCATGCGGTCGCGGTCGGCGGGGTGCACCGATCGCAGGAGGTCGTCGTAGGTGAAAGGGTCGGCAGGAGCGCGGCCGAACACCGCCTTGCAGCTGTCGGACGCCTGGAGGGAGCGGGTGGACAGGTCGAGTTCCCACGCTCCCAGCCGCCCGGCCTGCAGAGCCAGCTTCAGCCGCGCCTCGCCCTCCCGCAGCTCCTCGATCCGCGCCTTCGCGTCGAGCTGCCGTGACCGCCCCTTGAGCGCGGTGCGGACGAGGCTGACCAGGGTGGTGGGGTGGAACGGGCGCTCCAGGAAGCTGACGTTGCCGAGGATGTCGGACAGGCGCGCCGCCGCCGGATTGCGCTCGGGCCCGCCGCCGCGCTGGGTGAGCACGATGAAGGGCAGGTCCGACCAGCTCGGCTGGGTGCGCACCCAGTCCGCGAGGGGCTTGAGGTCGGCCCCGCGCAGCGGCTCCTCCGTGACGAGCACGAAGCCCGTCGCGTCGCCGAGCCGTGACATGAGCTCGACCAGGCTCCCGCACACGTCCGAGGCCGCATAGGACTCGCGCAGCAGCGCCTGGGCGATCAGCGCGTCGCGCCCCTGCGGCGCCAGGATCAGCCCGACGGCGTCGCCCGGCCGATGCGCGGTCATGTGTCGACCGGGCCGTCCGCCGTCGACTCGCGGCCGACGAGGGTCGGCACGCCCCGCAGCACGCCCTGGAAGTTGCGCAGCGGCTCGCCCAACCGGAGGCCGCGCTCGCCGATCCGGAACTCGCGGATAGTGTCCTCGTGACGGCCGGTGCGCTTCTTGATCACCGACACGGCGCGCTTCACCCGACCCAAGGCCTCGAAGTACCGCAGGAGGATCACCGTGTCGGCCAGATAGGTCACATCCACGGGCGACTGCATGTCTCCGACCAGACCGTGTTGCGCCACGGTCAGGAAGGTCGAGGCGCCTTGGCGGTTCAGGTACTGCAGGAGCTCGTGCATGTGCAGGATCAGCGAGTTCTCGTCGGGCATGGCGGCCTGGTAGCCGTTGATGCTGTCCAAAACGACGGTCTTGGCTCCCATACTGTCCACCCGCGCTCTGACCCTATGAGCGAATTCGCCGGGCGACAGTTCCGCCGCGTCCACCTGCTCGATCTGCAGGCGCCCCTCCCGGCTCCAGCGTTCGAGGTCGAAGCCCAGCGCGCGCGTGCGCTCGAAGAGGAGCCCAAGCTCCTCGTCGAAGACGAAGTAGGCCGCCTTCTCGCCGCGCTCGAGCCCAGCCTGAACGAACTGCAGCGCGAAGGTGCTCTTGCCAGTGCCGGCCGGGCCGATGATCAGCGTGCTCGATCCCTGCTCCACGCCTCCGCCCAGAAGCGCGTCCAGCGCCGCGTCGCCGCTGCTGACGGGAGCACGCGAGAAGCTCGTGCGGTGCTCGGCGGCGACGAGGCGCGGGAAGACCTCCACCCCGCCCCGACGGATGGTCATGTCGTGGTAGCCGCCGCGGAAGGCGCGGCCGCGGAACTTGACCACGCGCGCGCGCCGCCGTTCGGCCCCGTAGGCCGGCGCGAGCTGCTCCAGCCGGATCACGCCGTGCGCCACGCTGTGCACCGTCTTGTCGTGACTGTCGGCGGTGAGATCGTCCAGCAGGAGCACGGTCGCGCCCTGGCGCGCGAAGTAGTGCTTGAGCGCGAGCACCTGGCGGCGATAGCGCAGCGAGCTCTGCGCCAGGAGCCGGATCTCGGACAGGCTGTCCAGCACCACGCGCGCGGGCCGCATCTCCTCGAAGCGGTCGAAGATCGCGCGGGTGGTCTCGCCCAGCTCGAGGTCGGACGAGTAGAGCAGGCTCTGCTGCTGATCCGCATCCAAGAGGCTCTCCGGCGGCACGAGTTCGAAGACGTCGACCGCGTCGGGCGTCTCCCATCCGTGCGACGCGGCGCCCGCGCGCAGCTCGTCGGCCGTCTCGGAAAGCGTGATGTAGAGCCCGCGCTCGCCGGCCTTCGCGCCCTCCAAAAGGAAGCGCAGCGCGACGGTGGTCTTGCCGGAGCCGGGCTCGCCCTCCAGGAGGAAGATCGCCCCGCGCGAGAGCCCGCCGCCCAGGATGTCGTCCAGGCCCGGCACGCCCGTGCAAGCGGACGCCAAAGGCTCGACGCCGTTCATGTGCAACCCGCTCCCGCCATCAGCAAAGGAAACTCTTAGCTTCGGGCTCGCACGGTGGCCAGCACGCGCCGGCGGCCGCTCGCGCCCCGTCGCGCGTGACCTCTGGACGCCGTAGGGCGAGGCGCGGCAAGGGATCGCCGATGCCAGACGACACGCCCGGACCGCCCTCCGCTCGCGCCGCCCTCGGCGCGCCGCGCCGACGCGTGCTGGCGGGCCTCCTCGGAATGGCGGGATGCGCCGCGCCGCGCCGCGCCGCCCCCGCGCGCTCCGACCCGCAGGCGCACAGGGCGCCCGCGCCCGCGGCGTTCAGCTCGCGCCTGCAGGCGATCGCCGCGGGCTTCGACGGCCGGTTCGGGATCGCGGTCGCCGACTTCCAGGCGGGCTGGACCGCCGCGGCCGACGGACGCGCGCTCTACCCGCAGCAGAGCGTAGCCAAGCTGTGGACCGCGCTGGCGGTGTTCGACGCGGTGGACCACGGGCGCCTGCGCCTCGATCAGCGCCTGCACGTGACGCGCGCGGACATGAGCGTCTTCCACCAGCCGTTGCGCGAGCGGCTGGTGGGCGGCGCGCTCGACATCACGATCGACGAGCTCCTCGTCGGCGCGCTGGCGCAGAGCGACAACGCCTGCGACGACGTGCTCATCCGCGCGGCGGGCGGCCCGGCGCGCGTTCAGGCGGTGGTCGACGCGCGCGGTCTCGCCCGCGTGCGCGCGGGGCCGGAGGAGCACGAGCTGCAGAGCGGCATAGCCGGCCTCGCCTGGCGGCCCGAATACGCCGAGGGCGACGCCTTCGAGCGGGCTCGCGCGGCGCTGCCGGCCGACCTTCGCCGGGCCAAGCTCGCCGCCTATCTGGCCGACCCGCCGGAGGGCGCCGCGCCCGAAGCTCTGGCGGGGGCGCTGGCGGCGCTGGCGCAGGGGCGGCTCCTCTCCCCCGCCTCCACCACGCGGTTCATGGCGATCGTGGCGGCGACGACCACGGGCCCGCAGCGGCTCAAGGCGGGCCTGCCGCCGGGCTGGAGCCTCGCCCACAAGACGGGCACCGGCCAGGACCTGTTCGGCCTATCGACCGGCTACAACGACGTGGGGATAGCGACCGCGCCGGACGGGCGTCGCTATGCGATCGCGGCGATGATCGCGGCGACCTCCCGCCCGATCCCCGAACGCATGCTGGCGATGCAGGCCGTCTCGCGCGCGGTCGCCGACCTGTGGGCCTCGGAGCCGCCGCGCGCCTGACGGCGTGAGCGGCGCGCGTCGGCGGGCGCTTCAGGCGAGGAGGCTCTGCCGCGCGGGGCTGGCGGGGTCGTCGGCGCCCAGCCGCCTCAGCCGCGGCGTCGCGATCGGGATGGTCAGCATGGTGCTGCCGATCGCCATGAGCAGGAGCGCTGTGAAGGCGCCGCTCGTGATCACGCCCTTGTCCAGCAGGATGTTGCAGAAGATGATCATGATGAGCGCCTTGGTCTGCAGCAGCCACCCGATCAGCGTGCTCTCGCCCTTCGGCCATTTCAGCAGCACGCCCGCGAGCTTCACCCCCGCGAGCTTGCCCACCACCGACGCCACCAAGAGGAGCGCCGCCGCGCCGAAAACCGCCGCGCCGCCGATGTCCCACTTGGTCTTGAGCCCGGTCGACAGGAAGAAGACCGGCATCAGCGCCAGGAGCACGGTGTCGCGGAACCGGTCCACCGCGCGGATCTCGAACCATTCGGCGTCGAGCACCGCACCGGCGACGAAGGCCCCCACCATGAAGTGCAGGCCCGACCAGTCGGCGGCGAAACCGCAGGCCGCGAGCCAGACCAGGCCCACGTGCCAGCGGTCGCGCACCGGTATCCGCGTCATCAGCCACCGCACGCCCCAGGCGGCGATGGCGAAGCCGACGAGGAAGGCCGCCTGGCGGCCGATCCGCTCCCAGTCGGCGATGATCAGCGCCAGGACGCCCCAGATCGCGATGTCGTCCAGGCTGGCGTAGCGCAGCACGCGCTGGCCGAGCGGGCGACGCAGGATGTCGAGCTTCTCGAGGAAGAGCACGAGGATAGGGAGGGCTGTGACCGCGCAGGCCATGCCGATCCCCAGCACCACCTGCCACGCCGCGCCGCGGGGCCCCGCCCAGGCCGGCCCCCGCAGGAACAGGAGCGTGGCGAGCGCGCCGAGCGCGAGCGGCGCGCCCAGCGCGCAGGCCGCGGTCAGTCCCGTCTCGCCGCGCTTTCGCCAGGCCGCGCGCAGGTCGAGCTCGAGCCCCGCCACCCACACGAACAGCATGACCGCCCACTGGGCGAGGCCGTTCAGCATGCCCACGGTCGGTGGCGAGAAGACGAACTTGTAGTATCCGGGGAAGATCGCTCCGAGCACGCCCGGTCCGAGCAGGATGCCACCGATGATCTGCACCACGACCAGCGGCGCGAAGTACTCCGTCCGGCACAGTCGCCAGACGAGGTAGGGCGCCGAGTAGATGATCAGCATGGCCAGGAGGAAGATCTCCGGGCCGCCCATGGCCGGGCCGTGCATGGTCGTCGTCTCCGATCAGGCGGCGGCGGCGGCGTAGCCGCGCAGGAACTCGTCGTGGGGCGGGAGCTTGGCGACGGCTGCGCCGATGTTGGACTTGAGGTCGAGAAGCGCCTGACGGAGCTGCGGCTCGGGCACGAGCTGGCCCATACGATGACGACCCTGCGGTTCCAGCCCCTGGCCCAGCAGCACCTGCATCCACGAATCGGCGCGGAAGAGATCGCCCTCGCCCTGGTAGGCTTGAGCGTCCTCCCGCCAGAGCGCGAGCCGCTGCGCCAGGGTTTCGGGGATGTCCATGGTGCGGCAGCGCGTCCAGAACGGCGTGTCGCCCCGCTCGGTCAGGTGATAGTGCAGGATCACGAAGTCGCGCACACGCTCCAGCTCGGCCTGCGCGAGGTCGTTGTAGCGCTTGATTAGGGCGGAACTCATCCCGCCGAACGGGAACATCTGGATCAGGCGGGTCACGCCAATCATCATCAGGTGGATGCTGGTCGACTCGAGGGGTTCGACGAAGCCGCTGGAGAGCCCCAGCGCCACGCAGTTCTTGCGCCAGACCTCGCGCCGGCGGCCCGTGCGGTAGCGGATCACCCGCGGCTCGGTCAGGGGCTCGCCCTCCACGCTCGCCAGGAGCTCGGCCCGCGCCGCGTCGTCGTCGGTGAAGGCGCTGGCGTAGACCAGCCCGTTGCCCACGCGATGCTGCAGCGGGATGCGCCAACGCCAGCCCGCGCCGTGGGCGATGGCGCGGGTGTAGGGCGCCGCCGGGCCGGTGGCCGTCGTCTGCATGGCCACCGCACGGTCGGTCGGGAGCCAGCGGCTCCAGTCCTCGAAGCCGGCCTCAAGCGTCTTCTCGATCAGGAGGCCGCCGAAGCCCGTGCAGTCGATGAAGAGGTCGCCCTCGACGCGCCGCCCGTCGTCCAGCTTCAAGGCGGCGATCTCGCCGGACGGGCCCTGCTGCTCGACGTCGGCGATGCGCCCTTCCATGCGCACGACGCCCGCCCCTTCGCACAGCCGCCGCAGGAAGGCGGCGTAGAGGCCCGCGTCGAGATGGTAGGCGTAGTTGATGCGGCTCTCGGGCGAGGTGGCGAAGCGCCCGGCCTCGGCCGCCTTCAACTCGAAACAGTAGTCGTCGAGGGAGCCGCCGAAGCCCGCGTCGCGCGCCTGCAGCCACATGTGCTGGAAGCCGCCCATCCAGGTGGGTTTGCCGACCTGACCGAAGGCGTGGATGTAGCGGTCGCCGACCCGACCCCAGTTCTCGAAGGCGATGCCGAGCTTGAAGGTCGCCTTGGCGGCCCGCATGAACGCGCGCTCGTCCACCCCCGCCAGCGTGTGGAAGGTGCGCGCGGTGGGGATGGTGGCCTCGCCCACGCCGATGGTGCCGATCGCCTCCGACTCGACCAGCGTGATCTCCAGCAGCGGGCCGAGCTGCTTGGAGAGTGCGGCGGCCGCGAGCCAGCCGGCCGTGCCGCCTCCCGCGATCACGACGCGGCGGACAGGCGGGCGGGCGGAGGCGTCGGTCATGGGGCGCGGGTCAGCGATTGAGCCGGTTGACCACGTGGGCGCGCAGGCGCCGGGCCCCCGCCTCCTCCAGCGGCGCGAGCGGACCGCGCGCGGCGGGGGGCAGGTGCTCGGCGGCGCGCTCGGCGGGGCCGAAGACGTAGAAGTCGAACATCTCGCGCCAGGCCCGCTTCTCCGCGTCGGGCCGGTCCCTGAGGCTGAGGAGACCGTGCAGGAGCGTGGTCATCGGCGTGTCCAGATGGCGGGGAGCGGTGTTCCACCACCAGTTCACCAGGACGTTGAAGGGCTCCAGCGACTCCACCTGATGCCACCAGAGCGCGGGGTAGACGATGAGGTCGCCGGGGCCGAGCTCGGCCACCTGCGCGGTCTCCAGAGCCGCCTCGAAGCGGGGGTAGCGCCCGAGGTCGGGCGCGCGCGGGTCGACCATGCTGACGACCTGGCCGCCGGGCGTGGGTTCCAGCGGGCCGGGGTAGAGGTCGGCCACCGCCTCGGGCGGGAACAGGGTGAAGCGCCGGCGGCCCACCGCGCACACCGCCGCGTTGTTCGACATGTCGTAGTGGGTGGCGGCGACGGTGCGGTTGCCGATCCACAGGCTGACGAGCGCCGAAGACGGCAGCGCCGCTTCGCCCGGCAGCGGCGACCCGGCGCGCAGGCCGGGGAAAAACCCCTCGGCGTCCGTCGACCCCAGGTAGTACGAGGGCGCGTCCACCTCCCCGAGCGTCTCGAAGATGCGTTGGAGAAAGCTTTCCAGCGGCGCGCGCTCGGCGGTGAAGTTGAGCCCGGCGACGGCCTCGTCGTAGAAGAAGCGGCCCCCGATCGACGCGTCGCCGACGTAGCCGGTGACCGGCCGGCCGCCGTAGAAGCCGCGGAGGTGATCGGCCGCGGCGCGCGCGCCCTCGCGCCCGGCGGCCACGAGCGGCCAATCGGCGGCGGCTCCCTGGACGACCACGGGCTCGCCCGCGTCGACGAGCGCCTGCAGCCCGCGTTCGGCGAGTTCGCCCGGCGCGATGCGGCGCACGGGCGTCACGCCGATCCGCCCCTGGCCGCGGACGCTCGGGCGCGGTTCTTCAGTTCGATCAGGTGGGGCACGTTGCCGAGCGAGGCCGAGATCATCACCGCCAGCCGCAGGAACCCCGCACGCGAAAGCTCCGCCAGCGCGGGTCCCGGAAGCGTCGCCAGCCGCGCGGCGTTGATCGTGAACACGTCCGGCACGTCGTATCGGGTGTCGGCGTCCAGGCTGATCTCCAGCCGCGCCGGCTCGATCAGCCCGTGGCGCTCGAAGGCGGCGAACATGGGGGGTGCGAGCTCCAGACCCGCCTGGATCGATTGCAGCATGCGCATCGCGCCCTGCAGAAAGGGAGCGTGGCCGCCATGTTCAAGGAAGAGCGGCGCGCCGTCGCCGTGCGTCACCCGCGGGTGGTCGAGATCGATCTGGATCACCGGGTCCGGCGCGGCTTCCCCTGGCGCCACGTCGAGGTAGGCGAGCTTGAACGGCGCCATCCTGCGCGCGGCCGGCACGTAGCGCGCACGCCACTCGTCGCCGTCGATGAACAGGTTCTCGTCGCGGTCCAGACCCAGCATGGCGGCGGTGTGCCACCCGCCGCCCGGCTCCTGGCGGATCAGGATCGGGTATTCGCGCTGCAGCTCCTCGTATTCGGTGGGGAACACCAGCACGAGGTTGACCGCGTCGCCCCACGCGGCCCCATGGCCCAGCCGGATCCTGCAACCGTGGTGGTCGACGTTGTTCAGGACCTCAAGGCGCCGCACGGGAACTCCACCTTGCACCGGACAGACAGAGACGCGGGGACGGGCTTAGCGCCACGTCCCCGCCCGCTCAATGCGGCAAACGACGCCCCGCGAGGGGCGCCGCAGCCCACGATCAGAAGCGGTAGCGCAGGCCCACCAGGAAGCGTCGCTGCAGCTCCTGGTACTGCCAGAAGTCAACCTCGTCGCGCGCGTAGGTGCGGTAGCTCTCGTTGGTGAGGTTCAGCGCCTCGATCGACACCGCCAAGTGAGGGGTGATGTCGTAGCTGATGTTGGCGTCGAGCGTGCCGTACGGCGCGACGTACACGGGGTTGAGGTAGGAGCCGCGGTTCAGGCTCTGCAGGAAGCTGTCGCGCCAGTTGTAGGCGAGACGGCCCGACAGCCCGTGCTTGTCGTAGATCAGCGTGGCGCTCGCCGTGTCGCTGAGGCCGGTCAGGGCGAACTGGCCCGTGCCCGGGTCGCCGGCGTTGTTGAAGCTGATGTCGCCGTCGACGTGGGTGTAGCTTGCGCCGATGCCGAAGCCGCTATCACCGAAGAAGTGCTGGCCGGCGAACTCGAAGCCATAGATCTGGGCCGACTTGTTGTTAACCGGCTGGCTGATCAGGAAGTTGAACAGCGGGTCTTCAGGATTGCCCGTCAGGTCGACCGCGGCCAGCTCGGAGTTGACGAAGGCCTGGTCGAGCGAGCGGGTGCCCGCGTTGTAGTGCGACTGGAACTGAGCCAAGGCCGCAGCGGCGTTGCCGTTGTTCTGCTGGATCAGCGCGCTCAGCGTGAACAGGTTCACGTCGGTGATGTCGGCGCCGATGTTGGTCAGCTGCTGCTTGGCGGTGCCCGACCGGGTGCCCGCCGCGCCGGAGCTGGCGTCTTTCAGGCCGAACAGCGGGCCCGTCGAGCTGCCCGTGCCGACGAAGTTGTCGACGCGCTTGTCGAAGAAGCCGACCGAGAGATAGCTGTCCTTCTTGTAGTACCACTCCAGCGAAACGTCGAAGTTGTTTGAGGTGAGCGGCAGGAGCTGAGTGTTGCCTTCCGACGCGGTGGCGATGCCGCCGATCGCGGTCGGTCGCGGCGGTGTGCCGACCGAAGTATTGGAGAACAGGTTGTTGTACTGAGTGCGCGCGATCGTGCGGCTGGCCGACGCGCGGAAGATCAAGTTCTTCTTGAGGTCGACCTGGAAGTCGATCGACGGCAGGATGTTGTCGTAATGACCGTGGCCGGTCACCGCCGACGTGTTGGACGCCAGCGAAACGTTGAAGTCGTTGTCGGCCTGCCAGATGATCGCGTTGGGCACCCGCAACAGCGAGCGGGCCGCGGTGTCGGTGTACTCGTAGCGGACGCCGGCGACCACCGCCGCGCGATGCCCGTAGAGCTCGCCCTTCCACTGCAGCTGGCTATAGACCGCCGCGATCTTCTCCTCGACCACGTTGTTGGTGTCGCTGGTCGTGTTGATCGTGTGACCGAGGCCCAGGTAGTAGTTGCTGAGTGCATTGTAGATCGAGGTGGGGTCGCCGCGGAACGACACGCCGTTGGGCGGGGTCGTCGACGCGCCCAGGTCGCTGAATTTGCAGGTGATGCAGAACTCGTTGACGAGGTCGCCCGCCACCTTGGCCACGGTGCCGCCGTCGGTCACCCCCCAGTCGCCCAGCGTCTGGTCGGTGGCGATGAAGCGCGCACGGGTCCGGCTGTCGCGATAGTCGGCGCCGAAGGTCAGGTGGCTGCCTTCGCCGAGGTTCCAGTCGCCGTCGAAGCGGTACTCCTGCAGCTCCTGCGATTGCGACGAGTAGAACTGGCGGCCGTGGTTGGTGCCCACGTCGCCCAGATCCAGTATGCCGTTGCCGTTGCCCTGCAGCTGGTCGTTGATGGTGATGTCGGTGAGCGGCAGGCCGTTGGTGAAGTCGAGGCTATGCGCGGACACCACGTTGGCGGCGAGACCCGCGGTGGTCGAGCTCGCTCCGTTGGGGTTGTTCGGCGTCACCGACGACTTGCTGTAGTGCCCGTCGAAGCTCAGTGTCAGGTTGTCGCGCGCCTGCCACTTGGCGTTCAGCCCGTAATCCTGCAGCTCGTTGAGCTGACCGCGGTCCTGGTTCTCGTAGTCGTTGTCCTTAACGCCGCCGATGTTCTCCTGCAGAAAGGTCGTGCTGGCGACGCCGTCGGTCGGCGCGTCGAAGGTGACCTGGCCGAACGGACGGTTGAACCAGTTGGAGTTGTCCGAGCGGCGCTCCTCCTGCGAGTTGCGCACGTACAAGCCGTCGACCGTCACGGTGACGCTCTCGATCGGCTTGAATTGAAACACGCCCTGCGTGTTGAAACGCTCGTACTCGTCGTCGGAGAAGCTGTAGCGGCTGTCGTTGGGGAACGACACCAGCGTGCCCGCGGGCGGCGTATTCTTGAGTTGGGTGCTGCCGTTGACCAGCCCGTTCGCCGGATTGACGAAGTCCTCGATCGTACGGACGTTCCAGTCCTGCGAGTTGGCGCTCGGCACGGAGAAGTGTCGCTGCGAATAGCTGGCGAAGATGGCGCCGCCGATGGTGTGGTTGTCGTTGGCCCAGCTGAGATAGCCCGTAGTGTCGGGCGTCACCTGCGATCCGCAGTGTTCGCAGTCGCTGGCGCTCTGGTCGTAGTCGGCCTTGACGCCCAGGCTGCCGTTGAAGCCCGACTGGTTCGAGTCGAGCGGGCGGCGGGTCACGACGTTGATCGTGGCGCCGATGCCGCCGGAGGGCACCGCCGCGCGGCCGGTCTTGTAGACCTCCAGCGTCTTCACGCCCTCGGTGGCGATGTTTGAGAAGTCGAACGAGCGGCCGAAGCCCTGGGCGCCGTCGCCGTTGACGTCGCCGCCGACCGCCTGGTCGTAGGACGACGCCAGAGTGCGCCCGTTCAGGGTGACGAGATTGTAGTCGGCCCCGAAGCCGCGGACGGTGACGGTCGAGCCTTCGCCGTTCACCCGATCAATCGACACGCCGGTGATGCGCTGCAGCGACTCGGCGAGGTTGGTGTCGGGGAACTTGCCGATGTCCTCGGCGGAGATGGCGTCCACGATGCCGAACGAGTCGCGCTTGATGGCGATGGAGCGCTCAAGGCTGGCGCGCACGCCCGTCACCACGATCTCGTTGGCGACCTGATCGGCCGGCGCGTCCGGCTGGGCGTTGGTGGCGATGGCCCCGCCTTCGGGCGCGGACTGCGGCGGCTGAGCGGTGACCGTCGGGGCCGCGGGCGTGCCCTGCTGCGGACTGTTGGTCGGCAGGCTGGAGGCCTGCGCCCAGGCGGCGCCAGGAGCCAGCAGCACAGCCGCAATCGCGGCGCGAGACGCCGAACGCGCAAGCGTGGTCGAGAGCTTGAAGCCCGTCACGTAAACCTCCCCCGATCGCCGCAATGCGGCGTCTTTTGTTTTCGACCGAAGTCGTTTGTGGCGGTTCAAGACCGCTTTGTGTCAGGGTCGCATGAATGGCAGCGCTGTCAACGCGCAGGAACCGGTTCCACACTGAGGCTAAGGCGCCGAAGCTCGCGCCAAACCGTCGCACCCTGCATCCATTCGGAAACAGACTTTCGTATAGGCAGTCCCAAATCGGACCGCTGGCGGGTTCGTCTTCGCCGACGGGAGCGCATGGCCTAGGAGCCTTTTCGCGCCCCGCGGAGCTGTGACCTTTGTCCTCCCGTCCCCACATCGTGATCGTCGGCGCGGGCCACGCAGGCGGGTCGGCGGCCATCTTCCTGCGACAAGCCGGCTCGACGGATCGCCTCAGCCTGCTCGGCGCGGAGACGTCGGCTCCGTACCAACGCCCGCCGCTGTCCAAGGGGTGGCTGAAGGGCGAGATCGACGGCGACGGCCTCCTGCTCAAGCCCGAGGGCTGGTACCCCGCCAACGACGTCGACCTGCGGCTGGGCGTGCGCGTGACGGGGCTGGAGCTTGAGCGCCGCACCCTCCTGGTCGAACCGGGCGGCGAGATCGGTTTCGACCGGCTGATCCTGGCCACGGGCGCGCGGGCTCGGCCGCTGCCCGCGCCGGGGGCCGACCTCTACGGCGTGTTCTCCCTGCGCGACGTGCGCGATGCGGAGGCGCTGCGCGTCGCGCTCGGCCCCGGCCGGCGGCTGGTGGTGGTGGGCGGCGGCTACGTCGGGCTGGAGGCGGCGGCCAGCGCGCGCGCGCTAGGCGCCGAGGCGGTGATCCTCGAGCGCGAGCCCCGCCTCCTCGCACGGGTGGCCTGTGAGGAGCTGTCCGCCTTCTTCACCGCCGAGCACCGGGCGCACGGCGTGCGGGTCGAGCTCGGCGCGCAGGTGGTGGCGATCGACGGGGAGGACGGACGCGTCGCGGCCGTCCGCCTCGCTGACGGCCGGACGTTCGGCGCCGATGCAGTGCTGGTGGGCGTGGGCGCCCAGCCCAACGACGAGCTGGCGCGCGCCGCCGGGCTCGCCTGCGACGACGGCGTGGTGGTCGACGCGCACGCCCGAACTTCGCATCCGGACGTGTGGGCGATCGGCGACGTGACGCGGCGCCCCCTGCCCCAGTACGGCCGCTCGCACCGGCTGGAGAGCGTGCCCAATGCGCTGGAACAGGCCAAGCAGGTCGCCGCTGCGCTCACGGGCCGCCCCGCCCCGCCCGTCGAGACGCCCTGGTTCTGGTCGGATCAGTACGACATCAAGCTGCAGATCGCGGGCCTGCCGCTGGATTGCGACGCGCGGGTCGTGAGGGGCGATCCCGCCGCGCGCGCCTTCGCCGTCTTCCACCTGCACCGGGGTGCGGTGCGCGCGGCGGAGGCGGTGAACGCCCCCGCCGAATTCATGGCCGCGCGCCAGCTGATCGCCCGCGCCGTCCCGGTCGATCCCGTGCGCCTGGCCGACCCCGCCACGCCCATGAGGGCGCTCCTCGCCGGGTGAGCGTCCGCAACCGCCTCAGCGGGCGAGCGCGCGCGCGGCGGCCACCGCGTCCCGGGCGCGGCGGCCGACCTCCTCTGGAGGGCGGCCCGGCTTGTAGAGGTCGCTCCCCAGGCCGAAGCCGCGGCACCCGGCGGCCCACCACTCGGCCATCTGCGCGGGCCCGATCCCGCCCACCGCCAGCACCTGCGCGTCCGCCGGCAGGACGGCGCGGAGCGCCGCGACGTGGCCCGCGCCGTAGGTGGCGGCGGGGAAGAGCTTCAGTCGCCGTGCGCCCGCGTCGTAGGCGCGGAACGCCTCGGAAGCGGTGCCGAAGCCCGGCAGCGAGTCCAGGCCCCGCTCGACCGTGCGCGCGATCACCTCCGGCCGCGTGTCGGGCGAGACCACGATGCGGCCGCCCGCGTCGACCACGCGCTCCACCGCCTCGGGGCTGAGGACCGTGCCCGCCCCCACCACCGCGCGGTCGCCCAGCGCTTCGGCGAGCCGGCGGATGGAAGTGAACGGGTCGGGCGAGTTCAGCGGCGTCTCGATCACTCGCACTCCGGCGGCGACCAGCGCCTCGCCCACGGCGACCGCCTCGTCGGGCTGGACGCCGCGGATGATGGCGACGATGGGCGCTTCGGCCAGGGCGTCGTCGAGGGTCATGCGTCGGGTCCTTGCTGAACGGCGGCGTGGAGGGCGACGAGACCGGCCAGCACCGCGGCGTCCCCCTCCGTTTCGGTCGTGCGCACGTCATGGCGACCGAGCGCACGGGCGTAGAGGCGGGTGAGCGCGGGCGCGCCGACGAGCGCCACCTCCGTCTGCGCGCCGAAGCCCAGCGCCGCGGGGCTCGCCGCGACGTCCGCGCCGATCAGGAGCCCTGACAGATAGGCGGGGGCAAGCGCCCGGTCCATGCCGCCGCCCACCACGAGGGAGCGGGCGGTAAAGAGGCGCGACAGCGCGCCCGCGCCGTCGCCCGCGGCGTCCACCCCTCGATCGAAAGCCGCGTCGGCCGCCTCCGGGCCAGGCGGGGCGAGCGCGGGGTCGCCGCGCAGCGTGCTGCGCGTCGTGAGGAGCTCGTACAGCTCGCCGGTCATGCTGGTGAGGAAGCGGACCACGCGCCCGTCCTCCACATCCACCCACTTGGCGTGGGTGCCGGGATGGCAGACGAGCCGACGCCCGTGGCCGCGCGCCGGGTCGAGGGCGAGCCAGCCCATGACCTGCACCTCCTCGCCGCGCATCACGTCGGGGGCGTCCAGGTCGGGGCGGCGGCAGCGCAGGCCGGGCGCGATGGCTGTGGGCGCAGGCTCTCCGGGGATGCGCAGGAGCCCTCGCGCCAGGGCGGCCGCGTCGACCGGGCAGTCGAGGTAGGGGGCCTCGCGCCAGCCGAGGGTCGAGCCGATCATGCCCGCCATCAAGACGGGCAGGCGCTCGGCGCCGAGCGCCGGCCGCACCTCCGCGCGGAAGCGCTCGGCCGCTTCGCCGGGGGCGAGACGGCCGACGCCGAGATCGAAGTCGCGCCGCGCTCCCGCGCGGCCCGCGCCGTCGACCACCCAGGCGCGCAGTCGCGTCGTGCCCCAGTCGATGGCGAGGAACCCGCCCGCGTGCGTCGTTTCCGTCATCCCGACCCATCTCCGCACAGACGTCGCGCGCCATCAGCCACGCCAGCGACGCGGCGCCAACCGCGGGGCGGCGCGACCACCTGCCGATTGCGCCGGTCGGCGCGCCTCGCCACAGGGAGGCATGGCCGCTCCCGGCGCTCCCCTCCCTCGCATGCGCCGACGGCTGGCGGCGGGCGCCGCGGTCTGCGCCCTCTTGGCGGGGATCGGGCTCGCGACGCTGTGGGCGGAACGCAACACGCTGGGCGCGCGCTGGGCGGTCGACTACCTTCGACGGCTTGGCGTGCCCGCCGCGGTGACGCTGACGCGGCTCGACGCCCGCGCGGTGGAAGGCTCGCTGCGGTTGGGACCGCCAGGAGCGCCGGCGCTCGTGGTGGAGCATTTCCGCGCCGAGTTCGCGCCGCCGACGGGGCTGGTCGCGCCCCGGCTGACGCGTCTTAGGCTGGTGCGGCCGCGCCTCGACGTCCGCTGGGACGGTCGACGCCTCGACCTCGGCGCGCTGCAGCCGCTGGTGGACGACGCGCGCCGCGCGCCTCCGGGGGGCGGGCCTGCCCCGGACGTCGACGTCCTGGACGGCCGCGTGCGGGTCCACGCGCCGCAGGGCATGATTGAGGCGGCGGTCGACGCGGCGGTCCTCGGGGGCGCCCTGAAGCGGGCGGACCTGCGCCTCGCCCCAACGCGCCTCGCGGCCGCGGGCTGGCGCGCCGACACGCTCGGCGGCGTCGCGCACCTGCGGGCCGACGGGGCCGAACGCCTCCTCGCCGACTTCGCGTTCGAGGCGGCGTCGGTGGGCAACGCGACGGTCGCCGTGCGCAGCCCCCGGCTGACCGGCCGGGCGGCGTTGGCCTACCGACCGAAGGCGGCGGATCCCTGGGCCGGGCCCCTCCGCCTTGCGATCGTTGCGCGGGCGAAGGCGGTAGGCGGCCCGGTCCGCGCCGACGCTCCCGTCACGACCCTCGTCCTCGACGGCAGGCTCGCCACCGCACGCCCGAGCTTCGCGGGAGCGGGGACCCTGGAGGCCGCGACGGCGCACCTGTCGGGACAGGCGGCCCGCGCCGCCGTGAGCCTGGACGCGCCCAGCCTGCGCGTAGCGGCGCGACACGTGGAGCTCACTGGGGGCGACCTCCGCCTGGACGGGGACGCGACAGCGCGGGCGGCCGGCGGCGCCGCGACGGGCGCGGCGGGCGCGGTCCGGCTGGGCGCGCTCGGCCTCACGGCCCGGGGCGGCGCCGAATGGCGCGGCGGGACGCCGGTGCGCCTCAGCGGTGAGGCGAGCCTCGCGGCCGAGGCCGGCGTCGACCGGCGCCGCGCCGCCGAGCTCGCCCAGCGCGCAGCTCCCGGTCCCTACGGCGCGGACCTTCGCCCGGCGCTCTCACGCGCGCTGACTTCCGTGCGGCTCTCGATACCGCGCGTGTCGGGGGCGATGGGCGACCGGGGCTGGCGCGTCGCGCTGGCGGCGCCCGCGCGCATCGAGGCGGCGGGCGGCGGGCGGCTGACGCTCGCGGCGGGTTCACGGGCCGAGGGCGGGCGTGGAGCGGTGGTGGGCGCAGGCGCCCTCGGCCTCACGGGCGGCGGCTTCCCCGTGGCGAACCTCGCGGTGTCGCAGCTGCGGGTCGACGGCGGCTACGCCTCCGCCCTCGTGACGCTCGCCGCGTCTGGCTCCGCCGGCCCCGCCAGGGGCGTGCGGCTTGCGGCAAAGGGAGCGCTCGCGCTCGCGCCGGGGCGTGCGGCCGTGCGGCTCTCGCAGTGCGCCGACGTCGCCCTGGAGCGCCTCGCCGGCGACGGCCCGGCGCCGCTCGCGTCGGCGGTGCGCGTACGGGTATGCGCCGCGCCGGGCGCGCCGGCCTTCGCCACGACCGGCGACGGCTGGCGCGTGCAGGCCGAGCTGCGCGACGCCTCGGCCCGTGCGCCCGGGGGGCAGCTCGCCTTCGCCGAGGCGTCCGGACGGGCGCGCTTCGAAGGCCGCGCCGCGCGGCTTGAGGGTGAGCTCCAGGCCGTACGCGCACAGGTGACCGACACCACCGCACCCCTCCGGTTCCGGCCGCTGCGAGCCGCGGGCGCCTTGAGCCTGCGCGACCAGCGTTGGACCGGCGGCTTCGACATCGCGCTGGCCGCGCCCGCCCACCCGCTCGGCCGGCTGACGCTCGCCCAGGACGTCGCGTCCGGCGCGGGAAGCTTGGCGCTGGATGCGCCGAATCTCATCTTCGCCGTCGACGGCCTGCAGCCCGCCGCCGTCACACCGGGCGTGGCCGCGCTCGGCCGCGACGTCGCCGGCCCGCTCTCCGTCCGGCTCGACCTCGCCTGGCGCGGCGCGGAGACGACGTCGCGGGTGCGGGCGACCACCTCGGGCCTCGACGTCCGCACGCCCGCGGGCCTCCTCAAGGGCGTGCGGACCGACCTCGTCCTCACCGCCCTCGCCCCCCTCGCCTCCCCGCCCGGACAGCGGGTCACAGCCGACCGGCTGGAGGCGGTCACCCCGCTCACCGACCTGCACGCGCTTTTCACGCTGGGCGGCGACGCCCTCGACCTCGCGGAAGCTGACGCGGAACTGGCGGGTGGCCGGGTGAGCCTCGAGCCCATGCGGATCGGCCTCCTGCCCGGGGCGGTGCTGCAGGGCGTCGCGCACGCCGACGGCGTCGAGCTCGGGCGGCTGGTGGACGCCCTGAACCTCTCGCAGGCGGTGAAGCTGGAGGCGCGCGTGGGCGGCCGTCTGCCGTTCTCCATCGGCCCCGCGGGCGTGCGCTTCACCGACGGGCGGCTCGCCGCCCAGGGGCCGGGCCGGCTGACGCTGCGGCGCGAGGCGCTGACAGGCGTGGCGACGGGCGCCGCTCCCGGCCAGCCCCCCTCGGCCGCCGAGGATTTCGCCCTGCAGGCGCTGGAGGACCTCGCCTTCAGCGAACTCGATGCGACCGTGGCCAGCCGGGCGGGCGGGCGGCTCGGGATCGTGTTCCACGTCAAGGGTCGCCACGACCCGGCGGTCGGACGGCCGCCGCGGGTGGGCCTCCTCGACCTCCTGCGCGGGCGCGCGTTCCAGCGGTCGATCCCCCTGCCCAAGGGCACGGAGGTGAACCTGACGCTCGACACCTCCTTGAACTTCGACGAGCTCATGCAGGCCTATGGCGGGCTGGCGCCGCCAGCCGGTTCAGCGCAGGTTCAGCCGGCGCCCGCCAAGACGGCGGCGCAGGCCCGGGAGGACGCGCGACCATGAGACCGGCGGCCCTCCCCCTCGCGATCGCGGCGGCGTTGCTGGCGGCCGCCTGCACGCCCACCATCAAGGTGGAGGTGGCGCCCATCAGCATCTACGCCAAGCTCGACGCCGACGTTCGCGTGAAGCTGGACAAGGAGGTTCAGAGCCTCATCCAGCAGAACCCCAACCTTTTCTGACCGACCCCGTGACGAGGATCGCTCCCATGACCCGTCTCCGACCCCTCGCCCTGGCGTTCGCGCTCGGGCTCGCCGCCGCCTCGGCCGGCCTTCTCCCGGCGCCCCGCGCTTGGGCGCAGAGCTCGGCCAAGGCGACGGTGGACGCCGCCAAGGCCTCCGGCCAGGTCGGTGAACAGGCCGACGGATACATCGGCGTCGTGGGCGGGGCGGACGCCGCGACGCGCGCTGCGGTGGCCGAGATCAACGCGGGCCGCGCGGGCGCCTACCGCGCCGCCGCCGCCGCCGCGGGCACCACCGTGTCGGCCGCAGGCGAGGCCGCCTACCGACAGCTCCTCTCGCGCATGCCGCCCGGCCAGTACTACCGACCGGCCGGGGGCGGCTGGATCCGCAAGTAGTCCAACCTCGAAGATCACGGGGAGTTCGGCCGTCGCCGGGGCGGCCTCCCGCGCGTGAGCGCGCCCTCCCGCGACGCCGCTCCAGCGAAAAACGACGCGGTTGCAGAAAACAACGTTAACGTGCATCCGACGTGATCCGTGATACGTTTCCGACTCACAGGACCCGCGTGTTGCGAGGTGTCGGATGTGGGCGCAGGAGCGATTTGAGCGGCTGCAGGGGCTCGTCTGGGTCGCCAGTCGCGAGCTGACCGATGCGCAGGTTGCGGACCTGATCCGCAGCCTGCGCTCCGTGTTGAAGCGGCGTCCGCCGCCCGCGAAACGGGTGCAGCCGTGAACCGGTACGTACGTGCGCGGCCCGATCCGCCAGACCGGCGCTACAACCCGCGCTGCGTCACCAACATCCGCGGGGTGGTGCGCCTGCCGGACGGGACGACGGAGTCCTGCCTGGTCAGGGACGTGTCCAGCGGCGGGTGCCGCTTGGTCTTCCAGCGTACAATTGCCCTTCCGGCCGAGTTCGAGCTCGTTATCGGTGAGGGCGGACGGGCGAGGCCGGTCCGTCTCGTGTGGTTCGAGGGTCGGCAGGCCGGCGTCGCCAAGACGATCCGCCCAACCATCCCCGCGAACTCCCCCTAACCCAAATCTACTCTGACTTCAGCGAGGATCATCGCCTGGGAGACTCAGAGTTAACGCTAGCGAGCGCTGCCGTAACAGGTCGTTCAGGATATTCCTTTAGCCGGCGTTGAGCACGGCGGGCGAGCCTTGGGGCACAACAGCGACCCTCAGGAGAGCTCGCCATGATCAACGATCGGTCCCGCATCGCCCGGAGCGTGCTCCTGGCCACCGCCGCAATGGCGGCGCTGGCTGCGTGCAGCAGCACGGGGCACGGCGTATCCATCTCCGCCCCGGCAAGCGCGCCCTCGGCGGCCGCGGGCGCCGGAGGCCAAGCCTCGGCGGGCGGGTCCGACGGCTCCGGCGGCGCGTCCGTGGGTGGCGGCGCCAGCACAGGAGGAGACTCAACTTCCACGGGTGGTGGAGGCTCGGCGTCGTCGGGCGGCTCAGGCGGCTCCGCGGGTGGCGGCGGTTCGACGGGCGGCGGCGGTTCGACGGGCGGCGGCGGCTCCTCGGGCGGTGGCTCGACCGGCGGCGGCGGTTCGACGGGCGGCGGCGGCTCCACCGGAGGCGACTCCACCACGGGCGGCTCGGGCGAAGCGGTGATCGTCACGGGAGCCAACGGCCTCGTCACCCAGGTGCTGGGCGCGACGACGGGCGTGACCGGCGACGTGCTGCACACGGCCGGCAACGCGACGCTTCCCGTGACGACCGCGCTCCAGTCGGTAACGGCGCCGCTCGCGGGCGTCAGCGTCGCCGGCGGGCCGGTGCTGGGATCGGCCACCACGACCCCGCTCGTCGCCGCCAGCCTCGGCGGCGCCTCGGGCGCACCGCCGGCGACGGTGGCGTCCGTGGGCTTGGGCACGACCGGCGGCTCCGCTCCGAGCGTCGCCATCGGCGGCGCGGCGGGCTCGGTCCTGACGGCGACGGCGGCGACCGCCGGCTCGGCGGCGAGCGCGCTGACGCCGGTCGTGGCCGCGGTCACCTCGCCGCTGGCGCCCGTGACGGCCCCGATCGTAGCTCCCGTGACCACCGCCCTCGGAGCGACCTCGCCGGTGCTGGCGCCCGTGACGACCGCGGTCGCCGGGGCGCTGGGCGGCGCGACGACGCCCGTGACCTCGCCGTTGGCGGTGGTGACCGGCGTCGTCGCCCCGGTGACGTCGGTGGTGGCGAGCGCGCCCGTGGTGGGTCCGGTCGTCACGAGCGTGGTGACCGCGCCGGTGGCGACGGCGACGGGCCTGGTCGCGCCGGCGGTGGCCACGGTGGCGACCGCGCCTGCGGTGATCGCGCCCGTGATCTCCACCGTCACGGCCGCGCCGGTCGCGGTGGCGGGCGGACTGCTGGGCGGCGTCAAGTCGGTCGGGGTGACGGGCGTGCTGGGCGGGGGCGCGTTGCTCACCACGCCCGCGGGTTCGGCCGGGGCCGGCGGCGCGCTCGGCATTCTCGCCGGCCATCACTGATGGCGCGCAACCCGCGCAGGCGCGCGTTCCCCGCCTTGCGAGGGCGGACGGGGGCGACGGCGGCGGCCGTCGCCCTCGGCCTCGTCCCGGCCGCGGCCGTGCGCGCCCAGGCGACGGGCGCGCTGATCGTCGACCGCAACCGAGCCGACCGCGCGCCGGCGCAGGCCCCGATCGCCGGCGTCGCCCCGCCCTCCGGAGGGCGAGAGGTGGCGCCGGCGCAGGCGTTCGCGCCCTTCACCATCCGCGAGGTGCGGGTCGAGGGGTCGAGCCTGCCCAGCGCATTCGTGGGCGCGGCCACCCGTCCCTTCATCGGCCGGCGGGTGGACGCCCGCTCGATCGACGCCCTGCCGGACGCGGTGGCCCGGGCCTACGCCGCGACGGACGTGGCGCTCTACACCATCGTGCTGCCGCGCCAGGGCTTCACCGACGGCGTCGTGCGCGTGGTGGCGGTCGAGGGGCGGCTGGAGGGCGTGACCGTGAGCGGCGCGCCCGGCCCCGCCGCCGCCCGGGTGAGGAGCTACGCCCAGCGCCTGCTGCGCGACCGCCCGCTGCGACGCTCGCACCTTCAGCGCACGCTGCTCCTGATCGGCGGCCTGCCTGGCCTCAAGGTCGACGCGCAGTTTCTCCCGGGCGCGCGGGCCGGCGGCGTCCAGCTCGCGCTGGCGGTCACGCGCAAGCAAGTGGACCTGGGGCTGGGCGTCAGCGACCGCGGCCAGAACCTCCTCGGCCGCACCCAGCTCGAGGCGGACCTGACGCTCAACGGCCTCCTGCGGCCCGGCGGGCGCACCACCCTGACCTTCGCCACCCCCACCGACCCGGCGCGCTTCCAGTACTACGCCGTCGGCCACACCGAGCTTCTGGGCGCCGACGGCCTCTCGCTGACCGGCTCGCTGGGCTATCTCCGCACCCGGCCGCGGGGCGAGGACGTGCGCGGCGAGGCGGAGACGGCCTCGCTGTCGATGGCCTATCCGCTCTTGCTCGCACCCACGCGCGCGCTCACCGCGACCTTGTCGCTCGACGGGCTGAACAGCCGCAACGCGCTTCTCGGACAGACGCTGACGGACGAGCGCACCCGCACCCTGCGGGGAGCGCTGGCGTTCACGGCGGTGCGCGGCCACACCACCCTCGCCGCCTCCGGCGCGCTGAGCGTCGGACTCGACATCGCCGGCGCGCGCGCGTTGGCCGCCGGCTACGACGCGCTCGATGCGGTCAAGCTCTCGGCGCAGGCGCGGCTGGAGCAGACGGCGGGCCCTTGGGCGCTGCGGCTGCGCGCCACCGGCCAGGTCAGCCCCGACCTCCTGCCCGCGTCCGAGCAGCTAGCGCTGGGCGGCGACGACTTCGGCCGCGCCTTCGCCGCCGCGCTGGTCACCGGCGACGAGGGCGCGGCGGGCTCGGCCGAGCTCGGCCGCACGCTGAAGTCGCCGCTGCGCCTCGTCGCCCAGGCCGAGGTGTACGGCTTCCTCGACGGCGGGCGCGTGCGCCAGCGATCGCGCCCCGAGCTGGCGCTCCCCGGCCGCACCTACGACCTCGCCTCCACGGGGCTGGGCGTGCGGCTGGCGCTGCCCCGCCGCACCGTGCTCGACGTGGAGGGGGCGCGCGCGCTGCAGACGCCGGACGTGCCGGGCGCGGGCGGCGACTGGCGGCTTGTGGCAGCGTTCCGCTCGGTCTACTGACGCGGATCAGGCGGCCGGGCGCAGCAATAGCGTGTGGGGGGCGGGCGAGGCGGGCACGACCACCCGCGCCTCGTCGGCGGCCGCGTCGGCCCGTGCGGGGGCGGAGCGCCCGTCCAGCGTCGCCCGCGCCCCGCCGCGCCAGCCGTGCACCACCACGAGGAGCTCGCGCCACCAGGGCGCGGCCGCTCCCTCAGCGCGCGCGAAGCTGACGGTGAGCGCGCCGTCGGCCCCTTCGGCGCAGGTCAGCGCTTGGCGGAAGAAGCGCCCGCGCGCGTAGCCGAGCGTGGCGCCGTCGTCGTCGTAGAGATCGCCCCGGCAGTCGGGACCGGGATAGACGTGGAGCTCCAGGGGCCCCGAGGGCGTCTGAGCGGTGGTCTGCACCAGCGCCTGTCGCGGGATGATCGAGCCCGCCCGCACGAAAACGGGCAGGTGGTCTAGCCGGGGCGTCTCGCTGATAACCGTCGCCGCGGGGCCGCCCGCCCCCGCCGCCTGGCTGGCCGAGAGCACGGGGCCGGAGGCCGCCGGCGCCGCGGCCTGGACGCGTCGGCCCGTCCAGTAGTCCCACCATCCGCCCGCGGGCAAGCACACGTCATAGGCCTGCGGCGACTCGGGCTTGGGCGGGGCCGCCACCCACAGGCTGCGCCCGACGGTGAAGCTCATGGAGGTGTCGCAGGGGCCGCTCGCCGCGTCCGGGTAGTCGTAGAACACGGGCCGCAGCGACGGGTCGCCGGTGCGCGCCGCCCCGTCCGCCGTCGCGTAGAGGTAGGGCAGGAGACGGTAGCGGGCCTCGACGAACCTTTTCCGGATCGCCAGCTGCTCGGGCCCATCCACCCACGGCTCCGCCCGCGGGGCGCCCTTGGCGGTGTGGTCTCGAAACAGCGGCAGAAAGGCCCCGATCTCGAACCAGCGCGTCAGGAGCTCGGGGCTGGCGCCGCCCGCGAAACCGCCCGCGTCGGCGGTGGACCAGGTGAAACCGGAGAGCCCCAGGTTCTCGATCTGGTGCACCGCCAGCCGCAGGTGGTCCCAGGTGGCCAGGTTATCGCCCGTCCAGGTGACGGCATAGCGCTGGCCGCCGGCGTAGCTCGCGCGGGTCATCACGAAGGGCCGCGCGTCCGGCTTCAGCCGCAGGAGGCCGTCATAGGCCGCACGGGTGTTCTCCATTCCGAACACGTTGTGGATCTCGGCGTGGGAGGCGACCCGCGGGGCGAAGTCGTCCGACGCGATGCGGTGCCGGTTGTCGAGCGGCATGGTGAGCGTCGGCGTCTTGAAGATCGCCGGCTCGTTCATGTCGCTCCACACCCCCGCGACGCCCATGTCGAGGAAAGGCTTGTACAGCCCGCCGAACCACTCGCGCGTGGCGGCCCGGGTGAAGTCGGGGAAGACGGACGGCCCCGGCCACACCACGCCCACGTAGGTGGAGCCGTCGGCGGCGTGCACGAATTGATCGCCCGCCGCCCCCGTGTCGTAGGGCGCGTAGCCCTCGCCCGGCGCGCGGGCGACGTGCAGGTCGGCGATGGTGATCAGCTTCACGCCCTCGCCGCCCAGCTCGCGGATCAGGCCGGCGAAGTCCGGAAACGCCTCGGTGTCGACGGTGAAGGGGCGGTTGCGGTCCTGGAAGTCGATGTCGAGCCAGACCACGTCGGTCGGCACGCGCTCGGCGCGCAGGCGCCCGATCACGTCGCGCACCTCCTGAGCGGTGCCGTAGCTGTAGCGCGACTGCTGGTAGCCCAGCGCCCAGCGCGGCGGCAGGGGCGCGCGACCGGTCAGCGCGGTGTAACGGCGCACCACGTCGCGCACCTGGGGTCCTGCGATCACGTAGGTGTCGGCCGGCCCATCGGGCGCGTCCACCGCGATCACGTCGGGTTCGCGCTTGCCGAAGTCGAAGGCGAGCCGCCAGGTGTTGTCGGTGAAGACGCCGTAGGCCCCGCCCGCCCCGCCCGCGGCGATGTAGAACGGGATCGACTTGTAGATCGGGTCGGTCGACGACTTGAAGCCGAAGCTGTCGGTGTTCCAGTCGACGAAATTGCCGCCGCGACGGTCCAGCTCGCCCGTCTTGTCGCCCAGCGCGTAGATGTGCTCGCCGGTGGCCAGCGCGCGCCGCAGCTGGAAGCCGCGCCCCGCCTGCAAACGGAGCGGCTCGGCCGCGTCCTGCGTGATCAGCCTGCCGTCGGGCGTCTCGACGCGCACGGCGCCCGTGGCGGGGTCGATCCGCACGCGCAGGCTGGCGGTCGTGAAGCCGTCCGCGGCCGGCGTGACGGCGGCGCGCGCCCGGCGGACCCCGGGGCCAACCGCCCAGCTCGCGTCCTCTGACTGGGCGCCGCGCGGGGCCCAGCGCACGCGGATGACGTCCGGCGTCAGCGCCTCCACCGTCTCGCGGGCCCCCGCGCCCTCCCACGTTGCGCCGCCCGGCAGGGGTCGCGCGGGCGCGGCGTCCGCCACCGCGGGCGCCAGCAGGGCCGCGAGGGCCAGGGCCCACCGAAGGCGCGGGCGAAACAGTGCGTGCATGGGGGCTCGTCTCGGCTCCGTAGGGTGGCTAGAGGGGCGAGCCGGCCGGCGGCTGTCAACGCACGCCGCTCAGCGCGCCTTGGGCCGCGGCGACTCGACCCCGCTCTCCAGCGCGGCTTGCCACGCCGCGGCGCTTGCCGTCCTCTGGGCGGATGGACGCGGTTCCACACTCGCCCCGGCGCATTTCAGGCGCCCTCCTCGCCGGATGGCTTGCCACCAGCGCGCACGCAGCGACGGCTCCACCTCCGCCCTCCGACCCCGCGGCCTGGACCGGCGGTTTCGTCGCCGCGCACGGGCGGCGCAGCGGGATATTTGGTTATCCCGAGGCGGGGCTCGAGGTGTGGGCCTACCCGCTGCAGGTGCTGAGCGGCTACACACTCGCCTTCCACACGCCCGCGCGCGTCGCGCCGCTCGACGGCCGCGCCCTGCTGCGCCGGGTGGAGAGCACGCCCACCGAGGTGACGCGCACCTACGTGGGACCCGACTTCACCGTGCGCGAGCGGCTGTTCGCGCCGCTAAACGCTCCCGCCGCGCTCGTCTCCTACGAGGTCGAGGGCCGACCCGACGTGCGCATCGAGGTGCGCTTCCAGCCCTCGCTCGACCTCATGTGGCCGGGCGGGATCGGCGGGCAGGAGGCGGGGTGGGACGCCGTGCGCTCGGGCTATCTCCTGCGCGAGCCCGTGCACGGCTTCTCCGCCCTGGTGCGCTCGGCCGAGACGGTGGCGCACGACGACACCGCCAACGCCGCGACCGGCCGCGGCGACACGCTGGCGCTCGTGCTGGCCCCTCGGCCGAGCTCCGGCGGCGTGCGCCGCGCCGAGCTCGCCGTCACCGCGGTCGTGGGCGAGGGCTCCGCGCCCGACCTGCCCGCCGACGCGGAGCGGCTCCGCAGCGAGGCGCAGGCGTCGGCCGAGGCGGCGCGTGCGGAGTCCGTCGAGATCACCACCCCCGACCCTGCGGTGAACCGCGCGCTGGCCGACGCGGCCGTCGCGCTCGACCAGGCCTGGGTGTGTGCGCCGAACCTAGGCTGCGGCGAGGTGGCGGGCTACGGCCCCTCGCGTCCCGGCCGGCGGCCGCAGTACGCCTGGTACTTCGCGGGCGACGGCCTCGTCGCGGTCGAGGGCCAGCTGGCCGCCGGCCGCTTCGAGCGCGCGCGCGAAGAGCTGGCTTTCATCGCGCGCTATCAGAACCGCACGAACGGCATGATCTGGCACGAGATGTCGCTCTCCGCCCCTCTGATCGACTGGGAGCGCCGCTATCCGTACATGTTCGTGCACGTCGACATCACGCACCAGTACCTGGCGACGCTCGCGCGCTACCTGGAGACGACTGGCGACCGGGCCTATGTCCAGGCGCACTGGGCCGGGATCGCCGCGGCCTGGCGCTACTGCCTGAGCCTCCTGGACCCCGCCACCGGCCTGCCCACCATCCCGCCCGGCAAGCAGGGGCAGAACGAGCAGGCGCGGATGCGCGACGACGTGCGCCTGTCGTCCGCCTGGCTCGACGCCGCCGATGGGTTCGCGCACCTGGCGCAGGCGACCGGCCACGCCCGCGAGGCCGCGGCGGGCGAGCGGGCGGCGGCGCGGGCGCGGGCGTCGCTCTCCGCGGGAGCGTGGGACGGGACGCAGGGCTTCTGGCTGAGCGGCCACACGTTGGATGGCGCGCCCGTGCACGACCAGCGCTCGGACGCGAGCCGCCTCCTCGGGCAGGGGGTCCTCACGCCCGCGCAGGCCGACGCGGCGCTCGACCGCCTCGTCTCCCCCGAGTTCCAGACCGACTGGGGCGTGCACAGCCTGTCGCGCGACGCCGCCGGATACGACCCGAACACCTATGGCGACGGCGCGGTTTGGGGCCTCGGCACAAGCGCCGCGGCGCAGGCCTTCTGGGACGCGCACCGCCCGCTCGCGGGCTGGAGCGCCTGGCGCGGGCTCGTCGGCTGGAACACCCTGGACAGCGCAGGACACCTCCACGAGGTGCTGGCGGGCGATCTCTTCCACCCCGAGCGCGAGTCCGTGCCGGAGCAGACCTGGTCGTCGGCGGGCTTCCTCTCCGCCGCCGTGCACGGGCTCCTCGGCGCGCAGGCGCACGGGGGCGAGGCGCGGCTGGACCTCGCGCCGCACCTGCCCGGTGATTGGCCCGCCGTCACCGTGAAGCGCCTGCGCGTCGGCCCCTCTCGCGTGGACCTCTTCCTGGAGCAGAACGGGAACTCCGTGTCCCTGACCGCGCGGGCGGACGGACCGCCGGTGCAGATCAGCTTCGCACCGGAGCTGCCGCTCGGCGCGCACGTCCTCGGCGCGACCGCGGAAGGACGCACCCTCTCCGTCCGGCTCGAGCCGCAGGCGCAGGATCAACACGCGCGGATCGAAGTCACCGCCAGGGCGGAGCCGACCCGATCGGTCATCCGCTTCGAGGGCGGCGTGCAGATCGTCCCCGTCGCGTCCGCGCCCCTGCCTGGCGACCCCAGCCGCAACCCGGTCGTGACTTCAACGCGATGGGAAGACGGCCGGCTCGTGCTCGAGGCGGTCGTGCGCGACCCGGCGCGCGCGGCGATCGACCTCCTGACGCCGATGACGCCCACGACGACCAGCGGCGGCGTCCTGTCCGCGAGCGGTCCTGGCGCCTGGCGCCTGGCGCTGGACGCCTCCGGCGCAGCCGACGCGCGCGGCGAGCGCCGCGTGCGGGCGGTGGTCGGCTTCGGACGGTGAGCTAGGCGGCCTCGCCCAGCACCGCGGGCGGCAGGCCGCGCGCCTCGGCGGCGATCGCCTGGCGCACGAGGGCGAGCTGGCGCAGGTTCTCCGCCGCGCTCACCCCCTCGATCATGGGCGTGTTGTCGCGCGCCCGCACGCCCTGGCCAGTCATCACCGCGAACCAGCTCGCGTCGCGGAACAGCTCCTCGGGCTGGAGCACGATGCGGCCCGAGCCGCGGAACTGGTCGAGCCGGTAGCGCAGGCTGTCGGGCGGCTCGACCTCGCGGCACCAGCGCCACATCGGCTCCTCGCGGCCGTGGGTCTCGCGGTAGTGCAGGATCAGGAAGTCGCGCACTTCCTCCATCTCGCGCGCCAGCACCCGGTTGAACTGCTCGGCCAGGAGCGGGTCGCACGCACGGCTCGGCCACAAGGACAGGAGCTTGGCGATCCCGCTCTGGATCAGGTGGATGCTGGTCGACTCGAGCGGCTCCAGGAAGCCGGACGACAGGCCGATCGCCACCACGTTGCCCACCCAGCTGCGACGTCGCCGGCCGGGGGTGAAGCGGATCAGCCGCGGCTCGGCGAGTGGCGGGCTCTCCAG
Source organism: uncultured Caulobacteraceae bacterium (assembly GCA_964242625.1). Lineage (GTDB taxonomy): Bacteria > Pseudomonadota > Alphaproteobacteria > Caulobacterales > Caulobacteraceae > JASLDZ01. Next base: position 49,409 of record CAXTAO010000001.1, on the reverse strand, counting down.
CGCAGCCACGAGATCGTCGCGCGCAGCGTCTACCTCCTGGAAGCGGCTGGCGAAGACGTAGCCGTTGCCCACGCGATGCTGCAGCGGGATGCGCCAGCGCCAGCCCGCGCGCCCCGCCGTCACGCCGGTGTAGGGGGTGAACGGCCCCGCCGCGGCGCAGGGCGCGGCCCACGCGCCGTCGCACGGCAGCCAGCGCGACCAGTCCTCGTAGCCCGCCCCCAGCGTCTCCTCGATGAGGAGGCCGCGGAAGCCCGAGCAGTCGACGAAGAGCTCGCCCTCCAACCGCGCGCCGTCCTCGGTGGTCAGGGCGGTGAGGAAGCCCGTCTCGCCGTCGCGCTCGACCCCGGCGACGCGGCCCTCCAGCCGCCGCACGCCGCGCCCCTCGGCCATGCGGCGCAGGTATCGCGCGTAGAGGCCCGCGTCGAAGTGGAAGGCGTAGCCCAGGGTCGAGCGCCACGACCTCGCGCCCCCCGCACCGCTTCCCCCGCCCGGCTTGGCGAAGCGGCCGAGGAGCGCCGCCTGCGCCGTCAGCGAATAGTCGCGCGCATCGTCCGCGAGGCCGTCGCGCCAGCCGCGGATCAGCCGGTGCGGAAACATGGCGGCGTCGCCCGGCGGCCCGAACACGCCGAAGGGGTGGAAGTATTCGCTCCCCTCCCCCGTCCAGCCCCGGAAGCGTATGCCGAGCTTGTAGCTCGCCCGGGTCTCCCGCATGAACTCGGCCTCGTCCAGGCCGATCAGCTGGTTGAACCAGTGGATGGTGGGGATGGTCGCCTCGCCCACCCCCACCGTGCCGATCGCGTCGGACTCGAGCAGCGTGATGCGGCAGCCCAGCGGCTGCAGCGCGCGGGAGAGCGCCGCGGCGGTCATCCAACCGGCGGTGCCGCCGCCCAGTATGACCACCGAAGCTATGCGGGCGTCGCTCATGCCCGCGCCCTAGCGCCGAACGCCGCCCCCGGCGAGGGGGCGGCGGGCGGCGACCTCACCCACCGAACTTGTAGGTTAGCTGGAAGATCGCGTTCGTGCCCACGATGCCGCGGCCGTAGAAGTAGCCGTTGACCACCGACTGAGTGAAGCCCTGGCGCGGATTTCCCTCGGTGATGCCGAGTTCGTCGGTGACGTTCTCGACGTTGACGCTGAGGTTGAGCCGCTTGGTGATGTCGTACAGCATGCCCATCCCGATCACGTCGTAGCTCGGCAGCGCCAGCGCGTCGCCGGCGTCGGCGAACACGCTGCCGACGTGCTGCCAACGCAGGTACACCTGCCCCTTGTTGTTGGGGAACTCGTACGACGGGGTCAGCGTGTAGAGCCACTGCGGCGTGCGGCCTGGGCGCTTGCCGTTGTAGAAGTCGACGACCTGTTGCGAGATATTCTGACCGTTGGCCAGGATCACGCCGGTGCTGACGCTGGAGAACTCCGGCTCCTGATAGGTGAGCTGGCCGTGGATGTTGAAGCGGCGGATCCACTCGTTGTCGAACTGCGGGCGGTAGATGACGTCGACGTCCACGCCGTTGGTGTTCGAGTCGGCGAAGAAGCCGACATTGACGTTGGGGTTGGAGGGATCTACGCCCCCGCCGAACGACTGGTTGGCGAACTCGGTGCGGAAGCCGCGCAGGGTTCCGAACAGGCCGTAGTCGGAGAAGGTGACGCCGCCCTCGTAGAGGGTGATGCCGATCGGGTCGGGATTCACGCCGTTGGTCTGGTAGGCCTTGGCGTAGCGCGCATACACCGACAGCTTCGGCGAGAACACGTAGTTGGCGCCGAAGGTGTAGTTGACCGGATCCTCCGAACCTTCGGTTGTGCTGTAGGTGCCGTCGAAGGCGTTCGGGTTGGTGCGGACCAGCCCGCCGATGCCGGCGGGGATCGCTTCCTCATGGCTGTTGCCCGTGCGCGCGGTGGTCTTCTCGTGCTCGTAGCGCAAGCCGAAGTCGAGGTGCAGCTTGTTCCACAGCGTGAGTTCGTCGTTGACGTAGAAGGACTCGGAGTCGAGGTCCGACTCGGTGATCCCCTGCCCCCAGTCGCCATAGGCGATCAGGCCGTTGTTGCTGAGCGTACCCAACACCGCGCCCGAGTTGTTGAGCGCGACGATGTCGTAGATGTTGGAACCGTTGGCCACGTCGTTGATAACCGTCGAGGTGCCCGATTGGTCGCCCGATATGCTCTGCGAATAGACCATGCCGCCGACGGTCAGGTTGTTGTCATAGATGTCGCCGCGCAGGTGGTACTTTACGCCGAAGTCGCTGCCCCAGTCGCGGATCTTGACGAGCTGGTGGTTCAGAACCGTCTGCTGCAACAGGCCATTGCCGTTCAGCCCGTTCAGGCCTGCGGTGTCGCTGGCGGCGATGACCTGGCCGTTGGTGAGGCTCTTGATGCCGAACTGCGTCGTGCCCGGGAAGGCGTTCAGCCCCGCCACCAACAGCGACTGGATCGGCGAGTTGGCGTTGTTGGTGAGGTAGTTGATCGCCGAGGTCAGGCCCGCGTTGCCCGTGCCGCTGCCGGCGAACACCCCGTTGAAGTCCAGGGTGGTCTGCGTGTAGCGCACGTGGGCGAAGGCGCGCAGATCGTCAGTCAGCGGCTTGTCGGCGTCGATCCGGTAGACGTTGCCGGTGATGTGGACGCCGTCCTCCAGGCTGAAGGTGCGGGTGCACTCGTTGGCCTCGCAGCTATCGGGCACGACGATGTGGCCGAAGCCTTGGCCGATGATGTTGCCGAACTGCGTGTCCAGGCTCGGAACGCCGCCGATCTGGCCATTGTTGTACGAGTATGGCTGGTCGGCGTAGTAGGGGTCGTGCTCGTCGTAACGGCGATAGGTCGCGCGCACGTAACCACCGTCGTTGAAGCGCTTCTCGAGCTGCGCCTTGATCCGGTAGGTCTGGTAGTCGAACGGCGAGGACCGCACGCCGGGCGTCTGGTCGAGGTAGCCGGACAGCGAATAGGCCACGCCGTCGCCCAGCTGCTTGATCGGGGCCGAATACCAGAAGTCGGCGCGAGCTTCGCCGTAGGTCGTGCCCCGCACCTGGAACAGCCCGCCCTCGTGGTCGAAGTTGAGCGGCCGCGAGATGAAGTTGATGGTGGCGCCCGCGCCGTTGATCGCCAGGATGCCGGAGGTGCCGCCCTGGATCGCCTCCACGTGGTCGACCGAGAGGTCGTACTGGAAGGTCTCGTCGTCGTTCAGCCCGCCGTAGAGCGGCACGAGGCCGTCCTCCTCCAGCCGCACGAACTGGGTGCCGCCGCCGGGAAGGCCGCGCACCGAATAATTGTTGGAGATCGGACCCGCGGTCGCCTCGACGAAGATGCCGGGGATGGTCTCGAGCACCTGGGCGGTGTTGCGGGGCGCGCGCTGCGCCAGGTCGGTGGGCGACACGTTGGTGATGGCCACCGACGTGTTGAGGATGGTGCGCTTGGAGGTCGAGCCGGTGACGACCACGGTGTCGGTGGTCGTCTCGGGCGGGGTGGCGCCGACGGCGGTGGCGACCGGCGCGTCGGGCGACACCGGGGCCTGGGCCGCGGGCGCGCCCTGCTGGGCGTGCGCCGTCGTGGCGGCCAGCGCCGCACAGGCGGCGAGCGCGCCGGCGGACGTCGAGTGCAGCCAATACCGCTTCATGGTCTCTCCCTTGGGGCCCGATGCGCTTCGCCATTCGGCCTTGCGGCGCCCGAGAACCGGTCTAACCTGGACTATGGAACCGCTTCCAGTCGCCTTAATCGCGACATCAGGACGCAGAGCTTAGGATGACCCCCGTCACAGGCGCGCCGACGAGGCCTGGCGATCCGCCCACGGCCGGAGGTCGCATCCGCGTGGAGCGCGTCGGGCGGGAGGGCTCGCCGGTCGTGGTCGTTGAGGATCTGCTCGCCGATCCGTCGTCGCTGGTGGAACTCGCCCACGCCGCGCCGTTCGGCCCCCCTGCGGTGGCGGCCTACCCCGGCGTGCGCGCGCGCGCGCCCACGGCTTATGCACGGGGCCTGCGCGACGCGCTCCTCCCCGTGCTCCTGGACGCCTTCGGCCTGGAGGGCTGGACGCTGCTCGGCGCGACCTGCGACTTCTCGCTGGTTACCCGCCGCCCCGAAGAGCTGGAGCTGCGCCAGCGCATCCCGCACACCGACGCCGCCGACCCCGGCCTCGTGGCGCTCCTGCACTACCTCACGCCCGGGGACTGCAGCGGCACGTCGTTCTATCGCCACCGCTCGACCGGGTTCGAGCGCGTCACCCCTGACCGGCGCGCGGCCTACGAAGCGGCGCTGGCGCAGGACGTGGCGCAAGCGCCGCCGCAGGGCTACGTCGGCGGCGACACGCCGGTGTTCGAGCGGATCGGCGGCTACGCGGGGCGCTTCAACCGGCTGATCGCCTACGGCGGCGCGCTTCTGCACTCCGGCGACGTGGCCGCCGATTTCGGGTTCAGCGACGACCCGCGCCGCGGCCGGCTGACGTTGAACACCTTCTTTACCCTGCGCCCGCCCGCGACGGACGGACGCCCGGCCTCCGGCCGGTGACGACGAGGTCTTCCGCCCCATGATCCGCGCCCGCCCGCTCCCCGCCGCCCTGGCCCTCGCCGCCCTGGTGCTCGCGGGAGAGGCGCGCGCGGCGTCTCCTGCGCCGCTGCGGCTCGACGTGCGCGAGGGCCGCAACCTTAACAGCCTCGTCCGCCAGGGAGGGATCGCCGCCCACGTCGTGCTGCGCGACGGGACGGCGCCGCGGGTGCTCGTGGCCTTCCCGGCGGGCAACAGCGGCGCGGGGGCCTGGTTCGCGCCGACCGACGCTCCCGTGCGCTGGCGGAGGGTGTCGCCTCCCATCCCGCTCGTGCTGCACGACGCGCGGGGCCGCGAGCTGCGGGGAGTGAGCACCGAGGTGGAGGTCGACGCGCCGGCGTTGAAGCTCGCACGGGTGGTGCTGGGCAGCGTGCGGGTGCTGCGCGACTTCGAAGCGCTGCACACCGCGCCCGCCGAGCTCGACGCACGGCCCGTGCGCGAAGGCGCAGCACTCCTCTGGGCGCGCGACCGGCTGGACGGCGCGCCCGGCTACCGGCTGACCATCGAGGCGCTGAACGGCGCGCTCGTCGAAGGCGACGCGCCCAGCTGGCGCAGCCGCGGCGGCCCGCTGCGGCTGCGGATCACCGCGGCCACCGGCGACCCCGCGCTCACCCCGTTGAACGGCGGCGAAATCCTGGAGGCCGGCGCCGGCGCGGACCCCCGCGCGCGCGGCTCGCTCGCCTTCCTGAGCTACCGCGAGAAGCTCCTCGCCGGCTCCTGGCGCTTCCTCACCTACTTCGGGCGCGACACGCTGATGTCGGTGCGCCTTCTCATGCCGGTGCTGAAGCCCGCGGAGGCGGAGGCGGGGCTGGGCGCGGTGATCGCGCGGCTGTCGCCCGCGGGCGAGGTCGCGCACGAGGAGTCCATCGGCGAGTTCGCCGTGATGGAGAACCTCAAGGCCGGCCGTGGACGGTCCGACACCCCCGTTTACGACTACAAGATGATCGACGGCGACTACATGCTGGCCCCCGTCCTCTCCGCCTACGCCGAGCGGTTCGGGCCCGCGCGGCTGCGCGCGCTGCTCGACCGACGCACGCCGGACGGGCGGCGCTACGCCGACCTCCTCGCCCGCAATCTCCGTCGCGTGGTGGAGACCACGCGACCCTTCGCCGAGCGACCCTCCGCCGACACGCTCCTGCGGCTCAAGCCCGGCGTGCCCGTGGGCGAATGGCGCGACAGCGACACGGGGCTGGGCGGCGGACGCATCCCCTACGACGTCAATGCCGTGCTCGCCCCCGCCGCCCTGGACGCCGCGGCGTCCCTCCTGCGCTCGGGCGCGCTCGCCGGCGCGGCTAATGCGCCTTCTGCGGAGGCGGCCGCGCGACAGGCGGAGGTTTGGCGGACCCGCGCGCCCGACTTCTTCGCCGTAAGCCTCGCGCCCGAGGCGGCGCGCGCGGCGGTGAGCCGGTTCGCCGGCGAACAGGGGGTGGACGCCGCCCCGGCCCTCGCCAGCCTCCCCAAGGGCCCGCTGCGCTTCGACGCCCTGTCGCTGGACGGCGCGGGCCGGCCCGTTCCCGTGCTCAACTCCGACGTGGGCTTCGACCTCCTGCTCGGCGCGCCTTCGCCCGAAGCGCTCGGGCGCAGGGTCGCCAACGTCATGCGGCCGTTCCCGGCGGGCCTGATGACCGACGTGGGACCCGTGGTGGCCGACGCGGCCTACGCGCCCGACGACGTGCGCAAGCTGTTCGGGCGCACGGCCTACCACGGGGCGGTGGTCTGGGCCTGGCAGGAGGCGGTGCTGATCGCGGGGCTCGACCGCCAGCTCGCCCGTACCGACCTCCCCGCCCCGCTCCGCGCCGAACTGCGCGCCGCCCACGCCCGGCTGTGGTCGGCGGTGGAGGCGGTGGGCGACACCCGCACCAGCGAGCTCTGGTCGTGGGCCTACGCGGGCGGGCGCTTTCGGGTGCAGGCCTTCGGGGCCGCGGCCGGCGACGCCGACGAGTCCAACGCCGCCCAGCTGTGGAGCACGGTGTTCCTGGCGCTGCGCCCCACCTCCGGCGCGGCGGCCCGGTGAGCGCCTCGCCCGCCGCCCCCGCGCTCGCCTCGGCTCACCGCGACTTGGGCGCGAGCCGCCGCCGCGTGGTGTTCGCGCTCGTGGCGACGTACGTGCTCTACGCCGTGCTGCTCAACAGCGTCGGCACCGTGATCCTGCAGGCGGTGCGCAGCTTCGGCGCGGGCAAGGCGCAGGCCAGCCTCCTGGAGGCGTGCAAGGACCTCTCGATCGCGGGCGTGTCCTTCCTCCTGGCGTCGTCCCTGCCCCGCATCGGCTACCGGCGCGCGCTCGTGGGCGGCCTCCTGGCGCTGGCGGCGGCGTGCGCGCTCATGCCGCTCCTGCACAGCTTCTGGATGACCGCCGCCGCCTTTGCGGTCACCGGCGCGACCTTCGGCCTCGCCAAGGTCGCGGTGTACGGGGCCATCGGCCTGGTCGAACCCGAGCCGCACCGGCACGCCAGCCTGACGAGCCTCGTGGAAGGGCTGTTCATGCTTGGGGTGGTGGGCGGCTACTGGTTGTTCGGCGCCTTCATCCGCGACGACGCGACCGCCGGGTTCGGCTGGCTCGACGTCTATTGGGTGCTCGCCGTCGCCGCCGCGGCGGTGGCCGCGCTATGGGCGGCGACGCCGCTCGACGAGCGCGCCCTGGCGGGCCGCAGCGCGCCAGCCACGGGCGCGGGGGCGTTCGCGGCCATGCTGCGGCTCCTGCTCCGGCCCATGGTGGGAGTCTTCCTGGCCTGCGCCTTCCTGTACGTGCTTATCGAGCAGAGCCTCGGCACCTGGATGCCCACCTTCAACAACGAGGTGCTGAAGCTCTCGCCCCAGCTCAGCGTGCAGCTGACCAGCCTCTACGCCGGCTCGCTCTGCTTGGGCCGGCTGGGCGCAAGCGCAATCCTGCGGCGCTTCTCCCGCTTCCGCGTGCTGGGGACGTGCGTTGCGGGGATGGCCTGCCTCCTCGTGGCGGCGCTCCTGGCCACAGCCCACGCCCCTGCCGCCTTGGTCGCGAGCTGGCGCGAGCTGCCGCCCCAGGCGCTGGTGCTGCCGGGAATCGGCCTCCTGATGAGCGCCATCTACCCCACGCTGAATTCGGCCGTCCTGAGCGCCCTCCCCGTGGAGCGGCAGGCGGGCATGACGGGGCTGATCGTGGTGTTCTCCGCCCTTGGCGGCACCCTGGGATCGTTCATCACCGGGCGCGCCTTCAGTCTCCTGGGCGGCCGCGCGGCGATCGCCGGCGTGCTCGCGCCGACGGCGCTCCTGTTCGTCGCGCTCCTCTGGCTAGCCCGGCTGGTGCGCGCCGCCGACGCCGAACTCGCCCGCGCGCCCACAAAGGAATGACAGCGCTGGCGGTCGACAGCGCCGCGGCCGCGCGCTTTAATCCCCGACCATGACCGACGCCGGGACCGCCAGGGCGCCCCTCGCCGATTCCCGGCCCATGACCATGGCCCGCCTGGCCGAGTTGGCGGGCGTCGCCAAGGTGACGGTGTCGCGCGCGCTGAACCAGAGCGGCGCGGTGAACGACGAGACGCGCACGCGCATCCTCTCGCTGGCGGCGGAGCACGGCTACGTCGTCAACCACACCGCGCGCAGCCTCAGCCTCAAGCGCAGCCACACCATCGCTGTCGTGGTGGAGATGGAGGACTCGGACACCCGCCCCGACGCCGAGCCCTACCCGCTCGAGCTCCTCGCCGGTCTGGCCGACCGGGCGGACGCTTCGGGCTACGCCATGGCGCTGACCACCCTGCGTCGCTGGGCCGAGGCCCGTGCGCGCGGCGTGGACGGGGCGGTGCTCCTGGGCCAGGGGGCGAACGGCGCGGCCGCGGCGCTGGCGGGCTCGGGCCTGCCGCTCGTGGTGTGGGGCGCCGACGACGGTAGCGGCCGCCTGTTCGTGGGCGGCGACGACCACGCGGGCGGGGCCGTCGCCGCGCGCCACCTCCTGTCGCTCGGACGTCGCCGGCTGGTCTTCCTGGGCGACGCACACCACCCCGAACTCGCGGCGCGCCGCTCGGGCTTTGAGAGCGTCGCCCGCGAGGGGGGCGCCGGCGTCATCGCCATGAGCTGCGGCTTCACCTTCGCGGAGGGATTCGCCGCCGGCCGCGAACTCCTCGAACTCGACGGGGTGGACGGCGTGCTCTGCGGCGCGGGAGACGTGTGCGCCATGGGCGCCGTGCGCGCGCTGATCGAGGCCGGGCGCGCCGTGCCCGAGCAGATCTCGGTCGTGGGCTACGACGACGCGCTCATGGCCGCGAGCTTTGTGCCGGCGCTCACCACCGTTCGGCAGGACTGGCGCGGCGGCGGCGCCCTTCTCGCCGAGAAGGTGCTGGAGGTGATCGCCGGCGAGGCGCCCCGCTCGCAGGTCCTGCCCGTCGAGCTGCGCGTCAGGGCGACGTGACGCGCCGTCTTCGGACGTGAACCCGGTTCCATTCGGCGCAGGAAACGGCTCTACCGCGGCTGATCGGCCCCTCGGCCGGCGGGAAGGCGAGGCGTGACGTCCAGCATCGACGAACGAGGCGCGGCCCGGCAGCCGGCGGAGCCCGCGAATGAAGGCCCCATCGACGTCGGGCTGGCGCCCATGGCGGCCAGGCCCAATCCGTGGACGCTCGAGCGCCTTGAGGCTCCCGCCGACGCCGCCGGCTGGGCGCAGGAAGGCAGCTTGTTCGCCCTGGCCGACGGGCTCCTGGGCGTGCGCGCCGGCCTGGAAGAGCGCGACGGCACGGGCGAGGACGCCTTCCTCAACACCGTGTTCGACGCCACGCCCATCGCCTACCACGAACGGTTCAAGGGTTTCGCCCGGCGTTCGGACACGCGCGTCCCCGTGGCGGACGCCGTGCGCATCGACATCGTCGCGGGCGAGACCTCGCTGGGCGCCGCGCCGCCCGTACGCTTCTCCCGCCGGCTGGACCTCGGGACGGGCGAGCTCGTCCGACGCACCGTATGGGACCTGCCCGGAGGCCGCCTCGCGCTCGAGGCGCGCCGCTCGGTCGCTGGCGGCGTGCTGGCGATCCGGCTGACGCTCGCGTCCGAGGGCTTCGAGGGTCCCCTCACGCTCACCTCCTGGCTCCGCCCGGGGCGCGCCGCCGCCGCGCAGGGCGACGACCCCCGCTTGGGCGCGGGCGCGGGCGCACGCCTGGAGACCCTAGCGCTCGAACAGGCCGGCGCGGACGCCCTCATCGTGCAGCGCGCGGAGCGGGCGGGCGTCGGGGCGGCGTGCGCGCTGACCCACGCGGTCCGGGACCTCCGCCTGGACGAGACGACTTCCGGCGTCCGGCCGGAAGGCGCGGCGGTGACCTTCGTCGGCCGGCTCGCGCCCGGCCAGACCGTCCGTCTGGACAAGATCGCCGCCTACGCCGGCGGACCCGACGCGCCCGCCGCCTATGCCGCGCAAGCCGCCGAGCATCGAAGCGCCGCCACTTACGACGGCGTTCGCGACGCCGCCGCGCAGGAGTTCGCCGGACTGTGGCGGACGGGCGCGATCCACGCGGGCGAAGACTCCGCCCTCTCCCGTGCGCTGCGCTTCAACCTCCTCCAGCTCTGGCGCAGCGCCCCGCGCGACGGCTTGAGCCCGCTCGCGGCCAAGGGGCTCACCGGCGAGGGTTACGAGGGTCACGCCTTCTGGGACTCCGAGGTGTTCGCCCTTCCCGTGCTGGCGCTGACCGCGCCCGACCGCGCGCTGAGCCAGCTCCGCTTCCGGGTGGGCACGCTCGACCGCGCGCGCGCCCACGCCCGCGAGCTCGATTTCAGCCACGGCGCGCTCTACCCCTGGCGCACCATCGCCGGCGACGAGGGCTCGGCCTACTTCCCTTCGGGCTCGGCCCAGCTGCACGTCAACGCCGACGTCGCCTGGGCGGTGCGCTTCTACGACCGCGCCGTGGGCGACGACGCCTTCGTGCTGGGCGAGGCCGCGCCCATGGTGTGGGAGACCGCGCGGATCTGGCTGCAGGCCGGCTTCCACGATCCCCGCGCGGGCGACGCCTTCAGGATCTGCGGCGTGACCGGCCCCGACGAGTACAGCGCCATCGTCGACGACGACCACTACACCAACCGCCTGGCGCGCCTGCACCTCCGCTACGCGCTGGAGCTGGCCGACCGCGCGCCGGCCGACGCGCCCTGCGCGCCCGACGCCCGCGAGCGAGCCGCCTGGTCGCGCGCGGCCGATCTCATGCACCTGCCGGTCGACGAGCGGCTGCACGTGCATCCTCAGGACGCCGGCTTCCTCGGCAAGCCGCCCTGGCGCTTCCGGGCGGACGGCGCGGACCGGCCGCTCCTTCTCCACCATCATCCGCTGACGCTGTACCGCCACCAGGTGCTCAAGCAGGCGAGCGTGGTGCAGGCGCATGCGCTCGACCCGGGGGGCGCCGGGACCGTCCAGATGCGGCGCGACCTCGACTACTACGCGCCGATAACCGCCCACGATTCGACGCTGTCCGCCTGCGCGCACGCGGTGGTGTCGGCGGCGACCGGCCGCACGGGCGAGGCTATCCGGTACCTGCGCGAGAGCGCCCTGGTCGACCTCGACGACCTGCACGGCAACGCCGCGCACGGCCTGCACTTCGCCTCAATGGCGGGCGGCTGGCTGGCGACGGCCATGGGCCTCGCCGGGCTGCGCGTCGCCGACGACGGCGGCCTCTCCTTCCTGCCGCAGGCCTCGGCCGACCTCCCCGCCTATGGCTTCGGCCTCCTCTGGCGCGGTGCGCGCCTCTCGGTCGACGTGCGCCCGGGGGCCGTCACCTACACGCTGGCGCGGGGCGGCGAGGCGCTGACCCTGCGCCACGACGGTGAGCCGCTCACTTTGGCTCCCGGCGAACGGGCGGTCCGCGCCGCCGTGCGTCTCGGAGCCCCCCAGCCCGGCGCCCGGTTCGAGGCGGTGATCTTCGACCTCGACGGCGTTCTGGTCGACACCGCGCGGGCGCACTTCGCGGCGTGGAAGGCGATCGCCGACGAGCTGGGCGTCCCCTTCGACGAAGCCGCCAACGAAGCGCTCAAAGGCGTGGACCGGATGGGCTCGCTCGACCTCATTCTCGCGCGCGCGCCGCGCGCCGCGGCGGCCGCCGAGCGCGAGGCGCTGGCCGAGCGGAAGAACGCCCACTATCGCCGGCTGATCGCCCGGTTCGGCCCCGGCGACCTCCTTCCGGGAGCCCGCGACGCCCTGGACGCGGCGCGCACGCGGGGTCTCGCCCTGGCGCTCGCCTCCGCGAGCCGCAACGCGCCCGAGCTCCTGCAGAGTCTCGGCGTCGCCCACCGGTTCGACGTGGTCGTGGACCCGGCGACGCTGGCCCGCGGCAAGCCCGACCCGGAGATCTTCCTCCGCGCCGCCGCCGCCTTGCGTATCGCCCCCGAGCGGTGCCTGGGCGTGGAGGACGCCAACGCGGGCGTCGCAGCCATCAAGGCCGCGGGCATGACGGCGCTGGGCGTCGGCGAAACGCGCGTGCTGGCTCAGGCCGACCGGGTGGTCGCCGGCCTCGCCGAGGTGGACTGGAGCGCCCTGCTGGACTGAGCGGGCGTCGGCCGGGCGGCCTGGTCAGCCTGGGCCTGAACCCTGGTGGACGCGCTGCTGGTAGTTGTTCACGTTGTCGCGCGAGTCGGCGTTGATGGCGTCCCACTCGCTCTTGCGATGGCACTCCTTGGGACCGGCGAACAGCGACCCGGTCTGCGGCAGCGACTTGCAGATCACCTTGTCGGTCTGCGGAGCGGCGGCGGCGACGGGAGCGGGCGTCGCCGCGGGCGGCGGCGGCGTGGCGGAGGGGGCCGCCTGCGCGAGGGCGGCGGCGAACAAGGCGATGATCAAGGGAGCCTCCGGGCCCAACCTCGGGCGGACGGAAAGCGTAGCCGCGCCGCGGGCCCGGAACAAGCGCGGGCCAAGCGTCGCGTCACGCACGGTACCGGTCGCGGATCCACTGCGACAAGAGCCACTTTTCGCCTCGGGTCGGGGGCGCGCCCTCATGCAGCGCCAGGGGCTCCGGCGCGCCCGCGAGGTCGACGTTGGCGAACATCAGGCCGTCCCCCTGGCGGCCGCGGAAGCTCACGCCCACGCGGGGAAAGCCGGTGGCGCCGCCCTCGTAGCCTTCGTTGAGGTAGAGCAGGAAGGTCACGATGCGCTGGCCGTGACGGTCGATCTCGGCGGCGTGTCCCGGGTGGGCGGGGTCCAGCACGTCGAAGTGCGGCTCGAAGCGCTGGCCCGGACCGTAGTGCAGCACCTGCGTCGTCTCCAACGCCCGAGGCGAGAGACCCGCGGCCGCCGCGATCCGCTCGCGCACCGCCAGGGCGACAAGGTCGAGGTCGGCGAGCGACATCTCCCAGGCGGTGTTGCTGCGGCCACGCGCCGGGCGCCCCTCCCCGCTCGCGGCGTCGTAGACGAGGGCCGGCGTCGGTCGCCCCTGCGCCCGGGCGACGATGCAGTCGCAGACGGCAGGCGCCAGGAACGATCGGAACGACCGGATGCGCGGTCGCTCGCAGAGCGGCGCCTTGTCCGGCGGCGCGGTCCAGGCGCCGAGGTCGACGCGGGCGCCGAGCGCGCGCCAGTCACGCCCGTCGCCTTCCGGGCTCCGGCCTTGGGGACCCGCCGCGAGCAGCCGCAGCTGGCCTTGCGCCCCCGCCGACCCCCGCTCAGCGGCGACGACCGCCAAGTCCAGCGCACGAGGCCAGTCCGCTGGCGCGTCGACGCCCGCGGCGCTGAGGACGGCGAGGCGCATCGCGGCGGCGCCGTCACCGGTCTCCATCGCGCGCTCAATCGCCGCACGATCAGGGGCCTCCGGCGCGGGCAGGTCGGGCGAGGTGCTCATCGCCGTCCCACGCCCGGAAGCGAGCAAGCCTGTCGAGCCCCCGATCGCTGATCCAGCCGCCTTCCGCCCCGGCAGGGCGTCCGGCCCGCGCGGCGGTTCAACGTCCTTCCTCCTGCGGGTCCAGGTCATAGCCCAACCGCTCCACCCATAGGTTGAGGATCGGTCGAACCGGCGAGAGATGGCGCGCGTAGCGTCGCCACTGGCCCAGGGCGTCGCTGTAGAGGCCGCGCCGGACCTGCTGGGCGCTGGGCGTGCGGATGCTGCGCTCGCGGGCGCGCGCGGCGAAGTCGGCGAGGCCCGGCTGCCACTCGAGGCCGACGGCTTGGCAGATGCGGCGCACCTCGTCCTCGAAGGCCGACACGAGCCGCTCATGGCGCACGGTGACCACCGTCTGCGGGAGCTTCTCGAGGTAGATCCGCGCCAAGGACATGACGGCGTCGTAGAAGCGTGCGGTCGATTCGAGGTCGGTGAACTGCGCCATGGCGGGGTTCATGCGGAAGTTGCGACGGAACGCGCTCAAGACCACGTCGCGAGGGTCGCGCTCGGCGAACAGGATCACCGCGTCGGGGAACAGCCGGGCGATCAGCGGCAGCTTGATGGTGTTGAGCGGGAACTTGTCGACGAGCACCTTGCCACTCACGTCGAGTCCTCTCGTCTTCAGCGCTTCCCAGTATGCCTGTCGCTCGCGCGCGAGCTCGGGCCCGGACAGCGAGGCCAGGCGGGCGATCGCGTCGGCGCTGGTGAAGTAGCGGTCGGCCGCGGGGTCCAGCACCGGACGCTCTTCCAGCGTGACCACCTCGGTGTGGCTGGCCAACACCTGTTCGAGGAGCGTCGTGCCCGAGCGCGGAAACCCCACCAGGAAGACGTGGCCGCGCGCGGGCGTCACCGGGTCGGGCGGAGCGGCGGACCACCGTGGCCCGGTGGAGATCCACTTGGAGAGGCGCGCGACGAGGTCGCGCTGGGCGGCCGCGGCCGCGCCGCCGCCGCTCGACTCGTACATCTCGCGTGCGAGGCGCTTGCCCTCGGTGTAGGCCGCAAAGGCGCGGTCGGTCTCGTTGCGCGCATCCAGCGCGTCGGCGAGGATAAGGGTGGCGGCGGTCCGGTCGCGGGCGTTCAGCGAGCTCTGGAGAAGCGCCGCCAGGCGCGTCTCCGCCCCCACCGGGTCGTCCTCGGCGAGTTCGACGCCCGCCAGCGCGAGGGTGGCGGCGGGGTGGCCGGGATTGATGGCGAGCGCGCGCCGGGCATGGTCGCGCGCCTGGGGCCGCAACCCGGCGCGCATCGCCACCGCCGCCAGTCCGCCCAGCGGATCGGCGTAGGCGGGGTCGCGCGCGGCGATCTGGTAGTGGCGCGCGGCGTCGGCGTCCTCACCTAAGAGCTCGTCGGCCATGCCGATGTGAAAGTGGACGGCGGGGAAGTCGGGCCGGTGCGTGAGCGCCGCGTTCCACGCGACCATCGCCTCGTTCCAGCGCTCCATCCGGCTGAGGCACAGGCCGACGCCGTGCAAGATCTGCGGATCGTTCGGGTCGAGCTCCAACGCCTCACGCAGGTGGCGCAGCGCGCCGGCGTAGTCGCCCCGTTGCTCGCAGTCGTAGGCGAGGAGGTTGAGGAGCAGGGGATGGCGCACCCCTGCGCGATGGCCACGCCCGGCGATGCGCACCGCCGTCGCGAGATCGCCCGCGTCAACGGCCGCCTGCGCCTCCGCGATCGCCTGGCCGGCGGTCGGCGGGGTCGGCGAGTTGAGGGTGGAGCTGGCCACGGCGGCCTCCTTCGGCGCGACGGACCCCACTTCCTGCCCGAGCGCCCCGCGGCCCGCAAGCGCGCCCGGCGCACAACGGAGAAGGGGCGGCGGACCTTCCGGCCCGCCGCCCCAAGTCTCCGAGAGACGACCGTCGATCAGAAGTCGGCGGTCACGCCCATGAAGATCTGCCGGCCCAGCGAGTCGTACACGCCGGGGTAGGTGTTCGCGTTTCCGTAGGGCGGGCCCGAGATGCCGTAGGTGTTCGAGTCGATGATCGGCGGGTCCTTGTCGAGGATGTTGTTGACGCCGACGCGGAAGGTATAGCGGTCCTTGAAGCGGTAAGTCGCGGCCAAGTCGAAGTAATAGTAGCCCGAGATCTTGCCGTCCGCGTTGTCGAAGAAACCCTCGCCACCGTTCAGAAGCGGATTGCCGTTGTTGTAGTCGAGCTTCACGCGGCCGGTGTAGCGCACGTTTGCCGAGAGGTTGATCGCGCTGTTCACGAGCCAGGTGGTGCGGAACGAACCGCGCCAGTGCGGCTGGGGGACGCCGCACTCGGGACCGAACAGGCCCGCGCAGTTGTAATGGCCGCCGAGCGGCTGCGGCTGGAAGGTCAGGTCTTCGGTCCAGGTGCCCACCAAGTCGAAGTTCAGCGCACCCGGGATCGCCGAGGTGAAGCCGAAGCGGTTAAATGGCAGGCGATAGTTGGCGGTGAAGTCGACGCCGCGCGTCTGCAGCTGGCCGGAGTTCTGGTTCAGCTGCAGGACGTAGCCCTGGGCGCTGTTCACCGATCCCTGTTGGTCGCGCTGGATGAGCGAGCAGTACGCATCGTTGCCGGACGCGCAGCCGTTAAGAATGGTCGACGGCGAGGCGCCCGAAGCGATGACGCCCTGGATATCGATGTTGAAGTAGTCGACCGAGGCGCTGAACCCGCGGAAGAAGCGTGGCGTGAAGACGGCGCCGATCGAGTAGGTGTCTGCGATTTCAGGCTTGAGCCCGGGGTTGCCGCCCGACAGGATCTCGCACTGCGAGGAGGCGCAGGGCTGGATCAGGCCGTAGAGCGCGGGGTTCAGCCCGGTTCGGGCGCACTGCGCCTGCGTGAATTGCGGCGCGGCGCCCGAGCAGGGGTCCTGGAAGGTGCCGAGGCCGGCGACCTGTGGCGTGAAGAGCTCCACCGCCGAAGGCGCGCGCGTCGCGTGGTTGTAGCTGAAGCGCACCCGCACGTCCGGCGTCGGCGAGTAGTTCGCCTCGGCCTTGTAGGTGTCGGTCTTGCCCGAAGTCGAATAGTCGGAGAAGCGGTAGCCGACGTCGATCGACAGGTCCTTGATGAAGGGCTTGTTGGAGACCAGCGGCAGGCGGGCTTCGCCGAACAGCTCGTACACGTCGAAGGCGCCGGTCACGTCTAGAGCCTGGCCGCCGCCGCCGGAGAGGTCGGCCGTTTGCTGCTCGGTGTCGTAATGGGTGGTGATGTACTCGCGGCGGTACTCGGTGCCGAACGCCACGCCCAACCCCTCATCCGCGAACGGGCTCTTGACGCCGTACTGGCCGAGGTCGCCGCTGATGTCGGCGTGGGCCACCTGTTCGATCGAGGAGCCGGTCTGGAAGGCGGGCACCAGCACGTAGCCGAGCGCTTCCTTGGTGAAGCCGCGACCCAGCGAGGAGAAGATGTCGAGCGGCACGCATCCGGTCTGGCCGCCGGCGCAGACCGCCTGGCCGTTGACGTTCACGACGTTCAGCGCGTTCTGCAGGCGGCTAAGCGAGGCGTAGTTGGTGGTCAGGTTATCAGTGTCCGACCGGCCGTACTGCAGGTAAGCGTCGTAGTGCCAGCCCTGCCCCAGGTCGCCCCGGGCGCCGATGTCGACCTTGTAGTCGCTGTGGACAAAGTCGGTGTTCCGCGGCGCGCTGGCGAAGCGGTAGCGGATGGAAGTCGTCACCGTGTCGCCGCCGGCCGCGCCGGGGGTGATCACCGAGCCCGGGCAGAGGGCGGCGGCTTGCGACGCGCCGATGAGCGGGTTGTTGCAATTGAAGGTGAAGGCGGTGCCGAGATCGGGACCCTGGCCCGAGAAGAAGCCCGAGGGCGCGATCTGTGCGTCCGTCTGGTCGCGCATGAACATGAAGTCAGAGTACACGTCCAGCGCATCGTTGATCTTATAGTGGCCGAAGTAGCCCGCGCGGTAGGTGTCGTCCTCACGCTGCAGGTAGTTCACCGGACCGAAATTATAGGCGTAGGCCCCCGAGTTCGCGACGAACGACTTGCTGCCGTCCGGGTTGTTGGTCACGCCCGCGGTGCCGCGACCGGTTATGGCGTTACGCGGCCCGGTGTTGTCGAAGCGACCGTAGGCGGTGTTGGACGAGCCGCCGCAAACGTGGGTGTTGTTGGTGTTACCGGCCGTCTGAACCGTACAGGCCGAGTAGTCGCGGGTCGATTGCAGCACCGGCGTCAGGTGGCGATAGTCGGCGTAGGTGGTGATATTGCCCTTGTCGTCGGGCGAGTTGGCCCCGAGAATGGCGGACACGTCGTAGACCCACCCATCGGCGTCCACGTCGCCCGGCACAGGCACCGCGCCCGTCAGATAAGGCGCAGAGCCGAGGAAGCCCTTGGCCTGATCGTTGCCGTTCTGGTGGTTGTAGAAGCTCGTCTGCGCATCGATACGCAGACCCTCGAAGTTCTTCTTCATGATGAAGTTGACGACGCCGGCGACGGCGTCGGAGCCGTACACCGCCGAGGCGCCGCCGGTGACCACGTCGACGCGGTCCACCAGGGCGGCGGGGATGTTGTTGATGTCGGCCGCGCCGCCGCTGGTCGAGTCGCCCGGCGTCAGGCGCTTGCCGTCAACCAGCACGAGGGTGCGCAGCGTGCCCAGGTTGCGCAGGTTCAGCGAGGACGTGCCGTTGGAGCCGTTGGAGACCTGCGAGGTCTGGTTCGCGGTCACCTGCGGCAGGTTGTTCAGCAGGCTCTCGACGTTGGTGGTGCCCTGAAACACCAGCTCCTGGTGGTTGACCACCGTCAGCGGGCTGGTCGAGGTCAGGTTAGGCTGGCGGATGCGCGAACCGGTGACCACCACCTCCTGACCGCCGGTCGAGGGCGGCGAATCGGAGCCGACCGACGCGGGGCTCGGGCCGATCGGCGGGCGATCGGCGCCGCTGGGCTGGGGCGCGGTCTGGGCGAAGGCCGGCGCGGCGAAGGCCAGCGCGGCGGCGCCGACCAGGATCGAGGACGCGAGCATGCGTCCGCGCGTGGTGGTGTTGATCAAGGATGTCCCTCCAGCACGGCGCGCTTGGCTCGCCGACCGATTCCGTGGCGCCGACCCCGGTCAGCGCTCGGTCGTCACGTTGGGCCGCGCGCCGGAACGCCGTCAATCATGTCGGGCCCGTGATGGTTTGATGGCAACGAATCTGTCGCATTCGCGCCACATGACGATTGGAGGACGACTCGGCGGATCTTTCTGGCAGGTGAACAAAGCTGGAAAGCCAACCCCATTTGTGGCGACGGAATGTCGCATCCAGTCATGGTGGCGCGCGCTCCGTTTGGGGCGGCGTTCGTTGTGTCGCTCCGGCAAGGATCATGGCCGCGGTGACGGCGGGTGCGGCGGCGAGGGCCACAACTCGGACCGCCCGTGAAGCGCAAGGGCGAAGACGCCGAGGTGGATGGGCGATCGCGCCCTGGCCGGCGGAGATATCGCGCCCTGGCCGGCGGAGATCCCGCGGCGGCTAGGCCTACGCGGCCTCCTGCCGTGCCCGTCGCTGACTTCTCAGGGCGTATATCAGACGATCGGAGGCGTTCAGTCCGCGCCAGCGGATCGGGCCGAACAAGGCGACGAGACCTGCCCGCGACCGCCGGGGTGCGGCGCCCCGCGAAAGGGAAGTTCTCGGCGGGTCCGGCGCAGGCCATCCGCATGACGAGATAGAGGGCGGCCACGGTGACGACACGCACTCTCACGAGAGAGCACGGGCTGAGAGTGGCGCCGCGTCGGCGTCGCGGGTGGGAGCCGCCGACGACCCCCACCGCGCGCCCGTCTCAGTCCCGAGGCTTCACGTAGATCACCCGCGGCCCACCCGGCGCCAGGAGCCGCGCGGCGAGGAAGCCTAGGCCGGCCGCCGCTAGGAGCGCGAGATAGGGCTTCTCCTGCACGATCGGATCGACCCGTTCCTTCAGGTCCTGGGCCCGCTCGGACACCGCGCCGTAGGCCTGCTTGGCCTGATCGCCTACGCGCGATGCGACGTCCTTCGCCTGGTCGGCGACGGGCGCCAGCTTCTCCTTGACGGTGTTCACGGCCTCCTTGGCGGAGCCGACGGCTTCCTTCGCCTTGCCCTCGACCTTGTCGGCGCCGCCCTGAGCCTGGAGGTTCTCCGACCCGATCGCGTCGCCCGCGACCGACTCGAGCTTGCCGAAGCCCGATTGCACGTGTCCGTTGGCGCTGATGTCGCTCATGTTCGCTTCCTTGCGAGGGAGTTGTCGTCGCGGCTTCAACGCAACCCGGCGGTGGATGATCCCGGCGCCCGCATCTCCATCGCGGCGCATAAGCGCGAGGCTGACGCTTGCGGGCGGCGGGATGGCGGGCTTGTGGCGCGGAAGCCACAATCTCGCCCCGCGGACTTGGGACCTTGTCAAGGCGGGCGTGCGCCGACACGAGCGATAAGCCGGGTCAGGGCCCCGCCCCTGCCGAAGAGGAAAGCCATGAGGATGAAGAACGGCGCCGCGGGCGCTTCGCTGGCGCTGGTCGCCGTAATCGGGATCAGCGGTTGCGCCACCAAGGGCTTCGTTCGCGAGCAGGTCGGCATGGTCGATCAGAAGGTCGACGCGAACGGCCAGCGCCTGGACCGGCACGACGCGCACCTGTCCGACCTCGACCGCACATCGCGCGAGGCGCTGGACCGCGCCACCGCCGCCGGCAAGCTCGCCGAGGGCAAGTTCCTCTATTCGCTCGTTCTGAGCGACGACTCGGTGAAGTTCCCGGTCGACCGCGCCAATCTTTCCCCCGAAGCCCAGAGCCGGCTGTCGGCCTTCGTGGACAAGCTGAAGAGCGACAACCGCAACGTCTACGTCGAGATCCAGGGCCACACCGACAACACCGGCTCGCCCGCCTATAACAAGAAGCTGGGAGAGGACCGGGCGGAGGCCGTGCGGCTGTTCATGAACAGGAACGGCGTGGCGCTGAACCGCATCTCGACCATCTCCTATGGCCAGGAGGCGCCCGTGGCGCCCAACCGCACGCGGGCGGGACGCGCGCAGAATCGCCGGGTCGTGGTGATCGTGCTCGCCTGATGGGCGCCTGAACGCGCGAGCGGGGAGTGCGGCGGGACCGCAGCCCCCTACCCGTCGGACGGAGGGCGCCGGTCGGCGAGGCCCGTCAGCTCAGACCAGCTCCACAGGCGGGCGGCGCCGATCGCCAGGCGCACCTCGCCGGACGGCGAGCCTACCGGGATCAGCACGAGCCCGCGCCTCACCGCCTCGCGGCACGCCGCCGGCGCGAAGCCGACCGTCCACGCAACGGCCTCGCGCACGGTGGCGAGCCCCAGCCCGTCTTCGCCCGACCGCGCCACCCAGTCGCCGTTCCAGATGCGGAAGGCGCGCCCGCTCCCGCCGGCGGCCAGGGAAGCGACCGCGGCCGCGACGCGGGGATCGCCGCGCAGCGCCTCGCGCAGCCGCACGCCCATGTCGCAGACGCCGCCCGAGCCCGCGCCGGAGCCCGCGAGCTCCGCGCCCGCAAGCTCGCCCTCTCCCAAGGCGACATCGACGCTCGATCCAGCCGGCGCCGCCGGCGTGGCGGGGGCGGAGGTGACGGCATGGCGAGGCGTGACCGCGACGGGGGTCATCGCGGCCGGGGCCGGCGTCGGCCGGCTCGCCGCCCTGGCGCTTCCCCGCCGTGCCGGCGCGCTGGGCTCCGGCGAAGGCTCCGCGACGGGCGGCGGGATGGCCAGTTCGACGGGCGGCGAGCTCACCACCGGCGACGGCGCGCGGATGGACGCGACCACCGCCGCGAGGATCAGCGCGTGCACCCCCATGCTGAGCGCGATCGCCAGGCCGCGGCGACCCGCCCCACCTTTGGCGCGGGCGGAAGAGGCGGTCAGTCCTGACGATCCGCTGTCCACGCACTCTCGTCCTTCTCTCCCGTCGACACCGATGTAGGGCGGCGGCGAGTCGGCAAGGTGACGCGCGGGCGGCCACGCCGCGCGTCAGTACGTTGCGAGCGATACGCGCAGGGTGACGGGCGTCGCCCCGAAGTTGAGGCCGTAGTCGGTCTGGTCGCCGTTCCAGATACGGTCGGCGACCCATTGCGCGCCGTCCCACCGGACCTCCTCGACCTTGTCGTAGATCAGCGGCCGCTTGGGATCGCGCGAGCTAAATGCCACTCGGGCGTGTAAGGCCGTCACCACAAAGCTGTTCGGCCCCACCTGCGCCACGAGCGCGCCGCCGGACGGCTCCGGGTTGCCGGTCGGGGGCGCTTCACCGAACGCCGGCCGGCCGAAGCTCACCTCGGCCGACCAGGCGGGCGACAGCGTCAGGGAGACGGCGTGGGAGGAGACAGGCTCCGCCACGCCCTGCACGCGCCCTTCCGCGCCCCAGCGCGCCCACTCGCGCATGGCGGGGCCGACGGCGGCGAAGCTCGACCCGAAGGGCGCTAACGCTTCGGCGTCTATGCGGGCCGCCCCGAGCGGGAAGTTGGCGTAGCCCGTGTAGTCGATGCCGAAGGGCGACCAGCCGATCGCGCCATGGCCGAAGGTCTCGAACATGTAGCGCGCGTAGGGAGCCGCGTTGCCGGTCTCGGCGACGTAGAGCGGGTTGTCGCGCCGGGCGTAGGCGTCGAGGTTCTTGGCGTAGTAGATCGGATCGGGGCTGTAGATGTCGGGCGCCAAGAGATCGACGTGCGGCGTCACCGCCTTCCACACGTCCAATACGTTCCAGGTGGGGCCGCCGGAAGAGTAGCTGTTCGGGTCCTGGTGCTCGAAACTGCGCAAGGCGGCGTTGGCGTAGAGCGGCAGCGGGTACTCCGCCTTCCCGGCCGCCGCCACCGCGTCGACGAAACGCGCCACGCCCCATGCCTCGAACATCTCGTCGGCCTCGGGGCCGTAGACGTCGCGCCAGGACCCGCGCTTGCCGGTCAGCCGCGCGATCTCGGGCGGCGCGGGCCGCGCGAAGAGCGCTTCGGCCTCGGCGCCGAAGTCGCGCACGCTGCCGTAGGTCCCCGTCTCGTTCTCGACCTGGACCATGATCACCGTGCGCCGGGCGCCGTCCGTCTCGCGCAGGTGGTGCATCAGCGCGGCGAAGGCGCGGCGGTCGGCGTCCAGCGTGGCGGCGTGGAAGGGCGACAGCGAATTGCGCGGCTCGCCCTTGGCGGTGAGGACCCGCGGAAAACGGCGGTTGTCGAGCTTGACCCAGGCGGGCGCATAGTTCGGCCCGTTGTTCTTCCACGTCCCGAACCAGAGCAGCGCCAGCCGCACGCCGTGGGCGCGCGCCTCGCGCACCAGCATGTCGGGGATGGTCCAGTCGAACCGGCCCTCCTGCGGCTCGACCTGCTCCCATGCGACCGGGGCCAGCACGGTGTTCGCGCCGACCGCCTCCACCGCCGGCCAGACCTTGGGCATGGCCGCGGGCCAGGAACTCGAGTTGTTCACCTGGGCGCCCAGGATCCAGTAAGGCGCCCCGTCGACGTAGAAGGCGTGGCCGCCCGACGCGGTCGCCCTCACCTGCGGGAGGTGTGCTGCGGACTGCGCCCGCGTAGACGCCGGGGAGCTCAGCGCCAGCGCGACCGCCAGGCCCACGGCCGCCCATCGCATCGCCAGCATTCGTATGCCTCCGCCCCGGCGCTGTTCCGCGCCTGCCGCCGACATTGCGGTCGCTTCGACAATACCGCAATTGTCATACGAATTGGCGCAGACCGGACGGAGACGCCCGTGACCCTCTTCCGATCCGCCCTGGCGCTCGCCGCCGCCCTCGTCCCGGGCGGCGGGGTGGCTCGCGCCGAGACGCTGGAGCGCAACGCCGCGAGCGTGGTCGTCACGCCCTACGCCCCCAACATCGTGCGCGTGACGCTCAGCACCCGGCGTGCGGACGCCGAGGCCCCACCAGGATACGGCTTCATCGCTCGGCCCGCGTCCGCCGGCTGGCGCCGCGAGCCTTCGGCCGCCGGCGACCGCCTCGCCTCCGGCCGGCTGGTGGTGGAGGTGGCCCCCGCCCCGCCGCCCGCACCCCCGAGCTCGCCTCAGGAGGTGAACTTCGTCTCATCGGTGCCCGACGTGGCGCTGAAGGTGCTGCGCCCCGACGGCGACGTGCTGCTCGCCATGACGGGCTGGGAGATGGCCCCGCACGACGTCATGGGCGAGCACACCTTCCGCGTGGCCGCGACCTTCGCCTCGCCCGACGACGAGCACTACTACGGGCTTGGCCAGAACCAGGAAGGCCGGCTCGACCTGCGCGGCCGCACGCTGCAGTGCCGCCACGACTACGACGCACCTGCCGGCGAGACGGTGTGCGTGCCGTTCGTGGTCACCAACCGCGGCTATGGAATCGCCTGGGACAATCCGTCGGCCACCCAGTTCGCCCCCGGCCTCAACGGCCGCACCCAGTGGTCGAGCGAGGTGGGCGAGCGCGTGTCGTTCTTCGTCATCGCGGGATCCACCCCCGACGAGATCTACGCGGGCTACCGCCGCCTGACCGGGGCGACGCCCCTGCCGCCCAAGGCGGCGTTCGGCTTCATCCAGTCGAAGCAGCGCTACGAGAGCCAGCAGGAGGTGCTGGATGCGGCGGAGGGATACCGCCGTCGCGGCTACCCTGCCGACGTCATGGTGGTGGACTGGTTCTACTGGACCCGCATGGGCCAGTTCGACATGGACCCGGCCAAGTGGCCCGACCCCATCGGCATGAACAAGCGGCTGCACGACGAGGGCTTTCAGAGCATCATCTCGATCTGGCCGCGCTTCCGCAAGGAAGGCCGCTTCTACGACATGCTGGCGAAGAACGGCTGGCTGATGAAGAACCCCGACGGCTCGCCCACCTACGGCCTGCCCGTGCGGAGCGACCAGGCGGGCGCGCTGATCGACAGCACCAACCCCGCCGCGCGCGCCTGGTACTGGTCGGCGATCCGCGACAACTTCATGTCTAAGGGGTTCGACGCCTTCTGGCTGGACGAGACCGAACCCGACCTCGTGCCCGACGGCTCGTTCTACTCGATCGGCTCGGGGTTGCGCTTCCACAACCTCTATCCGCTGGTGCACACCGGCGGCGTTCACGAGGGCATGCGGCGCGACCGGCCGGGCCAGCGCGCGCTGATCCTGGCGCGGGCCGCCTATCTCGGCTCCCAGCGCAACGGCGACCTGTTCTGGTCGTCCGACATCTTCCCGACCTGGGACGCCCTGAAGCGGCAGGTGCCCACCGGGCTCAACTTCACCGCCTCGGGCCTCGCCTACTGGGGGAACGACATCGGCGGCTGGCAGGGGCTGCCCGGCGTGCACCACCCGGCGCGGCCGCCGCTGCTCGATCCGTCCGACGCGCGCGAGGTGGTGGGCGGCTACGACGACTATCCCGAGCTCTTCACCCGCTGGTTCGAGTACGGCGCCTTTCTGCCGACCATGCGCGTGCACGGCACCCGCAAGGCGGTGGAAGTTTGGGCCTACGGCAAGCAGGCCGAACCGATCCTTGCCAAGTATCTGAGGCTGCGCTACGCGCTCCTGCCCTATACCTATGCGCTGGGCCGCCGGACTTACGATACGGGCGCACCCTTCATGCGCGCGCTGTGGATGGACTTCCCCGGCGACGTCAAGACCGCCGACCTCGGTGACGAATACATGTTCGGTCCCGCCTTCCTGGTCGCGCCCGTCACCGACCAAGGCGTGAGCTCGCGGCCCGTGTACCTGCCGGTCGGGACCGACTGGTACGACTGGTGGACGGGCCGGCGTTTCCGCGGCGGGCAGACGATCACCGCCGCCGCGCCGATCGACACCCTGCCCTTGTTCGTGCGCGCGGGCTCGATCGTGCCCGTGGGCGAGCCCGTGCAGAACACCACGGGGCTGCAGCGGCTCGCGGCGGTGAAGGTGTTCCCCGGCGCAGACGGCGACTTCGCCCTCTACGAAGACGACGGGCGATCCTACGCCTACGAAAAGTCCGGCGGGGCGCGCACCACGCGCCTGCACTGGAACGACTCGGCGGGCCGGCTGGAGGTGTCGGGCGACCCGAGCCGCGCGGGCGACCCGCGGCGCGTGCTGCAGGTGGTGGGTCGCTGAGCGGCCCCGGCCGACCTCACAGCCCGAGGGCGCTCAGGCCCGGGTGCTCGGCCGGACGCGGGCCGAGCGGCCAGCGAAATCTACGGTCGGCCTCGGCGATCGGCAGGTCGTTGATGCTGGCGTGGCGCTCGCGCATCAGGCCCTCGGCGTCGAACGCCCAGTTCTCGTTGCCATAGCTCCGGAACCAGTGGCCGCTGTCATCGCGCCACTCGTAGGCGAAGCGCACGGCGATGCGGTCGCCCGCGTGCGCCCAGACCTCCTTGATCAGCCGGTAGTCGAGCTCGCGCGCCCATTTGCGGGCGAGGAAGGCCTCGATCTCCGCCCGGCCCCGGATGAACTCGGCGCGGTTCCGCCAGCAGCTGTCCGGCGTGTAGGCCAGCGCCACACGGGCCGGGTCGCGGCCGTTCCAGGCGTCCTCCGCGGCGCGGGCCTTCTGCGCGGCGGTCTCGTCGGTGAAGGGCGGCAGGGGCGGACGGCTCATCGGGCGGCTCGGGACATGAACGCCGCCACCCTACCTCCGCCCGCGCGCGCCTGCAGCTTGGCGGGAGCGTACCTCGTGTTTCGGGCGGGTTACACTCTCACGCGAAGCTGAAGCCTGGCGGTCAAGCTGCGGCCGCCGCCCGCCCCCATTCTGCGGCGATGGGCGACGCCGAGGCCGCGCTGCGGCGCCGACTGGCCGACGCGCGGGTGCGGCGGCGCGCGGCTCACGCCGTGCGGGCCCGCGCGCAACTCGAGCAGCTGGCCGCGGCCGCCCTCCACCGGGCGCTGCTGCGCCCCAGGGGAGACGCCGTCGCCATGCAGAGGATCGCCAACATCGAGCGGCATGTTAGGTCTTCGACGCCCATGGACACGCCCGACCCGCAGGATACCGACATCCTCGTCGTCGACGACGACGACGCGCTCCGCGGCGAGATCGCGCGCTACCTCGGCGAGCACGGCTACACCGTGCACGAGGCGCGCGACGCCAAGGAGGCCCGCGCCCGGCTCAAGACCGCGCCCATCTCGGTCGTGGTGCTCGACATCATGCTGCCCGGCGAGGACGGGCTCTCGGTCGCCAAGAGCCTGGCGGGGCCGGGCGGGCCGGCCATCCTGATGCTGAGCTCCATGGGCGAGTCGATCGACCGCATACTGGGGCTGGAGCTCGGGGCGGACGACTATGTGGTCAAGCCCGTGCCGCCGCGCGAGCTCCTGGCGCGGGTGCGCGCCCTGGTGCGCCGGCGGCTGGCCGGCCCGGCCCCCTCGCCGCGCGTGTCGAGCTGCGCATTCGCAGGCTTCCGCTTCGACATGGTGCGCCGCCAGCTCAAGGCGCCGGACGGCGACGTGCTGATGCTCACGCCCGGCGAGCTGTCGCTCCTGGGGGCCCTGGTCGAGAACCCGGGCCGGGTGCTCACCCGCGAGGAGCTGCAGTCGCTGACCCGCGGCGAGGGCGCCGAGCCGGTGGACCGCGCCATCGACATCCAGATCAGCCGGCTGCGCCGCAAGCTCAACAGCAAGAGCCGCGACGAGGTGATCAAGACGCACCGGGGAGTCGGCTACATACTGGACGTCAAGGTCACCCCCGCGTGACGCGCGGCGCGGCGCGGCCGGCGGGCGCGGCGGGTTGGCGCCCTCGCGCGAGCGCGCCGCTGGGCCTGCAGATCGCCGTGCTCCTCTTGTCGAGCCTCGTGGTGGCGCAGGTGGTCACGCTGGCGCTGACGCTTCTGTGGCCGCCGCCCGCGCCGCGCCAGTACCGGCTGGAGGACGTCGCCGCCGCGCTCTCGGGCGCGCCCGCCCGCACCCACGGGACCCGGCCCCTTGTGCGCACGCTGCGCTCCGAGCCGCCGAGCTTCAGGAGCGCGGGGTGGCTCGTGTCCGAGCGCTCGCGCCACGACCTGGCGCGGCTGGTCGGCGCGCCGGAAGCCGACGTGCGGCTCCTGTTCTACTCGCCCCTGCCCTTCGCCGGCGCGACCGGGCTGGCGGCGTTGAATACGTCGTTCCGTGCCGGCCCGTCTCACGTCGAGGCGGGCTGGGGGCTCGAGCGGGTGGCTTACCTCCAGCAGGGGCCCGGCGGTCCGCCCGGCTTCGGTGGCGGGCGCGACGGTGGAGCGTCGGGCCAAGGGGGCGCTTTCGGCGGTTTTCTCCCCGGCGGGATCGTACGGGGAGGCTTCGAGGGAGGCCCCTCCACCGACGGACACGGCGGTCGGGGTCGAACACGCGGGGGCGGGCGTGGGGGATCGGGCGAAGGCGCCCACGGCCGGAGCGGCGGCGGTCCTCGTGGGGGCGAGGCGCCCGACCGCCCGATCCCGTCCGCACCCACCACCATCGATCCTCCCGGCTCGCATGACGGGCGCTTCCTGGGCCTGGGCGACATCGCGCCCGCCCTGCGGTTCGCACCGCGCGCGCCCCTGCCGCCCGCCGCAGCCCCGGCTCCACCGCTCACCGGCGGGTCCGTCGCCGCGAGCGCGGGCGGGACGTCGCAGGTCGCCCCAGACGCCGTCGAGACGACGCCCGCGCGCGCGCGATCCCGAGAGGTGTCTCCGTCCGAACGCCAGGCGGCGGCTGAGCCCGTCGCGCCCCGCGCGCCGTCCGTCTCCGCGTCCGCGCCCAGCACGCCCGCGCGCGTCGGCGAGGACGAGGGCGAGCGCGTGGCGGGCCTGGGCGTGATCGCGCCCGCGCCGCTCGTGGCGGCGCGCACGGGCGAGGTCGGCGGCTATCTCGCCCGGCCGCCGCAGCCGCAGGGACGAGGCCTCTTCGGCCTCGCGGCGGCGCCCGAGGTGCAGGGAGACTTCGTGGCGGCGCTCAGGGTCGGCCCGCACAGCTGGGCGGTGGTGGAGCCGCGGCCCGAGCCCTTCCCCAACAGCTGGCAGCGGCGCGTGCTCCTGTGGTTCGCGCTGGCGCTGATGGCGGTGGGGCCCTTGGGCTGGCTGTTCGCGCGCCGGCTCGCGCGGCCGCTGCAGGACTTCGCGCTCGCCGCCGAAAGGCTCGGCCGAGATCCCTCGGGCGAGGCCCCGGCGCTGGACGGCCCCGCCGAGATCGGCCGGGCGGCGCGCGCCTTCAACGTCATGCAGATGCGGCTGAAGCGCTTCGTGGACGACCGCACCGCCATGGTCGGCGCCATCAGCCACGACCTGCGCACCCCGCTGGCGCGCATGCGCTTCCGCATGGAGCGCGCGCCGGACGGTCTGAAGGACGGCATGCTGCACGACATCGGCCAGATGGAGGAGATGATCAGCTCTGTCCTGGTCTTCATCCGCGAGGCGTCCGAGCCTTCCGTGCGCGAGCGGGTGGACCTGCGCTCCATCGTCGAATGCGTGGTGGACGACGCGGCGCTGGTCGGCGGCGACGCCGTGCTGGACGTCGGCGACCCCATGTCGGTGGAGGTGGACGCGCTCGGCGTGCAACGCGTCCTAACCAACCTCGTCGACAACGCCCTGAAGTACGGCGCGCGCGCCCGGTTGCGCATGTACGCCGAGGGCGACGAAGCGGTGGCGGAGGTGGTCGACGAGGGTCCCGGCCTCGCGCCCGAGGAGCTGGAGCGCGTGTTCCTGCCCTTCTACCGCAGCGAGGGCGCGCGCACGCTGAACACGGGCGGCATAGGGCTGGGGCTGGCGGTCTCGCGCTCCATCGCCCGCGCCCACGGCGGCGACGTGCGCCTCTACAGCGCGGGCGAGCGCGGCGTGCGGGCCGAGCTGCGTCTGCCCCTCGCCGCCACCGGCTAGGCCGCCCCGGCTTCAGAGCCTGCGTCGGTACTGAGAGGGCGCGATCCCCGTCTGGCGCTTGAAGCGCGCGGCGAAGTGGCTGGGCGAGGCGAAGCCCGCAGCGCGCGCGATCTCGTGCAGCGGCGCATCCGTGCCGCGCAGGAGCCGCTTGGCCGCCTCCACCCGGCGGCGCTGCACATAGGCCAGCGGCGGCTCACCCATGGCGGCGGCGAAGGCGCGGCCGAAGTGGAAGCGGCTCACCCCCGAGGCCATGGCCAGGGCGGCCAAGTCGAGCGGTTCGGCGAGGCGCGCCTCCACGAGCTCCAGCACGCGGCGCAGCCGCAAGGGGGCCAGCGCCTGGCGCGCCGGCGCGCGGGGCTCGCCGGCGGTCGAGTGATGGCGCGCCAGCGCCGCCACGGCCATGTCGGCCAGGCTGTCGAAATACGCCCGCCCCGCGCCCTCACGCGCGTCCGCCTCCGCCAGGAGCGCGCGCATCAGCCGGCTAACGAGGGGGCTCGCAAGGCCGACGTCGTCCACCAGCGTGACGCCGCCGGGGTCGCGGTCCAGCACGGTGGCGACGGCGTGGTTGAAGCGCGCCGGATGGACGTAGAGGTGGGCGAAGTCGATCGGCCCTTCCGTCGTCCAGGCGTGCCGCGCGCCCGCAGGCACGATGGTCACGGCGCCCTCCGCCACCTCCGCCGTGCGCGCGGGGCCGTCGCCGAAGCGCGTCACGCGCTTGGGCCCTCCGAGGTGCAGGACGACGTAGTGGTGGTCGAGCGGCGGCTGGCTCATGGAGGCCTCCGTGCCGCGCCACCGACGCACGAGCGCCGGCCGCGAGCCGGAGGCGCGCCCGGTCAGGAGCGGCGGCCCGGAGAGCTGACCGGCCCAGTCTTCCGGCGTGACGGGACGCATGGGCGGCTCCCTCGAAGCAGGCCCTCAGCATGCCATGCGAAGCGCGGCCGCAGGGGGCGCCGGTGTCGCAGGCTTGCCCGTCCTATCGCGGCCTTGCGCAAAAGCCGCCCCGCCCCGCTCACGCCGCACCCTGGCCACGCTTGGAGCGCGTATGCGAGGGCGAAGAGGCCCGCTCGCCCGGAGGAGTGTCCCATGAGCGCCGACGTTGCGGCCGACGCCGACCTGGGGCGCGCCAACGACGCCCCCCGCGGAGGCGAACGCCCCCGCCGGCAGGCGCACGGCAAGTCGCCCGCCGGCGACCAGCCGCGCGAGGTGATCTATCGCCACACCGTGCTGGTGCGGCTGACGCACTGGATCAACGCGTTGGCGATCTTCCTCCTGGTCGGCACGGGGCTGAACATCTTCAACGCGCATCCCCAGCTCTACTGGGGCAAGTACGGCGCCGACTTCGACCGGCCGGTGCTCGCCATCCACCCTTACCCCGGCCCGCACGGTGCGACGCGCGGCGAACTGGTGGTCGGGCCCCTGCACGTCGACACCACGGGCCTCCTCGGCTGGTCGCAGCAGAACGGCCACTGGACGGGGCGCGCCTGGCCCTCCTGGCTGACGGTGCCGAGCTTCACCGACCTGGCGGACGCACGGCACTGGCACTTCCTCCTGGCCTGGGTGCTGGCGGTGAACGGCCTCGTCTACCTCGTGTGGAGCCTCGGCATACGCCACGTGCAGCGCGACCTCTGGCCCACGGTCGCCGACCTGCGCGCCATCCCGCGGTCGATCTGGGACCACGTGCGCCTGCGCCATCCCACCGGGGAGGAAGCCAAGCGCTACAACGTGCTCCAGCGCCTCGCCTACCTCGGGCTGATCGCGCTCGTGCTGGGAATGGTGTCGACCGGTCTCAGCCTGTCGCCGGGCTTCAACGCCTTCGCGCCCTGGCTCCTCGACCTGTACGGCGGCCGTCAGTCCGCGCGCACGCTGCACTTTGCGTGCATGATCCTGATCGCGCTCTTCATCGCCGTGCACCTGATCGAGGTGGTGCTGGCGGGACCCATCAACGAGGTGCGCTCCATGATCACCGGCCGCTACGCCGTCCCCGCGGAGCACGACTGACATGGCGCTGATCACACGCCGGGCCGCGCTGGTGGGCGGCGTGGGCGGCGGCGGCCTCCTCCTCGCGGGCTGCTCCAGAGTCGTGTCAGGCGACAAGCTGACCGCCAGCCCCGCCTTCCAGCATGTCCTCGACATGGCGCAGGGCTGGACGCGCGCCAGCCAGCGCTTCCTCCTGGGCGGCGGCCAGTTGGCGCGCGAGTACACGACCGCGGACCTGTCGCCCCGCTTCAAGGCCAACGGCACGCTGCACCCCAGCGGCGACGCCTACGCCCAGGCGATGGACGAGGACTTCTCAAATTGGCGGCTCAGGATCGACGGCTTGGTACGCCGTCCGCTCGACCTGTCGCTGGCCGAGGTGCGCGCCCTGCCCGCCCGCACGCAGATCACCCGGCACGACTGCGTGGAGGGCTGGAGCGCGATCGGCCAGTGGACCGGGCCGCAGCTCGGCCTCCTGCTCCGCGCCGCCCAGCCGCTGCCGGAGGCGCGGTATGCGATGTTCGGCTGCGCCGACAACCTGTCGGGCGAGCCCGCCAAGGGGGGCGAGCAGGCGCCCGGCCAGTATTACGAGAGCCTCGCCCTGGTGGACGCCGCGCATCCGCAGACGCTGATCGCCCATTCCATGAACGGCCGCCCGCTCGACATCGGCCACGGCGCGCCGCTGCGGCTGCGGGTGGAGCGCCAGCTCGGCTACAAGCACGCCAAGTACCTGCAGCGGATCACGCTGGTGAACTCGTTCAAGCACATCGCCGGAGGCCGCGGCGGCTACTGGGAGGATCGCGGCTACGAGTGGTACGCGGGCATCTGACGACGCCCGCGCTCGCTCCCGCCGCTCAGGCGCGCGCCGCCGCTGTGATCGGCCCGCCCGGCCCCTCCTGCACCAAGACTGCGGTCTTCAGCTCCGGGCGGCCGTCCGCCGGCAGGGTGAAGCGCCGCGCGCCGCCGGTCCACGTTCCAAGCCGCACCAGCTCGCGCACCACGTTGCGGTGCGGCAGCGTCTTGCCGCCGTTCTCGCCGCGCCGGATCGGCACCTCGATCACCCGCGGGTCGTAGCGCACGAGCCAGACCTCGGCGGCGTGGGCCGGCGCCGGTCCGCTGACCGACGCGATGGCGGCGCCCAGCCGGATCGCGGGCCCGCCCGGGCCGCGATCAGCGCGCGCGATCAGCGCCTCCACCTCGCCCCGGCGCGAGCCGACGGCGTCGGCGCGCCCGTTGACGACGACCTCGGGCGTGGCGACCTGCGGCCGCTTCCACGCGTGCGCGTAGGCCCACTGCCGCGCGGTGAAGGCGGGCGAGCCGAAGGTGTCGCGCCAGCCGAGCTGGTCCCAATAGGTGACCTGCCAGGACAGGGCGAGCACGTCCGGCCGGTCGGCCAGCGCCATGACGTTGGCGTTGGCGGGCGGGCACGACGAACAGCCCTGGCTCTGGAACAGCTCCACG
Organism: uncultured Caulobacteraceae bacterium; assembly: GCA_964242625.1. Taxonomy (GTDB): domain Bacteria; phylum Pseudomonadota; class Alphaproteobacteria; order Caulobacterales; family Caulobacteraceae; genus JASLDZ01. Next base: position 17,031 of record CAXTAO010000001.1, on the reverse strand, counting down.
ACCGCAGGGTGGGCCGGATCGGCGGCCTGGGCTTCCGGGGCGGCGACGATCCCGGCCAGGGAGGCGAGCGCCCCCGCGACGGCGACTAGGCGACGAGCGGTGGTCATGGTCGGAGCTCCAGGTCTCGCGCCTGAGCGGAGCCTATCACCCGACATGCTCGATCCGCACGGCGGGGCCGTGACCCGCGCGTGGCTCGGGCGCGACCACACGGCGTCGACTGCGAGGCGGAGCGCGCGATCACCCACCCGACCTAAGCGCCGCGAGCGCCTGCGCGGCTTGGCAGGGCGAGCCGCAGCCGACATGGGAGGCGCGATGCCCCGCCCCGCCCCGCTCCGCCCCGAGGTCGACGTCCGCCGCTTACGGCTCGCGCGCATGCGGGCGCTGGCGAATGGACTGGCGCTGGCCATGGCGGCGCTGTTCCTCGCGGCCAGCGTGCTGGCGCGGCGGTGGGAGGGATTCGGCTGGCTGCGCGCCTTTGCGGAGGCGGCGCTGGTGGGCGCGTGCGCCGACGCCTTCGCGGTCACCGCCCTGTTCCGTCGGCCGCTCGGCCTGCCGATCCCCCATACCGCGATCATTCCGCGCAACCAGGCGCGCATCGGCGAGGCGCTCGGCCGCTTCATCGTCGACAATTTCCTGAGTCCCCGCGTGCTGGACGCCCGATTGCGTCAGCTGGAGCTCGCGCGATGGGGCGGCGCCTGGCTGCAGACGCCGGCCAACGCCGCCCGGGTGGCCGACCGGCTCCTCGTCTGGGGTCCGGCGGCGCTGCGCGCCCTGCCGCCCGGCGCGTTGGAGGCGCTGGCGGGATCGGTGGCGCTGGCGGCGGCGCGCGCCACCCCCGCCGCGCCCACCGCCTCCGCCATCCTGGCTACGCTGTGGAGCGAAGGGCGCGTCCAGCCCCTCATCGATCGCGGCGCGCAGGTGCTGGGCGGCTACCTCGAACAGCACCAGGAGGTGATCCTCGAGAAGGTGCAGGGTCAGTCGTGGCGATGGCTGCCCAGCTGGGTGGACCGGGCGATCGCGCGGCGCATCACGAATGGCGTCGTGCAGCTCCTGGCGGACGTCCAGTCGCCCGACCACCCCTGGCGCGTGCGGCTGACGCAGGAGGTGGAGCTTCTGATCACGCGGCTGGCGACCGACCCCGACCTGCAGGCGCGGGGCGAGGCGCTGAAGCGCCAGGTGCTCGACGATCCGCGGCTGCGCGCCCACGCCCACCAGCTGTGGGTGGAGATCCAGCGGCGGCTGCAGGCCCCCGCCGACGCGGACGGAGACGCGGTCCGGCCGCGGCTGGAGGGACTCGTCGTCGACCTGGGCGTTTGGCTGCGGGACGATCCGGCCATCCAGCGCACGCTCTCCGCGGCGTCGCGCGCCTTCGTGCGCCAGGTGCTGGCGCCCCGACGCGAGGCGGTCGGCCGCTTCGTCGCCCAGGTGGTGCAGGGCTGGGATGCGCGGAGCGTGGTCGAGCGGCTCGAACTGCAGGTCGGGCCGGACCTGCAGTACATCCGCGTCAACGGCACGCTGGTGGGCGGCCTCGTCGGCGTGGCGCTTTACGCTGTGGCACGGGCCATGGGCCTGGGCTGAGGGCGTCCCCCCCGCCGAGGTCAGTGACCGCCCGCGACCCAGGCGAACCCCGAGCGGGTGAAGCTTTCGGCCAGCGCCGCCTCCAGCTCGACCGCCTCCCAGCGCCGCAGCGGACTGAGATGCGCGACCAGCGGCGGCAGAAGCCGCACGCCGAAGCGCTGCACCGCGCCGCTCGCCTTGTAGCCGGTCTTATGCTGGTCGAACCGCAGGTCCGGGTCGCGGGAGGTCTCGCCGACGTAGAGTCCCCACCGGCCGGCGCGCCGCGGGTCGTCCAAGAGGGCGACGTAGAGGTGGTGCTTGGCGCCCCGCACGCCATGGGTGGTGGCCTTGAGCCGCAGCGCCGCCCGCAGGGCCGCGGCCATCCAGTCGGGCGGGGGCGACGGCACGCGCCCGCTCAGCTCGGATCGCGAGACCGCGCGTCACGGCGTCTCCTGCCGCAGGTGGCCCTCAGCGCGGCGCTTCCACGTTCAGCACGGTGACCGACTTGGCCGGCAGGAGCGCCGTCAGCCCGTCCGCCGACGCCTGGGCGCGGGCCGGGACCGGATGGACGGCGTCGGGATGGGCGAAGGTGTTTACCGCGTCGAACGTAGGCGCCGTCAGCACCTCGCCTTCCGCCCTGACCGGACGAACGCCGGGTAGCGCCACATGCACTCTCGCCGATCGATGTGGATCGAGATTGACGAGCGCCACGTGCACTCGCCCGTCCAGCCCCCGCGCGGCGGAGACCTCCACGGACGGCAGCTTCGCGCCGCCGAACACGTAGGGAGCGGCGTCCACCGTGGCGGGCAAGGCGGTCGCACCCTGGAACGGCAGGTACATGTTGAACACGTGGTACGTCGGCGTCAGGAGCATCCTCGGGCCGTCGGTCAGCACCATGGCCTGCAGTACGTTCACCGTCTGGGCGATGGCCGCCATGCGCACGCGCTGGGCGTGGGCGTGGAAGATGTTGAGCGTCGAGGCCGCCACCAGCGCGTCGCGCAGGCTGTTCTGCTGTTGGAGGAAGCCGGGGTTGGTGCCGGGGGTGGGGTCGGTCCACACGCCCCATTCGTCGACCACGAGCGCGACCCGGCGCTGCGGGTCGTAGCGATCCATGATCGCCTCCTGGCGGGCGATGTAGCCGTCGATCTTGAGCGCGTTCACCAGGGTGGAGGCGTACTGGTCCTCGCCGAAGCCGGTGGCGGCGCCCTTGTGCTCCCACACGCCCGTCGGCGTCGTGTAATAGTGGTAGGTGAGCCCGTCGATGAACTTACCGGCGTCGCGCATCAAGACTTCGGTGTAGCTGAAGTCGTCGTCGTGGGCGCCGCTGGCGAGCTTCTGCATGTGCTGCTCGGCCGGGGGTTTGAGAAAGGCGGCGTAGCGGCGGGTGACGTCGGCGGCGTATTCGGGCCGCATGTTGCCGCCGCAGCCCCACGTCTCGTTGCCGATGCCGAAGTAGGGCAGCCGCCAAGGCTTGTCGCGGCCGTTGGCGCGTCGCGTCTGCGCCAAGGTCGAGCGCGTGTCGTTGGTGATGTACTCGACCCATTCCGCCATCTCGCGCGGCGGCGCGCTGCCCACGTCGCCGCTGACGTAGGCGTCCGTCCCCAGCTGCTCGACGAGGTCGAAGTATTCGTTGGTGCCGACGGTGTTGGGCTCCTCCACCCCGCCCCAGTTGGTGTTCACCCGCGTAGGGCGCTTGTCGCGGGGGCCGATCCCCTCGCGCCAGTCGTACTCGTCGGCGAAGCAGCCGCCCGGCCAGCGCAGCATGGGCACGCGGATCGCCTTCAGCGCGCCGACGACGTCGTTGCGCCAGCCGCGGGTGTTCGGGATGGGGGAGCCCTCCCCCACCCACAGGCCGCCGTAGATGCCGTGGCCGAGATGCTCGGAGAACTGGCCGTAGACGTGGCGGTCGATCACCGGGCCCGGCCGGTCGGCGTGGACGACCACCGTCGCCTCAATGACGTCCGCCGAAGGCGCCGCGGCTGTCGCGCCCGTCCACAGCAGCCAGCAGACGGCGCTCGCCGCGACCGCCTTGAGCGACGTCGCCACCGTCATGAGCAAACCCTCCCCGCCGGCTCTTTTGTCCGACATGACGCAGGCGTATCGGCTCGGTCCCCACCGCGCAAGTTGCGCCAGGCTCGCAATGACGGCTTAGCTGCGCGTCCACCTCGGAGCCCCGCGTGAGCCGCCGTCGCGACCGAGCCGCCGTCCCGACCTCGAATGCGCCTCGCGGCGGCGAGCGGCTGCACGGGGTGATCGCGCGACGGCTGGGGGTGGCGATCGTCTCGGGTGCGCACGCGCCCGGCGACATCCTCGAGAACGAGGTCGACGCCAGCGTGCGCCTGTCGGTCTCGCGAAGCGCCTACCGGGAGGCCATCCGCATGCTGGCCGCCAAGGGCCTGGTGGAGAGCCGGCCCAAGACGGGCACCCAGGTCAGCTCGAAGCGGCGCTGGAACCTGCTCGACCCCGAGGTTCTGGCGTGGATCTTCGAGGGAGAGGCGGCGGACACAGCCTTTATCGACGGGCTCTTCGAGCTCAGGATGCTGGTCGAGCCCGCCGCCGCGAGCTTCGCCGCTCTGCGACGCGACGCGCGGGATCTGTCGCGCATGCGCCAGGCGCTGCAGCGCATGGAGGCGTACGGCGTCGCGCAGGAGGAGGGCCGCCTCGCCGACCGGGACTTTCACGACGCCGTGCTCGAGGCCACGCGCAACCCGCCGCTGGTGGCGCTGTCGGCCTCCATCGGCGCGGCGGTACGCTGGACCACCCTCTACAAGCAGCGCCGCCGCGCCCTGCCCCGCGACCCCATGCCCGAGCACTGGGCGGTGTTCGACGCCATCGCCGTGGGCGAGGCGGACACGGCGCGCGAGGCGATGGCCGGTCTGGTCGCCCAGGCGCTGGAGGACACGCGCGCCGAGATCGAACCGGCTGCGGCGCCGACGGAGCGACCTTAGCCCCGGGGCTGGCGGTGCGACTCCGGCGGCGACGCGGCGGCCGTCCTACATAAGGGCGGGTCCCTCGTGCGACCGCCCCGTAACGCCGCGGCCGCTACGGGCCGTCAGGCGACCAGCGTGGGGTCGACCTCAGCGTGCGTCGCCCGTGAACCCCACACGGCGTAGAACAGCACGTAGAGCTCGCACGCCGCGGGCAGGAGGAAGCTGCGCTGCAGGCCCACGTGGTCGGCCAGCCAGCCCTGGGCGATCACGAGCGCCCCGCCCGCGATGGCCATGATGAGGAGGCCCGAGCCCTCCTCCGTCAGCGGTCCCAGTCCCTTTATGCCCAGGGTGAAAATCGTCGGGAACATGATGGAGTGGAACAGCCCCACGCTGATCAGCGACCACATCGCCAGGTGTCCCGTGGTGAAGGTCGCGACGATCATCACGAGGAATGCGGCGACGCTGGCGGCGGCCAGCACCGTCTCGGGCCGCACGCGCCGCATCAGCGCCGATCCGGCGAAGCGGCCGACCATCATCCCGCCCCAGAGCAAGAAAAGGTAGTGCGCGGCGTCGGCGTGGGTCAGGTTTCCGATGTCGGGCTGGGACACGAAGTTGATGAACAGGTTCGCCACCCCGATCTCGGCGATCAGATAGATGAAAATGGCCGGTATGCCGAACACAAGGTTGCGGTGTTTCCACAACGACTGCGTCTTGCGCTCGGCCAGGCTGGCGCGTCGACTTTCGGGCGCGAAGTCCGGCAGGGCGAAGCGGGCGATGACGATCGCCAGCCCCGCCAGGACGAGCGCGATCAGGATGTAGGGCAAGACCACGGAGTGCGCGTCGGCCAGGCGCTGGGCGCGTGTGAGTTCGGCGGCGCCCGCCTGAAGGTTGCCTGAGGCGCTGCGGCCAAGGATCAGCCAGCCGCCGAAGAGGGGCGCGAGCGTCGTACCCATGGAGTTGAACGCCTGCACGAGGTTCAGGCGCGAAGACGCTGTCTCCGGCGGCCCGACCACCGCGACGTAGGGGTTGGCCGCGACCTGCAGGAGCGTGATGCCCGACGCGATGATGAACAGCGCCGCCAGCACGAGACCGTAGGACGGGATCATGGCCGCCGGCGCCATGAGCACGCCCCCGCCCGCCATGATCAGGAGCCCGACCACCATGGAGCGCTTGTAGCCGACCCGCTCGATGAGCTTGGCCGAGGGAATCGACGCCACGAAATAGGCGATGAACCACACGGACTCGATCAGCGTCGCCTGCGTGTAGCTCAGGTCGAACACGCTGCGCAGGTGCGGCAGGAGCGTGTTGTTGAGGACCGTGGCGAAGCCCCACATGAAGAAGAGGCTGGCCAGGAGTGTCAGCGCCGAGCGGTAGGTCGGGCCCGCGCCGACCCCCAAGCCCGATGCGCTCGAACGCGCAGGTGTGACGACGTCGACCATGCCCGATTAGCCTCCCGCAGCGCCGTCGTTTCCCCTTGCGGGTGGGCGCGATACTTCTTTATTTGTCGGAGTATAGAAGCGCCGGCTGCAGCGTCAACGCGAGGCGCCGCGGCCGACGGGTGGGGGGAGCGCATGAACGTTCGTGGAGCCGCAGCCCTGGCGGGCGTCTTCCTTGCGGCCGCATCGTCGGCCCAGGCGGCCACCGCCGCGCGTGGTCGCTTCGGCGCCCTGGCGGACGGCACGCCCGTCGAGGCGGTGACGCTGACCAACGGCCACGGCGTCAGCGCCCGGATCGTCGCCTGGGGCGCCATGCTGCAGTCGCTCGTGACGCCCGACCGCGCGGGCCGGCGCGCCGACGTCGTGCTCTCCTACCCCGACATGACGGGCTACCTTACCAAGCCGCAGTTCTTCGGCGCGACCGTCGGTCGGTTCGCCAACCGCATCGCCCACGGCGCCTTTTCGCTCGACGGGCGCAGCTACCGGCTGGCGGTGAACGACGGCCCGAACTCCCTGCACGGCGGCGTGCACGGCTTCGACAAGCAGCTGTGGACCGTCGTCGAGGTGAAGAACGGCCCGGAGGCCAGCGTCACCCTCGCCCGCACGAGCCCCGATGGCGAGGAGGGCTATCCCGGCACGCTGAAGGCCCGTGTCACCTACAGCCTGAATGAGCGCAACGAGCTGACCGAGCGCATCGAGGCGGTCACCGACAAGCCGACCGTGGTCAACCTCAGCAATCACAGCTTCTTCAACCTGGCGGGCGCGGCCAGCGGGCGCACGATCTACGACCAGCGCCTGACGCTCGTGGCCGACGCCATCACGCCTGTCGACAAGGGGCTGATCCCCACCGGCGAGATCCGGCCGGTGGCGGGCACCCCCTTCGACTTCCGCACGCCCCATGCCATCGGCGAGCGCATCGCCGACGGACGCGATTCGCAGATGGTGATCGGGCGTGGGTACGATCACAACTGGGTGCTGAACGGCGGGGTCAGGGCCGCCCCGCGGCTGGCGGCGCGCCTTGAGGACTCCGCCTCCGGCCGGGTGATGGAGCTCTCGACGACCGAACCCGGGTTGCAGGTCTATTCGGGCAACTTCCTGGACGCGACCGTGGTCGGCGTCGACCGCACCATCTACCGCCAGGGGGCCGGCCTCGCGATGGAGCCGCAGCACTTCCCCGATTCGCCCAACCGCCCGAGCTTCCCAAGCGTGCGGCTCGACCCCGGCCAGACCTATCGCGTCACCACCGTCTACCGCTTCACCACCGACGCCCGCTGAAGGCCACCCGCCCATGCCCGACGATATGAGCCCGGCCCCGGGCGGCCCGCGCAAGCTCCGTTCACGCGCCTGGTTCGACAACCCGGCCAACGTCGACATGACCGCGCTCTACCTCGAGCGCTACCTCAACTTCGGCCTGTCGCTGGAGGAGCTGCAGTCGGGCAAGCCGATCATCGGGATCGCGCAGACGGGCTCCGACCTCTCGCCCTGCAACCGCCATCACCTGGTGCTGGCCGAGCGCATCCGCGAGGGGATCCGCACCGCGGGCGGGATCGCGCTCGAGTTCCCGGTCCACCCCATCCAGGAGACGGGCAAGCGCCCCACCGCCGGCCTCGACCGCAACCTGGCCTATCTGGGCCTGGTGGAGGTGCTCTACGGCTATCCTCTCGACGGCGTGGTGCTGACCACCGGCTGCGACAAGACCACCCCGGCGTGCCTGATGGCGGCGGCCACCGTGAACATCCCCGCGATCTCGCTCTCCGTCGGTCCCATGCTCAACGGCTGGTTCAAGGGCGAGCGCACGGGCTCCGGCACCATCGTCTGGAAGGCGCGCGAGGCGTTGGCGGCGGGTGAGATCGACTACCAGGGCTTCATCAGGCTGGTGTCGTCGTCGGCCCCGTCCACCGGCTTCTGCAACACCATGGGCACGGCCACGACCATGAACTCGCTGGCCGAGGCGCTCGGCATGAGCTTGCCGGGATCGGCCGCCATCCCAGCCCCCTACCGCGACCGGCAGGAGAGCGCCTATCGCACGGGCCTGCGCATCGTGGAGATGGTGGCGGAGGACCTGAAACCGTCGGACGTCCTCACCCGCGACGCCTTCCTGAACGCAATCAAGGTCAATTCCGCGATCGGCGGCTCCACCAACGCGCCCATTCACCTCAATGCGCTCGCGCGCCACGTGGGCGTGCCGCTCGACATTCAGGACTGGCAGGACCACGGGCTCGAGGTGCCGCTTCTCGTCAATCTGCAGCCCGCGGGCGAGTACCTGGGCGAGGACTTCTACCGCGCGGGCGGCGTGCCGGCGGTGGTGCGCGAGCTGATGGACCACGGGCTGATCGCCGAGCACGCGCTGACGGTCAATGGGCGTACGCTCGGCGACAACTGCCGCGAGGCGCGCTGCGAGAACCCCGAGGTGATCCGCCCCTTCGACCGTCCGCTGAAGGCGCGGGCGGGCTTCCTCGTGCTCTCGGGCAACCTGTTTGACAGCGCGATCATGAAGACGAGCGTGATCTCCGAGGAATTCCGCGCGCGCTACCTGTCCGACCCGGCGCACCCGGATGTGTTCGAAGGCCGCGCGGTCGTGTTCGACGGTCCGGAGGACTATCACCACCGCATCGACGACCCGGCGCTCGCGATCGACGCCTACACCCTGCTGTTCATGCGCGGGGCGGGGCCGATCGGCTATCCGGGTGCGGCGGAGGTCGTGAACATGCGCCCGCCCATCTATCTGATCGAACAGGGCGTGCACGCCCTGCCCTGCATCGGCGACGGTCGCCAGTCGGGCACTTCGGGCTCGCCCTCGATCCTGAACGCCTCGCCGGAGGCGGCGGCCATGGGCGGGCTGGCGATCCTGCGCACGGGCGACCGGGTGCGCATCGACCTGGCGGAGGGCCGCGCCGACGTCCTGATCGCCGAAGACGACCTGGCGGCGCGTCGGGAGGCTCTGCGTGCGCAGGGGGGTTTCCCCTATCCCAAGAACCAGACGCCCTGGCAGGAGATCCAGCGCGGCCTCGTCGGCCAGCTCGAAACGGGCGCGGTGCTCGAGAACGCCGTGGGCTACCAGCGCATCGCCCAGACCATGGGCGTCCCGCGCGACAACCACTGAAGCGTCCGGCCCGCGTTCCGCCACGGGCCTGACGCGTTGAGAACGGGCGGCCGCGGGCCTATCTCACCGGCTCCCGTTCGGCCCGTGACGGCGCGAACCGCCGCACCGGAACCCTCGCGAATGCTCGCCCCCCACATGCCCGAAGCGATCGGGCGCGCGCTGTCGGCGCGCGGCTACGCCGAACTCACGCCCGTCCAGTCGGCGGTGGCCGATCCGCAGGCCAACGGGCGCGACCTCCTCGTCTCCGCCCGCACGGGGTCGGGCAAGACCGTGGCCTACGGCCTCGCCATGGCCGCCGACCTCATCGGCGAGGACGCCACGCCCGAGCGGGCCGGCGCGCCTCTGGCGCTCGTCGTGGCGCCTACGCGTGAGCTCGCTCTGCAGGTCGCGCGCGAACTGGAGTGGCTCTACGCCGACCTGGGCGCGCAGGTGACCGTATGCGTCGGCGGGGCCGAGCCGCGCCGCGAGCAGCGCGCGCTGCGCGCGGGCGTGCACGTCGTGGTCGGCACGCCGGGCCGGCTGCGCGACCACCTTGCGCGCGGCGCACTGGACCTGTCGTGCCTGCGCGCTGTCGTGCTCGACGAGGCCGACGAGATGCTGGACCTGGGCTTCCGCGAGGAGCTCGAGGCGCTCCTGGACGCCACGCCGCCGCAACGGCGCACCTTGTTGTTCTCGGCCACCCTGCCCAAGCCCATCCTAGCGCTGGCTCGGCGCTACCAGACCGACGCCCTGCGCCTCAGCGTCGGAGACGGGGGCGGCCACGCCGACATCGAGCACCGCGCCGTCCTCGTGCAGCCCCGGGACGTGGAGGGCGCGGTCGTCAACCTCCTGCGGTTCCACGAAGCGGCGAGCACGCTCGTGTTCTGCTCGACCCGCGAGGCGGTGCGCCGGCTCCACGGCCGCCTGCTCGAGCGCGGTTTCTCGGTGGTGGCGCTCTCGGGCGAGCTCACCCAGGCCGAGCGCACCCACGCCCTGCAGGCCCTGCGCGACCGGCGCGCGCGGGTGTGCGTGGCGACCGACGTTGCGGCGCGGGGGATCGACATCCCCGATCTCGAGCTCGTGATCCACGCCGAGCCGCCGACCGACGCCCAGGCGCTGCAACACCGGTCGGGGCGCACGGGGCGCGCCGGACGCAAGGGCGTGTCGGCGTTCGTCGTGCCGGCGCCCAAGCGCAGACGCGTGGAGGCCCTGCTGCGGGAGGCGGCCGTCGAGGCGCACTGGGGTCCGCCGCCTTCCGCCGCCGACGTGCGCGAGCGCGACCAGGCGCGTCTGATCGATCAGCTGCGACCCGCGGGCGATGCGGCGGACGACGACCTCGTCGTCGCACGCGCTCTTCTGGCGGGAGCGACGCCCGAAGAGGTGGTGGCCGCCCTGGTCGGGGGTCGCCGCGCGGCCATGCCCGCCCCGGAGGAGGTCTCGCTGGCCGCGCCGCCGCCCCCGGCGACCTTCATCGCCGACAGGACGACGGACGCGCGGCCGGGCTTCGAGGACTCGGCCTGGTACGCCGTGCCCCTCGGCCGGCGCCGCCGTGCGGAGGCGCGCTGGCTCCTGCCGCTTATCTGTCGCCGCGGCGACGTCACCAAGCGCGAGATCGGCGCTATCCGGGTGCTGGAGCACGAGACCCGCTTCGAGATTCGCCGCGAGGCGGCTGAGCGGTTCGAAGCCGCCGTGCGCGCCAGCGCCTGCGAAGGCGAGCCCGACATCCTGCCCGTGGACGCGGCCGACGCCTACGACCCTCAGCGCGAGCGGTCTCGCGGCGACACCCCGAAGCGCGCGGCCAGACCCGCGGCCCGCGGCGCCCCGCGGCAGACGGGCTTCAAGCGGCGAGGCGCCGCAGGCTGAGCTCGCCGGGGCGCGCCGCCGTCAGCCCATGCGCGTCAGCGCTGCGGCTTGGCGGCGGGCGGCGGGTCGTGGTCGGGCGCCGAATGCGCCGCCTTAGCGTCGGGCTTGTAGTTGTTGACGCCGATGCCCTTGATCTGGTGCGCGGGGTGCGGCTGCCGCGTCCCCGTCTCGCCTTCGCTGACGGGTCCCGCGGTGGCGAGGCACGACAGCTGGAACGCCTTGCGCTCCTTGTCGGCGAGATGCTTGCGATCGGCTTCGTCTGCGCACTGGCGCGTGCGGGTAGTGCGGTCCACGCCGCTCGGCTTGGTGACGGCCTGCGACTCCTTGGAGGCCGCCGTCGGGGCCGTGGGCCGCGTGGACGCGAGCGGGCCCTTGAGGCATGTGCGCTCGAATTCGGCGCGCTGGCTCCCGGTCAGGCCCTGCCGGCGCGCCGAGTCGGCGCAGCTCGCAGCCTGGGCGCTCGGCTTGGCGGCGGCGAGCGCGTGCGGCGCGCCCACCTGGAACGCGGCGAGCGCGGCGATGCCGAGCGTCAATGTAGATGGGCGCATGACCGTCTCCCTGTTCGGCTTCGGTGGACGGCGCACGGCGCCGCGTCCCGGCTTTTGTTCGCAAACTGCAACGCCGCCCTCATCCCGCCGTTCCGGCTGGACGCGGAGGTCTCCATCCCATGTCCACGATCGTCGTCGCCGCCCTCCTGACCGTGGGCCTCCTGGCCGTCGGCGGGCTGATGACGCAGGTCGGCGCCTGGTACGCGGCGCTGCGCAAACCTCCCTGGAACCCACCGAACTGGCTCTTTGGACCGGCCTGGACCGTGATCCTCGCGCTCGCCGCGTGGGCGGGGGTGCTGGCGTGGACGCATGCGCCTGACACCGCGGCGCGCTGGCGTATCGGTGCGGCCTACGGGATCAACATGGTGCTGCACGCGCTTTGGAGCCCCTTGTTCTTCACCTTGAAGCGGCCCGACTGGGCGCTGGTCGAAGCGCCCCTGCTTTGGCTGTCGGTGCTGGGTCTGATCTTCGCCGTAGCGCCCTACACGGCGATCGGTCCTTGGCTCCTCGCGCCCTATCTCGCCTGGGTCGCGTTCGCCGTGGTGCTGAACGCCGCCATCGTAAGGCTGAACGCGCCGTTCGGCCCGGGCGCGACCGCCCGGGCCTGAGGCGCCGCTTACTGGCTGTAGGCGTAGTGGTGGAGCACCGCCCAGGCGTGCCAGTCGTCCACCACCGTGCCGGTGAGGAGGATGCCGAGCCCGCCGGTCACCGGCGTCAGCACCGCGAACCACCAGGCCCACCGGTGGATCGACTCGGCGGTGGCGTTGAAGCCCATGGTCCAGCGCCAGAACAGGGCGCCGCGCTCGAACGCCGTCCCGCGGTCGGTGATCTGCTCGATCTCGCGGTCTCCGCCGTAGCGGCTGATCGCCAGCACCGTCGCCGCGTGCATGGCGAACAGCAGCGTCGACCCGTAGAGGAAGACGATCGCCAGGCAGTGGAACGGATCGTAGAACAGGTTGCCGTAGCGGATCGAGAACGCGCCGACCCAGTCCAGGTGCGGGAAGATGCCGAACGGCACCGCCTCGCTCCAGCTACCCATCAGCACGGGACGGATGAAGCCCAGCACGAGGTAGAGCCAGATCGCCGCGGCGAAGGCCCATGGCACGTGCGTGCCCATGCCGAGCGCCTTCGCGCGCCGGTAGGTCCGCGTCCACCACAGGAGGACGGAGGTGGTCAGGAAGAAGCCCGCGATCAGCCACCAGCCGCCTTCCTGCAACGGCGGCAGGATCTTCAGGCCGTACTCCGGCCCCGGCGGCTGCAGCGAAAGCCAGGGCAGCTGGCGCAGGAACTGCACGGGGTCCCAGCCGACCGACGCCCACATGTTGAGGCCGATGACCTCGAAGGCGATGAACCCGCACACGAGCGAGAGCACGCCGGTAAGGCCGAGGTGGATCGGACCGACCTGGGCGTTGCCCAGCCATCCCAGGAAGCGGTTGAAGACCACGCCCTCGGTGCGGGGAAGGTCCGCGGCGGGAAGCGCCACGCCTCGCTCCGCCGGTCCTCGGACCTGGATCTGGGTGAAGATGTTCTGATAGGCGGCCATTGTGCTTCGCGCCCTTCTTACTGAGACCAGATCGGCAGGTTGCGCCACCAGTTCCACCACTCGGGCCAGCCGTTGGCCCAAACCGGCCCCGAGATCACGATGCAGATCGCGCTCCAGACCCCGGCGGACAGCGCGAGGAACAGCCCCACGCGGTGGATGCCGAGCGTGCCGACCGAATAGCCCATCACGTCGCGGAAGAAGGTATCCTCGTGCTCGGGCGTCTTCACCGTCCCGCCCTTGCCGGGATTGACCGCCGACAGGATGAGGCCGCCGTGCAGGGACAGCGCCAACGTCGTCGCGAAGAAGAACGACACCGCGATCATGTGTGCAGGGTTGTAGTGGAAGTTCAGGTACTTGTAGCCCGTGTTCGACACCCACTCGAGGTGGGAGAAGATGCCGTAGGGAAAAGCGTTGCCCCAGGCGCCCAGGAGCACCGGCCGGATCACCTGCAGGGTGAAGTATGCGAAAATCGCCACGCCGAAGGCGAAGGGTACGTGCAGACCGATGCCCAGCTTGCGCGAGATCTCCACCTCGCGCAGCGCCCAGGAACTGAATGCGCCCAGGGCGCAGACGGTGATCGCCTGCCAAAGCCCGCCCTCGGCGAAAGGCGCGAGCGCCAGGCCGTAGCTGACGTCGGGCGGCGAGATGTTGATGCGCCAGATGTTCCACGTCGGACCCATGGCCGCGCCGTAGATAATCAGTGCAGTTCCGAGGAAAGCGAAGAAGGCGGAGGTCACGCCGAAGAAGCCGACGTAGAAAGGACCTACCCAGAAGTCGAACAGGTCGCCGCCGACGAGCGTGCCCCCTCGAACCCGGTATTTTCGTTCGAAGCTCAGCAACGCCATGGTGGAGCCTCCCGCCCCGGTTGCGACGCGCGTGAGCGGGCCGCGTTGAAGATCCGGTGGCGGACGGCCCGGGTCGCCCCGGAACCGCCCGCCGCCGCTCTCGTCATCCCAATCTGGCCGGATCGCTCGGGCTCAGTTGGGCCGCCGCGGCCGGCTTCTTCATCGTGGGTCCTTCGATCCAGTTGAAGCGAGGCGTGCTGAGCAGGATGAAGTGGATCAGCAACGCCAGCGTCAACAGGAATGCGAACAACCCGATCAAGGCACGACGCGGGTCGAATAGAAGCCAAACTCTCCACATGTCTCTTCTCCCTTATGCCAGGAACGACATGAGTGACTGGTGAGCCAGCCTCACGTGATCGGTGAGCTCGGCATACCCGTTGGGTCCGGGCAGCCACGGCCGCCAGTTCCATACGAGGATGTGAGCCACGATCGCGATCAGCGTGAACCCAATGAAGCTCGCCACAAAAATCTTGTGGAACTCCTTGGCTTCGGCTTCGCTCAGTCCGGAAAGGCTGGCGGTGGCATGGTCTCGTTCCACCATTTGCTTCTCCTTACCTCCGCATCGCCGTGTCCCGACCATTTGCGGACGGGACAGGACGACGCTCGTCGTCACGACGACAATCGTCGTGACGCATCCGGCCCCGCGAATGCGAAACCGAAACTCGGAAGGACAGGGCGCACCGATGCGGCGTGCTCCGTCCGAAATTCGAGGCGGCGAGGCGCGTCATGCCGCCCGCCCCGCGACCACGGCGGCCTGGGCGGCGCGCATGCGCGCGGTGGAGACGCGCCCCTCCCCCGCCAGCCGGGCGCTACGCTCCGCCGCGTCGCGCAGCCGCTTGGCCGCTGAGATGCGCACGAGCACGGGCTCGGCCTCGACGATGGCGTCGAGCGCGGCCTTCGCCTCGTCGTCCCACAGAAGCTCGACGTGGCGGCGCGCGGGCGTGGGCTCGGCCGCGTCCAGGGTCTGGGCGAGCGGGAGGATGTGGAAGAGCGCGTCGAACAGCGCGTTGCAGACCTCCTGCACGAGGAAGGTCGCGCCCGCGTAGCCCATGAACGGCGTGCCCGTGTGGCGACGCACCACCGCCAGGGGGAAGCTCGCGGGTATCCAGGTCGCGCGCGAGCCGGCCTCCGCCGCATACATGCGCTCGTTGAAGCTGCCGAACAGCACGAGCGGCGGCCGCTCGCGCACGAGGCGGCGAACCTCGACATTGTCGGGCTTCGCGCCAGCCGTGCGGCTCACCGCGAAGGTGCACGGCAGGCCGAGGTCGCCCTCGAGGAAGCCGCGCAGGCCCCGAGCGTAGGTGTCGGTGGCCACCACCGCGAAGCTGGCGGTACCGAAGAAGTCCTGCGTCACCGAGCGCCACAGGTCCCACACGGGCTTGAGCGTGGTGTGCTTTTCGCGCGTGATGAACGGCTCGGGATCGAGGCCCGTGAGTTCGCCCAGCGCACGGAGGAAGCGCGTGGTCTGCTCGACGCCGATGGGGGCCTGCAGGTACGGGCGCTCCAGCGTTTCGCAGAGACCGCGCCCGAATTCGCGGTAGAGGCAGACGTTGACGTCGGCCTCGCCCAGGCGGCGGATGTCGGCGAGGTGGCTTCCCAGCGGGAACACCATGTTGACCTCCGCGCCGATCCCCTCGATCAGACGACGCACCTCGTGCAGGTCGCTCGCCAGGTTGAACATGCCGTAGGTGGCGCCGACGATGTTGACCTTCGGCCGGGCGCCGGTCTCACGATCGCGTGGTTTGGGCGGCCCTTTCTTTGGGCCGAACTGCGTCCACAGCCAGGTCAACGCCCTGTCAGCGCTCTGCCACTGGTCCTCGTCGATGGTGCGCGGGAGAAAGCGCACGACATTGGCGCCCTGCGGCGTGACCCCGCCGCCGATCATCTCGGCGATCGAGCCCGTGACCACCACCGCCGGCAGGTCGGGGTCGAGCACGGCGCGGGCGCGGCGCATGGCGCCCTCGGTCCCCGTCTTGCCGAGCTCCTCCTCGCCGAGACCCGTGACGACGATGGGCAGCTCGTGGGGCGGGAGCGCGTCGGTGTAGTGGAGGACGCTCGTGACCGGCAGGTTCTCGCAACCCACCGGGCCGTCGATGACGACCTGCAGACCCTTGATTGCGGTGAAGGCGTAGACCGCGCCCCAGTATCCGCCGGCCCTGTCGTGATCGAGGACGAGCGTCATGTGCCCACCGCTTCCTCGGCGGCGCGCGACGCGGCGGCCTGGCGGGCGTAGCGCGCCTTGAACTCGGGCCGAGCGGTCGGAACGTCTTCCCAGACGCCCGCCGCGTCGCCCGTACCCACGCCCTCGAAGAAGGCGCTCATCCGGTCGAAGCGCGCGCGGTTGGCCATGGCGGCGTTGACCACCTGCGCAAGGGAGCCCGCCCCCGCCACGCCCATCAGCGGCCGCGCGGAGATCAGGTTGGTGAAGTAGAGCGCCGGGACCGAGCGCTCCTTGGCGTGCTGCACTACGGGGGTGGTGCCGATGGCGAGGTCGGGGCCGTGCTCGGCGAAGGCGGCGAGGTCGTCCTCCAACGAGGCGCGGAACTTCACGCGGCAGCCGTGGGCGTCGAGCCACTGATGATCAGGCTCGCTCCACGCCGTCTGCGGGCAGGCAGTGCCGACATAGGGCACCTGCGCGCCGGACTCGATCAGGAGACGGGCGACGAGGAGCTCGGACCCCTCGTAGCCGGAGACGGTGATGCGGCCGCTGACCGGCTTGGCCGCGAGCGCCCCCGTGATCGCGCCCAGCACCTTGTTCTTGGCCGCGTCGACCTGTGCTCGCGCGATCCCGCAGGCGTCGCCAATCGCGTCGAGCCAAGCGGCCGTCCCATCGCGACCGACCGGGGCCGAGCCCACGACCTTGCGTCCCGCGGCGGCGAACTCGCGCACGCTGGCGGTGTAGAACGGGTGGATCGCCGCCACCGCCGCGCAGTCGAGGGCGGCGTAGAGCTCGCGCCACTCGCGCGTCGGCACGACAGGGCCCGCGGCCAGGCCCATGGGCTCCAGCATCATGCCGATCCCTACGGGATCGGCGGGGAACATCTCGCCGAGGAGCGTGACGGTCGGACGGTCGCTCTGCAGCGCCGGGGCCTGCACCGGGCCCGCCTCGGCCTCGCGCCGGGCGTAGGCGAGCATGGCGCCCGCCAGCACGTCCTTGGCTTCCGCGTGGGTGGGCACGCCGAAGCCCGGCACGTCGATGCCGATGATGCGCACGCCGTTGATCTCCT